>CAMCMZ010000042.1 GCA_945876185.1 Candidatus Kuenenia stuttgartensis | reverse complement strand
CGCCGGTCGCGAGCAAGGAATCGACCCACGAATTGCCGCCGGTGGCAGCCCCGGTCAAACCCGCGTTCAAGCCCTCTCTTGTCAAGCCGGCCGCGAAGGCCACCACCGACGATGACGCAGCGGCGGAATCGCTATTCGCCGGACTTGAGGCCAAACCGGCCGCGCCGGTCGATCCGGCCCAGGAGGCCACCCGCAAGGCGGGCCGCCTCGCCGAATTGGGATTCCACCACTCGATCGATACCCAGGCGGCCAAACCGCTGCCGGAAGAGGCCAAGCCGCGCACCCAGACCGCCGAATTGGACGACATCCTCAAGCGCATTGACAAGGTGCTGGCGGATTCCGTGCCGGGCAGCACCGCGCCAGCAGCGGCGCCTGCCCCTGCGGCCCCGGCGCAACCAGCCGCCGCAGCGCTGCCAGCAACTCCCGCGCTGCCAGCAACTCCCGCGCTGCCAGCAGCCGCGGTTACGCCGGTGACCGCGCCGGCCGGAAACGCAGCCGCGCCTAGTGCTCCGGCGGCGAAGTTGCCGGAACCCCGTCCGGTCACCGAGGATCCGACGCCCGGGCAGCAGAAGCTGTTCTGATCGCGCTGCCCTGATCCGGGGTTGCGTCCTCGGCGGCGTCTTCAGCATCCCGGCCATGCCGCAGTTCGGCTCCTCCACGGTGATCCCAGCGCGGGTCCGGCTGATCATGCTGGACTGCTTCGACACGTTGGTCGAGCATCAGGACTGGACCTACCTCGCTCGGCGCGGGGTGGTGGAGTTTCTCGCGCATTTTTCCAAAAAACGCAACGTGGCCCTGGTCGTGGTCAGCGATGCCGAGGAATCCGCGATCGTCGCCGCCCTGGATCAGGCCAAGCTCTCCGGCTATTTCGGCCGCATCTACCATGCGGGTAACGCCAGCCAGGACCTCGGCCACGGGCGCCGGCGCAAGCGCCTGGACATCCCGCTCGTCGACCTGGGCATCGCTGCCGCTGATGCCTTGTTCATCGGCGACAGCCCGGCCGATGCTGAATCCGCGCGCTTCCACAGCATCCCGTTCATCCGGGTGCCCAGGTCGGAAGACCGCGCGTTCACCTTCGCCAGCCTGATCACCGGCCCGAGCTGCTACAATAGCGGCGACTTCTCGGCCGCCATGATGAAATACTACCTCGGCGACGACAAGCCGCCGGCCAAACCAACCTGATGACCGCATTCTCGCCTGCTGTCGTGCGGCCGGATGTAGCCGGGGTTCGCGTCCCGTTCTTCCTTGCCCACCTGATGCATTGCCTGATAGGGATCGTCGTGCTGCGCACGGTGGCGCGCTTCTGCGCCCGCGCCCGGGTGCGCTGGGCGCGCGGAATCCCGGTGGATGGCCCGGTGCTGCTGGCGGCCAACCACCGCAGCTACTTCGATCCGCCCTTCGCGGCGATCTGGCGCCGCGGCGCAGTGTGCTACTTCGCGCGCGAGGACCTGTGGCGCAATCCGATCTTCGCCACGTTGCTCAACATCTTCCACGGCATCCCGGTCAATCGCGACAAGCCGGCGGCATCGAGCACCTCGGGCGCGATCCAGCGCCTGCGCGCCGGCCTGCCGGTGCTGGTCTTCCCGGAAGGCACCCGCACCCGCGACGGTCGCCTGGGCCGCCTGCGCGCCGGCCCGGCCCTGATGGCACGCCGCGCCCGCGTGCCGGTGATCCCGGTGTACCTGCATCGCACCGAAGGCTTCTGGCCGCGTGGATCCGCCCTGCCGCGCATTTCTGCGCCGCCGATGGAGGTGCGCTACGGCCGGCCCATCGTGGCTCCGGCGCACCTGCCGGAACGGTTGCGGGACGAATACATCACGCGTTACCTGCAGCGCTGGATGGAACGGCAGGAGGCCGAATTTCTCGACCGGCGTCGGCGGCTTCAGCCCGCCCGGCCGGCGCGGTAGTCCTTCAGCCACGCGAACAGTGCGTCGCCCGGGCATGAACTCGCACTCAGTTCGCGGTGGCCATAGACCTGGGTCAGCGAGACGCTGAACCGGCTGCGGCTGTCATCGAGAAAGGCACGCAGGGCGCGCAGTTGCTTCGGCGTCGGCAGCTTGTGCATGAAGTCGCCCATCACCGCGATGCCGAGGTTGTTGCTGTTGTTATGCAGCGTGTGGGTGCCCTTGAACTGGGCCGGGCGACCCTCGTAGATGTTGCAGATTTCGCCGTCGCGGCCGACCAGGTAATGGTAGCCGATCGAGGGCCAATGTCGCCCTTCGCGGTGGTAGTTGTCGATGCGCTTGAGCAGTTCCGCGTCTGGCACCTCGGCCAGCCGTTCACCTTCATCGGTGTGGTGCACCGTGATCTTCAGCACCTTGCCCATCGGTTCGCGCTTCGGTCCGATCTTGGCGTCGGTCCAGGTTGAGCGTGGAACGAGCCGGTAGGGCTCGCCTTTGCCAGCGACCTCTGGTGTGGTGGTCGGTGGAGCTGCTGTCGTCCCGATGATCGCGATCGCGCCGGGCAGCCAGAGACGCGTGCCCGGGCGCAGGGGGGGGTCGCTGGAGCGAGGGTTGGCATTTTCGATGTCCGCGACCGGGATGCCGGCCCGGCGGCTGATCGAGTAGAGGGTGTCGCCGCGTTCGACCGTGTACGTCAGACCACTGCCGTCCCCGCCCGTCGTCGCCGGTCCGGCCGGGCGCACCGGCGTAACCGGGGCGTATTCCTGGTTCTGCGGCGTGCGGATGCAGCCGGCGGCGAGCACGGCGGCAGTGCCGACCAGGAAGCCGCGCCGGGTGACGCAGGGAAACCGTTCAGATGAAGGCATGGTCGGATGCTGGACCACCGGTTCGCTTCGGCAACCGGGCCGTGTCTGGCCTTCAGCGACTTACAGTGGCCACCAGCGGCTTTCAGCGGGCCTCAGCGTCCAAGCAGCGCCAACAGCGCCGCTTCGTCGATCACCGTGACGCCAAGTTCCTGCGCCTTGGCGAGCTTCGATCCCGCGTCGGCTCCGGCGACGACGTAGTCGGTCTTCTTGGAGACCGAACCCGCGCAGCGCCCACCGGCGGTAACGATGAGCTTCTCTGCTTCATCGCGGCTGAGCGTCGGCAGCGTGCCGGTGAGCACGAACGCCTTGCCAGCGACGCCTGCCACCGCCTGCACCGCCGCCTGCGGCTGGTCGAGGCGGACGCCTGCGGATTTCAGCCTATCGACCGTGGCGACCACCGCGTCGCTGGTCAGCGCAGCGAACAACGGCATCGCGGTGTCCTCGTCCATCTGGGCAATCGGTTGCACGTTGAGGGCCGCGCGTTCGGCATCGAGCGCCTTGGATTTCTTCTTGCTCACCGCGAGCACCGCAGCGCGGTCGCCGGTGTGGTAGCTTCGTCCGAACGTGAGCAGCGCATCCCATGAGCCGAAGCGGGCGGCAAGGTCGGTCGCCAGCTTTTCACCCAGGCGCGGAATACTGAGTCCGAGCAAGACGCGGGCGAGGCCGCGATCGCGGCTTTCGGCCAGCGCACTGATCAGGTTGCTGGCGTTCTTGGGGCCGAAGGTGCGGCGCTTGCCGTTGGTGTCGGCTTCCATCTCCAGCGGCGCGAGCTGTTCGGCGGTGAGCGCGAAGAGCTGGTCCGGCGCAGAGACGCCGAGGCGGTCGACGAGCTGGTCGACCATCGCCGCACCAAGACCCCGGATGTCGAGCGCGGCCCGACTGGCGAAGTGGCGCAAGCGTTCGCGCACCTGGGCCGGGCACGAAAAGTTCGGGCAGAGATGGCCGACGGCGTCAGTCGAGCGTTCTTCGACAACCGCGCCACCGCAGGCCGGGCAGGTCGTCGGCCAGGGCACAGGCAGCGCGCCGGCCGGACGCTGGCCCAAAACGACGGACAGCACCTGCGGGATGATCTCACCGGCCTTTTCCACCAGCACCGTGTCGCCGACGCGCACGTCCTTGCGCGCGAGTTCGCCGAAGTTGTGCAGGCTGGCGCGCGCCACGGTGGAGCCGGCGATGAACACCGGTTCCAGCTCGGCGACCGGGGTCAGCTTGCCGGTCTTGCCGACCTGGACGGTGATCGCGCGCAGCACGGTGGCGCGGCGCTCGGGCGGGAACTTGTAGGCGATCGCCCAGCGCGGGTGGTGCTCGGTCGCGCCGAGTTCGTCCTGGCGTGAGGTATCGTCGAGCTTCAGCACCAGGCCGTCGATGTCGTGGTCGAGGCGCGGCCGTTCGGCGACGAACTCCAGGCAATGGCGGTAGGCCGCCGCGACGCCCTTCAGCCGGCGCGCGCCGGGATGGACCTGGAATCCGTGGGTTTTCAGCCAGGTGATGCGCTCCCACTGGCTTGCTGGCAGGGTGATGCCCTCGGCCCAGGCGACGTGGTACAGGAAACTCGCCACGCCGACCCCGGCCAGCGACGCCGGATCCTTGCGCTTGATCAGGCCGGCGCAGCCGTTGCGCGGATTGACGAGCGCACCTTCGCCGGCTGCGACCAGGTTGCGGTTGTGGGCGTCGAAGGCCGCGCGTGGCAGGTAGAGCTCGCCGCGCACCTCGAAGCGGCCGGCGACGGTGACGCGTTCCGGCGCCGCCCCGGCGGCGCGTACCTGGGCAGTGACGTCGTCGCCCGCGACGCCGTCGCCCCGGGTCACCGCCTGCACCAGCGTGCCATCAGCGTAGGTCAGGCTGACCGAGATGCCGTCGATCTTCGGTTCGACGGTGAGGTCAAGCTCGGTCGCCTCGTCGAGGCCAAGCGCCTTGGCGGTGCGCCGCTGCCATTGTTCGAGCTGCCCGAGCGCGAACGCCTTGCGCGCGGCCCGGCCGGCCTCGGTCAGCGCGTCGCCTGGAATCAGTTCCGGATGGGGATCGGCGCCATCGACGAGGTGGTCCGGCCAGGTCGCCGCCTTTTCCAGCGACAGCATGGGCTGGCGGTGGCGCACCTTGGCGAAGCCCTCGCGGTGGTCATCGCCGAGCGACCGGGTGTAGCGCTCGGATTCCGCGATCCCCAGACGATCGGCCAGGGCGTCGTAGTCGCGGCGCAGGGCGTCGTAGTCGGCGTCGCTGATCGCGGGCGCGGCCTCGGCGTAGTACAGGTCGTCGTGGCGTTTGAGTTCTGCTGCCAAGCGGGCGAGTTCGGCAACGTCAGGAGGCGGAGATGAGGGCATGGCTGCGATTCTGGGTCGGTTGGCAGGCCGGCAACGTCGGCGGTGGTCCAGAACGCGGCGTTGAAGCCGCTGCACAGTGGTCGGGCGGGCGAATTTCGGACTGCCAGCCCTAATCGCTTGCCCCTGGCGGCGGGGCGCTAGTGTGCCGCGCCCCGCCGGATTCCATTCGACGGTCCCTGGACACCTGCATGCGCATCGTCTCCGGAAATGCCAACCGCCCGCTCGCCGAGGCGATCGCCAAGCACCTCGGCCTGCGCCTGGGTGAGATGACCTGCGGTCGTTTCCCCGATGGCGAGGTCAAGGTGCAGGTCCATGAGGACGTGCGCGGTGCCGACGTGTTCGTCGTCCAGCCGACGATCAGCAACGATTTCCTCATGGAATTGCTGGTCATCGCCGACGCCCTGCGCCGCGCCTCGGCTGCCCGGGTGACCGCGGTGGTGCCCTACTTCGGATACGCCCGGCAGGATCGCAAGCACGAGGGCCGGGTGCCGATCACGGCGAAACTGGTCGCCAACCTGATGACCACCTCCGGCATCGGCCGGGTGCTGACGGTCGACCTGCATGCCCAGCAGATCCAGGGCTTCTTCGACGTGCCGGTCGACCACCTTATTGCTCGGCCGGTGCAGCTCGAATACCTCGCCTCGCTCAAGCTCGCCAACCCGGTGGTGGTCTGTCCCGATACGGGCTCGATCAAGATGGCCGACAAGATGGCCAAGGCCCTGGGCTATCCCCTCGCGATCATCGACAAGCGCCGCACCGGCGACGCGACCACCGAGGTCGCGGCGGTGATCGGCGAGATCGGCTCGCGCGACGTGATCCTGGTCGATGACATGATCACCACCGCCGGCAGCATGACCAACGCCATTGCCACCGTGCGCAAGTTCGGCGCCAAGAAGGTCATCCCGGTCGTCACCCATGCGGTGCTGTGCGGCGATGCCTACGAACGCTTGGCGAAGGCCCAGTTCGACGAACTGGTGGTCACCGATTCGCTGCCGCTCAAGCGCCAATTCGCCGACCTGCCGATCCGCGTCCTGCCCCTGGCGAAGCTCCTGGGCGACGCCATCCAACGCATCCACACCAACCAGTCCGTGAGCGCCCTCTTCGCCGACAAGTCCGGCGAGGCGTCCAAGATTCCCCACTGAAGACAAAGAACTGCGAGCAATCCATGAGCACGACCGCCACCACCTTCACCGCCAGCCCGCGCACCGCCCTGGGCACCAAGAACGCCAGGAAGCAGCGCAGTCTAGGCCAAGTCCCGGTCACGGTGAGCCGCGCCGGCCAGCCCAGCCGCCACCTGTCGCTCGACGTCAAGTCGGCCCATGTCCTGGCCGACACCGTCGTCCACCTGTGCCAGATCCAGGTCGACGGTACCGCCTTCACCGCCCTGCGCGGCGCAGTCGACTGGGATTGCCTGACCGACGCGATCAAGCACATCGACCTCCTCGAGATCGACCCCAAGGGCGAGATCGAAGTCGAAGTCGCGATTGCCGTAGACGCGCGCAACTGCCCCGGCGTCAAGGTCGGCGGCCTGGTCGAACAGCGCCTGCGCAAGGTCCGCATCCTGGTGAAGGCCGACGCCATCCCCGATGCGATCGGCCTTGATCTCGGTGAAGTCCAGCTCGGCCAGATCGTCAACGCCGGCCAGCTCAAGCTGCCCGCTGGTGCGAAACTGCTGAGCGCTGCCAAGACCCTGGTCCTGTCGGTCATCATCCCGCGCGCGATGAAGAAGACCGAAGAGGCCACGCCCGCCGCCGGTGCCGAAGGCGCCGCTGCGCCCGCCGAGGGTGCCGCCAAGGGCGAGGCCGCGAAGGGCGACGCCGCCAAGCCAGCCGCCGGCGCCAAGCCGGATGCGAAAGCCGGCGACAAGGGCGACGCCAAGAAGAAGTAGCTTTCACCTCGGGGCTCTGCCCCGGTCCCCGCCAGGGGCCTCGCGGCCCCTGGACCCGGTTCTGCCCGGAAGGGCGATTTCAACGTGTCCTTGCGTTGGCGGGCCTGGTTGCCCGGGATGGGGCTTTGTTTCCCCTCCAGGTCTCCGGCTTTTGCTGCTTGCGGACAGGGATTCGCACCCTCGCTGCAATGGCGCGTCAGTTTCTTCGGGGCTCTGCCCCGGTCCCCGCCAGGGGCCTCGCGGCCCCTGGACCCGGCTCTGCCCGGAAGGCGATTTCAACGTGTCCTTGCGTTGGCGGGCCTTGGTTGCCCGGGATGGGGCTTTTTATTCCCCTCCAGGTCTCGGGCTTTTGCTGCTTGCGGACAGGGATTCGCACCCTCGCTGCAATGGCGCGTCAGTTTGCTGCCGTCATCCTGGGGCGCGACGGCGCAGTGCCGGCGCCGTACAGGCGGTCGAGTTCCGCTACTGCCGGGGCGCTGGTGCCGAACAGGTCGCCGGACAGACCGTTTCCTGCCAGATCCAAATCCAAATGGACGGCCGCCGGCCGGCCGTCGAGCGCGGCGTTTTCCGCCGCCAGGTCGACCTGGGCCTCGATGCGCGCGAGGTCGGCCTCGATCTCGGCCGTCGACTGGCCGCGCCGGGTGCGATTGTCGCGGCGGCGCAGGAGCAGTTCCAGGGTCGCGGCCTTGGAATCGCGCAAGGTCGCGCCCAGGGCGGCATCCGCGAGTTCGCGCTCCAGGCCGGCGATGCGCTGATCGAGGTCGGCCGGTTCGCTCGCGGCCTGTTCGGTCAGGCGCTGCTGTGCGACCAGCAGGCGGAGATGGATCCAGGCGATGCGATCGAGCGATCGGCGGCTCTCATCGATGGCGATCTCGCTCGCGTGTCCGTCCGTGAGCAGCCGTTCGGCGCGGGTGGCGGTGGCGAGCAGGCGATCGTGCCGGCCACGCGCCGCACCACCGAGCGCGGCGAGCAGGTCATCGCGCCGGGATTCGGCGGTGCGCGCCTGCCCGGTCAGCGCCTCGGCATCGACCACACGGCGGAAGCGGGCGCTCGTCGACAGGCTGAACAGCCACAGGGTCTCCAGGCCGGCGCCAAGCAACCAGAATGCCGGCTGGGCAAAGCCGAGGATGGCGAAACCGGCAACCGCGAGCGCATTGAGCGGCAGCGGCCCGACCCCGGGCAGGGGGGCGTTGAGCCAGAACGCGGCCTTGAGGTAGCGCCACATGGGTCAGCACGCGCACCGGTGGATCGTCGGGCGGAACGAATCGGAACAGATGCAAGGCACGTGCATGGCCAAGTCGTACCCGGTCGGCCGGCGGCTCAAGACGGTAACCGAGATTTCCTGGAAAAATCGCAAGTGTACCCCAGATGCAAGGCGGGAGGAAGGAGTGGGGCAGAGCTGCGTCCGGACAGGTGTGGCCGCACGGTCGCTTGGCGGCAGTGACGCAACTGGATTTGTTGAAAGCGTTCGTAGGCGCAGGGAAACACCTGTCTGGACGACGGAAGCTGACGACCAACGCCGCAGCTGGGGTGCAATTGCGATTTTTCGCTCATTTGCCAATGCGCAGGCGGTTCCAGGACTGGAGCAGGTTGATGACCACCTCGCCCGAGGGTGCTTCGACGGTTGACGAGATGTCGTTGCGCAGGCCGTAGCGCTGGAACTGGGTGAACGGGCTTTCCGGGAAGAGCACCGGGATCTTGGGGTTGCCCGGCCGGAAGCCGTGTTCGAGCGCCAGCTTCTGGGCCGCATCGGACATCAGGAATTCGAGGAACGCGTCGGCGGCCTGCTTCTGCGCGGCGGTCGTGCTGGGCGTGTCGAGGGTGTAGAACGGGTTGTCGTTCCAGGTGTTCTGCTGCGGATAGACGATGCGCAGGTCGCCCCAGCGGCCCTGGGCGGATTTCAGGAAGTCGATCGCCACCGCCTCATAGACCAGCACCGCGTCGTAGGCCGACGGACCTTTCAGGACCATGCTCTTCATCATGTCGCCAGTCGAGGCGAGCATGCCGGTGACGCCCGATTCGACCCCGGCCAGCCATTCCTGGAACTTGGGGTCGAGGATCTGCGCCATGGTGATGCCCTTGCTGGTGCGGTAATATTCGTTGGTCATCAGCACCAGCGCCATCAAGCCGCTGTTGGACTGGTTGGGATCGGTGTGGCCGAACTTGAACAGGCCCCACTCCGGCTTGTTGGCGATGCCGGCCCAGCCGCTGCGCTCGGCCAGGGCCTGGCCGATGCTGGTCGCGGACACCGCGCCGAACTTGGCGCTGAAGGCCCGGAAGCGCTCATCCCAGAAGACGTAGACCATCGGCGTCAGGGCGAGGTTGTCCTGCTTGCGGATCGGGTTGCCGGAGTGCTTCACCTGCCAGTCGGCGAGGAACTGCGCCGTCCAGGACGACGACGCCGGGGCCCAGGCGTGGATGGGCGTGGCGCCGTCGACGATACGCTCTGCGCCCTGCTTGCTGCCCAGCGAAAGCAGATCGATGCGGACCTTGCGGCCGGCGCCGGTCTTGGCGAACTCGGTCTGCGCCGACTTCATCCAGCTGATCTTCTCGCTGCCGACCGCGATGGCGATGGTGGTCTCGGCCCCGGACGGCCCCGGTGCGGGATCGCTGCCGCCGTTGCTCCCGCCCTTGTTGCCATTGTCGCGGATGAACAGCCACCAGGCCCCGGCGAGACAGCCAAGGATGAAGAGGAAGATGATGAACTTGCCGATCGCGGTGGGTTTGGGGGCGTCGTCCATGGCGGATTCCTGGGAAGAAGACAGGTAGAAATGATGGGATGAAGCAGTCGCAGTTCAGAAGAACGTGCTGATGTCCTTGAACACTGAGGTGATGGTGCGCGGATCGCCGGCATACGCCCGGCCCTGGGTCGCATCGGCGATGCGTTTGAGCACCTGCATGTCCGCGCCCTTGCCGTAGCCGATCGCGAACACGCGCACCGCACCGCCCTCGGGTCCACCGATGCGCGTGATCAGGTCGTCGAGCTTGAGCTTGCTGTTGGTGTCCTGGCCGTCGGTGAGCACCACCACGGCGACGATGCGTTCGCCGCCGGCGCGGTCTTTCAGCGCGGTCCAGCCGGCTTCGATCGCGTCGTACAGGGCGGTGCCGCCGTTGGGGTAGAGCCCGCCGATCTGGGCCTGGAGCTTGGCGCGATCGTCCTTCACCACCAGGTCGCGCGCGACCCAGTTCGGGGCAGACGAAAACGGCATCAGCGACAGGTGGTCCTCGTCGCCGAGCAGTCCGACCAGGGCCTGCGCTCCGGTGCGCGCCGCCGGCATCTTGCCCTCCTCCGACATGCTGCCGGAGGTGTCGAGGACCAGGCAGATCTCGCTGCGTTTTTTGTTCGCGCGCCACAGGCGCAGCGCCGCATCGCAGACCCCCGCGCCGGGCACCGGCAGGGTGGTGGTCGGCTGCTTGGGATCGACCCCGTGCGCGGCATCGATTGGCGCCGCCACCGCCAGGTTGACCGCGGCCGGGCGGAATCCCATGCGGAGGGCGGCTTCTTGCTGCGGCTGAGCAAGGAGGAAATCGATGTAGCGCCGGGCTGCGGTGCGGTGGGCTGGGGTCACCCAGGGCCGTTCGACCACGCCGACCGGATGGTCAGACCAGAAGGTGCCTTCCTTGGGATAGATCGCCACCAAGGGCGGGAAGGTATTATCGGCCCTGGCGTAGCTTTCGATCACGTTGCTTTCGTAGACCACCGCTGCCGAAAGATAGCCCGGACCGGCGCTGGCGAGTCGGTTGGCGAAAAACCCAGTCGATTTGCCGTAGTGGACGATCGCCCGCTGGATCCCGCCGACGTAGGCCGCCACCTCGGGCGTCGCGAGGTCGGCAGAGGTCAGGCCGGACGTCTTGCCGGTCGCGGCGTAACCTTGCGCCAGGAGCGCAATCAGGCCGCTGTTGGACGATTCGGGATGGGTGTGGCCGAAGCGGAAACGGCCCCATTCCGCGTGGCCCTTGGCGGCCCAACCCTGGGGTTCGCGGGCGAGGGCGAGCACATCGCCCCAGCCGATCGGCTTCGCCGGCCAGCCCAGCGCCTCGGCCATCGGTTTCCACATCGCGATCACCACGGGCGACAGGACGAGGTTTTCGCTCGCACCGATGAGGTCCTTGCCGCTTGCGGCCTGCGAACGGGCGTTGCCCAGGGCGAGGAACACGCCGGAGGCCGGGCTGATCAGGTGCGGCTGGCGGCTGCCGTCGAGGACCTCGTCGATGCACTCGCCGGAACCCATCGGCAGCGCCTCGACGGTGATGCGCTTGCCGTCGACCAGTTCAGCTTTGGCATTGAAGGAGGCGGTGGCCTCCTTCAGCCAGGCTTCCTTTTCCGAGCCATAGGTGAACAGCAGGCGTAGCTCATCACCGCGCGGTGGCGGCAGCGGTCCGTTCCCCGGCGTTGCAGGCGGACCACCCGGGATCAGGAGCACGACCACCGTGACGATGGCGGCGATGAGGACGAGGAAGGCGAAGATGCGCATGACCGGTTCCCGTGGGTGGCGGTGGCATGCTGACGTCGGTGCCCGAGTCCGGCAAGGGGAAGGCGCGGTCTTCATCAGACCTTGATCATGGCCATCGCGGCGGGTCGACCGTCCTGACAGGCGTCCGGATGGCCAGGGATGGCCCTCGGATTCAGCGCGGAACCCAGCCATTTTTCCAGGCTTCGGCCGTATCACACTTGGCGCGCGGATGTTTGCGGATCCCAATTCTCATCACGGCATGCCCCGAGAGAGTCGCTGAGACGCCCATACCCCCGACTACCCCCGACCGACAGATGACGACTGCTGGCAGGGATCACCTCCCTGCCCAGACGAGGAACCGCCAATGCCCCTGCGTACGTCCGTCCTCGTGCTCCTGGCCGCTGCCGCAGGAGCGGTTGCCGCCGAGGACTACGACCTCGATGCCCCGATCGCCACCGAGGCCAGCACCAGCGGGGGTCAGGCCTGGGAGCTCCGCCTCGGGGTCGGGTATGCGCCCGGTGCCAAGCAGGTTGGGGGATCATCGGGCACCACGGGAGGCGCGTCCCAGTTCCTTCCCGGGGCCTTTTATCTCAGCGACAAGGGTGAGGCCAGCGGTTACGGCTATATTGCAGGTGCCAGCCTCACCTATCGCAACAGCGAATCCAAGTTCACTGGTTCGACCTTCTCCTACCGCTCCACCGGCGTCCGCTTCGTCGTCGGGCCCACCTATCGCAATGGCGATTTCCGGCTCGAACTCGCTCCGTTCCTTGGCATTCATCAGGCTGACGCCAAATTTGGCAGCGCACCGACTTCATACAGCGGGTCCGGCTACGAGTATGGTATCAACCTGAACGCCACCTATCAGGTCGATCCCGCTGTCATGCTCGGTGGATACCTGGGCCTGGAGGGCTTCCGCTCCAGCGTCAATGGCGGCAGTGAGAAGTTCACCATATCCGGCAGCGGCCTCACGGCCGGCGTCCTCCTCGGCGTGCGGTTGTAAACCACGGTTCCCGGCAACTGACCCGATGCGGAACACGGCCATGTACAGGAAACCTTCGCCCGGTTCAGATGAGACACCTGCGGTTTCCAGGATGATACGCTCGGCCAGACACATGGGCGTGCCTCCCGGAAAATCAGCATCTTCTTCACCTCTTCCGGTTACCATCCACGCAGCGAGATGATGCAACCCGCCCCGGGATCCTGACGCGTCCAATCAACCTTGCGCTCATTCGCCGTCGGCCACTTTCTTCTTACCATCGGAGTCACGATCATGCTCATTTCCCATGCCCGATCCCTGGTCCTGATCCTGCTTGGTGCGTGCTTGTCGTTGTCCTGGGCGGCAAACGCGCCGGTCATGGATGTGAAGCGCGGTGGGACGGCGGTGACCAACGGCGGTACTGACACCATCACCGGAACGGTGGCTGGCTCGCCCCAGGATCTCAACTTCGTGGTGTCGAACCTCGGGGCGAGTTCGCTGACCCTGGGCCGCCCAGTGATCAGCAGCGCCACCAACTGTGTCGCCACCGTGACTGGCGTCCCCTCAAGCTCAGTCGCTCCAAGCTCCTCGACCCCGATGCAGATCCGGGTGGTCCCGATCGCCTCCGGATCGTGGTCCTTCGTCTGGACCGAGGACAACAACGACAGCACCCGCAACCCGTTCAGCAGCACGGTCAAGGGCACGGCCACGTCCTCGACGGCGAAGCTCACCCTGATCCGTAATTTGGTCACGATAGCCAATAACAGCACCGATAGCATCACCGGATCCCAGTCGGGTCTGGCCACCACCCTGACCTATACGATCAGCAATACCGGCGCAGGTTCGCTCGGTGTGGCCCCGGTCTACCTCGCAGCTGCTACCAATTGCAATGTCTCGATCCTTACCCAGCCAACCACCACCATCGATGCCGGCAATACCTCCGATTTCGTGATCAGCCTGACCCCGGGCCAGGCCCAGTGGTCGACCCGCATCCAGATCCTCAATTCCGACTCCTCGGCCAATCCCTTCACGGTCACCATCAGCGGTAATGCCAGCGGTCCGCAGATGGCGCTCCAGCGCGGAGCCACGGATCTTCCCAACAATGCGAGCATCACCGTGCCCGAGAAGACCTATGCGGGCATTCCCGATTCGATTTCGCTGACCTACCGCAACGTGGGGAATGGGAATCTCAATATCTTCCGCTTCGCCCACGAGACCCTGGCCGGCGGCATCCGCATGGGCAGCCCGTTCTATGAGGTTGGCATGAGCGGCTCGGTCGAGTTGACCGTGCAGCGCACCGACGGTTATCGTGGTCCGGCGAGCGTGCGCTGGCAGACCCAGGACGGCACCGCCTTGTCCGCGGTCGACTACACCGCCGCCTCGGGGATTCTGACCTGGGCGGACGGCGACAATACCGATCGCACCATTACCGTGCAGACCTTGCTCGTCACCAATCCCGCCGGCGTCAAGATTTTCACCGTCAGCCTGTCCGATGTGTCCGGTTCGGTGCTGGGGCTTCCGGTCGCTGCGACGGTCCAGATCAACCCGCCGGCGCCCCAGCCGGTGACTCCGTGGGCCAACGGTCGCATCATCTTCGCCTCGAAGAAGATCCTGCTCACCGAGGGCGATACCCCGGCGGTTTCAACCTACCCAATCGAGATCCTGCGCGTCGGCGCCACGCTGGGCGTGCTGGCGGGACCCATCTCGGTCCACTGGGAATTGATTGCCGGTTCAGCCACCCCAGGCCCACAGGATCCGGATTATGTCCAGGCATCCGGCACCGCCTCGATGACGGGAGGTTCAATCAATCCCGCCACCGGTACGATCACCCCGGCCCAGACCAGCGCCATCATCAACATCCAGATTCTCGGCGACCTGCTGTTCGAATCGACCGAGTCTTTCCTGGTTCGGCTGTCCGCTCCAGTCAACTGCGTTCTCGGTCCCGTGGATGAGATTCCTCAGACCACCCAGACCTGTGTCGTCTATATCCTTGATGACGATCCGCCCACCCCGCAGCCGATCACCACCTTCACCACCAACTGCACCGTCACCGCCGTCTCGCTGCCCAACCGCACCATCCCCCCCACCGGCAGCGTCACCGGCACCATCCAGGTCGTTCCCACGACCGCCGGCCAGTGGAGCTTCGGCTACACCATCGGCAGCGACGATCCCGTCCGCGATCCCTACCAGGTCACGATCAGCGGCAATGCCGCGCCCCAGAAGGGCACCATCAAGGTGGATCGCGGCGGCGTGGTTATCGTGTCCGGCGGCAGCGACATTGTCACCGGACTGTTGGCGACCAAGACCTCGCGGGTGACCTATACCGTCTCCAATCTGGGCACCATCAACCTGACCTTCGACAACTCGGCGCACAGCCTGACGGCGGTGACCAACTGCTCGGTGGCCTTCGTCCCGGCCCTTCCGACCCTGACCAGCCCGTTGCGCCCGACCTTCACCACCACGATGCCGATCGACATCACTCCGGCCAACCCGGGCCCGTGGAGCGTCCTGGTCTCGGTGAACAACAGCGATCCGGATGCCAGCCCATTCAATTTCACCATGTCCGGCATTGCCCAGCCTGCGCCCGCTCCAGACATCCAGTTCAGCCGTGGCGGCACGATCATTAACAATGGTGCGACCGACACCGTGCCCGGTGGCATGGCGAGCATCGCCCAGTCCCTGAGCTATGTGGTTTCGAACATCGGCAACGACGCGTTGATCCTGACCGGAACCACCGCCCCCGTGGTGACCAACTGCACCGCCACTGTCACCTCGCCCGCGCTGGGTGGTTCCCAGATCCTGGCCGGATCCTCGGCCTCGCTGGTCATTCAGATCACTCCCCTGGCGGCGGGTCCGTGGACTGCGGTGTTCGCGCAGTCGACCACTGATCCGGATGAGGCGACCGCGACCTTCACCATCGCGGGGAATGCGGTGGCGGCCGCAGCCACGGCGGCAGTCTTCCGCGATGGCGCCAGCGTCCCGCTCACCCGGGTGGATCGGATCGCTGCGGTCTGGCTGGCCACCACCAACTACATCGTCGGTAATCTGGTCAACAACGGCGGAAAGATCTATTCCTGCACGACGGCCGGCACCACGGCGGCCACCGGCGGACCGACGGGCACCAGCAATGCGATCACCGACGGCACCGTGGTCTGGGCCTACCAGGCGACCCCGGCTCTGACCATCGGCAATGACGGCATCACCGGCACCGTGGCGGGGCAGACCAAGAACGTGCAGTACGCCATTTCCAATCAGGGCTTCGGAACCTTGACCCTGGCTGCAGCCACGGCCGATCCCAATTCCGCGATCGGCAATCTGAGCAACTGCACCGTGCTGGTGACCACCCCACCCGCAAGCCCCGTCTCTGCCGGCAACAACACCACGGCATTCCTGGCCATCACGCCGACCTCACTGGGCACCTGGAGCTTCACCTACACCCTGCAGACCAACGACCCCAACCTCGACAGCAGCCTCGCTGTGGCGGGAATCGACAGTAAATTAACCTTCACGATCACCGGCATTGCAGCCCAGAGTCCGCCGATCGGACCATCCCTGACCGTGAACCGGGGCGCGTCGTTCTTCTCTAATGGCGGGGCCGACCAGGCTCAGGGATCGATCGCGGGCAACCGGATGATCGTGACCTACAATCTGACCAATATCGGCACCACCGATCTGAGCTTCACCCGTCCGGCCACGATCTCGGGGGTGACGAACTGCTACGCCGCCTTCACCGCGCTGCCTGCAGAAGCGCTTCATTCGACCGAAGCGACCACCTTGACCTTCGATGTGACGCCGCTGTCTACCGGCCCGTGGGCGTTCACCTGGTCGCTGATCACCAACGAGGGGGTCAACAGCCCGCGCACCCTCACCGTGTCGGGCACCGCCTCACCGCCGGCCGGACCGGCGATCCTGGTGATGCGTGGCACCAAGGCCATCAGCACCGCCACCGCCCCGATCACCGACGACCTGACCGTGACCAGTCCAGTGGACATCGGCGGTTCCCTGGCGATCGCCTACCGGGTCTCGAACGTTGGCACCCAGGATCTCACCATCCCGACCCCTGTGGCCATCAACCCCACCTCCACCATCAACTGCGCAGCTGACATTGTCACGCCACTGACGTCGCTCCTGCAACCCAACACGGCCCAGGATCTGCGTCTGAATGTCACGCCGACTGCGGTGGGAGCCTGGAGCTTCGTCGTCACCCTTACCAGTAATGATCCGGTCAAGAACCCGCTCGTGTTCACGGTGTCGGGCGTGGCCGTGACCCCGGTGGCGAAGCCGTTCCTTGAACTGCGCTATCAGGGTGCTGCCGTCCCGAACGGCGGCGACGTGGTGCTGACCAACACCCTCGCCAACCGCAGCGAGTCGCGGACGATCTCGCTGTACAACATCGGCACGGCGACCCTGTCCCTGACCGGAACCCCGACGGTGCAGTTCACCGAAGCGACCAAGTGCACCGCCTCGCTGCAACCCCCCGTTTCGACCGTCACGACCCTGGCTGCAGGTGCGCATGTCGACATACCGCTGTCCATCACCCCGACTTCTCGCGGCGATTTCTCGGTCAAGGTCTCGGTGCCCAGCAACGATCCCGGCAAGCCGACCACCACCATGAAGTTCCGTGGCACCGCCCAGGGTCCGCAGATCAGCATCGTTCGCCCGGGCGTGCAGGTCACCAATGGCTCCACGGATTCGATCTCCAGCACTTCGGCCGGACTCGACTCCACGATCAACTACACGATCACCAATGCCCAGCAGGGCACCTTGAACATCGGTGCCATCACCCTGACCGGTGGCAAGAACTGCTCGGTCGCCGTGGTGGCTGCTCCGGCCTCGGCGCTCGGGGCCGGGGTGTCGACCACCCTCGGGATCCGGGTGACACCGGACCTGGTCGGCGCGTGGGATGCCACCGTCAAGGTGACCAGCGACGACACGATCACCGATGTCATCCAGTGGACGATGTCCGGCAACGCCACCTTTGATCCCAAGTCGGTCATCAATCCGCCTACTGGCGGCGGTTCAGGCGGTTGTGGGCTGGGTGGCGGCCTCGCTGTCCTGGCTGGGCTCGCCCTGGCCCTGCGCCGCAGTCGCCGACGCTGAATTCCGCTGCATTTCGACCACGAAACCGCCCTGCGCCGGATGGCGCAGGGCGGTTTGCGTAATGGGGAAACGATGCCGGATCCATCGGGTTCATCCTCGCTGGCCGCACCGGCAACCGGGACTGGCTCGACCGGCGCGGCCGGTATCCTGCCGACCATGATGCGTGAAATGCTCCAGGCCAAGCTCCACCGTGGGATCATCACCGAGGTCCGCTTCGATTACGAGGGCAGCCTCACGATCGATCCCGACCTGTATGAGCAATGCGGCATGGCCGAGTACCAGAAGATCCAGGTGCTCAACGCCAACAACGGCTACCGCCTGGAAACCTATGTCATTTCTGGTCGGCGCGGGTCGCGCGAGATCTGCGTCAACGGACCCGCTGCGCGCCATGCAATGAAGGGCGACCGGGTGGTGGTCTGCGCCTACTGCCTGGTCGACGAGCGGGAATTGCCGACCTTCACGCCGCACGTCCTGGTCCTGGATGAGCGCAATGAGGTCGTCTCCAGCCATCGCTGACCAGCCGTCCGGTTCCGGGCGGGACGTTGCCAAACCCTGGGCTTTCCGTGATTTGCGGAATCTCCGCGTTCCTGTATATGCACCCCGCCATGAATGCCCCTGTCCCCAGCATCGCGCCGGTCACTGCGACCGGCCCTGCCAACTCCGCCACTCCTGCTTCCTCAGCTCTATCCGCTGCTCGCAAAGCCGACGCCAACTCCATTTTGAAAAAGAAGATGCACACGGCCGTGCTGACCGGCAAGCGCATCTTCGCGGGTGGCCGGATGGGCGTGTTCACGCTGCGACCGACCGATGGTGAACGCTGCTGGTTTGAGGCCGGGCAGTACGTCACCCTGGGACTCGACACGCCCGACGGTTTCGTCCCACGGCCCTATTCGTTCGCGGGCAGCCCGCTCGATGCTGGCTTCGAGTTCTTCGTCGCCTTGGTCGAGGGCGGCAAGCTGACGCCGACCTTCTTCCAGCAAGAAATCGGCGCGACGTTCCATTACCTCAGTCCGAAGGGCCGTTTCACCCTGCGCAACGCCGGCAAGCCGACCGTAGTCATGGTCGCCACCGGCACCGGTCTGGCGCCGTTCGTGTCGCAGATCCGCTCGCTTTGGAAACTGCACCGCAGCGGCGTGCGGGTGCCGCACCGGATGGTGCTCTTCCACGGCTGCGCCCACGCCGACGAGTTCGGCTACCGCGAGGAACTGCTGACCTACGCCGCTGCACGCGAGGACGGCTTCGACCTCACGTGTGTCTTCACCGCCAGCCGTCCCGACCCGGCGCGGCATTGGTCGCCGCAGATCGGCAAGGGGCGGGTCAACGAACTCGTGCGCTTGATGCTCGGCCAGCCCGTCAACGCCACGCGTGAAATCGCCCTGCCGGAAGGCCTGACCGCCGAGGGCCTGCGCGCGTTGATCGATCCCGCCCAGACCGCCGTGCTCGCGTGCGGCAATCCGGGCATGTTGGAAGATATCAAGGAACCCGTCGCCCACACCGGCATCGCCACCTATCTGGTCGAGGAATACTGGAAGGCCTGATCGCCGCGTTTTCGTCCCCGCCCCGTCGCCACTGTTACGGCCCGGCCGGCGTACCCAGGATCTCCTGCACCATCTCATCGAGACCGCGTCGGAACCCGGCGTCGCGGCTGCGCCGGGCCTCGATCGCGGTCACCGCGTGGATCACGGTCGCGTGGTCGCGACCGCCCAGCATCGCCCCGAGCGCGATCAGGGTGTGGGGCGTAAGCCGACGCGCGAGCCACATCGCGAGATGGCGGGCGTGGGCGATGTCACGGGTCCGCCGGCGCCCGACCAGGTCCGCCGGGCGCAGGCTGTGGCGGGTAGCGACGACGTTGAGGATCCGGTCGAGGCTGGCCGCACCGTCCGCAGAGTCGGGATCCGCACCCGATTCCAGGGTGCGGGCCAGGTGCGCGACCTGGTGGAAGTCGGGTGCGAGGCGCTCGACCAGATCGGCCAGCCGAGGCGAGGGGATCGCGGTCACAAGTTCGCCGGCGAGTCGATGCAGGGCGGCGATCCGGGTCTCAAGCTGCGGCGTCTCGATCTCTACCGCCAGGACCCACCCCAGGCGGGTGCGTAGGCGTTCTTCAAGTTCCAGCCGGCGCGGGGCCTGGTCACCGGTCACCACCACCTGCTGGCCGCGCTCCAGAGCGCGGTCGATGAGGTGGAACAGCTCCTCCTGCGCCAGGGCGCGGCCGGACAGGCGGTGTACGTCGTCGAAGACCACCAGGATCGCCTGATCCAGGCGATTGCGTAGCGGCGTGGCGCCGCGCTCGGCGAGCACCTGCGCCTCGCTGGCGACGAAGCTGTCGCCGGCGAACTCGACGACGGAGGCCGGGCCGAGGGCGGTGCGGGCGTCGTGCGCCACGGCGGCGAGAAGTGCGGACTTGCCGCAGCCGGCCGGACCATGCAGGTAGAGAGGATTGTGCTCAAGACCGGGCGCCGCAACGGCGCGCCGACAAGCAGTGAACGCCAATTGGTTGCCGGGGTCGGCGAGCAACGCATCGATCCCGGCGCCAGCAGGCGTCGGGGATGCCGGACGGCCAGCCGCGATCGACAGCACCAGGCCGCGCGCGCGCGCCGCTTCGCGCAGGGTCGCGGCGGCGTGTTTTTCCAGGACCTCATGCCAGCTCGGATCACGGGAAGCCACCGCGATCCGGCCGGGCGCGCGGACGATGGTCAGGGCGGGCACGAGAACCTCGCCGAGTTCGGCCGGCAATTCGGCGCAGAGATCTTCCAGCAGCGAGTCGCCGGGATCGCCCACCGTCGTCCCCGTCAGCCCGGATCCGCGATCGTGAAGACAGCCGAAAACGGCAACGCGTTGCCCTCATGGCCGACGTTGACCGAGCGCGATGTCTCGGTCGTCACGACCGGATAGCGGGCTTTGAGCCGGGCGGCGAAGTCCTTGAACACGGTATCGGCCTGGGCACCGCCCGGCACCGCCGAGGCGCTGCCTTCCAGTTCGATCTCGGTCGCACCGGGGATCCGCGCCACCCGGAAGCGCTTGAGCACGACCGGCCTGGTGGCCGGGTCGATCTCGGCGGCGAAGGCGGCGAGCAGTTCCGGTGCGATGCGGCCGGGGCGGCGTTCACCGTCGAGCCAGCGCAGCAGGGATGCGGATTCCTCACGCTGGATGCGCAATCCAGCGATCGACTGGTCGGCCTTCTTCGCCGCGTCGACAAGGGCGGCGAGGCTGGTTGCATCCTTCGTGTCCAGGGCGGCATCCACCTGGCGCTGGGTTACCTGCTGCCGCACCAAGGCGAGAAAGATCAGCGTCACTGCCAGCACGGCGGCGATCCGCAGGATCCCCGTGGTGGCCCAGAAGCGGCTACGCGCCAGGCGTTCTTCGGTGCAGGCGTCGAGTTCCAGGTCCTTCGCCTGGGCCACCCCGAGCGTGGTCGTCCAGGCGCTGGGCAAGGCGGCAACCCGATCGAGGTCTGCTGCGGGAAGCGAGCTGAGAACGCCGGCGAACGGGTTGAGGATGCGCACCGGAATGCCGGAACGCGCCGCGAGCGCGGCGACGAAGCCGGGCGCCTGGGCTCCGGCGCCGGCGAGGTAGAGGTACTTCGGTTCGAAACGGTCGAGGTGGAGCTGCGCCTTGGCGAAGCGCAGGTTGTTGCTGATCGCGGTGGCGACCAGTCCGGCCTGGCGGTCGATGAGTTCCTGCAAGTCCGCCGGCGTGCGGGAGCCCAGCTTGGCGATCATCGGCCGGGCATCCGTGGTCGCGAGCGAGCGCAGTTCCGCAACCTGTTTGACCAGTTCCTCCAGGCCGGGCGTGACCGAACGCAGGAAGAGCAGTTCACCATCCTGGACCAGGCAGAGGTGGATGCGGGCGCCGCCGACGTCGACCACCGCCACCGGATCCGTAAGCGTCGATTCCTGCTGCCGCAGCGCGTGCCACAGGCCGAGCGGTGGCGCGGTCACGGCGGCGGCCTTGGCGCCATGCACGGCCAGCGCCTCATTGATCTGCGCGATCAGCTTGCGCTTGGTCACCAGGGCCAGGATGCGGAAGTCGTCACCCAGTCCCGCCTTGACCCGATGCCAGGCGATCGCGATCGGATCCGCCTCGCCGCCGGCGGCCTCAAGGTCGAAGCGCACGATGCGATCCAGCCGGTCCAGGGGGCACGGCGGCTGCACCATGGTGCGCAGCAGAAGTTCATCGTGGGCCAGCACCACGCGCACCTTGCCAAGTTCGGGTGGCAGCGGCGCGGCGCGCAGGACCGCGATCGGATCCTGGCCCTCGGCGACCGGCCAGCTCTCGAGCTGGACGAGGCGCTGGTCGTCAAAACGGCAGAGCCGGACGGCGCTGCTGGTCAACTCGATGGTGGTGGTCATGGATCAGGTCCGGGCGGCGATGCTAGGGCCAGGTGGATCGGGGCAAACCCGTGGGCTGCCGGAAACCACGGCAACCTGATGATCCAGCCCTGGGTCTGGCCTGGCTGGAACCGCTTCCAACGCCAGGGGCGCTCTGGAATGGCATGGGAAGGTGCTGGAAGGCCATTTCAGCCCCTGGCGCCTCAATGTGTTGCGAGTGTGCAAGGCTAGACTCAAGTAAATCCGAGTAGATCCCATTACTTAGCCCGATCGGTCGGGTCCAACGGCAAATTGCCGGTTGCCTCGTCGCATCCACCAATAACGTCGCATATGTTGCGCCACTGCCCGGCGTGCCCCCGCCCCTCCCAGCCAGCCCCATGCCCGCTCCTGAAACCGCTCCTTCCTTGACCAGCATCGGCCCCTGGCGGGTCACCCGCGTACTCGGTGCCGGCGCAATGGGTGAGGTCTACCACGGCATCGATGCCGGTGGCCGTGAGGCCGCGGTCAAGCTCCTGGCGGCGAAGTTCTCAGAAAACCGCGATTTCATAAGCCGGTTCCATCGCGAGATCACCCTCATGTCGGGCCTGGACCATCCCAACATCGCACGGGCGCTGGGGTCTGGCGATGTCGCCGGTCGACCCTATCTGGCCATGGAGTTCGTGCGTGGACCGACCCTGGAGGAGGTCCTGAAAAAAACCGGCGCCCTGGCCGAGGTCAGCGCCCTGAAGGTGATGATCGGTGTGGCGAAGGGACTTGAGCACGTGCACCACAAAGCGGGCCTGGTCCATCGCGACATCAAGCCGGCGAACATCCTGATCCAGAAGACCGGCAGCGATCCCTTCGCCACGGCTGGCGTCGATGACAGCGACCTTCCGAAACTCATCGATTTCGGCCTCGCCAAATCGGTGAGTTCCGACTACCAGTCGATGACCATGACCGGCGCGGTGATGGGCACGCCGCATTATATGGCGCCGGAGCAGATCCGCGGCGAGGCCGACATCGACATCCACGCCGACATCTACGCCGTTGGTGCGACCCTGTTCCACCTCCTGACCGGCAGGTACCCCTACCCGGAACCGTCACCGGGCCTGGTGATGAACGCGCACCTGACCAAGCCACCGCCGGATCCGGGCCTGCATAAGACCGGGTTGAGCCAGGCGACGCGCGAACTCGTGCTCAACGCCATGGCGAAGAAGCAGGGCGATCGCTACCTGAGCTACCGCGCCCTGATCCTCGCCTGCGAGAAGGCGGTGCGGAATCTCGGCGCTTCCAGCGTCATTTCGGACGTCACCCGTTCGCGCCGGATCGGTGAACGGCCCTTGCCGACCAGTTCGCGCGTGGTGCCGACCAGTTCGCGCGTGGTGCCGACCAGTTCGCGCGTGGCCGGCAACAATGTCCGCCGGCCGACCTCCAGCCACTATCCGCCCTCGAACCTGGGCAGCACTCCTGGCACCATGCCGGCCGCCCGACCGCAGTCCAACGCGGGTTCGGCGCTGGAGGCTGCACGTCGGCCCTATACCGATCGCATTCCCAAACCGCCCAGCCGGAACCCGGTCCCGACGACCACGCCGCACGAGGTCAGTGCCGCCTTCATCGATCCGGCGCTGCACGAAACCCGGCCCCATACGCTGGCTGAGCATATCCGCCACAACCTGCACTGGATCCTCCTCGGGGCGAGCATCGTGATCGCGATCACCGTGGTGGTGATCACCGAGCTCAAGAACCGCTGACGCGCCGGTTCCGGTTAGGCGCAGAGACCTACGGAGCCGGTTTCCAGGTGCCCGGCGCATCGCACGCCCGGTGACCAGATACCACGTCAGGCCTCGACATCAGGTGGCCCAGGCTTACGCCGGGTGCCCAGCCCACCGCACCGGGGTCCGACATGCGCACCGACTTTCTGATCGTCCCCGCCCTCGCCATCCTGGCAGCCGCCGGAAGCCTCGGTTCGGCCACCGCATCCGAGAACCAGGATGCGCCGCTGGTCGAATCCGACCGCCTGAGCGCGTACACCGACTGGCGCTTCACCGTCATGCCGCTGCCGAAGGACGCCAAGGTGGCGGTCGAACGCGACGGCGGTGGCCAGCCCAAGGGTGCCCTTACCAAGACCCCGGGGACCAAGACCCCGGTGCGCCTGACCCTGGGTTTCCTTGAAAGCGAGAACCCGGACCGAGGCGCCGGCGTCATGCTGTCGGGCCTCAGTGTCAGCCATGAGCTGTTCATCGACAGCACCGCCAACACCTCCGACCGTTTCCGCGTCTTCATGCTCGATGGCGAGATCGGTTATGCCCGGCGCCTCGGTTCCCGCCCGGTGCAATTCGAGACCGGCGTGCTGCTCGGCCTCGGCATCGCCACCGTGCATTCCACCGGCTACCGTGACTCCAACGGCGTCGAACGCGACACCAAGGGCATGGGCTGGGCCTACGATGTCGGCCTGCGCGCAGGCCTGGCCTGGACGCTCTCCAACGGGCTCCAGGTCTTCGGTGACGCGCGCTATCTTTACCACCAGTTCGCCACCAACACCGTCACCTCCGATCCAGCCGGCAACATCGGGTTGAAGCAGACCGTGACCTTCAGCGGACCCGCCTTCGCATTCGGCGTCGGCTGGCGGTTCTGAGCCGTGGCCCGACTGGCTCGGTCGGCTGCGGCCTGGTCGGCGGCGGTGCTCGCCTGCACCACGGCGGCCGCCGAGGACTTTGATCCCGGCAGCGTCGCGCCGCCCGTCCCCCAACCTGAAACCGACATCCGTTTCTTCTATCTGCGCATGCCGACGTCGGGCCAGGAGACCATCACCTATACCACCGGCGGCAAGGATCAGTCCGCACCGCAGCCCGGTGGTCGCCGCATCGGCCTCGCCTTCCTCGGCCGCGAACCGGTGGGAGACAACGGCGGCCGCTATTCGTTCGGCGTCTGGACTGGCTTCCACCAGATGGAGACCACCGAGTCCAGCGTCCGCCGCGAGCACTGGGGTCTGATGGCCGACGTGGAAATCGGCTGGGCCCAGCGCCTGAAAAACGCCCCGTGGCTCGACCTCGAAGCCGGCGCCTTCGTCGGCCTCGGCCTCGCGTCGGTGGTGGTCAATGGCAGCCACGATGCCAACGGCCGGCCGATCCAGCCCTCCGGCACCGGCCACAGCACCGAATACGGCCTGCGCGCCGGCCTCGTCGCCACCCGAGGGAGTTGGCAGTTCGGATTCGATGGCCGCTGGATGCGCTACCAGCACGAGGTCAGCCTGAGCAACCGCGCCGACGCCGCGACCGGGGCCGCCTCGGTCAGCGCCAAGGACCGCCTGGAGATCCGTGGCTTCACCTTTGCGCTGATGACGGGATTCAGGTTTTGACACGAGTCCAGTGGCTGAAGCTGAAGATGTTTTGCCACTCACCTTTCCTGCTGGTGGTTCTTCTTCTCTGCTTGCCTCAGCTCGATGCCCAGGACCTCACCGTCCGTTCCTACAACGTCTGGTTTGACGATCGCACTGGACTTGACCTGCGATACCGATTGATTCTCGAGGATTTATCCCAGGCCGATGTCGATGTCATCTGCCTGCAAGAGGTCACCCCGGCTTTCCAACGCATGATCAGGGAGCGATTCCGGAACTCCAAATTCGCGATTCAGGGCGAAGTGCTGGAAGGCTACGGGAACCTTACCCTGACCCGATTGGAGACGGTTGCCCAGTCGTACCTTCGCCTGCCGACGCGGATGCAGCGGAAGGCGCTCAAGAGCACCGTGAAGACCGTCTCTGGCAATCTGGTGATCTACAACGTCCATCTCGACAGCATGCTCGATGACACCGAGCGCCGGATCGAGCAGGTGAAGACGATCCTTGCGGACGGTGCGGACAAGCGCTTCCTGATCGTCGGGGATTTCAACTTCGGTGACGACGAGGCGGAGGCGAAATCGCTGGAGCGTTTCACTGATCCAGGTCGTGCCCTCAAAGAGCCGACCTTCGATATCGAGCGCAATCAGCACGCCAAGTTGACCAGGTTCGAGCACGAACCATCGCGCCGGATCGACCGGATCATCTCCTCGCAGACCATACCGCAAAAAGATTTTCGGATCTTCAGAAACGAGCATTCCGACCACTTTGCCATCCAATCCACGGTGGTCCTGGATCGTCCCGGTCAGTGACGGTGAGGGGTCAGGCTTGACGCCCCCCCATGACCCCGAGCATGCCGCGCCTGCCCGGCCGCCAGCGGCTGGCGAAAGGCTCACCATGCCCATCCGCCGCGCCCTCCTGTCCGTCTTCGACAAGACCGGGATCGTCGATTTCGCCCAGGCGCTGCACCAGCGTGGAGTCGAACTGCTGTCGACCGGCGGAACCTGGAAGGCGCTCAAGGATGCCGGTCTGCCGGTGATCGAGGTCGCGGAATACACCGGTTTCCCCGAGATGATGGACGGACGGGTCAAGACCCTGCACCCGAAGATCCACGGCGGCCTGCTGTGCGTGCGCGACGACGCCCACCAGTTGGAAGCAGCGCGCGCCAACGGCATCGGGATGATCGACCTTGTCGCAGTGAACCTTTACCCCTTCGAGGCCACCTGCGACAAGCCGGGCGCGACCACCGCCGACAAGATTGAGAAAATCGACATCGGCGGTCCATCGATGCTGCGCAGCGCCGCCAAGAACCACGCCTTTGTCACCGTCCTCGTCGACCCAGCCGACTACGCCCGCTGCCTGGCGGAATGCGACGCGCACGGCGGCGACACCACGCTGGAGTTCCGCCAGCACTGCGCCCGCACCGTCTTCCGCACCACCGCGCGCTATGACGCGCTGATCGCCGACGAACTCACCCGCCTGGCCGGACCCGCCAGCGCGTCCACCCCGGAAAGCGAGTTGTTTCCCAGCGAATGCGCGCTGCCGCTCAAGAAGGTCCAGGATCTGCGCTACGGCGAGAATCCGCACCAGCGCGCCGCCCTGTACGGCATCCGCACCCCTGGCGCGACCGGCGTCGCGGGGCTGAAACAGCTCCACGGCAAGGAACTGTCCTACAACAACCTCATGGACGCCGATGCGGCCTGGTGCCTGGCCAATGAATTCACCCAGCCCGCCTGCGCGATCATCAAGCACACCAACCCCTGCGGCTGCGCCATCGCGGCGGACCTCGCCACCGCCTTCGCCCGCGCCTACGACGGCGACCCGCAGGCGGCCTTCGGCGGCATCATCGCCTGCAACCGCGAGATCGACGCCGCCACCGCCGCGACCATGGTACCGCGCGATTTCGTCGAGGTCGTCATCGCCCCCGGCTTCAGCGCCGAGGCGCTGGCGATCCTGACCACCAAGCCGAAGTGGAAGGCCAACGTCCGCCTGCTCGCGCTCGGCGGGTGGACCGGCGTGCCCGCCGGCGCGCGCTACGTGAAGAACGTCCTCGGCGGCCTGCTGGTGCAGGACTACGACACCGCCGGCTGGGACCCCGCCAGCCTGAAGGTCGTGACGAAGCGCGTTCCGACCGCCCCCGAACTGGCCGACCTCGCTTTTGCCTGGCTGGTCTGCAAGCATCTCAAATCCAACGCGATCTGCCTTGCCAAGGCTGGCGAACTCGTCGGCGCCGGTGCGGGCCAGATGAGCCGCGTCAACAGCACCGCCATCGCCGTGCGCCTCGCCGGCGCGCGCGCCCAGGGCACCGTCGCGGCCAGCGACGCGTTCTTCCCCTTCGCTGATGGATTGGAAACCCTGGCGCAGGCAGGAGTCACCGCCGTGGTCCAGCCCGGCGGCTCACGCGGCGATGCCGCCGTCATCGCCGCCGCCGATAAAGCCGACGTCGCCATGGTCTTCACCGGCGTGCGCCACTTCCGCCACTGACCGCCCGGACGGGCACGCAGGCGCAACAACGCGGCCGGGCGGTGAAACGCTTGCGCCTGGGACCGCCGGTTTCCAACCGGCAGATCATACGCCGAGCCAGATCCAACCGGCGCGCTCCCGTCATCCCGACAACAATCCCGCAGCATCCCGACACCAAGCCCGCAAACGTGGTTTTGGTGCCGCCGAGATCCTGGGTTATCCTCCCCCATGCCCTCCTACCGGATCAACGCCACCCGCGTCGGCGGGCTGACGCGCGTCTTCAACTTCGACTGCGCCACCCGCGCCGAGGCCGAACGCGCCGTGCGCGATCTTGGCTGGGAACCCGAACCCGACACCACCGCGCGATCCCGGCTCGGCGGATCCCCCGCAGCTGCCGGCGTGGCCTTGGGTGGCGGCATCGATCGCACTGACTTGTTCCTGTATGGCGGCATTCTGGGTCTGATCGGCGGCACCTGGCTGCCGATGATCTCAATCAGCATGCCAGGCGTGTCGAGCATGTCCCTGAACCTGGATTTCTGGACCGACACAGGTTGGTGGGCATCGGGTTGCGTGATCTGCGCGGTCGCCGCCGGAGTGTGCGCCCTGACCGGGCAGTGGACGAGAATCCCCACTGCGGCCGGGGCCGCGCTGGCCCTCCTCACGCTGCGCTTCATCCTGCTTGTCGGGGGCGTCAGCGACGCCGAGACCAGGATGGCCGGGATGGGATCTGGTGGAGGCCGAGATCCCTCTGACCAATTCGCCGCCGCCATGGTCGCCGCCCTCAAACCATCGATCTCTTATGGCCTCGGCTGGATCGTCCTGTTCGCCTCTGGCATCGCCCTGATGATCGGTGGCTGGCAGGCCCGCTTCCGCTGACCCGGATCGACGTGGAAAGCCGGTTTTCTCCGCGCGCTTGACCCCCAGGGGACGGATCTATGCTCCGCACCCCCAACCGCCACGGACCTAGTAGCTCAGTTGGTTAGAGCGCAAGATTGTGGCTCTTGAGGTCGCGGGTTCGAGCCCCGTCTAGGTCCCCAGCACGATCCCCCAGGTAAAATCCTGGGGTTTTTCGTTTATGGCCGGAAGGATTCGGCGCGGATTTCGGCCCAGCGTGCCAACAACGTGCCAACATTTCGGGGGTGTTTTCGTGTGACCCCTTCCCATCGCTTCCTCGCGCGCGCGGAATGTTGGCTTTCTCATTCCATGCCGACCATCGGGGGGCGATTTCCCTCGCGCGCGCGTACTCAACCGATTTTCATGAGAGCAGCCCGGCCAGCATCGCGGTGCGCTCTCGGTCGCGGCAAGCGTCCGCAACCTGGATTTCGTCGGTCGCTTTGACTGACGGCGCAGGCGGCAGACGGTCGAGCACCGCACATGCGGCGCGGCAGCGATCGGCCGGCGAAGTACCAGGGTCAGTGAGCACCGCGGCCAGAGCCTCAACCGCGCGGTCGGCCAGACGGGCAAGGGCGGTGTCGATCCGCTGGCGCGCCTCGGCTTGGTGTTGGGCCAGCGAAGCGATAAACGCGGGATTTTCATGCCGCCATCGCCACAAGGTGGAGGGTGTCACCCCGGCAGCGGCAGCAGCCTCGCCAAAGGTTTGCCCACCGAGCAGGGACGCCAACGCCGTCGTCTGGGGTTGGGTCAATTGTTCGTCATTTCGTGCGTTTTCGTTTGATTTCGTGCGCATGTTGTTCCTTTGTGGTGATGCATCAGGGAGGTGGCGGATGGCGGAATCGGGAAGGAGCGCCAGGATTTCAGCGTCTTCAAGCGTCATAGCAGCCCCCCCCGATCATGCCGGTGACGATGCCGGCGAGGCGGATCAGCACAGTCAGGTTGCACCTACTCATGGCGGCCCTTGGCGAGTCGGCGGGTGCGGCTCTGCATCCGCGCGCCGCAGCTTCCGCAATGGGTCTGATCCTGCCGTACCTCGGTCGGGCAGACTGGGCAGAGTAACCACCCGGGTTCGGAGGCGGTGCGGGCCGGCGGGATCAGTGTTGCGAGCACGTCGGCTTTGTGCTGCCGGATCCGCTCAAGCAGCCGATCGGCCTGGACGGTCGCGGGCGCATCGCAGACCAGGGCGCTGCCGTCGAGCGTCAGGTGGATGCCGGCGGTACGGACTTCGCGGATCAGGTTGGCGGCGATCATATCCGCATCACTCGGCGGTCAGTGGCGGGCGAGGGGCTTCCATCCATTCCACACCCTATGTGTGTGGAAGGCGTGGAAGGCTGCCCGGCTTCCATTGGTGCTTCCATTATGGCAGGAAGGTTTTTCCCAACACGGAGCGACGGAATGGAAGGGTCGTGGAAGCCTTCCATTGGGCCTTCCATTGGGGGGGTGCATGGAAGGGGGTCGTGGAAGGCTAAATTGAGGTCCACACGGGTCTGTCCGTCCGGGGTCAAACTGTAGTTGCCCGCCTCGACCAATCCCGCTTGGCGAAGCCTGGCCACGATGGCGGCGGCCTGCCCGTTTCCCCTGTGTCCCAGGTGCTTGGCGATGCGCGGCAGGCTCATCCCCTCTTGACCTGCGTTGATGGCAAGAAAGCACAACACCCTGGTGTCGTCGTCGTGCGCGGCCTGCCCAACGGGTCGGGCGATGTCGGCCGGAACGAGCGTCGGCACCATCGCGCCGGCCACCTCGACCGGGAGCACACGCCAGGAGCCGATGGGGCCACGTTCACCGTCGCGGCATTTGATCGCTGTCAGGCGGACCATTGAACCGTCGCCCTCAACCAAGCCGATGAAGTCTTGCCGGGCATCCATGACGACGGAACCACGAGCGCGGCCATTGTCTGCCCGGGTCGCGTGATGAATGACCACGATGGCTAGCGACAGGTCTGCGGCCATGCGGCGCAACTCGGCCATGATGCCTTCCACAAGTCCATCCTGACCGGCCCAGCCGCCATCGGAGTGGAATCGTGCGCTGTCCCAGGTGTCGATGATGACAAGCCGGATCGGATCCCCGACCGAGTTCGATTCCGTGATGGCGTCGCGCAGGCCGGGCAAACTTCCCGGCATCGCTGGCAAGTCGCACACCGTCAGGATGCGGGCTGCCGTGCTCTCCGGGATCGCCAACATCCGGCGTTCAGTCGATGCCGGCGAGTCTGGGCATGCGTAGAGCACTCGCCCCTGAATCACGGCGCGACCGGCGAAGGTGTCACCAGCGGCCACGCTGCGGGCAAGTTCGATTCCAGTCAGTGTTTTACCAGCACCCGGAAGGGCGACGAGCATGCCAGTCCCGCCTACCGGCAACATGCCGGAAACCAGCATGGGCGGCGGCTTCTCGCGATCGCGCAACCGCTCGGCGTGGGAACGCAGGATCAGGCGCGGCGCATCGGCAGGCACAAGCGGCTTGGCAGTGGTCACGGCCTCCGTTCCAGAATCCGGCCCGGCCTCCAAGCCCTTACGTTTCAGCTCCCGATTGATGTTCACCTTGAGCGGATCCTGCGAATGGAATGCCACGCATTTCGCGAGCGCCTGACCGTCTGAACGCAATGCCTGCGGCCAAGTTCCAGTGATAGCGGTTGCCACCGCTAAAAGGGTTTCTGCATCACGCGTGATGCCTGCCGCTCGGCTCAATGCTGCGTGTAATTCGGTCGGAGCGTCGGCCATCGATGTCGGCGTGGTCATGCCGTCCAACGCACGATCAAGCGCGGGATTGAAAGTTCCGGATGATCCCAGGGTGGTTGATCTTGCCCCGCTTGGTTGTATTTTATCAAGCATCGCAGCGATCTTTCGTGGAGGTTGATGCGTAGCGGAGCCGATCCTTGCCGGGGTCGGCGTTCGCGTTTCTAAGGGGATTTCACGAACGATTCAGCACGGCGCAGCGAAGCCGAACGGTAGACCGTCCGCTTGACCAGACCGGTGATCACTGTTTTTTCATCGGCCGGAATCGCTGAGAGTTCGCAAGCCGGTTTTGTTGCATCGCCCTCGACCGGATCGAACCCGGCCGGGAACCCGCAAAGAAAACACACAGGCTGCGCACCGGCCAGGAAACTGCCTCGGATGATGCCACTGCAATTTTTGCAGACGTACATTTTTTGCGGGTCGATCATGGCGCGGTCTTCGCGGTCGAGCATCCGGCGGCGGCCCAGGCATCGAGGTCGCCAACTTTGATGGACCAACTTTTGCCCGTTCGTTGTGCTGGCAGTGCGCCACTGGCACACGCGGAAATGACCAATGCAGGACGACGTTTTAACATCCGCGCGGCGGTTGATGCGGAAATGCGCTCGACCCGATCGGCGGCTTGCCGTGATGCTGCGATGATCGCGGCGGTGACTTCCTGCCGCACCAACGCGCGAAGTTCGTCGGCGCTGACAGTGACGACGGCGAGAGTCATGGCGTCACTCTCGGCCCGACTTCGCGCAGCAGCGCGGCGCGCAACGCCTCGGGCGTGACCCTCCATCGTCCACCAACGCGAACAGCAGGGATTTTCCCGGCCTGCAATAGGCGTCGGATGGACGATTCCGAGAGAGGCAAGTTTGATTCTGCGAGCGATTCGCGAATGGACTTGCCGGATGCGATCGGGTCAGGCGTGGTAATCATAGCGGGCATCTTAGACATCCAATAATTACAAAGTCAAGTGTTTTACCTAGCGTGCCGGCACGCTCATTGATTTTTTGCGATAACATACTGATTTTTTCCATGAGTTTATTAGCTTTCATTTCACGAACCTCACAAGACAGCCAGCCGGATTTGATCGAATCGGGCGCGATGATCATAGCGCGCAGCTTACTCATTAATTAAAAAGTCAAGGTTTTTTCCTAATTAACCTACAGGAAAATTGAAACCAATCTCAAAAAAATACCGTAATAAACCTTACGTCCATCGCTTATCCGCAAATTAATTGCGTAAATAACAATGATTCAACAAATAGAAACGACAGCGCCCACCGGGTTCCGGTGGTAGAAGTGATGCTTACCCTGTGATATTGCTATATTAGCGAATCAAGCGCGAGAGCATTCAATCCGCCATCGCCAATTACGGAACAACGCGGGAGGAGTGGTTGGAGGCGGGCCGGATCGTCGCCATGAAGGATGTCTAATCGCGCGACATGGCATCTATCGCCCTTTGACGAGTCATGTCCTTTTCCCATTCAAAGTTCAGTCTGGTATCGACGGCAACGGAATCAAAGGGTACGAGCCATTCAAGGGTCTGATGCGAGGGCACAATTACCTCAACTGGGCGAGTTTTATTGATGGTGAGCCGCACTTCCGCGTTGAGGCCAGTGTTGTTGACGATGACGAGCCGGTCAGCAGCAAGCGCATTGTATTCAGCGTTCATGCGCTCGGCGAATACGTCAGTGAAAGGAGTACGACCTATGGGGCGCAGGCGTGAGGCATTCAGAGGCGACACTTTGAAAACACCGAGTCCGGCCGGCAGGTAATAGTTAAATGTTTTCCAGCCATTGCTTAGTTGCGTTATCTGTTGCGGGCGTCTATCCAGTCCCCTGATTTCAACCTGACTGACCATGTGCACATGTTCTTCATTTTGTGGTGCGACTGGTTCCGGCGTGGGATTGGATTTCGGTGCTGTGGAGTCTCAAAACTTTGGGCCGTCCAGTCTCAAAACTCTGGGCTGTTGATGGGCGGGGTGTAGCAGGTGCATTGCCTTTGGCTAGGCTGTCGATGTGCCGGTCGGAGGGAGGAACCCAGGTGGTGCTGGGGCTGAGCGCCGAT
>CAMCMZ010000041.1 GCA_945876185.1 Candidatus Kuenenia stuttgartensis | reverse complement strand
GGAAGGCAGAGAAGCTCTCTGCGCGAGGCGGATGATTGGAAAGGGCCATGAGGCCCGAAAAATTTTTTTGGTCGCCTAAGCAAGCATAATACCCTGGTAAATTACAGGTGTATCACACCGGAACAGCTTAACTCAATGCCATTGCCCCGGTCCCCAATGGCGTGAACTTAAGGAATCCTTCGCGCTTGTGTTGGCGACCTCATGGTGCACCTGGACCTTCCGGTCGATCTTGATGATGCAACCTGCGAACGCTTCGCGCCCAGGTCGATTAGGCGGCACCTGCCCTCAGAACTTTGGACATGCCAAATTGTTCCTCGCCGGGGGACGCATCGCGCTGGATCCCTGGAATGGATCGTTCCTGCACCCTGCACGCATGGGACGCCAAAGTTCCGTTCCAGGAATTGGCGGTGTCCCAAGGCGAGGAACCGGACAGCGATGCGCAGTTCATCAACCTCATCCGTGGAGGAATGACGCCCGGCGCGGACGCTGGCTTCGGCCTGGAACAAGCCCGCTTGCTGGAGCGCATCCGCCGGGCGGCCGGGCGGTGAATCCGCTCGGAGCCCTGGATCCCGACGGTTTGCCGCTAGTACGCCGTTAGGACTCCAGCACCTGATCCAACACCGCCTTGGCGGCGGCGGGTTTTCCCAGGGCGCGGGCGTTGCGCTTGAGCGTCGCGATGCGGCCGGGATCAGCGAGAAGCTGCCGGATGCGGTATTCGACCCCGGCGCCGTCGTGGGCCTTGAGTGCGGCGCCGTGTTCGAGCAGGAAGTCGCTGTTGCGTTCCTCCTGCCCCGGGATCGGCGATACCACCAGCAACGGCAGGCCCAGCGCCAGGCATTCGCTGGTGGTGAGTCCGCCCGGCTTGGTGATCGCGAGATCCGCCACCGCCATCAACCGTTCCGGGGTGGTGGTGAAGCCGACGGCCTGCAACCGGCCGGGATGCGCCGCGCCCAGCCGGGTGAGGTTGGTCAGCAGTTCCTGGTTCTTGCCGGCCATCGCCACGACCTGGAAGTCGCCGGGCACCGCCAGGATGCGGGCTGCAAGCTGATCGATGGCGCCGACACCCAGGCCGCCAGACATGAGCAGGAACGTGATTTTCGCGGGATCGATACCGAGTTCGCGCGCGCATGCGGCGCGATCCAGCGGTTGGCTGAATCCAGGCGCGATCGGGATGCCGGTGTCGCGGATCGGCGTGGCGCGGGTGGCGTCATCGGCATCGGGAAGGGCCTTGAGCCGGTCGCGCAGACGCCAGCCGATCTCGTCGGCGGCGACGCAGAATCCATCCTGGTTCGACTGGACCCACAGGGCATGCACATCGAAGTCGGTGACCACCGTCCACAGGGGCTGGCTCAGGCGATCCTTCGCTTTCATCCGCCCGACCAGTTGCGACGGCAGGAAGTGGGTCGAGATGATATGGGTCGGCGCGGCATCGGCGATTGCCCCCGCCAGCTTGCGCGTGTTCACCCGTTCGATGATCCGCCGCAACTTCGCCAGCGTGCCGTCCGGTTTAGCCCGGTCGCTGGAATGGTAGAGGTAGCCCCACAGCGCCGGGTTGCGGTTGACCATGAAGATGAAGCTTTCCGCGTACAACTTGCGGAAGAGCTTGGGCACGAGATCCATGACATCGATGTGTTCGGCCTCGAATCCGCGCGCGCGGGCTGCGGCCTGCACCGCCTGCGCCGCCCGGACGTGTCCGGCCCCGGCCGAGACGCTGAGGAGGAGGATCTTGGGTGACATGGTCGGGATCATGTACCGATAGGTTTAGTGTGCCAGTTGGAAGCTGAACGTGCGACCAAAGGGCATTGGCCTGAAGCGACAGGTCCGATTCCCCTCATGGATGGAAATTGATTCCTGAACAGACGGCGGTCCAGATCGCCAACCAGCCACCACCAATCAGGACCAGGGCGGCAGCGCTGGCCAGGAATCCGTTCAAAATCCAGCGCCATGCAGAATGCCCAGGTTTTGTAAATTTATTTAGCCACCGATGGGCGAGGAAGATCCAACCTATGAAAGCGGCAAGCATGGAGCCAAAGAACAAGATCAGAAACAGTCCGAGCATGTGCATGACCTTGCAGGCTGCCTCAAAAGTCGGTTGGTGGCATCCTGCGAATGCTGCTTTATTCGGCCGGCGAGACGCCGGCGCTCCCAGGAAGTCCGACTTTTGAGGCGCCCCGCATGACCTTGCCCGCTGGAGGAACCCAGTCAAACCAACGCCCATGACCGTCACCCAGCGCCCGTACCTGTTCTACGGCACCACCCAGGCGCTGTGCGCGACCTGCCTGCGCGTGGTGCAGGCGAAGGAGGTCATCGAGGACGGCAAGGCGTGGCTGCTCAAGCGCTGCGCCGATCACGGCCCGCAGCGGGTGCTGCTGGCCGATGATGCGGCCTACTGGCGTTGGGCGCGCGAGCGCTTCATCAAGGCGCCGGAACAGGTGGCGGTCTACAACACGCCGCACCGCTGGGGCTGTCCGTACGATTGCGGCATCTGCCCCGAGCACGAGCAGCACGGATGCCTGTCGATCGTCGAGATCACTGACGCCTGCAACCTGCGCTGCCCGACCTGCTACGCCGGCAGCGGGCCTGAACGCCAGACCCACCGCAGCCTGGCGGTGATCGAGGCCATGCTCGACCGCATCGTCGCCAACGAAGGCGGCGCGCCCGACATCGTGCAGATCTCCGGCGGCGAACCGACCGTGCATCCGCAATTCTGGGAGGTCTTGGCCGCCTGCCGGAAACGGCCGATCCGCCACCTGATGCTCAACACCAACGGCATCCGCCTCGCGCGCGAGGCCGGCTTCGCCCAGCGTCTGGCCGAACACGGCAGCAGCGCCGGCAGCGGCAGCGGATTTGAGGTCTACCTGCAATTCGACAGCCTGAGCGCCGCGCCGCAGTTGGCCCTGCGCGGGGCCGACTTGCGCGACGTGCGCCTGCGCGCGCTCGATGCGCTCGATGCCGCCGGGTTGTCGACAACCCTGGTCGTCACCCTGCGGCGCGGGCTGAACGACGGCGAACTTGGCGACATCCTGCGCTTCGCCCGCACCCGCCCCTGTGTACGCGGGGTGACCATCCAACCGGTGCAGGACGCGGGTCGCAACGATGGTTTTGATCCTCAGACGCACCGGCTGACCCTGACCGAGGTGCGTCGGCGCATCCTGGAACAGGACGATCTCTGGCAGAGCGCCGACCTGGTGCCAGTGCCGTGCAATCCCGATGCCCTGAGCATGGCCTATGCGGTGCGCGTCGGCGGCACGTGGCGGCCGGTGTCGGGCCTCATCGACCACCAGACCCTGATCGATGGCGCGCGCGCCACCATCGCCTTCGAAGCCGAAGCGCTCCGACCGGAATTCATCAAGGCGTTCTCCACTGCGCTCGCCCCTGAAGGCGCGGCCGGGGCGATCAGCCGGTTGCTCTGCTGCCTGCCTGGCGTCGCCTGTGGGCCACTCAGCTACCGCGACGTCTTCCGCGTCATCATCATGCAGTTCCTCGACCGCCACAGCCTCGATCTGCGCACCATCCGGCGCGCGTGCGTGCACATCGCCCATCCCGACGGCAAGCGATCGATCCCATTCGACACCTACAACCTGTTCTACCGCGACCGGCTGGAGACCGAGGTGCTCGCTCCGCTGCGCGCCGCGGCCCGCTGATGCCCTGCGCCTGCGCATAACCGGAACCTGCTGATGTACGGCCTCGCCATCATCGCCGGCATCGCCATCGCCTGGCTGGTGCGCCGCTGCCAGCCGGCCGATCCGCCCATGGTCGCAGCGCATCGGGGCGAACTTCTCGCTGCGGCGGCGGTGGGCGCGGTGCTGGGTGCCTACCTCGGTGACCTGCCTTCCGGCTGGCTCGGCTGGGATGGATTAGGAATGGAGGGTCATCGCCTGGGTGGGCGCACCGTGCTCGGTGGATTGATCGGTGGTTGGCTCGGGGTGGAAGCGGTGAAACGGCTGCTCGCGATCCGGATGCCGACCGGCGATGGTTTCGCCGCGCCGCTCGCCGCAGCCCTCGCCTGCGGCCGCATCGGCTGTCTGAGCGCCGGCTGCTGCGGCCCGACCTGGGTGACCCTGACCGAAATCGGCTTCCATGCCGCCGCCTGCGGAATCCTGCTGGCGCTGGCGTGGCGCCGTGCGTCGACTGGCCGATGCCTGGCGGCGTACCTCACCATCTATGCCGCCTTGCGTTTCACCTTGGAATTCTGGCGCGGGCATCCGCCGATCGCCTTCGGCGTCACCTGGTACCAGGGACTGGCGGTGGTGCTGTTTATCCTCGCCGGCACGACCTGGCTCGTCCGTACGTTCACCCTGCCTGCAGCCGCTCCACCGCCTCGCGCAAAGGACGCGCCACCGGGATGTCGGTGAAGAGGAAACCGTGCTGGGCGAAGGCCGGCGCGGTGACGAGATCTTTGCCCTCGGTGGATCGGGCCAAGGCGCGTTCGACACCAAGGGCCAGGCGCGGCAGTTCGCCCGCCGCGATCTGCTTGAGCCGGCGCGCCAGGGCGCCGGCGTGCCAGCGGTGGAAGCATTCGACATCGATCACGCCGGTCGGCGTGGTCACGCGCAAGTCGGGCACCACCAGTTCGCCGGCCTTGGTGATCGACAAGGGGGCGTCGCCGACGGTCCAACCTTCGGGCAGGCGTTCGCCAAGGCTCTGACCCAGCTCGCGCAGTTCAGGCGGCACCCAGGCAAGGACGGCGCGGTCGGCGACGAGGCCCAGCCCTGGGCCAAGGGTGAGGTTGGCCCGCACGCGGCTGCCACCAGGGCGGTCGCTGACGGCGACCTCGGCCTTGGCGCTCCAGGCTTTGGCGCAGCACAAGGCGGGCAGGAAGTTGGCGAGCTGGACGCCATAGCGGGTGGCCTGATCGAGCACGGATCCGGGGCCGCTGATGTCCAGGTGCAAGACCTTGGCGGCGTCGACCCGCACCTCAGCGAGCAATCGGTGGAAGCGCAGGCGCCGAACCAGGCTGCGGCGCAGAGCGACGTCGGGGTCGTCGATGCGCACCTGGAGCGACCGGGCGCTGAGCAGCAGACCCTGGCACAGGCCAAGGTTGTAGCGCTCGATAAGGTGCGCGACGGTCAGGTCTGGTCCGGCGGCGAGCCGCGCCCGGTCGGGCAGGTCGGCGTAGAGCTGCTCTGCCAGGGCGGCCGGGGTCAGCGTCAGTTCGGCGGCCACCATCGCGCGATGCGCGGCGGGATCCGGTGCCGGGGCGACCATACGGGCGGCCGAGGCGGCCAGGGCACGGGTGCGCAGGTCCTCGACCGCCTCGGCCTCTAGGAAACGGCAGTGGTCGACCGCGATCTTGTTCAGTCCGCGACCGATCGCCAAGGCCCGCGACCGGTGCAGGATCAACACCACGCCGTCTTCAAGATCGCCCCGGATCTGCCCCACTCCGGCGCGCCAATGGGCAAGGATGGCCTCGGCGAGTTCCTGCACGGCTGGCGTCGATCCAAGCAGCAGAGGCGTCACCTCGCCCTGGCGGATGCGGAAGCGGAGCAGATCGCGGGGCAACACGTGGGCATCCTCTCGCAGAGCGGCGGGACGCCAACCAGCACGGCGACCAGGCCGCGCGAATAGACAGCAACGCCGCGCAGTCCTGGCAGTAGCGCTCATCCCGACCGGCACCGCGAGCACAGACCGCGCATCTCTCACCGGCGATCGTCAGCCTGGGAACGCGATGGACTCCGCCGCTGCTCGCTTAGAAAGCGAACCCTGCCATGGCCACTGGTTCCAGCCCCGCTGCATGGTTCGTGATCGCCGCCGGTCGTGAACAAGGTCCGGTCAGCACCGAGATCGTGCGCAAATACATCGTCGCCGGCAAGATCACCCCGAAGACCCTGGTCCGCCGCCAGGACATGCCCGCTGCGGTCGCGGCCGGCAAGGTGCCGAGCTTCTTCCCGGCCGGCAACAAAGGCAGGTTTCCGACGCCGATCCTGGAGATCAGCCTCGATCCGGCGAGCCTCACGGAACCAGTCGCACCGGCCGAGCCACGCAAACCCGAACCCGCGTTCACCGCCGCGGCTGCGGAACCGCCAGCACCGGTGCCTGACCGGAACCCGACCCCAGTCCCCACCCGCCGGGTGAAGCGCCAGGCGTCTAGCCGCAGCCGGCTGGTGCCAGAGGTTCCGAGCGTCGTCGCGCCACCCGCCCGCCGCGCCCTGGCCTGGTCGATCGACGCACTCGTCGTCGGTCTACCCGCCGGTGCGCTCCTGGTGCTGGGCCTGTGCCTGCGCTCCTGGCCGCTCATCGTCGTAGCCGGCATCATTCCGATGATCTACCGCGTGGTGTGCGAGGGCGGCCTCGGCACCACCCTGGGCAAGCGCTGGTGCGGCCTGCGCCTGCGCCGCGAAGGTGGCGGCCGCTGCGGCTTCCTGCGCGCCTTCCTGCGCAATCCGGCCTACCTGCTGCTGGTGATCGCGCTGTCGGTATGGTTTCTGTACCTGCAGCAGGCCTGGCCGCCCGAGGCCACGGAAAAGGTCGGTCTGGTTGAGACCTGGCAGCTCAACGGCCGGGCGTTGGACAACCTGATCGCCAGCCGGGGCTGGTTCCATCTCGGTTCCATCCTGTTGCTGGCGACCCTCGCCGTGCAATTGATCTCCAGCCTGCGGATCCTCATCGCCAGCGATCGTCGCGCCTTCCATGATGTCTTCGCCAACACCACCTGCGTCCACCTGGTTCCACCTCCACCGGCCGAGGAATCGCCGCTGGGGGACGCTGCAACCGCCAGTCCTGACGACTCCCAGGCACATCCCGGTCTGTCCACCACCCGCCGCCTGCCCCCCCCACGCCAGGGCCTGGCGAGCACCCGCCGGATGCCGATGGCCGCAGCAGCCGCTCCGGCAAAGGCCGGCACCGATCCACTCGCCAAAATCCTGCCCTGCCTGGCTCCGGCCGCGTGGCCGAAGGCGACCGAGCTCCCCTGCCGACGGCTGCTCGCGGGCGGGAACCCGGCCATCCCGTGGATCGCCTTCGCGCGTCCAGCCGATGATGGCCCGGAATGGATCGACCGCAGCCTGGCCGGCGACCTCGATCCGCACGACCTTGAGGCGCACGCCCTGGTGACGTTGCGTGCGCGCCAGCAGCGGCCCGAATGGATCCGCACCGCCGTCCGGGTCGGCGCGAACTCGGTCGACACCTTCATGCGTACCGGCGACGATTTCACCGCGTCAGACCTCATCGATAACGATTTCCTCGCCCAGACCCAGGCCCTGCTCGGCAGCACCGCGATTGTGATCGCAGTGCCCGAACGCTCGATCATGCTCGCCTGCCTGGAACCCCACGCCGGCGCGCTCGCCACTTTGGTCGGCGAACAGGTCCTGCGCACCCGCGCCCGCAAAGGAGAGGTCCTCAGCGACGCGCTGTTCAGCGTGCGCAACGGGCAGATCGCGGGAATCATCAGGCGGAAGTAGGCCGCGCCACGGCAGGTGACGCCGACCAGAAATGCGAGTCAGGGGAAATCAGCCGGCTCTGGACGTCCGCAGCCGCCCCAGCGCGAGCACGGTCCAGACGTGGGGATACAGTTCCTGGCCGTACCAGAGCTGGGCGAAATACAGTCCGATCGGCGCTGACGGGAACACCGTTCCGCCCTGGGTGCGGGCGCAAAGCCAGGCCGCACCGCGCAGCGCGGCGGCCCGCTGCTCTGCCTGGCCGGTGCCGGCGAGCGCCGCGACCGCGAGCGCGGTTTCCTCGACCGACGGCGGAACCCCGGCATCGCCACCCCAGCCCCCGTCCGCGCCCTGGGCCGCGACCAGCCAGGCTGCCCCGCGCCGGATCAGGATCTCAGTCGCCTGCGCCGGCGGCCGGGCTTGCAGCGCGAGCACGACCTGGGCGGTGCCGTATACCGGATTTTCCAGGCGCGGTGCGGCCTGGTTGCCGAACCACAGGGGAACCCAGGCACCATCTGCACGCTGGTTATCGGCTAGGTATTTCTCGGCCCGCGCTGCGGCCCGGACCAGGCGGCGCGCCAAGGTGGGATCCGCGTCAGCGAGCCAGGCCGACCAACCGCGCAAGGCGTGGGCGGTGAGATCCGGGCAGCTGCGGTCGAACGGCAGCTTGCCCCAGCCGCGACAAAACGTCGGGATGCCGCCATCGGCGTTCTGGATGCCGGCGAGCCAGGCGGCACCCAGCAAGGCCGCCTTGGTGCTGGCGGGATCAGCGGGGCCAAGACAACGCAGGGCGAGCAGGGCACCCGAGGTGTCGTCACCATCAGGCATCGAACCGACGAGTTCGTTCCAGGCCCAGCCGCCCGGTGCGGCGCGCGTGGTCGCATCGCGGATCTTTCGCTGGCATCCCAGCAGCCACGATCGCACGGCAGAGCTGTCGATGCCATCCTGGCCCACACCTTGGTCGTAGCCCGAGGCCAATGCCGCGACCGCGAGCGAGGTCACCCAGGTGCGCATGTGGGCCTCCACCGCCCAGCCGCCGGCGGCGTCCTGCCAGTCGCAGAGGTAGCGTTCGCAGCGCCGGGCGACCGGGTGCTCGGCCAGATCCGCAGCGGCCAGACCCAGCAGCACGAAGCCGATGAGCGGGGGCGCCTCGTTGTAGCCGCCGCTCATGCGTCCGGTGTCGGTCGGGCCATTGGGCCACATGCTTTCGATCACGCGCAGGGATTTCGCGACGGTCGCCTCACGCAGCCAGCGCCAGGGCCGGGAGCCGGGCAGGCGGCGGTGGCGGATGAGGCCGATCGTCACCAGGGCCGGCAGGCCGTAGCTGACCACACCCAGGCGCAACCAGGGCCAGAGCCCACGCGGCAGCGCGGCGAGTTCGCACGGCAGCTGCGCGACCAGCTTCCAGCACGCGGGTTCGGGGCCGAGGCGACCCATGAGCGCCAGCTGGGCCAGGAGCGGCGCGGTGAACGTGAGATCCTGGCCGTAAATTTCCGCCACGGCGCGGGCGATGGCTTCGGGCTGCAGGCTGCCGACGCGGCGGTGGAGCCAGCGTTCGGCGCCGGCGTTGGCCGCTGCCACGGAGGGATCGCCGAGGTTCAGCGCGCCCCAGCACAACAGCGTGGTCGGCAGGTTGCTCGGGCTGTCGACGGTGTCGCCCCAGCCGCCATCGGCGTTCGCGTGCGCGACCAACCAGGCCCGCCCGCGCGCGACGCGTTCGCGGTGGCGATCACCGAGACGATCGAGCGCGCTCACCGCCACGGCCGTGGCCAGCGAACTGAGTGGCAGCACTCCAGGCCATGAGCCGCGCGGCTCCAGCTTGGCGATGAGCCGCGTACGGGCCGCGTTCCAGGTGGCGTCGATGCTGAGCGCGTCCGTCAACGTATCCCCTCGCGATGGCGAACCTCGACCCAGGATCGCCCGAGGCAAGCCAGGGAACGCCACGGCCGGACACCCTGGGAAGTAACCGGCCGTTCCGGCGCGGTAGCAGGCCGCACCGGCTTGGCATTGACCTGAATCAAGCCGGCAAGGATTTAGTTGTCTCCCAGCGCGGCGGTCTGATAGTCCAGCCGACCTGCCATGGCCCACCTGTTCAAGACCCGGATCGGCCGCCTCGCCACCCTCGCCATCGTGCCCCGCGCCTGGCGGCTGGCGATCTTCGCGCTCGCCGGGGTCGCGGCCGGACTTGCCGCCCTCGGTCTGCACCTGTCGCGCGCACCCAGCTACCTGTCCGACAGCCCGGAAACGTGCATGAACTGCCACGTCATGGGTGCAGCGTACCTGACCTGGCAGCATTCCAGCCACGGCCGGGTCACGGTCTGCACCGACTGCCACGTGCCGCATGACAACTTCGCGCACAAGATGTGGTTCAAGGCCCAGGACGGCATGCGCCATGCGACCGTGTTCACCCTGCGCGGCGAACCGCAGGTGATGAGCCTGAACCCGGTCGCGGTGCCGGTGGTCGAGGCCAACTGCCGCCGCTGCCATGCCGCCGTGGTCGGCGACGTCCACGCGCGGGAATGGAAGCCAGGTGATCCGCGCTGCTGGGACTGCCACCGTGAGGTGCCGCACGGCATTGGCCGCAGCCTGTCGTCGACCCCGCCGGAACTGCGTCCCGTCCTGCCCGCACCGACCGCCGATCCACGCACCATGACCATCCACGGTCGCACCGTCCGCCCCAGCGGTAGTGCCACCGACGCTCCGGAGTGATCCCGATGTCCAACGCCCCCGTTCCGCCGCCTTCCAGTCCAACGCCAGCCAATCCGCCGCCATCCAATTCGTCTGGATCTGACGGTGAGAACGCGCCTTGGCGCGGTTGGGCGCTGTTCCTGGTCGTCCTGGTCGTAGTGTTCGGGCTGGGCCTGCTGGTCGCGTCGATCCAGGAGCGCCGAATCGAGGCCAAGCCGGCCGCGCCCGCCGTCGCCCTGACCACGGTTGATGCCGACAATGCGAAATGGCGGCAAGGGCATGAACGCGAATACGATTCCTGGAAAGCGACCTCAGACGAGGGCAAGACGCCGACGACGACCCGCTACGGTGGCTCGTTCAAACGCGATCTATTGGAAGAGACGCCCGACAACGTGGTGCTCTTCGCCGGTTACCCTTTCGCGCGCGACTACAAGCAGGCGCGCGGCCACATGCACGCGGTGGCGGACGTGCGCGAATCCCTGCGCACCAAGGACCCGAAAGATGACACCAAGTGGAACGAGAAGTTCCCCGGCACCTGCTGGACGTGCAAGTCGCCCGACGTGCCGCGCCTGATGGAGCAGACGAGTCCGGAAAAGTTTTATGAGACCCGGATGTTCAAGCACGACAGCGAGATCAAGAACCCCATCGGTTGCCTGGACTGTCATGATCCCGCGACGATGGCGCTGCGCATCAGCCGCCCGGCTCTGCGCGAGGCCTACACCGCGATGGGCAAGGACATCGACAAGGCCAGCCACCAGGAGATGCGTTCGCTGGTCTGCGCCCAGTGCCATGTCGAATACTACTTCGCCAAGCAGCCCAAGGACTACCTGGTCTTCCCCTGGAAGAACGGCCTGAAGATCGAGGACATGGAAAAAACCTACGACGAGAACGGCCACGTCGATTGGACGCATCTCGTGTCGCGGACCAAGATGATCAAGATGCAGCACCCCGATTTCGAGGTCTACAGCCAGGGCATCCACGCCTACCGCAACGTCTCGTGCGCCGACTGCCACATGCCCTACAAGACCGAGGGCGGACGCAAGTTCACCGACCACCACATCCAGTCGCCGCTTACCAACATCGCCAATTCGTGCGCGGTCTGCCACCGCTGGAGCGAGGACGACATCCGCAACCGGGTGTGGTCGATCCAGGACAAGGTCAACGAAGGCCGTCACCGTGCCGAAGCGGCCCTGCGCTTCGCCCACTTCGACACCGCCGCCGCGATGCAGATCGGTGCCAGCGATGACGACCTGAAACCGGTGCGCGACCTCATCCGCCGGGCCCAGATGCGCTGGGACTACATCGCCGCCAACAACGGCGTCGGCTTCCACGCGCCCCAGGAAAGCCAGCGCATCCTCGCCGCCGCCAACGACCTGGCGCAGCAGGCCCGGCTTGAGGCCGCCCGCGTGCTGGCGCGCAAGGGATTCACCGGCGCCGTGGTCTATCCCGATGTCTCGACCAAGCAGAAGGCCCAGGCGGTAAACAAGCTCTTCGCCGCCGGCAACCCGCCGCGTCTGCTGCCGGAAGGCGTCGCCACCGTGCCGTGGCCGGCGTTGCCGACACCGCCTGCCGCACCTGCTCCTGCCGCGACAGCAGCACCTGCGGCCGCTCCAGCGCCTGCGGTCACCCCGGCCCCGACAACCCCGGCAACCGAAACGCCCAAACCGCTCTGAACCCGCTCTGAGTTCGGAGTGAGCGTCAGCGACATGGCGTTGGCCTTGCCGGTTCTCGGGGATTGAATCGTCGACATGGCGGCAACCACGGAAAAAACCGGATTCTGGACGACCTGGGCTCTGCCGCAGGCGTTCGTCAGTGGTGCCGGCCTGATCCTCGCCGCTTGGGCAGTGCAACTCCTTTACCCCGCGCTGCGCCTGACGCTGCCTGCCCCGCCGTGGAACTGGCCGGTGGCAATCGCCCCGGTTGCGCTGGCGCTCGGCCTGGGCTGGGGTTGGCCGCGCTGCCCGCGCCTGGCCGGGGTGGCGTCGGCCCCCTCTGCCATCGCCGCCGTCACCGGCTTCGCGCTCTGCCTGCTGCCGGTCGCGATCTGGCCGCAGGGAACCGCCGCGCCGGCCTGGCTGGCCCGGCTGGGACTGGCCGATGCGCTGACCAGCCTGCCGCTGACGTTGATGGGGGCTTTGGTGCTGGCGATCCTGGCTGTCGCCACCGGCCGACGGATCCGCCAGCGCGAACCGGGCTGGCTGCGATTCACCTTCCTGCACCTGGGTCTGATCACGGTGATGCTCGCGGTGGCGGCGGGTTCGCCGGGCATCCAACGTGGGTGGATCGAGGTGTCCTGCGATGGGCCGCCCGTGGCCGTCGCACGTACCGCTGATGGCCAGGTGCTGCGCCTGCCCACCGCGCTGAAACTCCAGGAATTCCGCTTGGAATCCTGGCCACCGCGGCTGGTGGTCGGCAAGGCTGAGGCGGCCGTCGCCGCTGACGCGCTGCTCGGCCCGGGCACCGCGATCACCATCGCCGGCCTCAAAATCCTGGTCGCGGAATGGCTGCCGGCGGCCGGGGTGGTGGCAGGCATCCCGCGCGAATGCCATCAGCCGGGCGCGCATCCCGCCGCGCGGGTGCAGGTCGACCATGCCGGCGGGAGCGTGGTCGGTTGGCTCCATCCGCCTGGACTCTTCGGCGAAGGCCTGGGTGTCACCTTGCCCGACGGCCGCCGGGTAGAGATGGAACCACCACGCGCGCGCCGCTTCAGCGCCGTGGTGCGCACGGCCGCTCGGCCCCAGGAAGCGGTGAAGGAAGCGGTGACGATCGAGGTCAACGCGCCGCTGAAACTCGACGGCTGGTGGATCCACCTGCTCGCTTACGACCAGCGCCTGGGCGCAGCCTCGCGCAGCGTGACCCTGGAAGCCGTCGAAGACCGCGCCCTGCCCGGCGTCTGGGCCGGCCTGGCCCTAGTGGCGCTGGGGGTGATCCTGCATGGCTTCGCTGCGACTGCTGCTTTCCGAGGAAAAATTCAGGTTGAAACCGCGACAGGGACCGGGCAGGGGGCACCGCGATGACCCGCACGCTGCTGCTTTCAGCCATCGTCACCGCCCTGACCCTGTGGGGTCTGGCCCTAGCCGCCATTCCGCTGAGAACGCGCCCTTGGTGGCGGCACCTCGGCACCGGGGCGGCGGTCGCCGGCTGGCTGGTCGTGGTCGGCGCGATCCTCGGTCTGTGGCTCGACCTCGGCCGACCGCCGCTGCGCACCCTCGGCGAGACGCGCCTGTGGTACGCCGCGCTGGTCGCCGGCATCGGGCTTGCACTGGAATGGAGGTTGCGCCTCACCGTCCTGCGCCTGCCCATGCTGGCGATGGCGGGGATGTTCCTGGCGCTCGACCTTTTCCGGCCGGACGCACTTGATCGCACCCTGCGACCGGCCCTGCACAGCGCCTGGTTCGTGCCCCACGTCGCGACGTACCTGGCGGCCTACGCGCTGCTCGGCCTCGCCTGCGCCACCGCCCTGCACGGCTGGTGGTGCGTGCGCCGGGGCGAGTTGCCCGCCCAGGCCGCCGCCGTGCCGGTGCTGCTCGTCGATCTCGGCCTACCGCTGTTGACGCTGGGCATGATCCTCGGCGCCGTATGGGCCAAGCAGGCCTGGGGCCATTACTGGGCCTGGGATCCCAAAGAAACCTGGGCCCTGGCGACCTGGGTCGTCTACGTCGGCATCGTCCATTTCACCCGACTCAGACCCGACGCCCACCGCACGCACCTGACGCTCATCGCCGTAGCCTTCGCCACCGTGTGCCTGTGCTGGTTCGCCGTGCAGTGGCTGCCGTCAGCGGTGGTCAGCGTGCATACGTACACGTCGGATTGATCACAACGACCGCCCCACCGCATCCGCGATCGACTTCAGTCCGGCCTGCTCGCAGCGGCGGATCAGGCCCTGGTTGATCGCGGCGATCAGGCCCGGGCCGTGGTAAACGAGGGCGGTGTAAACCTGGACGAGGTTCGCACCGTGGCTGATTTTTTCCCACGCCGCCTCGGCGGAATCGATGCCGCCGACGCCGATGACCGGCACCTGGTGCGCGGCGGGCAGCTGCCGGATCCGGCGGGCGACCCGCGCCAGGACCGCCGTCGCGCGCTGGCGCAGCGGCGCACCGGACAGCCCGCCCGCGCCCAGCGCCTGGATCTGCGCCTCGCCCAGGGTCAGGCCGCTGCGGGTGATCGTGGTGTTGGTGCAGATCAGGCCGTCGCAGCCGGTCGCGATCGCCACGTCCACCGCCGCGTCGATGCCGGCGTCGGCAAGGTCGGGGGCGATCTTGAGGAGCAGCGGCGTGCGCCGGCCGGCGCGGGGCGGGGCGACGGCGTCAAGTTCGGACCGCACTGCGGTCAGCAGCGGCCGCAGCATCGCTTCGCCTTGCAAATCACGCAGGTTCGGCGTGTTCGGGCTGCTGACATTCACCACCACGTAATCGGCGAAGGCGCCCAGGGCGCGCACCGAGACGCGGTAGTCGTCGGCAGCCTGGTCGAGCGGCACGACCTTGCTCTTGCCGAGGTTGATGCCGAGCACGCAGGGCGGGCGGTTGCCGCTGGCAGCGACCGGGGCGTAGCGACGGGCCAGGCGGGCGGCGACCGCAGCCGCGCCCTGATTGTTGAATCCCATGCGATTGATCACCGCCTGATCCGCGACGAGGCGGAACAGGCGCGGCCGGTCGTTGCCGGGCTGAGCCTGGCCAGTCAGGGTGCCGATCTCGAGGTGCGACGCACCATACGCGGCAAGGCCGGGAATGGCGACCGCGTTCTTGTCGAGGCCGGCGGCGATACCGACCGGGTTGGCGAAAGCGATGCTCCACAGCGTCTGCGCCAGGCGCGGATCGCGCACCTCATGCACGGCACGCGCGAGCCAGCGCACCGGCCCTCGCACCACGTTACCCGCCCACCACAGGGCGAGGTTGTGGGCGGTCTCGGCATTGAAGCGGAAGATCAGCGGGCGGGCGACGGTGTAGAGGTCCATGCGGACGGCGCAGGCTGGAGCCGGCTTGGCGTGGGCAAGGTAGGACGTGGACATAGCGGCCAACTACCCAGCGGCCGGTTGGAAACCGGCGGTCCCAGGCGCAAGCGTTCTCGTCGACCTATGACGCTTGCGGACGCCATTGGCCAGTCCCCGTGCGGCTTGCCGCCGCTAACGCAGGCGATCCCATCCCGGCCATGCCCGGAGTCATCGTCCACTGGATCACGGTCGATGGCGAGGAGCACGAGGAGGCGTGGCCCGACCCGGAACGCTTCCGCGCCTGGGCCACGAGCGAACGGCTGCGCGCCAGCTTCACGATCTATCAGGTTCCCGAGGACCTTGGCGATGATGACCAGGATGATTGGCTGGTCATCGACCAGGGCCGCGTGGGCTGAACCTAAAAATCGCAATAGCACCCCACCTGCTGCGTTGATCGTCAGTCATGTGGCGCTGCCACACTCCTTCCTCCCGCCTTGCATCTGGGGCACTCTTGCGATTTTTGCAGGAAATTGTTGGTGTGACGGTGTCGATGATGGTCGGTGTGAGCAGCGTTCAAAGCGAGGAAGGCCGATCTCCTCTCCCGATTGGTGCCGGCGGGAAATTCATCAACCCTTTTACCCGTGCCAGCTTTTTGAAAAAGATGGGGCTCATTTGCGAGATTTAGGCTGAACCAGTCACCGCCCGGCAAGAAACCTCAGTCAGCGCAGTATTCCGGCGTGTCCAGGGCTTCGATCTCCAGGCTGCGTCGCACCAGGTCGATGCGCAGGACGCGGGTCTGGCGGCCGCCAAGTTCGGCGCGCAGCGGGGCGACGCCGAGCATGCGCATCTGACGCCTCAGCTCGTCGGCGTTGTCGCGGCCGGGATCGCGCAGGATGCGGACGCTGATGAACACCTGGCGCACCATCGCTCCGCCGATCGCCATGACCTCCTGGTCGGCGCAACGAGAACCCATTTCGGCGAGAAAGCGGAACAGCATCGGCGCGCCGGCATCGATGGCGGCGGTGACCGGCAGCGGATTGGCGCGGCCAAGGTCGGCGAGGCGCGCGTGCTCGGCATGCCAGAGCGCCGCCACGCCGAGACGCCGGTCTATGACCCCGAGCGCGACGCCGGAGACGATCGGATGCGTGGTCATAATCTCGTTGGCGAACTTGCGCAGGAGGACCCGGCCCGGGGACAGGCGGACGATCCGCGCCGGAGCGTCGGATGATGGTGCGACGTCCTCGACGACGGCGCAGGACGACAAGCCCGGCACGGACCGCGCCGCTCGCGACGGGGCGGTCGCTGTGGCATGGGGGTGGGCGAGGGACCGGCTCATCGGTTCAGCGAACGAATACGCCATGGCCGAGCCCTCGCATGCATGGGTCAAGGGGGGTGAGATCCTCATCGGCGCCAACGTGCAGGCTGCCGCCGCCGGGGCGCAGCATTTTCCGCATTCTTCCCAGGATTGCCGTGCCCTGCGCCAGCGGTAGCCGCGACAGGTGGTGGCGGCAGATGATGAGATCCAGGTTTGGCGGGATCGGCCATTCCCCGGTCAACGACAGCAGCGCGGCGTGCACGCTGTCGCGCAGTTCACGCCGCACCGTCCCGTCGGCCGCGACCATCTGGCTGCGCACCTCGGGATTCAGGGCGGCAAGCCGATCCTCGCCATAGCGCCCGACCCGGGTGCGGATCATGGCCTCCGACGCAGGATGGGTCGAAAGGATAGAAAATTCCCAGATCTCGCGTTCCGGCACGTGGCGGTGCAAAAGCGCCGCGACCGACCAGGCCGCCGCGCCATCGTGGTCGTCGACGACCCAGATCCGCAGGGTCGGGCGGATCAGATTACGCTGGCGATGCACCGCCCAGGGGATCAGGCGCTGGATGAGATCCTGGTCTTGTTGCACCACCGACACCGGCGCCGTCTCCGCAGGTCGCAGGAGGTCAACCAGGACGGCGTGCTCCAGGCAATCTGCTTCGACGCGGCTGGCGTAGGATTCCAGGTCGATGCCGAGTTGCCGGATCCGTCCGGCAACCAGGGCCGGGATCGCCGCGGGCGCCACCGTCACACCGGAGCGTTCGGCCAGCAGTTCGGCAAGGATGGTCTCGGGAGTGCCGCTGCGCTTGGAGGGAATGGTGAGCATGGGATTTGCCGGGTTCGTCTGGGGTTGTGAAACGCTTAGCAACGGTCATGCCGGAACCTGGGTCGCGTGCATGAACGGAGTTACGATGGTGGGTCTCAGCAAACTGATACTTTTCGGAGACATATTCATGGCAAATATTGTTTCAATCAATTTATCTACAATGACTTATGAAATCATTTGAATCGTAACATCTTGGCGACATGACGGTCACCCTTTGGCTCATCCAGGACTGCACGCCCGGGATTGGATCCGATACGAAGCTGGTTCACCAGGAAAAATTGAGGAATTCATCCGTTCTAGCACGCCGCAACAGGTCCTTGTCCTGGCCTCTTCAACCCAGTTGCCGTTCCCGGTGTGGCGCACAGGATGTCAAGCGGAGACCTCCCATGGCAGATCACAAGGTGCTTGACCGCTTCCGCGTGCCGACGGGAAAGACCCGGATCGACCTGGAGGACTGGGACACCGACGAGACCGGCCCGTTCGCCGGCCCCGAAGGCAAGGAGCGAGCCCAGGCTGAGATCGACGGCGATGTCGAGCGCATCGATTCGCTGCAAGAGCGCCTCTACGCCGCCCGCAGTTCCGGCCTGCTGGTGGTCCTCCAGGCCATGGATACGGGCGGCAAGGACGGGACCGTGCGCAAGGTATTCGGCCCGCTCAACGCCCAAGGCGTGACGGTGACCAGCTTCAAGAAGCCAACCCCAGAGGAACTCGCGCACGACTACCTCTGGCGCATCCACCAGGCGGCGCCGGGTCGCGGCGACATCGCGGTGTTCAACCGCTCACACTATGAGGATGTGCTGGTGGTGCGCGTGCACGAATGGGTGAGCAAGGAGACGATCGAGCGCCGCTACGGCGAGATCAACGCCTTCGAGGCGCTGCTGCACCATAGCGGCATCAAAGTGCTCAAGATCTTCCTGCATATCTCCAAGAAGGAACAGAAACAGCGGCTGGAGGAACGCCTCGCCGACCCAGACAAGCATTGGAAATTCAATCCTGACGATCTGTCCGAGCGCAAACTCTGGAAGGAATACCGCCAAGCCTACGAGATCGCGCTCGCCCGCTGTTCGACCCCGCACGCGCCATGGTTCGTCGTGCCGGCCGACCGCAAATGGTTCCGCAACTGGCTGGTCGCGAAGCTGGTGCGCCGGGCCCTGGAGGACCTCAAACCGGAATTTCCGCCATCGCCCAAGGGCTTCGCCAAGATTCGCATCCCGGACTGAGCTGATATCCAGCGCGGCTCAATCCGAGCCGCGCCAAACTCGGATCAGAGGCCTGCGTCAGGCGCGGATTTCGGGCTTGCGCACGGTGACGCCATAGGCACCAAGCGCGGTCGACAGTTCCTGCACGAAGGTCTGGCCGCTCGTCGGCACCTTGTAGAGGTCGAGGTCGCTGTACTGGGCAAGATCGCCGATACGGGTGACGCCGAGCGATTCCAGGACCGCCATGCTGGTTGGGGACAGTTCCAGGCGCTCGACTGACTCGCCGAGGATCTTCTGGTCGGCCTTGCTGATGATGCGTTCCTCGGTGTCGCGGTACATGCCCAGGCGCAGGTTGCGCACCGCGAGCATCTCTTTGACCTCCTTGAGGCTGGTCTCGCCGAAGTTCTTGTACGACAGCATTTCCGCCTCAGTGATGCGAAGCAGGTCGCCGAGGGTGAAGATGTTCATCTTCGCGAGGCAATTGCGGCTGCGCACGGACAGTTCGAAGTCGTTGACGCTGGTGCGCATGGTTTTTTCCATGCGCTCGCGTTCACGTTCCTCCTTCTCGTCGTAGTACATCGCGCGGCTGGCGCGCGCGTCGCGCAGCAGGGTCAGGCTGCGGCGGTCGTGCGGGTTGAAGGCGAGGGCCTGGCGGAAGCAGTCGATCGCGGCGTTGGGCTCACCGCGCTCGTCGTAGAGGATGCCGAGGTTGATGACGCCAGGCAGGTAGGGCGGATTGGCGTCGGCACAGATCAGGTACTGCTCGGCGGAAAGGTCATCGTCACCGATGCGGTCGAGGAGCACCGCCAGCTTGAAAGCGGCCTCGACGTGAGGCGGCTCGGATTCGAGCGCAGCCTCGAAGGACTTGATCGCCTGCTCGACCTGGTTGCGCGCCTCGAGGATGATGCCTTGCAGGAAATGCTTCTCGGGGCCTTCCTCGGAGATCGTGCCGAGCACCTTCTCGGCATCATCGATCGCGTCGGCGGAAACCAGCACGCGTACCAGTTCCAGCTTGGCCTCACCCACGACCTTGGCCGACGCGGTCAGGTTGGTCTTCGCCTCGGCCCACTCGCTGAGATCGGCATACAGCAGTCCGAGCACCGCCTGGGCGTAGGGGTCCTTTTTGAAATCGAGACCTTCCAACGCCTCTTCCGCGTCGCTGTAGCGCTGCAGGGCGAGAGCTAGCAGGGCAGTGCGAACCTTGTCTTTGGTGCCGGGCAAACCGTCCTGCAGCACTGCCGCGAGCTTGGCCCGTTCCTCGGCGTCCTGACCCGCGATCCGACGCAGGACACGGACCAGCACGAACGTCGGACGGTCGCTGCCGGTAAGGATGGAGAGGCTGCGGGGCAGGATGGCGGTGGGCATGGAAGGGCCTCGGACAGGATGGAAGGGGCGGCAGGATAGAGGGCAGGTCAGGGTGGTCAATCGGGCGCAGGAACGGGATTGCGGAGCAGGCGACCGGCGGCGGCGGTGAGCCGCGTTCCCGACTCACGTCCGGTACAGCATCCGCCTGATCCTGCCGGCGCCGATGACCCTCAACCGCGCCGGCACGGTGGAGATCTACAGCGATCCCGGCGACGGCGCGGTACCCGAGCGCATCCAGCCGGTGCTGCCCTGGATCCACGCCATGTTCCAGCGTGCCGATGCTGGTGGTCGACGTGAACGGCGATGACGTCAACGATATCATCGTCGGCAACGGGCACGGCTACGGCCTGTCCTGGATCGAACAGCACCGCTGTGGCGCGAAACGCGAATGGATCAGCCATCCCATCGACACCAAGGGTCTGGGCATCCACTTCGCCCTCGCGGACCTCAGCGGCAAGGGCCGGCTCGATGTCATCGCACCGGGCAAAGACGGGTTGTACGTCTACCACAACCAGGGACTTTGACCCGGACAGTCGGCGTCGCTAGGCACCTGAAGCAGGGGCTGACCAGGACTGACTGATCAGAACGATGATCCGCCTGGTGACACGCAACGGATGATGGCGCCCGGCGGTGATGGATCCCACCCCATGGAATCCCGGCCGTTGCGGCGTCTGATGCGCCCATGCGCCTGAGATTCTTGTTGCTCCTGATCATCGCCTCCGCCCTGGCCTGGGCCGAGGACCTGCCGGCCGAGGTGCAGCAGCGCTTCGCCAAGCGTGCCCTGGCAACGATGGAGCAGCGCGTCGCGCTCGCCGGTGAACTGAAAGGCTTCGGCGAGGCCGGATTCAACGCGCTGATCAAGCTGCTCGACGACAAGGCCTGGGCGGTGCGGGTGGCAGCGGTCGAGGCGCTGGCCGCCGGATATCCCGAGGCGTGCGAGAAGAATCTCGACCGGCTGGCTGGTGAGCGAAGCATGCGGATGCGCTGCTCGGTGGTGTTCCTCGCGGCCCAGGTGCGCAAGGAGCACGCGATCGACCTCATCCAACGCCTGGCCGGCGACCGCACTGATGCCGGGGCGATTGCCCGCCTGGCCGCCGTCGAAGTCGCCCCGGTACTGTTCGCTGCCGGCGAGGGCAAACCTGCGGAAAAAAAGACGATCGATCTGTTGGCCAACCTGGTCGCCAAGGACACCGACCTACGGGTGCGCAACGGCGCGGCAAAGGCGCTCTGCACCGTGGCGCAGCGATCACCCACCGCCCTGCGTGCCCTGACGGAAGCCACGACCGCCTTGCCCGAGGATCTCGCCGGCACCGTGGTCGAGGAACTGCTGGCAGCGAAATTCCCTGAGGCGACCCTGGTACGGGGCTTTGCGCGGCAGTTGGCGTCCGCGCCCGCCTTCGAAGCCCGCTGCATCGCGGCGGACGCCCTCGGCCGCATCGGTGGACCAGAGGCGACCGAAGCGCTGCTCACCGGCCTGCCGCAGTGCACCGGGGTGAAGTACAAGGATGCGCGGGCCGCGATCTGGGACAGCCTGGGCATGATCGCCCCGACCGATGCCAAGGTGATCGCGCGGATCGAGCAGGCCGCTGATTCGATCGCCAACGGCGATCGCTGGATGGGGGTGCGCCTCGCCGCCGCCTGGGCCCTGATGCGTATCGGATCGAAACAGGCCATCCCCTATGCGACGATGTGGATCTCCCGCAACGAACCGGAGGACATGTGCTGGCTCTTGCAACGCTACACCGGCCAGCGTTTCACCACCCGCGCCGAGTGGGAGAAATGGTGGCTGGGTGCCAAGAAGGACTGGCAGCATCAGGCGGCGTTCACCAACGAGAAGTCGTCCGAGATCGACTTCTACGACGTCAAGGACGTGGTCAGCAACGTGGTATTCGTTCTCGACACCTCGGGCTCAATGACGGACAGCCGAGCCATCCCTCCCCGCAAAGGAGAGAAACCGGTGAACCGACCCAAGATCGAGGCCGCCAGGACCGAACTCTGGCGCACCCTGCGCGACCTCCAACCCGGGACACGTTTCAGCGTGATCTCATTTTCCGAGACCGTCATCCAATGGAGCAACGGACCGCTGCGCGCGACCTGGCGCAACAAATGGCTGATGCGCGAGGAAATGGACCGCCACTCCGCGCGAGGCGGCACCAACAGCCATGCCGGGATCGCGGCGGGCCTGGTCTCGGCCGGGGTCGAGGCGATGTTCTTCCTGTCGGATGGTCAGCCCACGGCGGGATTCATCCGGGATCCGGACCTGCTGAACGCGGATGTGGTCGAACGCAACCAGGAGGTCCCGCGTCCCTGCCGCATCCACGCCCTGTCGTTCTACATGGACAAAGCTGAGGAGAAGATCGCCAAATCATTCATGGAACGCTTGGCCAAGCTCAACGGCGGCGTCTACAAGGTCGTTGAATGAATCTGAAAATCGCAATTGCACCCCACCTGCTGCGTTGGTCGTCAGTCATTGGGCGCTGCCCAACTCCTTCCTCCCGCCTTGCATCTGGGGTGCACTTGCGATTTTCTCTGGATTCCTCCAGGCATCGCGGACTCAGCGTCCTTCGGATCGCCCTCGCGTTCACGCTCGCGGCGTGCATGCCGGCCGAGGACCTCGCTCCGGCCGAGGCCGCCGCCGTGCTGTCCTCGCCCAGTGGCAGCCGGGCGGCGCAGTTGGCGCGACTCGCCGACCGCCAAGGCCCAGGCATCGAAGCCCTTGCCACCGCCCTCGTCGCCGGACCGGATCCGCGCGAACGCCAAGCGGCGATGACCTTCGTGCTGCGCCAGCCGCCCGACTGCGCCGGCCGGGTCGCACGCAAACTGATCGCCGACGCCGATGCCCAGCGCCGCCGCCGCGGGCTCGACCTCCTGGCGAAACTTGGTGGCGAGCCCTCCGCCCAGGCCGCTTTCGCCGCTGCCGTCGACCGCTCTCCCGAGGTCCGCCTCGCGGCGGCGCAGGCCCTCGCCGTACTCCCTGGGGTTCCGGTCGATCCAGGCGGCAGCGGCACCGCACCGACCATCGCGCGGCTGCTGCTTGACGACGACCTGCGTGTGGTGCTTGCTGCGGTGGGCGCGGCCGCCGGGCATCGCAACCTGCCCGGCATGCGCGACCGCCTCTTCGAACGCCTGGCCGCCGGGCCGGAAGCGGTACTCACCGCTGCGGCCGAGCAGTTGGGCGCGACGGGTATGTCCGCACGGGAACTCGCGCCGGTGCTGCTCGCCATCGCCGGTTCATCTGCCCCGGAACCATTGCGTGCGACTGCGGCCGAAACACTCGGCTGCATCGGCGACGAGACAGTGGTGGTGGCGCTGCTCGATCTGCTCGGACGCACCACCACCGACCAGGCGCACCTGCGTTGCGCCATCTGCCAAGCGATCGGCCACATCAGCCCGGCGCGCCAGGATCTGCCGCCGCGCATCGAACGCGCCCTCGCACCCTTGGCGCGCAGCGATCATTGGCGCGCCACCCGGCAAGCCGCCTCATGGGCGCTGCTGCGGGCGGGCTCATCGATCGGCATCCAGACCCTGATCGCCGAAATCGGCGGCGACCTCAACGACGAAGCCGCTGACCTGCTTTCGGGCGCGACCGGCCTGACGCATCCCGACCGGGCGGCCTGGGAGGCGTGGTGGAAGAAGACCGGCCGCTTCCAGCCGGTGCGGGTGCCGCCGTTGCCGGCCGGCGAAACCGAGATCGAGTTCGCCTACCTGCGCGACCGCGTGAGCTCCGTCGCCTACGTCATCGACATCTCGGGCAGCATGAACGATGTCTCGGGCCTGGGGGCGAACCGCCGCAGCAAATTCGACCTGGTGCGCAAGGAGCTGCGCCGCTCGCTGCGCACCCTCGGCCTGCTCACCTCCTTCAACCTGATCTGCTTCAATGATGAGCCGCATCCCTGGCAGCCCGCCCCGGTGCGCGCCGGCTTCCGCAACCGCACCCTCGCCCTCGAACGGATCCGCAGCCAGGGCAGCGCCCGGGGCACCAACCTTCATGGCGCCCTGGCCCAGGCGCTGGCACAGCCCGGCATCCAAGCGGCATTCCTGCTCACCGACGGCCAGCCCACCATTGGACTCACTGATGCAGAGGCGATTCTCGCCTCCATCGCCAGCGCCAACCGCGAGCGCGAACGCCCGGCGCGGGTGCACACCATCGCCTTCCACATCGGGGCGGCGGAACGAGCCTCGGCGACCAACTTACTATCGGCCTTGGCGCGCGACCACGACGGCACCTTCCGGGAGATCGAATGAGCAGACCGACGTATCCGTCGTTTCCGGCGAGGCTGGCGCTCGTCTGCCTGTTCGGTTTCGCCGCCGGCCTGGGCGCCAGCGATTCCCTGCCGGGTTTCGATGAAAGTCCGGAGCGGAAACAGCTCGCTGAGGTCGAGGCGTTGGTGAACACTGGCAAACCCGCGTCGCTGCAAGGGCTGGCGAACCTCCTCTGTGCCCTGCCGTTCACGGTGCGCGAAGCGGCCGCAAAAGCGCTGGCCGAGACCTTTCCGACCGAGACCACCAAGGTTTTGCCCACGCTCCTCGCCCACCCCGACTACCGGGCGCGCGAGCGCTCAGTCCACCTTGCCGCCCGGCTGGCCATGCCGGCGCTGGTCGCCGCCCTGCCCCGGCTAGTGCGGGATCCGGCCGTGCAGGTGCGTGTCGCCGTGTGCGAGACTTGGATCCCACCGGCCAACAACAGCCGCGCGGTTGTTCCGGTCTGGCCGGGCGGAGCCGCCGACCAGCACCTGGGCGTCCTCACCACCGATCATAATCCCGGGGTGCGCCTCGCCCTGGCGAAGCTGTCCGGGATTCTGGGTGGCGAGACGGGAAAACGTCTCCGTGCGATCCTGTTCGAAGACCTCGACGAAGGCGTGTTCAATGCGGCGGTGGCGGCGCACCTGACCGCGCAGGTGCCCTCGCAACGGGTGGCAGAACTGCTGCTCGCGGTCGCCCGCAGCAACCAGGCGCCAAGCCGGCGTGCCGCCGCGATCGATCTCTATGGCCAGGCGCTCGGCGTCGAAGCGATCCCGACGCTGCTCGACCTGCTGGCCACCAACCCGGGCGGCAGGGCGGTCGAACTGAGGGCCGCGATCGCTGACGCCATCGGCCTGATCGCGCCGCCGGATCCCGCCCTGCGCGGGCGCTGCGTCCAGGCACTGCTCCCGTTCGCCGTGCGCGACCAGTGGTGGGGCGTGCGCGCGGCGGCAACCTGGGCCTTGATGCGTCTGGGTCACGATGGCGTCGTCGCCATGGTGATACCGACGCTCGAACGCGAAGGCGGTGGTGCGCTGCAGGAACTGCTCGCCGGCTACTGCCGCCAGCGGCAGGTCGATGGACGGGCCTGGCGCCAGTGGATCAACGGTCCCGGTCGCGGTTTCACCGGCGGCAACCCGCCCGCGATCAGTGAAGAGAGTGAACTGAGCTTCTTCAAGCTGACCGACCGGTCGCGCTGCGTCGCGCTGATCAACCAGCCACCCAATGACGAATCAGGCGGAATCGGCGGCCGGGCGCGCTGGGTCGAAGCGCCGGATTTCAACGGCCCGCGGACCTCGGGCGAAAGCCTGCGTCTGGAATTGTGGAACTCGGTGATGCGCCTGTCGGTCGCCACGCGGATGGTCCTGGTGAACGCCACCGGCGGTGTCTGGCCTGGTTCGCCGATCCGAGCGACCTGGCGCAACAAGGCCCGGCTGCACGATGCCCTGGACCAGAAGAACGGGGCCGTGTTCCACACCCAGGCCTCGCTCATCCCGATCGAGGTCGCCCTCACCTGCCCCGGGGTCGAGAGCATCTTATGGTTCCTCGGCAATCCGTCGCTGCTCGCCCACACGAACGTGCAGGAATCAGTCACCAAGGTGTCGACCCTGAATCGCGACCGCCCAGGCCAGGCGCGCATCCACCTGGTCATGCCCTGGCAGAACAAGGCGGACCGCCGCTTCGATCCGGAGTCCGAACGCTGGCTCGCGGCGATCGCCGCCGCCAACAACGGCGGCCTGCGGATCATCAAATAGGCAGAGGCCCTTCTGCCCGCGGCGACGTGGCCAGGCCCGTGCGCACGGCGGCCACCGCCTGACGTTCGATGGCCAAGCGCACCGGCAGCACCGCCGAGCCCAGGTGTGGGGTGAACAACGTGCGCGGATGCGCCAGCAGGGCCGAGGCCACCGCTGGGGGTCGATCCGTCCGTGACAGGTCCTCGAAGGCGAAGACGTCAGCGGCATAGCCGGCCAGGCGACCAGTGGTCAGGGCGGCCAGGACGGCAGTTTCATCTGCCACCGAGCCGCGCCCGACATTCACCACCACCGCGTCGCGCGCCAGGCGGCGCAACCGGGCCGCTGACAGCCAGCCGGCGGTTCCGGCGGTGAGCGGGCAGACCAGGATGAGCGCCTGGCCGCACGCGGCGGGCAGTTCCGCCGCGCTGCACCAGTGCAGATGCAACGCCGTTTCCTCGGCGGCAGGCAGGCGTTGCGGATCGTGGTAGACGATGCGCGTGACCAAACCGGCGAGCAAGCGGGCCAGCGCCCGACCGACCGAACCCATGCCCAGCATGCCCACCGTACCGCCGACCAGGGATGATCCGTACAGCGCGGGCCGCCAGCCATCATGCCCCTGACGAACCTGGACATCGCCCTCACGCACCCGGCGCAACAGCCCCAGGGTGAGGGCGAGCGCGAGTTCGGCGGTGGGAATTGAGAGCAGATCCTCGACCACCGAAACCTGCACGCCGTGCGCGGCGCAGGCGACAAGGTCGATGTTGTCGGCCCCCTTCAAGGCCCCGGCGACCAGGCGCAGGCGCGGACAGCGGGCCAGCAGCGCAGCGTCGATGCGATCAGGCATGAAGGCGATGATGGCGTCGGCCTGGGTGGCGTGCAGGCCCAGCTCGGTCTGGGTCCAAGGCGTCTCGTGGCGATTGACCTGGGTGCGGGCGAAGGTTTTCAGTTCGCGCAGAGCGGCCGGCAGCATGCGACTGCCAGCGACCACCAGCGGCCGGGTCATCGGAGATGGGGCAATATATTTGGGGCTTTGGGCTTTCGGTGACGCTATCACAAAGGGTTACCTCAGGCTGGCCAGCTCACCCGATGGGTGATCAGGATAGATCAAAAACGTGGAAGCACTTTGCCAAAGCCCAATGCCTAAAGTCCAAAGCCCGATTTTTGACTCATCCTACACATCGCGATAGATCCTTGAATTTGTTCACAAATGAGGACTGTAAAAATCGCAAGTGCGCCCCAGATGCAAGGCGGGAGGAAGGAGTTGGGCAGCGCCCAATGACTGACGACCAACGCAGCAGGTGGGGTGCAATTGCGATTTTTAGGCTCATTGGAAGGCGCGCCGCAGCCGGGCGCCGGTTGCGTCCACCAGGGTGACCATGGCGAGGATGACGATCAGGATGGCCGCCACCTCCTGGTACTGCATGATGCGCAGCGAGCCCATCAGCTCGAAACCGATACCGCCGGCCCCGACCATGCCCATCACCGTCGAAGCGCGGAAGTTGTATTCCCATCGGTAGAACACGGTGTCCATCATCTGCGGCAGCACCTGCGGCAGAACCCCATGGGTCACGACCTGGAAGGGGTGGGCGCCGGCGGAGCGCACCGCCTCCACCGGCCCCGGATCCGCGTGCTCGATCGATTCGGCGAAGAATTTGCCCACCATGCCGATGGAATGCAGGCCCAAGGCGAGGACCCCGGGCAGGGCGCCGAAACCGACCGCAGCGACGAAGACGATGCCCAGGATCAGCTCTGGCACTGAACGCAGCAGGTTCAGCAGGCCGCGCGCCACCACATAGACCAGCGGATGCGGGGTGGTGGTGCGGGCGGCGAGGAATCCGATCACGGCGCTGAAGCCCACCGCCAAGGCGGTGCCGGCGATCGACATCGCCAGGGTTTGGAAGAGCGGCTTCACCCAGCTGGACCAGTTGGTGAAATCCGGCGGCAGCATCTCGCCCAACAGGCGTGCCAGGCCGGGGACGCCCTCAGACAGGCGCCGCAGATCCAGCAGCCCGGTGGCCCAGGCCGCCGCCACCACCACGACCAGGACGGCGGCGAGGCGCAAGGTGCGGAACCACCAGGATCGCCGCTCGGCATTCACCAGGTCCAGCTGGGCGGCGTCCATGGGGATGCCTCAGAATTTGGCGGGGTCGAGCTTGAGCAGGCCGATCAGTTCGCGCACGGGGTTGTAGTCCTTATCGGTGATGGTGGTGAAGGCTTCCGCCTTGAAGGGCTTGAGCACGGCCTTGTCGGTGAGGCCGGTGAAAGCGGTGGCGATGCGCTGTTTCAGGTCGGGTGCCAGGTCGGTGTGCATGGCCCAGGGGTAGTTGGGGAATTCCGCCGACTCCTGCAGCACCACCACCTTCTCAAGACTGACCAGCTTGCGTTCAACCAGGGATTCGAAGATCGGTTTGCTCAGGCCACCGGCCTGGGCGTGGCCGTTCTGCACCGCCATGGCCACCGCGTCGTGGGCGCCGAGGAAGTGTTCCTGGTAGTCGCGTCCGCCGAGCAGATCGAGCTTGGCCAGCATGCTCTTGGGAATGAGATGCGACGAGGTGCTGGCCTTGTCTCCGTAGGCCATGTTGTGGCCCTTGATGCCGGCGAGGTCTTTCACGCCGCCAGCGCGGTTGGCGATGATCACGGCGCGGTAGGTGGGCTTGCCGTCCTTGACCATGGTGGCGAAGGGTTCGATGGCGCACTTCGAGCGGGCGAGGATGTAGCTGAGCGGGCCGAAGTAGGCCACGTCGATGCGCTTGCTGCGCATGGCCTCGATCATCGAACTGTAGTCGGTGGTCACGATCAGCTCGATTTCCTTACCGGTGGCCTGGGCCAGATGCGCCTTGAGCGCTTTGTTGTTCTTGATGATGGTGCTGGGGTTCTCGTCCGGCAGCAAAGCGACATTGAGCACTGCGGGATCGCGGCTGGGCTCGGCGGCGCCGAGCCAGGTGGCAGAGACGAGGACCAGGAACAGGAGGAAGCAACGCATGGTCAGGCTCCGATCAGGGCGGGTTCGCCCGGGCTGGGGATGGACGGGTTGGACGGACTGGGGTTGGGCGAGCAGGGGTTGGGCGAGACCACGAGGCCCGAAGGATGGCGATAGATCCCTGACTGAGCGTCGTCCGAAAGCAGGTCGGGGCCGCCATCGAAGACGATGCGACCATGGGCGAGCGCCACCACGCGGTCGGCGGTGCGGCGCGCCAGCTCGACCTGATGCAGGCTGACCAGGGCCGTAAGACGATCCTGGCGGCAAATGGTGCGCAGCAGGTCGAGCACCTGTTCGGCGGTGGCAGGGTCGAGGCTGGCCACCGGTTCGTCGGCCAGGACCAAGGTCGGACGCTGGACCAGGGCGCGGGCGATGCCAACGCGCTGGCGTTCGCCACCGCTGAGCCGATCGACCCGGATCTGGGCCTTGTCCGCCAGCCCGACCCGGTCGAGACAGGCGAGGGCCAGCTCCAGTTCCGCTCGGGGCGGTGGCAGCAGGCCGGCCCACAGCGGCCGCCGGCCGATGGCCCCCGACAGGGCGTTGTCCAGCGCCGTCCAGCGCGGCAGCAACTGATGCGACTGGAAGACCATGGCGGTGGACAGTCGGTGACGACGCCAGGCGGCGGCGTTGCGTGGACTGCCCAGGTCGCCCACCACGACGCGGCCGGCCGAAGGGGTCTGAAGCCCGTTGCACAGCCGCAGCAGGGTGGACTTGCCTGACCCGGATCGGCCGAGCAGCACCGTGAATCGGCCGGGTTCGAGTTGCAGGGTCACCGCATCGACGGCCCGCACCCCCCCAGGGAAATCGACCGTCACCGCCTGGAGCGTGATCATGGTCGCATTCTGGCCCCAGGGCCTCCGGCGATCAAATCGGCTTCGCCCGATTTGCCATCCATGCCGGCGATGGCACACGCCGTCCTCATGCATTCTTGGGCTGATCTTCATGAAACGGCGGTGAAGTGCGGCGACCGCCGGGAATCAGACCATGGACCAGGACCAACTCGCCCTCTTCCATGCCGTGGCCGAGGCAGGCAGCGTCACCGCCGGGGCCCAGCGCCTGCACCTGTCGCAACCGGCAGCGTCAAAACGCCTAGCTGAACTTGAACGCAGCGTCGGCCTGAGCCTCTTCGACCGCCTGTCCAAGCGGGGCGTGCGCCTGACCGCTGCCGGCAAGGTCCTGTTCGCCTACAGCAAGCGACTGACCGAGCTGCATACCCAGGCCGAGCGCAGCCTGCGCTCGCTGGTGGGGCTGGAAAGCGGCCGCCTGCTGATCGGCGCCAGTTCGACCATCGGCACCTACCTGCTGCCGGGCGTGGTCGCCGCGTTCCGCACCGGTTGGCCCGGCATCGAGGTCGATTTGCGCATTGGCAATAGCGACGCCATCCTCGCGCTGCTGCGGGATGCGCGCATCGACCTCGCCTTCACCGAAGACAACCGCTGTACGCCAGGCGATGATCTCACCGCTGAACGCCTGAGCGTCGATGAGCTGGTGGTGTTCTGCCGACCCCAGCACGCCTTGCTGCGGCGGGCGCCTTTGGCACCGGCAGAGCTGGTGCGCTATCCCTTCATCCTACGCGAACCCGGCAGCGGCACCCGCACGGTCTTCGAAGGCGCCCTCGCCGCCCACGGGCTTCCCCTGGTGCCGGATCTGGTCCTGGGCTCAAACGAGGCCATCAAGCAGGCGGTGGCGGGTTGCGACCACCTGGCGGCGATGTCGCGCATGGCCCTGACGGTCGAACTGGCCGCCGGCCGACTGGTGGAACTGCCGACGACTGGCCTCGCCATGCGCCGCGATCTGCTCCTGCTGCGTCAGGCCGGGCGCCAAGATGGGCCGACGGTGACCGCGTTCCTGGCCCAACTGCGCAAGTCCTTAGGGCGGTAATGCGGAGCGTCGCCAGCGGCATCAAACGGTGGCATCAGACGGTGGCATCACCCAGGTTGACCAGCCGCGTACCAGCCTTCGGCCCGCAGCAGGTCCTCGACCGCGGCCGGGACCAGCCCGGTCACGCTCGCGCCTGTCGCGAGCAGGCTGCGGATGGAACTCGAACTGATCGCCGGCAGCGCGGCCGGATGATCGTCGAAGCCGCGACGCGGGACCGGGATGATCCCCACCAGGTGGACCAGTTCACCCCCACGATGCCAGTTCGGCAGATCGCGGGCGGTGTCGGTGCCGCCAACCAACGACCAGCGGTGCCCGGGATGCGCCCGACCCAGCGCCTCAATGAGATCGAAGGTATAGCCCTGCGAATTGCGCTGTTCATCGTCGCGCAATCGGATGAAGGGCAGGTCAGCGAACGCGGCCTGCACCAGGCGCCAGCGCCGATCCCACGCCTGCAACGGCTTGGCGTAGGGATGCTTGGCGACGGGCAGGATCCAGACCTCGTCGACCCGACCGACCAGCCGGGCCCAGGTCGCGCACCAGACATGCCCCAGGTGCGGGGGATCGAAGCTGCCACCGAACAGGGCGATGTGCATGCTGCCATTGTAGGTGGGAAAACCCGGGCGGGAAGGGCGCGGATCGGCGAATCCCCGCAAAAACGCAGAAGCCAGCCTTGCGGGCTGGCTTCTGCGTTTGGCACATGTGGCGACCTGGAGGGGACTTGAACCCCTGACCTCTGCCGTGACAGGATCACGCCCCCCATGTTTCGCCATGTCGCCTAGTGTCATGTTGTGCTGTATTTACAGGCCTTTTCGTTTCTTGGTGGAGCGTATTATGCCCTAGCTTGCCGTTGCATAGCGTGCGAATAGTGTGCGCCATTAGATCCGACGCCCTGCAACGGCAGGGGCTGGCCAATCCCGGCCGGGAAACCACCTGCGCACGCTATTCCGCACACAAAGGCACCCATGGGCAGACGCTCACCCCTCGGTATTGAAGGAACCGGACTTTCCTTCCGTGATCCACGCAAGAAGGATGGTCGACTCACCTGCGCACAGGTTCGCGCGCGCGATGAATTGGGAGCGTGGCAGGTGAAGCGCTTTGCCGTGACCTCATGGCGGCGCGATGGCTCGCCAGTGCTTCCTGACGCCGCCATGGATTGGGCGCGATCCACGCGCAAGACCTTCGTGAAGCATGAAGCCGTCGCCGCGCCCGCCAGCTTCCAAGACTTCGCCAAACTGCTGCTCGACAACCTGGAAGCCTCCGGGGTCGGCAAGGGTCGCCTCGACCTGGTGCGAGCCGTGTCCGCCGGCCTGGCGCGCGAAGGCATCACCGACATGCGTTCCGACCTATTCGCAACCCGGGTGCGGAAGTGGCTCACCGGGCTGCGCACCGGCTGGTCATTCAAGGCCGACGCCCCGAACCGCTTCCGCAACGCCAAGCCGCTGGCGTCTGCGACCCGAAACAAGCTGCTGATCATCTGCCGCCAGGTGACCGGGTTGGCCGTGCTCAAGCGGAAGCTGGTCCATGATCCGCTGGCCGAGTTGAACACCTTCGCCGAGGCCAAGACGATCAAGCCGTTGTTCAGCATCGCCGAGTTGCGCCGCATGGTCAGTGACGAGGCCCGGGACCATGCCGCGACCGAGCGTGCCGAGATCGAGCGCGCCCTAGATGATCATGGCGGGCCGCGTGGTGCTGCCGTGAAAGCACTGGCCCTGCAACGCGGGGTTCACTGGACGACGATTTACAACGCCTTGAAGCGCCCTTCCGAGCCTGACCCCTGGTGGTTGGCGTGCTGCGTGCTGACCTTCACCGGATGCCGCGCGCAAGAGGGAATGCACCTGCGCTGGGAATGGATCCGATGGCAGGAGAACATCATCACCTTGAAGCTGGCAGACGACTACGACCAGAAAACCGACACGGAGCGATTGATCCCGCTGGAACTTGAACTGGCCGACATCCTGCGCCCGATTGCGAAACCGGCTGGTCATATCCTGCCGCCCGAGATCCGCGCCGGCGGGTCAGGCGTGCGCCGGTCCGAAACAGAGGGCAAAGGGGCTGGCGATTACTCGGGGGCATTCGCCCGCTACCTGCACCGGATCGGAATGGACATCGGCGACCGCTCCGCGCACAGCCTGAGACACTGTTATATTTCAATGAAAATGGCGAGGGCCGACACGAACCCCGACCGGTTGCGAAAAGCCGTGGGCCATTCGACCATCACGACAACTCTGGGCTATGCTCGGTTTTCTCAGTTATTTGAATCCGAGGTTGATAGTTGGCCGGATCGCTCCCTATGGCTGCGCCGTCCGGTTCCGGCAACGAACACCAGCGCATCCGGCGCGCCATCGCAGAAGGTGGAGCCATGAAAACGAACAAGCCCAACGGCCTTGTGGCTGCGGAGAACCGTGCCGTGAAGAAGTCGGAAACGAAGTTGGAGGTTGAGGGCTGGATGGCGGCTGTCGTTTCGCTATTTCAGAAATATGAACCGGAGGTAGACCCGGAACGATGGAGGCTGTTACTCCAGGGGTGGGAGGCGGTTGATAAGCTGGTTAGCGTTTCCGATAAGCTTGGAAGGCAGAATCCGGGGACAAAGTTTGATCGGGCGCGATGGAGTCCGCTCGGTACTGATGGATTTTGGCATCCGGTGCAGGGGTTCGGGCTCTTGCTCATGACAATGAAGAACGCGGAAAAATCAAACGATCGGAAATACAGCGACCGGCAAAAGCGTTTGTTTGGAAAGTTGATCGACGCGGCCGAAGCAGGCGACGTTGAACTGGTGGCTGGCTTGGCTTTCCTGCTTGCCCACGATCAATCCAGGCCGGCCGTGAACCGCTGTGCGATGCAGAACGGTAGCGATGGCAGACGCCGCCCCATCGATCCCCAAAAAGTAGTCGAGGAATACAAAAGTCTTAAAGCGCAGGGGCTACAAGTTAAAAGGATTTGGATAGAGTTGGGCAAGCTCCACCACAACCTATCCAGTGAACGAATGCGGCATCGTTTTGGGAAATACGTGAAAAATACCTAGGTTTCCAGATGGTCGGCCTAGGTCGACCATGGGTTTTTGCTGAATGAGTGAACGCGCCGGGCAAGATGCGCGCCATGATCACCGCGCCCGACCCGATCGCATCCGGCAAGTCCATTCGCGAATCACTCGCCGAATCAGGTTTGCCCCTCTCTGAATCGTCCATCCGACGCCTATTGCAGGCCGGGAAAATCCCTGCTGTTCGCGTAGGCGGACGGTGGCGGGTTACGTCCGAGGCGTTGCGCGGCGCGCTGGTGCACGTAGTCGGACCGACTGACGGTCAGGTGTCGCCATGAGCGCCGACCTGGCCGGCGCGCTCGCCGAACTGGTGGCCGCCGAGGTGGCCCGGCAGTTACCGATTGTCCTGGCCGGCCCAATGGCATTGAGTTAAGCTGTTCCGGTGTGATACACCTGTAATTTACCAGGGTATTATGCTTGCTTAGGCGACCAAAAAAATTTTTCGGGCCTCATGGCCCTTTCCAATCATCCGCCTCGCGCAGAGAGCTTCTCTGCC
>CAMCMZ010000040.1 GCA_945876185.1 Candidatus Kuenenia stuttgartensis | reverse complement strand
CGCCCCACCTGCTGCGTTGGTCGTCAGTCATGTGGCGCTGCCACACTCCTTCCTCCCGCCTTGCATCTGGGGCACTCTTGCGATTTTTCCAAGGGCGTTACGGCAGGAAGGGACGGCGAGGCAAGGAGCCAGCGGGCGATGGAAGTCAGGACCGGTCTTTCGAGCCATTCACCCAACGGGTGAGGTTCTTCGATGTGTCATCCCTGGATCCTATCCCTACTTGTGGGCCATTTCGTGGTTGGACTACGATTTCTAGGGTGATTGGAGTTTGACTCAGAAAGTCAAACCTTCGCCCAAGTTGGATCCATGCGCCGGCTGAACATTGCGCGTCATGAAGGCGGGACCATGATTCCAACCCTGTTGCATATGTACCACCTGGATGACCTTGCATGAGTCCCCTGTTCGAGTTGATGTCCCAAACCTGGTATTTCCAAGTCATCCTGGTGCTCCAGGCTATCTGCGTCTTCCATGTCCTGCGCCACAGCCGGGAATACTTCTGGATCTGGATCATCCTGTTCGTCCCCCTGATCGGCTGCGGCATCTATCTGTATCTGCATGGCCGCAGCGCCTTCTCTGCGGTCAATCCCGGCAACTACCTCAAGATTCCGATGCTCTACGTCTTCAACGCCCGGGCGGTCGAACGCGACTACCGCATCAACGGCAGCCTCGACAACAAGATCCGCTACGCCGATGTCCTCATGGCCCAGGATGAACTCGACTCGGCCCTGGCGCTGTTCGCGGACGAGATCGACGGGCCTTTGCGCAACAACGTCCACCTGCTGTTCACCTACGCCAAGATCCTCTTCGCCACCGAGCGCTTCACCGAGGTCATCGCCATGCTGGAGCGGGCTGAAAAGGTGCAGAACAACGACCGCATCAAGCAGCGGCATCTGCTCCACGCGCTGGCGCTGGAGAAGCTCGAACAGCTTGAGGCCGCAGACGCACGCTTCCAACTCGCCCAGGGCGGCTTCGTCGGCGAGGAGGCCAAGGTGCGCTACGGCCTGTTCCTGCTCGCGCGCAACCGCTCAGCCGAGGCAGAACGCCTGTTTCGCAAGGTTGTTGAATCGTGCGCGATCTCGTCCTGGAGCTACCGCCGGGAGCAACGCATCTGGAATCGCTTGGCGCAGGAGCAATTGAAGGCACTCACGGCGAAACCGGAGTGATACCAGGGTGGAAGGCGATGTGGCTGCCCGGATAGAACGCGGCTTCCAACACCCGGCAGATCGCATGATAGACCGCAAGATGCAGTTCCTGCACGTCGGCGGTACGGCTGGACGGGACGCGGATGCAGAGGGTGACCAGATCTTTGAGCGCGCCGCCGCCCTGGCCGGTGAGGCCGATGGTGGTCATGCCACGCGCGTTGGCTGCGCGCACCGCGAGACCGACGTTGCCGGCATTGCCGCTGGTGCTGATCCCGGCCAAGACATCGCCGGGGCGGCCGAGTGCGGCGACGAGCTGGGCGTATTCGCACACCGCCTCGCGATCGTTGGCGGTCGCGGTGCGCAGGCTGGTGAAGCCGGTCAGCGGGATCGCTGGCAGGCCTTGTTCCAGCCGACCGCGCAGGTGCGGGTCCTGATCGGCATCCAAAGGCGCAGGCCGGCGGCGTTCGAAATTCTTCAGCAGTTCGCCGGACCAGTGCTCGGCGTCGGCCGCGCTGCCGCCATTGCCGCAGATCAGGAATTTGTTGCCGGCCGCGAAAGACGCGGCGATGAGACGCGACGCCTGCACCAGGTCGCCGGCGACACCGGCGAGCGCGGGATGGCGGGTGAGGAGATCCGTCAGGATGGGCGCGGTCAGCGCGTCATCGATCACGATCGGAGTCGGCACAGGCTGGTTCATCGGCTGCTTTCGTTGGTGGACATCACGCTTTTCAAGGGTTCAGACGATTGTGGTAGACGGCGACCGCGACCGCCTGGTGCTCGGCCAGGCTTTCGCCCAGGGCGGCGGGCACGACGCGGCAGACCGCGAGCGACTCAGCGAGGGCCTCGCGCTTCAGTTCCGCAAGCAGCGGCGGTTCGAGGATCGCCCGGGCGCGGATGTAGATCGAACCGACCACCACCACCTCGGGATTGAGGATGTCGACGATCAGGGCGATGGTGCGGCCCAACCGGCGGCCGGTTTCGTGCATGATCGCCAGGGCGCGGGCGTCGCCGGCCATGGCGGCGGTGGCCACCGCACGCGCATCGCGGTGCGGCCAGTCCGGGGGCAGGTCGCCCGCAGCGATCAGATCGCTGACCCGGCGCGCGATGCCGCCGCCTGAACACCAGCCCTCGGCCGAACCGCGTTTGCCGTGGCCGAACGGGCCGTCGTCGCTCAGGCGGACGTGGCCGATCTCGCCCGAATTGCCGTTGGCACCCTCGTACATCCGCCCATCGCAGATGATGCCGGCGCCCAGCCCGGTGCCGAAGGTCAGGAAGACCATGCTCTGGCTGCCGATTCCCGCACCGAACTGCCATTCCGCGATAGCCCCGGCGTTGGCGTCGTTCATCAGGTATCCCTTGCCGCCGAATCGATCGGTCAGGCGCTTGACGATCGGCAGGCGATCCCAGCCCGGCAGGTTGGGCGGCGAGCAGATCAGTCCCGCCGCCGTGTCGAGCGGTCCGCCGCAGGCTATACCAAAAGTCGGGTTCGTGCCCGGATCCAAGCCGGCAACCGCAGCCAGCAGGCGCTCGACCGTCTCGTCCGGTCGACCGGTCTCAAAGCGCCGGGAATCCTCGATCGTACCGTCGTCGCGGGCGCGCACGGCGGCGCACTTGGTGCCGCCGATGTCAATGCCGATGATGGTCATGGATGCAGCCTAGAACGCGACCCGGCACGTCAATTCCAGTGGCAACCACACTCCTGGTTCACGGATCGGCGGTTTCAACGCCTTGCCTTCTGGGTCGCACTTACACCTCGAAGTAGGTGTACCCCTGGATGCCGGCCGCGAACGCCTCGACGATCTCGCGGCGTTCGGCTGGCGAGATGCGATTCTCGCGCACCGCGCGCTCGGCGCGGTCGCGCATGAGGGCGACGAGATCCTTGGGATCGTATTCGACGTAGCCAAGCACGTCCGCCACCGAATCGCCACGGATCTCGTTGGTGTAGTCGATGCGGCCATCAGCGTCGATGCGGACGCTGACGATGTTGGTGTCGCCGAACAGGTTGTGCAGATCGCCCAACGTCTCTTGGTAGGCGCCGACCAGGAAGACTCCCAGCATGTAGTCCTCGCCGGGCTTGAGGTCGTGCAGCGGCAGGGTTTTCCGCACGTCGTGCAGGTCGATGAACTTGTCGATCTTGCCGTCGCAGTCGCAGGTGATGTCGGAGAACGTGCCGAGGCGTTCCGGCCGCTGGTCGAGGCGGTGGATCGGCATGATCGGGAAGAGCTGCCCGATCGCCCAGGAATCCGGCAGCGACTGGAAGACGCTGAAGTTGGCGTAATAGATGTCGCTCAGCGCGTCACCAAGGTCGCGCAGTTCATCCGGCACGTACTTCATGTCGGCAGTCAGCTTGGCGATCTCGCCGACGGTGTGCCAAAACAGCATCTCGCCCTGGGCGCGCTGGCGCAGGGTCAGGCCACCGTGCAAAAAGGCATCGCGGATCTGGTCGCGATGGTACATCGCGTCGTTGTAGCATTCCTGCAGGTTCTTCGGTGAGAGGCTCTTGTGGATCTCCTGCAGGTTCTTGAGCAGTTCCGGCGCGTTGGGGCCAAGATCGATGTCGCCGGTGGCGGGGTGGTCATCGTCGAAACTGCTGACGTCGAGCACGTTGAAGATCAGCACCGACGAGTACGAGACGAGGTAGCGTCCGGATTCGCTGATGATGGTCGGATGCGGGACTCCCGCCTTATCGCAGGTCGCCATCACTGATTCAATGATGTCGGTGCAGTACTCGCGGATGTCGTAGTTGCGGCTGGAGGGGAAGTTGGTGTGCGATCCATCGTAGTCGACCGCGAGCCCGCCGCCGATGTCGAGGATGCCCATCGCCGCGCCTTCCTTGGCGAGATCAGCATAGACGCGCACAGCTTCGGTCACCGCCGCGCGGATGCTGCCGATGTTCGGGATCTGGCTGCCGAGGTGGTAATGCACCATCTGCAGGCAATCGAGCATGCCTTTTTCGCGCAGCAGATCGACGCTGCGGATGGTCTCGGCCATGGTCAGGCCGAACACACTGCGGTCGCCCGACGATTCGCTCCACTTGCCACTGACACGCGCCGACAGCTTCAGGCGCACGCCGATGCGCGGGCGCACTCCCATGCGCGCAGCGCGTTCGAGCACCAGGTCGAGTTCGCTCGGCATTTCGAGCACGATCAGGGTCTGCGCGCCCATCTTCAGGCTGTAAAGCGCGAGGTCGATGAACTCGGCGTCCTTGTAGCCATTGCAGACGATGTAGGCCTCGGGGTCCTGCATGTAGGCGAGGGCGATAAGCAGTTCCGCCTTGCTGCCGGCCTCCAGCCCGTGGTGGTAACGCTTGCCGAAGGTCGCGATCTCCTCGATCACCTGCTGCTGCTGGTTGACCTTGATGGGATAGACGCCTCGGTAGTGGTTCTTGTAACCAGTCGCGGCTATCGCCTCGGCGAAGCTGTCGTTGAGGCGCGAGACGGTGCGGTCGAGGATGTCGCGGAAGCGCAGGAGCACTGGCATGCCCATGCCGCGCTCCTTTAACCCGGCGACGACCTCCATCAGGCTGACGTCCTGGGTCGAGCCGCCATTGCCGTTCGCCAGCTTCACCACCGCCTCGCCGGCGGGGTTGACGTCGAAGAACCCCGCGCCCCAGGTGCGGATGCTGTAGAGTTCAGCGGATTGCTGCACGGACCAGCGTTCGAGCGGTTCGGATTTCATGGGAGGATCCTCAGGGGACGGTCAGGGGACGGTCAGGAAACGGAAAGCGGGGTGGATGGCTGGTGAAGAGAGCGCCTGGGCGCGGCGCGCACCCTGGCAGAGCGGATCGACGCGCTAGCCTGCGGCGCCATGCGAAGATCCTATGAATCCGGGCCGGGCGAACTGGCATCCCGGCGCATGCCGGCTGCATCCCGGCGCATGCCGGCAGCTTCCCGGCGACTGCCGGCTGAATGGGAGCCCGTCGGGGCGGTGCTGGTGACCTGGCCGCATGCGGGGAGCGATTGGTCCGCATATTTGCCGGAGGTGCAAGCCCTCTATGCCCGACTCGCGGCGGCGATCGCGCGTCATACCCGCCTGCTGGTGTGCGCCGATGATCCGGCCGAGGTCGCTGCGGCGCTCGCAGCCGCCGGCGTTCCCGCTGGCCGTGCCGAGGTCGTCCACGTCCCCACCGTCGACACCTGGACCCGCGACTACGGCCCGATCACCGTGCTGGACGATGGCAAACCGCGCCTGATGGATTTCGGTTTCAATGGCTGGGGCCTGAAATTCTCGGCTGATCTCGACAACCAGGCCAGCCGGCGCCTGCATGCAGCCGGCGCCTTTGGCACCACCCCGCTGGAAACCGTCGGCCTGATCCTGGAAGGCGGCAGCATAGAAAGCGACGGCCAGGGCACCATCCTGACCACTTCCGCCTGCCTGATGTCGCCCAACCGCAATCCCCACCTCGACCGCGCCGGGGTCGAGGCAGCGCTTGCGAACCACCTCGGGGCGAAGCGGGTGCTGTGGCTCGAACACGGCCATCTCGAAGGCGACGACACCGACGCGCACGTCGACACCATCGCCCGGCTGTGCCCTGGGGACACCATCGCCTACGTCCGCTGCGATGACCGTACAGATCCGCATTTCGCTGGATTCGCTGCTCTCGAAGAGGAACTGTGCGCCCTGCGCACCGCCGCTGGACAGCCCTACCGCCTGGTGCCGCTGCCGTGGGCGGCCGAGCGGCGTAGCCCCGACGACGGCCATCGCCTGCCCGCGACCTACGCCAACTTTCTCATCCTCAACGGCGCGGTCCTGGCGCCGACCTACGGCGATGCCGAGCGCGATCGCGCCGCCGTGGCAGCGGTGCAACTCGCCTGCCCAGGCCACGCGGTCGAACCCGTGGACTGTTCCGCGCTGATCCGCTGGCACGGTTCGCTCCACTGCGCGACCATGCAGATCCCGGCCCAGGTTTGGGCCTGAAGCGTCACGCGCCGCTCCTCCCCCCGTGCACGCCCTGGGAACTCCTGGCCATGAACCCCCTCCCCGTCGCCCTCATCCAGCAGACCTATGCCGGCACGCGCGACGCAATGCTGGCCGCCACCGCCAGCGCCGTGCGCACGGCGGCCGGACAGGGCGCCAAACTGGTCGCCCTGCAGGAACTGCACACCTCGGCCTATTTCTGCCAGACCGAGGACGTGCTGGCCTGCGGACTGGCGGAGCCGATTCCGGGGCCGTCGACGGAGTTCTTTTCCTCCCTGGCGCGCGAGGTCGGTGTGGTGCTGGTCACGTCCCTGTTCGAGCGCCGCGCGCCGGGGCTCTACCACAACACGGCGGTGGTCTTCGAACGCGACGGCGCAATCGCCGGGAAGTACCGCAAGATGCACATCCCGGACGACCCGGGATTCTACGAGAAATTCTACTTCACCCCGGGCGATCTGGGCTTCACCCCGATCGACACCTCGGTCGGCCGCCTGGGCGTGCTGGTCTGCTGGGACCAGTGGTACCCCGAGGCCGCCCGCCTGATGGCGCTGGCCGGGGCGGAACTGCTCATCTATCCCACCGCGATCGGTTGGAATCCGGCCGATGATGCCGATGAACGCGCGCGGCAACGGGAAGCCTGGATCATCAGCCAGCGCGCCCACGCCGTCGCCAACGGGCTGCCGGTGCTGGCGATCAACCGCACCGGCCACGAGGCCGACCCGTCCGGCGCCAGCGCCGGCATCCGTTTCTGGGGTTCGAGTTTCGCCGCCGGGCCGCAGGGCGAAATCCTCGCCAGCGCCGGCCCCGACGCGGACGAGATCCTGCTCGTCAGCATCGACCGCAACCGCTCCGAAGACGTCCGCCGCATCTGGCCCTTCCTGCGCGACCGCCGCATCGATGCCTACGGCGACCTGACCCTGCGCTACCGCGATCGCTAGGGGCCCGGCAGAGGGGCCGGCAGAGGTGCCAGGCCGGCCGCAAGTCCGCTCCCCCGAGCGCAATGCCGGTTCCGGTGGCTGTTGCACCGTCTGCAGCGGGGGGCTAACCTCCTGCCCCGTCATGGCATCGTCTTCAGAGAGAACGCAGAGGTCGTCGAGCCGCGCGACCGGTAGCGCGACCGGCAGTTCGTCGCGACGCATCCTGGCCTTGGTGGCAGTGGTGCGGGAACGCGTGGAGCAGGATCCGCTATGGTCGCATCTGGCGCTCAACGGCCGCTGGATCTGCCCGTTCTGCGTCGGGTCCATCGCGCGGCGGCCAGGGCGGAGCAACGATGAGTCGCTCGCCGCGCATCTCGACGGATGCCGGGCCTTCGCCGGGGGACGCGGCCAACCGCAGCCCGAAGAGGCGATCGCCCGCAAAGCCGCCTACGAAAACGTCTCCCACCTGGCCGGTACCGATCCCGCGTGGCGGATCTACGGCCATGACGGTATCTGGTTCTGCCCCGCGTGCCTGGGCCGAATCCCGTCGGTTCGGCTGAACAACGGCCAACTGGGCAGCTTCGTCTTCCAGGCGATATGCGACCATCTTGCCCGTTGCGGACCCTGGCAGAACAATCAGGTCCAACCGGTCGCGGTGGTCAATGCCGCGCGCGACCGGACGGCGCAGATCCCGGTGCTGGCCAAGAGCGTGGCCGGCCAACTGCCGAATCCGGTCTGGCGTTACGTCGATCCCGCAGGCGCCTGGGTCTGCCCATGCTGCCTGAGCCCGGTTCCCGCTGTGCGGCTGACCTCGCCCACCGACTGGCAGAACGCCCCAGAGGCGATGGCCAACCACCTCCTGATCGGCTGCCGCGCCTACCGCCCGGACCGCCTGGAAATCCAACCGGAAACGGCGGTCCAGCGCGCGGCGCAGGTGGTGGCGTCCACACCGCTGCCAGGGCCGACGGCGCGCCTGCGCTCGCCGCGCCCGGGCATGGGGTCGACCTCGAAGGTTCGCGGCACCCCGGTCGTCGGCCTGCGCACGCCCCAGGTCTCGCGCAGCCTCCGCGCGCTGTCCTCGCCCGACCAGCTCGGCAGCGGCGGCGACCGCCCAGCGACTTCCGGCCCGCCAGTCGCACGACCGGTATCGGAATCGAATCCGATCCTGCCGCAGGTCGTTGCGACCCGGGAAGGGACGCCGCCCACCGTTGATGTCGCCGCCGCCGCGAAAGAGGCCGTTGCAACCTCGTTCCTCAATGAACTGGCCGAGGACGAGATCCGCACCGCCACCCCAGCGCCAGCAACCGCTCCGGCGGCAGCAACCGCTGCGGCGCCGTCAACCGTTGCGGTCAAGTCATCGACAGACCACCTCGGCTGGATGGACACGGCGGAAACCCGCGGCCAGTCCAACCCCGAGACCGCGCCGCCCCGCGACGACATGGCCCGCGCCCGGGAACTGCAGCATGACCTGCTCCAAGTCGCGCCGACCATCCCCGGCTACCGCTTCGCCACGCGCTTCGAGGCCTGCGCCGAGATCAGCGGCGATTTCTACGAATTCATCCCGCTCGTTGACGGCCGCCTGGGTTTCGCCATGGGCGATGTCAGCGGCCACGGGGTCGAAGCCGGCATGATCATGTCGATGGCCAAGAAGACCTTGGAGATCTACGCCCAGTCCGGTTCGCCGCCGTCCGAGGTGCTGGTCAAGGTGAACGATGCCCTGGCGCGCGATCTTGGGGGTAAACTGTTCGTGAGCATGACCTACGCGATCCTCTCCCCCGACCAGCGCACCATCACCTGGGCCCGCGCCGGCCACAATCCGACCCTGCACTTCAACCAGGCCCAGGGGATCATGGACGAAATCAAGCCCCGGGGCATGGTGGTGGGCATGAAGGCCGGACCGGCCTTCCGCAATGCGATCGAGGAATGCCAGACGCAGCTCTCCCCCGGCGACCTTTTCCTGCTCTACACTGACGGCGTCACCGAGACCATGAACTCGCAGGGCGAGGAATTCGGCACCGATCGCCTGAAAGAGGTCCTGGCGCTGCTCGCCGGTGGCAACCCCGACGACCTGGTCGGCCAGATCATGGACCGCGTCCGGCATTTCCGCGGCGCCCAACCCGAGGCCGACGACATGACCCTCCTTGCCCTGGCGATCGACTGATGGCCGCCTTGCGACTGCTCATGGCGGCCCTGACGCATCAGGGCCGGGTCCGCTCCAAGAACGAGGATTCCCTCTACGCCGAAGTGCGTGAACGCATCGCCCTGGTCTGCGACGGCCTGGGTGGCCACGCCGGCGGCCAGGTCGCAAGCGATCTCGCCACCCGCATCGTCACCGGCCAGCTCCGCCACCTCCGCCCATCCGACTGGCAGCAGGAGGACAAAGTGGTCGAGGCGGTGAAGCAGGCGGTCTTCTCAGCAAACGATCACATCCTCGCCAAATCGCGCGCCGAACCCGCCCTGCAAGACATGGGCACCACCCTGGTCGCCTGCGCCTTCATGGATGACCGGGTGGTCACCGCCAACGTCGGCGACAGCCGGATCTACCGCGTGGCCGAAGGGAAAATCGAACAGGTCAGCGAGGACCACAGCCTGGTCGCCGAACGCGTCCGCGAAGGTCTGCTCGATCCCGACAGCGAAGAGGCCGCCCTGCTGTCCAACATCGTCACCCGCGCCCTCGGCATGGATCAGATCACGGTCGACATCACGGTTGAAGACCTGCACGCCGGCGACACGTATCTGCTGTGCAGCGACGGTCTGTGCGACATGGTCCAGGACGAGGAGATCCAGCAGATCATCGTCCATGCCATCGACCCGGAACAGGTCTGCATGCTCCTGGTCGAACTCGCGAACCACCGGGGCGGCTTCGACAACATCTCCGTAATCGTGATCAAGGTCGTGGGTTGAGTTGGCCCACGCCCGGCTGCGCCGGGTCGTCCCCCACCGTGGAACCACGTCGATGTGGACATCGACGCTCCCTTCACGCCGCCATTCGCCATGGAGCGGCGATGTCCACATCGCCGTTCGGTGGCGTGGCCACCACTCCCGGCTGGGCCGGGATCAGCGCGCGTCCTTCACCTTCCAGGATTTGACCAGCACCTGGAGCGGCCCCTCAGGCAGGACGTTCCCGTTCAAGCCGTCGGTAAGCACCCCTTCGGATCCAGTCAGGCTGAGCCAGGTACCGCGTTCCAGCTTCGGGCGCTCGGCACCGGGGAAGACCAGGTGCAGGGTGAGCGTCCCCGGGGTAGTCGCCTCGGCCACCGCCGTGTTGAAGGCGCTGTCGTCGGCCGCCAAATTTTTCAGCGCGCACATGACCGTAAGGGCGTTGCCCACCCCGCCCAGGCTGGCGCTGGTCAGCACCCGACCGCTCAGGGCGAAGCCCCGCTTGGCCCGGAAGTACGGGCCGGATTCGTAGGTGAAACCCTCGCCGGAACCACCCTGGCGCGGCCGGGAGTCGAGCCTCCCCGGACCCGGCTCGACGCAGGTGAGGTCGGTGCGGGTAGCGAACCAGACGACCGCGACGAGGGCGGCGATGCCGGCCACGATGCCAAGGCGTCCGACCAGGGTGCGGTGCCAGGGGATGACGATGGCCTCGTGCGGCGACTTGGCACAACTTCGGCAGGTGGTGCGCTCCGGTGCATTGCCCGCGCCGCAATGCGGACAATGCCAGAGATCCTTGCGCGAACCCGGCTTCAGATCGGGGTCGTCGGGCTTGGCGAGCGCAGCCGGTGCTGCCGCTGATGGTGCCGCAGGCGCTGGCGGAACCGGCTTCGCGGCCGTCGGCTTCCCGGGCGGAGTGCTTCCAGGCGTGGGCGCAGCGGGTGGAGCAAAGGATCCCGGCAGCACGACCTGCTGGCCTGCGAACGGGTTGGCGTTCGCAGGCTTTTGGGCCGCTTTCTTCTGCGGTTCATCGTCGACGAAACCGGGGAAGTCCTGGTCGGCCATGAGCGTGCTCCGTGGCGCGGCAGCGTGCCGGCACCGGGGCACCATTCCAGTCTGCCGGGATCAGGGCATCAACCCAGCTACATTATCCAAGCAACCGACCGACCGCCGCGACCAACGCGTCCGCTCCGGCCTGATCCGGTGCCTCGGCGATGATCCGGCTGGCGGGTTCGGTGCCGCTGGCGCGCACGTGGACCCAGCGATCGGGCCAGGATAGTTTGAGCCCGTCGCGCGCGTCGATCGTCGCAGCCTGGGCCAAATCAGCCGCGCGGATGCGCGGGATCGCGGCGGTGACGGTGGCGCGGTCGACCGCGATCTTGCGCTTCACCATGGCGTAGCGCGGCAGGGCGGCGACAACTTCCTTCAGCGTTTTGCCGGTGCGTGCGAGGTATTCCAAAACCAGCGCGATGCCCACCTGGCTGTCGCGACACCAGACCACGCGCGGATCGATGACGCCGCCGTTGCCTTCGCCGCCCAGCAGGGCGCCCTCGGCCTGCATCGCGTCGAGCACGTGCGCCTCGCCCACCGGGGTGCGCACCACCCGGCCACGATGACGGGCCGCGATGTCCTCAACCATGCGCGAGGTCGACAGGTTGGTGGCGATCACCTGGCCGGCGCGACCCTCGGCCTCAGCCGCCGCCAGCCGCGCAGCGGCGCACAGCGCCAAGGTGTATTCCTCGCCAATGTAGGTGCCGTCACCGTCGATGAGCGCCAAGCGATCGGCGTCCGGATCCTGGACGAAACCAATGGCCGCGCCGCACGCGCGCACCAGGGCGCCGGTGGCGACGACCTTTTCAGCCGTCGGTTCGGGATCACGCGGGAAGGGCAGTTCCGGTCGGACGTGCACCGCCGTCAAGGCACAGCCGAGAGCCGACAACAGGCGCGGGGCGAGCACCGCACCGGCACCATTCACGCTGTCGAGCAGCACCGGAATCGCGGCCCGACGGATGAGCGCGGTGTCGACCGACGCCAACACGGCCTCCAGGTGATGGTCAAGGATCTGCTGATCCTCGCGGTGGCCGCCGACTCCGTCCCAGCGCTTCCAGGCCGGTTCGGCCTGATATGCGGCGAGGATCGCATCGAGTTGCTTCTGATCGACGTTGCGACCGTCCGGGCCGTAAAACTTCAGCGCGTTCCATTCGATCGGATTGTGGCTGGCCGAGACCTGGATGCCGCCTCCGAAACGCCCACCGCCGCGCGCGACCGCGAACGGCACGGTCGGCGTGGGGACCAGTCCCAGATCGACCACCGTGCAGCCGACGCCGCGCAGACCGGCCGAAACGGCTTGCACCACCAAGCTTCCAGTCGGACGGCTGTCGCGGCCGATCGCCACCACCCGGCCACCGGCGACGGCAGTGCCGAAGGCTGCGGCAAGAGCGAGCAACTGATCCGGCCCCAAGGTGGAACCCAGCACCCCACGGATGCCGGAAACAGAGACGACACAGGACAACGGTTTGGCGGGCATGCGCCGCAGGCTGGCCGGCGAGGCCCAACGTCAAGACAAGGTCAAGGCAGCCTTTCGATGATGATGGCGAAATCGCCGACGTTGATGGTCTGGCCGGAACTGAGCACCCCGATCACGGGATCGAAATTCCCACCCACGACGTCGTAGCCTTTGATGTAGGAATACTGAGTCGCGAAGGTCGCGCTGGCGCGCACGCGATCGCCATCGCCGAAGGTGAAGGCATTGCCCGCGCCAGCCTTCAGGTCGGCGGCGCCATCCAGGTTCGAACGTTCGCGTACGGACTTCGTCCGTTCAGTGACTGCCAGCGTGACCGGACCGCCACTGCGCTTTGCCAGGGCGTCAAGTTCGCCAGCGCTGAGCTTGCGATTGTGATTGCCATCAACGGCACGGAACAAATCAGGGAAGCGATCGCTGAACCAGGTCTGACGGCGAGCCAGCGCGGCAAGCACCTCAACCTCGCTCACCTTGCGGTCGCGGTCGAGATCGAATTCCGTCCAGAGGTCGGCTTCCTGCTTCTGCAAGGCCTGGATGCGGACGACGAATTCATGCAAGGTGATCACAGCGGGTTTTAGCGTTGCCGCCGAAGTTTCACCGGCAGTTCCGCCTCGGGCCAGGATGCATCCGCCCAGCACGGCGGCGACCAGGAGCAGGGAAGAGGGAAGTCCAGGGCGAGAATGGTTCATGGCGTCAGCGCTTCACGCGGCGGATGGTGATGATGACGTTGCCGACGCTGAGCACGGTTCCCGTGGTCAGGATGCCGACCACCGGCATGTACTGGCCCTGGACGACGTCGTAATCCTGGATGTAGGCCTGCTGATTCAGGTGGGCAACGAAGGCCTCGCCGCCGCCACCGCTGCTGACGCCGATATTGGCTCCGACCTGGCCGTCCGTGCCAGGGCCGAAACGGTCGCGAGTCGAACGCTTGCGCTCGTCGACGTCCAGCTTGTAGGCCTCGTTCGGGCTGGAGTCGGCCAACGCCTGCAATTCGGACACGGACAGCGCGTTGTCATGGTTGCGATCGATGGCGGTGAACTCGGCCTTGAAGCGAGCACGGAACCAGGCCGGATTCTCGGCCAACGCGGCCAGCACCTCGACCTCGCTCGCCTTGCCGTCGCGATCGCGGTCGAAGGTGGTCCAGACCTGGCGATCGGCTTTCTGCAGGGCCGCGATCTGGGCGCGCAAGGTGGTGAGGGTGACTGCAGGTGCAGCCACCTTGGCGGCAGGTTCGCCAGCCTGGACGGAAACGGCCAGCAGGACCGCCATGAACACGGATGTCGTCTGGACAGCATCGATGGGCATGGTGGATCTCCGGCCATGGAATTCTGACATTTTCCCATAGTAGCGCTCCTGTTGACACCTAGGTCACGCCCTTGCGTCATGCCCGGTGTGCAACCCGGGGGCTGGTGGCGCAGCGTCTCACCAGCGACGATCGCGTAAGGATCATTCGATTGAACCTTCGTGAACACGCTGCGATCATCTTCGCCATGCACACCCGCGTCCCAACCATCCTCGCCTGCTGCTCCATCCTGTCGGCCGTCGACCTGCCCGTGGTCCAGGTGACCATCGCGCCGGACGGGGCCTGGGTCGAACGGGCCGGGATCCTGCCGGCGAACGATGGCGAGATCTCAGGCCTGCCCAACGGCATGGACCTCGGTTCGGCCTCGCTGCTGGTGGATCATCTGCCCCTGGATCGCGTCCAGGTGGTGAACCGACCGCCCTCTGCCGATCCGGTTGCCGACCGACGCCGGGAATTGCGCCAAACCATTGCCGCCTGCGACGAACGCATGACCCAGGCGACGCAACGGGGTTACTGGACCGGCTTGGTGGCCAAGGATTTTCCTGATGTCGCTGCGGGCGGCGGCAAGCTGCCGCCCATCGCACCCGCCGCCTGGGCGGCGCATGAACAGGCCGTGCTGTCCCAATTTGCCACCAGTCGCAGCGATCATTCCGCCGCCATGGCTGAACGCCACAAGGCCCAAGAGGAACTCAACAGCCTGCCCGCACCAGCCCTCGCCCGAGATCTCGGCTTGTCGGTCCCGCGCATGGCGCAGGACCGCCCGATCCGGCTGGCCTACCGCATGCAGGATATTTCCTGGTCGCTGGCTTGGCGTTGTGTCCTTGACGAATCGGCGGCCGAACTGGTGCCGGTGGCCACCGTGCGCAACCGCAACGGCGAGGACTGGGGCAAGGCTCCGGTACAGCTGGTGACGCGGCGGGCGAACGGTCCGGTGACCATCGGCGACTTGCAGGTGCGCTGGTACGGCCTGCCCGAAGCCGTCGGCGGGCTGGAAAGACCGCGCCTGGTGCAGGCGGACCCAATCCTGACCAATGAAAACGCAGTGAACGACGTGGAGATGGGCGGGCAAGGCGCCTTCATGGCCATCGGTGCCGGTGGCGGCAGTTCCGGCATGTTCGGGAATCGCAGTGGTGGTGGCCGCAAACGTGCGGTCGGGAAATTTGGCGGCAGCAGGGCCAGCGAAAGTGCGGTTGAGGGCGGCTTCCGGCAGTGGACCCAAGCGCAGCAGACCGACGGCACCTTCGCGGTCGGAGCGTACCGCACCGAAGGCACCGCGTTGGTCCTGCTCGGGCTTCTGGGTGCAGGCTACGACCACAAAACCCCTAATCGGTTCCGCCAAACCATCAGCAAGGCCATCTCCTGGTTGGCTGCCGAACCTCCGGCCCGCCAATCCTTCACCGGCCTCGCCCTCGGCACCCTGACCCTGGCCGAGGCCTATGCGATGACGAACGACCAGGAGTTGCGTCCGATCTGCGACGCGTGGCGCGACCGGTTGATCACCCGGGTCCAGGCCGGGGATCTGGATCGGGTGGTGGCCGATCCCACGCCACTCAACGGCGGCTTCGCTGCCGTCGTTGCCGTGATGGCGATGAAATCCAGCCTGGCCGCAGGGCTGGATGCCGATGTCCAGAGCATTGCGACCCGTGCCAGCGACGCCGCCAATCGGATCTCAGACCCGCTCGACCGTCTCGCTGCAACCGCCGCCATCCAGACCTACAGCGGTAAAACGCCAGTCCTGCCTGGTGCGATGCTCGACGGTGTGGCAGGCCGGTTGGGCGACCATGTCGACCAGGGGCGGATCGCGACCATCTACCTGCTCAACCTGGCTGCGTTCCAGGTCGGTGGCGATGCCTGGAAGAACTGGAACAACGTGGTGCGCGATCACCTGATCCAACGCCAGTCCGGGGCACCGCCACCACATCCCGCCGGTGAACCCGTCGGTTCCGCCCTGCTCACGCTCTGCCTGGAGGTGTACTACCGGTATGCGCAGGTGACGCGGGTCGTCGGCAAACCCGCCGTCGCCCCGCCACCGCCCGATCCGGCCCAGGCGGCGCAGGGTTGGCCGGTGACCTTCACCCTGCCGGCCGGACTCGCCCTGGCCCGCGATCGCGACACCGTGGTCGATCTCGCCCCGATCCGCCTTCAGGGACGTTTGCAGCGCCACGCCTTCCCGATCGTCGACAATGCGGTGTGGCGGCGATTCACCGGCACCAATCCCGGTCCCGCCCCATTGCCGGCAGGGCCGTGCGTGGTGGTCATCGACGGCAGTCCGGTCGGCAGCGTGCCCCTGCCATTCACCCCGCCGGCCGGCCAGGTGACGATCGGAGCCGGCATCGACCAGCGCCTGGCGGTCGAACGCCGGGTCGTGGTCCGCTCCGAAGATGGCTGGTTGTCCGGCCGCAAGGCCTACGTGACCATCACCGATCAGGTTACCGGCCCACCCGGACTGAACGTGAGCGTAACGGTTTCCGAACCGCTGCCGCGACCGCGCACCGGGGTGGAGATCACCCTGCAAAATCCCGAGCTGTCTGGCCGCGCCGCCGAGGAACGCCTGGACAAGGATCCGTACCAGCGCGCTGATGTGAAAATTTCCGACACGCTGACTGTGATCTACAAATTGTCCTACGCCACCGACCAGCGTCCCGTCCTGGAGATCGCGCCATGAGCCGCGCCAGCATTTCCCCGCAGTGTCCGCTCGCCGTCCTCGGCCTCTGGGCCGGCTTGACGGCGACCATGGCAGCGGCCGACCTTGGCCCGCCGCGCAACCTCACTATCCACCCGGATGGCGCCATCCTGACCTGGAACCTGGACATCCCGGCGGCTGGCCTGGTCGTGTCACTGCCTGCGACTCCTGCCGGCAGCATCGCGGTTGAAGGCGCCGCCTGGTCGATCGCGGAAGAACGCGACCCTGCTCCGCCCGCGCCCGCCGGATTGCTGGCCCTGCTCGACGAACGCAATCGCCTCGACGATGCCCGCGCCGCCTTGGCCGTGGCGGATGAACTCGCGAGCAGGAACGAGCTTCGCCTGACGTCGCGTTTGCCGGGCTTTGATCCCGCGTTGAACCCGGCTGGATGGCTTGCCGCGATCGATGCCGCCGTCGCCAGTCGCGCCGCCCGCGAGACCAAGCGCAATGCCTGGGGATCGGCGCAAGGCGATCTGGTCCGTCGGGCCGAGGCGGTGGCGCGCGGCGGCAGTGCGGCGTTGCTGCTGTCCACGCAGGGTCCTGTCAGTGCGTCCGACATGGCCTCCGCCTGGGCCGGAGCAGCCACTCCTGCACCGGTGCGCCGACTGCACCTTGATCGGCAGGATGGCGGACGGGTCATGATTCGTCTGTCCACCAACGAACTGCGTTGGACACCGGCTGCGGCCGTCATCATCAAGGATGGCAAGGCGAACCTGATCCGGCGTGCTGTGATGACCAAACCGCTGGCCTTGTCCCTGCCAGCAATCACCTGCGAGGCCGTGGCGACCAATCGCACCGAACCGCTGCGAGGCCCGGAGGAACGCCCGATCCGCCTTGCCGCCGACACCATCGCGAACAAGCGCGTGGTGACGATCACCAGCGGGAAGGCCGCTGGTGCCAGCCGGGCTGAGCTGGTCACGGTTGCAGCAATGTCTGAGGCCACTGGCGTCAGGACCACCTCCCTGCCCAAGTCGCTTCCGGTTGCTCCGGCCAGTGATCTGGCTCCTGAACGCTGGTCCCTGGGTACCATCGCCCTGCCGCGCGAACAGGAACGCCTGATCATCGATCTTCCGGCAGAAAGCCTGACCATCGCCGAGGATCGCTGGGAACTCGCGCCATTGCGCGCGCCGATCGCCCAACGCCACGCCACCATTCCGTTGTCCGCACGCGGGCTGCAACCTGGACCGCTGACCATCGTCGTCGATGGCCGCCTGACCGGTTCGGGATGGTTCCAGGGGGCCGCTCCGGGCACCACCATCGATCTCTGTCTGGAGGAAGACCCCGGCATCTTCGTCGAACCTGGACTCGCCTGGAAACCCGGCGAAGGCGATCGCACCACAACGCGCCACAAGGAAGGCTGGACCTGGAACATCCACCACCTGGGCACGCAACGGCGCACGGTGTTTTTCCTGGCTTCCAGTGCGATCAGCCGACTGGGTGAGGTCACGGTCACCATCCTGGCGGACACCTCGCCCGGCAGCAGCGAACCCTCACCCGGCCTGCGCGCCTGGGGACTCGACCTCAGTCCCGGAGCCAGCACCGCGATCGGTCTGGGCTGGGTGGTCACCTCCAGCGACGGGTTCAAGCTGCGCTGACGCCGACCAGGCGCTTACTTTGTGTACGGACAGATGTCCTGCCACCTCTCCGTGCCTGCCGCAGGCACTAACCGTGGTGGAAGACATCCTGTCTGTACACCAAATGAGGACTGATGTACGCAGCGAAGCGGCCCAATGGCCGGACATCTGTCCTCATTTCACAGCCTGGAAATCTCCCGGAATTGCCCGACGCCAGCCTGGCGCTGCCAACGGAAGACGATCGATTCGGTCGGCACCACCAATGCCCCCAGGTCGCGCGCGGCGGCGAGGGCAGAGTCGCGGCTGGCGTCCAGGAAGCGATCCTGCACGTCGATGCCCAAAAGTTGGCTGTTGCCGGGGGTGAGATCGAATATGGCCATACCCTGATGCGTCAGCGGCCTCCGGCGGCGCGAACCCGCCTATCCCCGCAAATCCCATCTGTGCCCACCCTTTCGTTTCCGTTCCTTCAGGTCTTCTGGATGAATCCGAGGGTGTTTCCCAAGATCATTTTGCGGCAGCCCCGGCATCGCGCAGGTCATAGCAGACGATCCCGGTCTTATCGCGCAGGAAGAACCGGCCATCGACCAGGGCCGTATCCAAGGGCGTGAAATAGCCGATGGCGAAGGCGACTCGCCACGGGGCGTGCAGCGGTTTGGTGTTTTCTTCGACGCCGGTTACGCACAGACCGCTGCCGATGGTCCGGCCTTCACCTGCGATCAGGGAATCGCCACCTCCGCTATGCCCACCGCCGAGATCCTTCACCGCGGCCACCACCTTGCCGTCGCTCAGGCGGACGCAGATCAAAGCGCTCTCGCCACCGATGGCGTAGAGATGGCCGCGATAGATCACTGGATAGAAGTATCCCCGTGGTATCTGATAATTCTTGGGCAACGACCAGATCTTCTCGGCGCCCTTGGGGGTTATCCGGAAACCCGACACCTCGGCCTGCTTCGCATCGCCCGTGTTGGCGACGGCATAGTCCTGATCCGCGACCAGGCTCATGCCGGACGGTCCACACGGGACTTCCCAGAGGAACTTGCCGCTGATCGGATCGAGCGCCCGTAACTTGTCGGAACCGTTAACCAGGATGTAGGTCTTCCCCTGATGAACCCAGCGACAGGGAGTCACGCTGTCGCTGGTGATGCCCTCTGCCGTCTGCCAAAGCTTCTTGCCGGTGGCGGCATCAAGGCCGATCAGTCCTGGGCCTTCTGTGTAAGCATAACCGTCCTTCTGGTGCAGTTTGCCGCGCTGATCACAGACCACGACCACCCCCTCGGCGACCACCAAAGAGGTTTCCAGGCTGCGGTTGCGCGGGAATCCGGTTTTTGCGGCCAGGCATTCTTGCAGGATCTTGTATTTTGCCGTGGCGCTCCAGCCGGTACTCGACTGCCAGATCTCCTTGCCGGTCTTGGCATCCAGACAATAGATGCGTTCGGTCGAGCCCAGGGCATAAACTTTGCCATTGGCGACGAAAGCGCTCAGGTGCGGTCCGCCTTTGCTGCCGCCGTAATTTGCCGACGCCGCTGGATAGACGGTCTTCCAGCGCAATTGGCCGGTGGCGGCTTCGAAGCAGAAGATCACATCGTCGGCGCCAACGCAGAACATGGTGCGTTGGGGATAGAAACGCGGCTTGGCGCTGTCGGTCAGCCCGGGTTCTTCTGGCGGTCCGGGTTTTGCCGCCACTCCTGGCAACCAATCGTGAGCCGCCTGGGTGAGCACCGCCTGATCGAAAACATCTGACGAGAATCGCTTGTCGGGAATGATTTCGCCGACCTGGCCCGAGGGGATCATGGTATACAGGTAAACCAGGCCGTCGGCGACCACCGGCCCGGATTTGGATCCCGCATGACGCAGCCAATCGACGCACGATTTGTCGCCCAGGATCGGCCCCATCGGACCGCCACCGCTGGTATGCGCGCGGCCATCGGGCAGGTCCTCGGTGCATTTCCAGACAGGTCGGGCCTGGGCCAGATCGGCGAGTAGGCGGCAGCCGCGGTCCTCGGCCGCCCCGTTGCCGAAGGGGCCGCGATGCCCAGGCCACCCCGCGCCAGCAGCGATGGTGTCCTCGGGTCGCTCCGGCCGGCCGCCAGCAAAATATTTGCCCCTGATTGTCAGCGGCGTCCGTGCCGCCCCCACCCCCAGCAGTTCGCCGGTGCCGCTGACCTGCCCGGATTTCACCTGGACATCCAGGATGACCACGCGCTCGACGCCCATGGTCAGGGTCTCTTGGGCATTCAGGCTTTTCTTGTCGAGGAACCGGATGCGGAGCGAACCGCTCAGCCGATCCTTGGCCACTTGGAGTCGATAGGTACTGGTGTAATGGAAGAAATTATCAGCCTTCGGCGCCAAAGTGCTGCCATTGAGCACCGCCCCATCACGGGTGGATACAGTGACGATGGCCTCGGCGCCTGCGGGATGAGCCTTGGGTATCACCAGTTCCCACTGGTCGGCCTTCACCGGCTGGACGTACACCGGTTCCACCCGGGGTGGGCCCTCGGGATGCTCACGGGCGTACAACCGCGCCGAGGTGCTCGGTTTGCCCGGCACCAGGTCGCGATGCGCCTGGGGTTCGCCAGGATGCGGTGGCGGATCTGCCGCTAACAACGGCATGAGCATGAGGAATGAGAGCGCAGTCAATCGTGGAGAATCAAAGAGCACGGGTTTACTCCGGAAATCGGGTTATCAGCGGTGAATCAGCAGTTGATGAGCGACTGGAGCGTGATCGATTCCATCACATTGAAGCTGGTACGAGGATCCGGCCCTGGCGTTGCGCCGTATGGGCCTGGTCAGCCAAAGGCCGAGCTCTACCGTGGCGGGTAGAGTTCTGCTCGCACGCCGGGATGAATTTGCCCAGATTTTGTTGATCCGCAGGTAAAAACAGCCATTGGATGCTGGCCAAGGATGAGACACCGGTCAAGCCGAGAAGCGTGGCGATCAGAGGGGGGAACCCAGGTGGGCTGGACCTCATGCCAGCCGGCATTGCCTATTTGACGAGTTTCGCGATCTCTCGGAACTGCCCCACGCCCGCCTGGCGCTGCCAGCGGAAGACGATGGATTCAGTTGGCACCACCAACGCCCCCAGGTCGCGCGCGGCAGCCAGAGCAGCGTCACGACTGGCGTCCAGCCGGCTGGCGACGGCGTCGCTGGCGACGATCACCTCGCGGCCGGCCGCGATTAGGTCGGCGACGGTGGCAAGTACGCAGACGTGGGCCTCGATGCCGCAGAGGATGACCCGGCTGCGGTGCGCCGCCTCGATCCGGGCGCGTTGCCCATCGTCGCCCCAGGAACTGAAGGCGGTCTTGGCCAGACGCGGCGCAGCCGGATCGGCTGCGACCAGATGCGCCACGGTCGGCCCCAGCTTGTCCGGCACCTGTTCGCTGATGATCGCGGGCACGCCCAGCAATTTCGCAGCGGACAGCAGGATCCCGCAGTTGCGTCCCACCGCCTGGTCGGGGGCGATGCCGGGGATGGCGGCAAGAAACCGTTCCTGCACGTCGATGAGCAAAAGCAGGCTGTTGCCGGGGGTGAGATCGAACGTGGGCATGGTCGGGTGGTAGCAGCACCACCCAGAGGCGCCAGCGGCATCCGGCGGCGCGAACGACTTGCCCCCGCTACCGTGAATGCACCCTGCAACGCTCCGTCGCCGGCCCCGCCGCGCCGGATCCCATGGCCGAACGCTCACCCCTCTTGCGCTGTTATGGTTTCTATCTGCCGCATGGACGGCTGCTGGCAATCAGTCTGCTCGTCGGACTGTGCACCAACCTTCTCATGCCGTTGCCCAGCCTGTTCCTGGGCAAGGCGATCAACGGCTTGATCAGTGCCAGCCGCACTCCGGGCACGGCCGAGACGATTTCCAGCCTGGCCCTCTGGTGGGCGGCGCTGCTGCTGGGCATTTCCGTGGTCCGCGGCGTCGCCCAGTATTTCAGCACCATCCTGTTCATGCACGTCGGGCAACGGCTGCTGCATGACATGCGCCTGGCGATCTTCACCCAGGTTCAGCGGCTCGATCTCGCCTGGCACCTGCGGCATGGCAGCGGCGAGATCGTCAACCGGACGACCAGGGACAGCGACAAGGTGCGCGACGCGGTGACCGGTGGCCTGCGCTCGCTGGTCGAGATGACCGTGCTGTTCACCTCGGTGCTGGTGGTGCTGGCCTTCATCCATCCCCTGTTGGGCCTCGTGCCTGCCGTCCTGGTCGGGTCCGGCCTGTGGCTGGTGGTGCGCCAGGCCGGGACCATGGCCGGGCACGACCGCGCCAGCGGCGATGCGTACGACGGGGTGCTCCAGGACCTTGATGAAGGCGTGCGCGGAGTGCGGGTGGTGAAATCATTCGCGCTTGAAGCCGCGCGCTCGCAGCGTTTCACCGGCCAGATCGAGGGTTTCTCGCGCCTGTGCCGGCATGCGGTGGATTACGTCAGTCTGCACCTGCCGCTGCCGCAGCTGGTAGTGTCGTTGTCGCACGTCTGGATCCTGCTGTGCGGCACCTGGCTGGTGTCGACCGGCCGCATGCAGGTCGGCGACCTGATCGGTTCCATGCTGATGGTGCAGATGATCATCTTCCGCATCGAGGCGGTGGGTGCCCTGCAGCAGCTTTTTGCTGAAGCCGCAGCTTCCGCCGGACGGATCTGGGAAATCCTTGATGCCAAACCAGCAATCGCTGACGGCACCAAGACCTTGCCGCCTGGTCCGCTCGGCCTGCGCCTGAGCGGGGTGCGGGTGCGTACGCCGCGCGGCAGACTCGTGCTCGACGGGTTGAACCTCACGGTCGCGTCAGGTGAAATCCTCGCCCTGGTCGGTGCCACCGGCTCTGGAAAGAGCACCCTCGCCGCGCTCATCCCGCGCCTGAGCGATCCCGAGGCAGGCCGAATCGAGATCGGAACCGAGGCCGGTGGCTGGGTCGACGTGCGTGAACTACGGCTTGGGGATCTGCGCCGCCGGGTGCAGACGGCCTTCCAGGACTCATTCCTGTTTTCGGACTCGCTCGAAGGCAATCTGCGCCGCGGTCGTCGGGACGCTGATGCGGCGCAAATCGCCAGCGCACTCACGGCATCCGCCTCCGACGATGTGGTCGCAGGATTGCCGCAGGGATTGGCGAGTCCGATTGGCGAGCGCGGCGTGACTTTATCTGGCGGTCAGCGCCAGCGCCTGTGCCTGGCCCGGGCGCTTCTCGCCAAGCCCGATCTGATCGTTCTCGACGACGCGACCAGCGCCCTGGATGCGGTGACCGAAAGCCGGATTCTCGACCGCCTGGGCGCTGGGGGCCGCGGTCCCGGCATTCTGATCATCGCCAGCAAACTGTCGTCGATCCTGCTCGCCGATCGCGTCGCCTTGCTGGGCGACGACGGCCGCATCGACGTCACCGGAACCCATGAGCACCTGATCGGCACCAGTCCGGCCTACCGCGATCTGCTGGGATTGGATCCGGCATGAGCCATCCGCCTCCAGCACCGGCCGCAACCAGCGCACCTGCGCCGACCTTGGCCCAGGCCCAGGCCCCGGCCCCGGCCCCGGCGCCCGACCGCGACCTCGATATCGAAGAGGAGCTGTCGCGCACCCGGCTCGATCGCCAGGTGCTCAAGCGGGTGATGGAACTTCTCTGGCCGGTCCGTCGCCTGCTGCTTGCCGTGCTGCTGGTCGAACTGGTGGTGGTGGCCTCGGTGTTCGTGCGGCCGTGGTTTCTCGGCCAGGTCATCGATCACGGCATCGTGCGCGGACCCGGCGGCATCACCATCGCTTGGGGGGTGGTGATCGCGATGGCCGCAGGCTTGACCATCGCCTGGCTGGTCCGTTTCGGCTTGGGAGGACTGCACCACTGGCTGACCGGCCGTTTGGCGGTGCGCGCCCTGGGCGATCTGCGCCGGACCTTGTTCAACCATGTCCAATCGCTGAGCGTGCGTTATTTCGACCGCACCCGCGCCGGAAGAGTGGTGTCGCGCGTCGACCGCGATGTCGAAGCCCTGCAACCGCTGGTGGTCAATGGTGCCCCGGAACTGCTGGGCGCAGTGGTGCGCTGCCTCGGTGCCGGCATCCTGCTCGCCTGCCTGGACTGGCGCCTGTTCGGCGCCCTGGCCCTGGTCGCGCCGGTCATGTTCATGGCGATGATCGCCTTCAACCGCCTGGGCATCCGCATTTGGGGCAAGGTGGCCGAACACAAGTCGCGCGTCACCGCGCATCTGGTCGAAACCGTGCATGGGGTGAAGGTCGTGCAGCAATGCACCGATGAAGAACCGAACCGCGCCGCTTATGGCACGCTGCTCAGCCAACTCGATCGCACGAGCAACCGCGGCGCCTGGGCCTGGGCTTGGTTCGCACCGTTCACCGGCATCCTGACCGTGAGTGGGTATGTCACCCTGCTCATCGTCGGGGCGCACGATCTGGCGACCGGGTCGATCACCGCCGGACAGCTCGCCTGCGCGGTGTTCTACGTCAATCTCTTCCTCGGCCCGGTGCAGGAGCTGGGCGAACTGTTCGAGCGGTTCTCGGCCGGTGCGGCTTCGGCCCAGCGCATATTTTTGCTCCTCGATACTCCGGCTGAGGTCGTCGATCAGCCCGGGGCCGGCGTTCTGTCCCGACCGCGCGGCGAGGTCGTATTCGACCACGTCCGCTTTGCGTATGGCGACGGGCCGACCGTCCTGCATGACCTCAGCCTGACCATCCACGCTGGGGAAACTCTGGCGATCGTCGGTCCGACCGGGCACGGCAAGAGCACCTTGGTGCAGTTGCTTGCCCGCTTCTACGACCTGAAAGCTGGCGCGATCCGCATCGACGGCACCGACCTGCGCGCGGTCACCCAGGCCAGCCTGCGGCGGCAGATCGGGGTGGTCTTGCAGGACAACGTGCTCTTTTCCGGCACCATCCTCGACAACCTGCGCCTGGCCCGGCCAGAGGCCAAGGACGACGAGCTCATCCAGGCGGCGCGCGACCTGGGGGCCGACGAGGTGCTGGAGCGCCTGCCCGACAGCTACCGCACCGAGGTCGGCGTGTCAGGCAACCGCTTGTCGCACGGTCAGCGGCAACTGGTCTGCCTGGTGCGGGCGCACTTGGCCGACCCGGCCGTGCTGGTGCTGGACGAGGCCACCAGCGCGGTGGACATCCACACCGAGGGCCGCATCCAGCGCGCGCTCAGGCGGATCTGCGCCGGCCGCACCTCGATCATCATCGCGCACCGCCTCGCCACCATCCGCGATGCTGATCGCATCGCGGTGATCCGCGACGGCCGCCTGGTCGAACTCGGCCCGCATGAGAACCTCATCCGCGCCGGCGGAACCTACGCCGATCTGTACCGGGCCTACGAACGCGCCGGCACCTTCCACCCGACCTGAAACCTGGAGAAAGCATGAAACTCAGTGCCTGTTCGATCGCCTGGCGCAAAACCAAGACCTACACCGGCGTCGACAATCTGCAGCGACCCTTTCCGGAGATCATCCGTGATCTCGCCGCCTGGGGCTATGACGGCGTTGAACTGTGGGATCCGCACGTCGAGGCCATGGACGCGGCGGCGATCGATCAACTCACCGCTGCGCTTGCCGCGCACCGGCTGACAGTTCCCATGCTGTCGGCCTACTACAACTTCACCAAAAGTGCCCAGCACGCAGCGGATTCACTCGCCCACGGCCACCGCGTCCTCGCCCGCGCGCGCGCGGTAGGCGCCACCGCCATCCGCATCTTCACCGGCAACCACCGCAGCGCCGACGCCGATGCCGAGCAATGGGCGCGGACCGTCGCCTGCCTGCAGGAACTGTGCGACGATGCGGCGACCACCGGAATCACGCTCGCGGCCGAGGTCCATGACTGGAACCTGATGGACACCGTCGACGGCTGCGAACGCCTGGTCGACCGCGTCGCACGGCCGAACTTCGGCCTGATTGATCATCCGACCCTCTTCCCTGCCAGTCCCACCGGCTTGCTCCAACGTCTGGCCCGCCACGTCCGGCACGTGCACGCGACCAACCTCGACGGCACCCTGGAAACCGGCCGCCTGCATTGGGCCGAGATCGTCGCCGCGTTGCGCGACCACGGCTTCACGGGCTACCTGTCGGTGGAGTGGTTCGGCAGCGACGCCGATGCGACGGTGCAGCGTGAGGGCGCGTTCCTGCGGGACTTGATCGGCAAAATCTGAGGCCGCGACGCGCCCCGGTTCAGTCCTTCTTCGCCACCAGATTGTCCTTGAGAAACTGCTCAACCGCCGGCCTGGGACGGAAGCCGGTGAAACTGCCAACCTGCTTTCCGCTGACGAACAGGCGCACGTCCGGAATTCCAGAGACGCCAGCGTTCACGGCCAGATCCTGGTGTTCGTCGGTGTTCACCTTCACCAGCTTGAGCGGCCCGGCGGCACCTTTGATCACTTCATCCAGTACAGGCCCAAGCATCTTGCAGGGACCACACCAGGTGGCGTAGAAGTCGACCAGGACCGGCTGGCGGTGGGGAAAACCGCCGGGACTAACCCGCACGCCGCATCACCGCGACAACCACCGTGGCGATTAGGATCAGGAAGGTCGGGTTCGTCGGAGGCCGATCACGCCCCGGCGGCGAGCAAGGCTGCACCCTTGGCCGCCACGGTGACGATGTTCGCCTCATTGGCCGGGGTCTTGCCCTTCTCCATGCCCAGGTCGGACATGCGGACGTGCGCGGTGACGGCGACGCCGACCCGCTCCAGGGTCTTCTTGGCGCAGTCGAGGTTGCAGCCGTCGATGGCCAGCACCTTTCCGGCGGCCTTGGTGTTGGCGATGATCGGCGCCACGTCGCCGCCGAGGCCGGCGAGGCAATACATCTTGCCGACGCCGTCCTTGGTCAGTTTGCGGGCCGCCTGGTCGGAGACGGCGCCGCAGTCGGAGCCTCCCGAGCAGGGGAAGATGAGGGTGGGGGCGGTGGAACAGGCGCAGGTCATGGGAATCTCCAGGAAAGGTTGGGTGATGGTTTTGGCGAGGGTAGCGTGAGTCAGGTCCGGGCTCTTCGTGGTTTTTCTATCTGCCCAGCATGATTCCATGGGTTCACCTTACCGGCAGCGCGCCGACGACTCCGCGTCGGGGGCGGACTGGACATCATGGAGGCAGGAGAAGACCTTGGTTACGCAGGGCGTGCGCAGGCGGTAGAAGACCTTGTTGGCGCGCTTCTCGCTCACCAACACGCCGGCGGCAGTCAGGACGGACAGGTGCTTGGAGATGGTCGACATATCGAGCCCGACCAGTTCGGTCAGTTCGCAGACGCACTGTTCGCCATCCGCAACCGCCTGCACCATCTGGAGGCGCGCCGGATGGCCGAGTGCTTTGAATACCTGGGCCTGGGAGCGCAGGTCCGCGAGACTGAGAGGGGATAACCGTTTCATTGCTGTTTGGCTATTTAGCCAAGTAGCAATGAGCCGCAAGTCCGGGTTTCGGGTGCCGTCGGGTGCCGGTGAGGTCCATCATGAGGACTGCACTTGGATGGTTGCGCCGCCTCTGATGCTGAGCGACATGTCCACCACCTTCGATGCCAAAGCCGCCACCTGGGATGAGGAGCCGCGTCGTCGGGCGATGGCGATGGACGTTGTGGCCGCCATTACGCAGCAGATCCCGCTGGCTCCAGGTCATCGTCTCATGGATGTTGGCTGCGGCACGGGTCTGGTCGGTTTGCCACTCGCCAGCATCACCGGATCCGTGCTTGGCGTCGATCTGTCCGTGGAGATGGTCGCCCGATTCAAGGCGAAGGCAGCGGCGGCAAAGTTGACTGGTGTCGCGGCCGAGGTCCGCAACCTCGTCGAGGATCCTCTCCCGGGGTCCAGCGTCGATGTGGTGGTCAGCGCCATGGCGTTCCACCACATCGACCAGATCGATCCGATGCTGCATGCGATCGCTGGAAGCCTGGTTCCTGGCGGCTGGCTGGCCATTGCCGACCTGGAAACCGAGGACGGCAGCTTTCACGCTGAAGCCGTACCGCATAACGGATTCGATCCAGTGGCGTTTCTTGACCGCATGCGCTGCGCCGGGCTGGTGCCGGCTTCCCAGCAGCGAGTCCATGTCATGCGGAAACCACCAAGCAACCGGGAATACCCCATCTTCCTGGCGATCGCACGCAAACCGGCGTAACGCTCAGGCGACTGCCTCGGTGCGCGCCTTCGTGCCGCTGGCAATCGCGTTGCCGACGATGATGCGCGTGGGCATGCAGGGATCCTCAGGGCTTGGGCTGGTCGTGGTCGGGTTTTGGTGTCTTCGGCTTCCAGGCGCAGGAACTGTTCCTCCACACCGTCCAGGGCGAACAGGGTGAGAGGAACAGCCAGGCGGCGATGAAGCCGAGGATGAGCAGGAGGTCGGTCAGCATGGTTCGTATTCCTTCACTCGTAGGGTGATAAGCGAATCAGCCGTTTAGGGCATGACCAGGTTCACGGATGACCCCCGCATTCGGACAATCCCCAGCAAGATTCGTCGGAAAAATCGCAAGTGTACCCCAGATGCAAGGCCGGGAGGAGGGAGTTTGGCAGCGCCAAATGACCGACGACCAACGCCGCAGCTGGGGTGCAATTGCGATTTTTAGGATCACTTGGTGGCCGTCGCCTGGTCGATCCAGGTGGCAATGGCCGTCTGCGAACGGAAGCCGACGAAACTGGCGACTTCTTTGCCGCCCATCCAAAGGCGGACATCGGGAACGGCTGAAACACCGTGGGATTGGGCGATCGGACCATGCTGGTCAACATCGATCTGCACGACCCGCAAGCGATCACCACGCTGCTTGGCCAAGGCCTCAAGCTCGGGGGCAAGGAGTTTGCATGGTCCGCACCAGGTCGCGCTGAAATCGACCAGGACCGGAACCGTCGCGCTCGCTGCGATGACATCGCGATCGAAATCCAAGCCAGCGGCTGCATCTAGCGGAGCAACTAGCGGAGCCGTCCCGGGTGGGGTGGCGGCTGTCGGCTGAGCGACTGACGAGGTTGGGCAGTAGGCCGCGCCCCAGACACTGATCGGCGAGCAGGGCATCAGGAACAGCACAGCACCGACGACCAATCCCAGCATGGCCACCTCCATGACCAGGCTCATGGAGACGGCCTTCGGGTTGCGCTCCATCGGCAGGCCGGCCCGTTTCCACGCGCTGGTGCCGCCCTCGACGTTGACGGCTTGGGTGAAACCGGCGCGGTGGAACGCCTCGCAGGCCGACGCGGAGCGCCCGCCTGAGGCGCAGATCACGTAGATCGGATCATCCGGCTTGCCGACCCGCTCTCGGACGATGGCGGCTGGATCAAGCTGGCTCAGCGGCACATGACGTGCCCCGACGGCGTGACCACCGTTCCACTCCATCCCGGTACGGACGTCGATGAGATCAACCGGTTCGCCGCGAGCGATGCGCGCGTTCACTTCGGCAGGGGTGATGCTGGAGATAGCCATGGTTCACTCCTTCTTCGCAACGAGGTTGTCTTTGATGAACTGCTCAACCGCCGGCCTGGGACGGAAGCCGGTGAAGCCGCCAACCTGCTTGCCGCTGACGAACAGGCGCACGTCCGGGATACCAGAGACGCCAGCGTTCACGGCCAGATCCTGGTGTTCGTCGGTGTTCACCTTCACCAGCTTGAGCGGCCCGGCGGCACCTTTGATCACTTCATCCAGCACGGGTCCGAGCATCTTGCAGGGACCACACCAGGTGGCGTAGAAGTCGACCAGGACCGGCTGGCGGTGACTGGCTTCGATGACGTCGCGGTTGAAATCGAGCATGACGGACTCCAGGTGGTGATGCCATGGCTATGGCACTGAACGTGCCAATGCTGCTCGGGACGTAAGTGCTTGTCAGTGGGGTGATGACCTGATGCAGCTCCGCAGCCAATGATGCAAAATTGAAACGTGATGCATGTCTCGTGTATCCATCATGCGTCAGTCTGCGTTGCACATACCTGGCGCCTGAATCATAATGCCTATGGGTATAACTACTTATACGTTAGAACCTTTCTGGCACATATCGTGCATGTTGCAGGCAGAGCACCTAGCGCAGAGAACCTACAACCTGGAGTTCCACATGACCATCGAACGCGCCATCCGCCTCCTCGCCGGGATCATGGTCCTGCTCAGTCTGGCCTTGACCCACTGGGTGCATCCCAACTTCATCTGGTTCACCGTCTTCATCGGGGCCAACCTGATCCAGTCGTCGTTCACTGGCTTCTGCCCACCGGAATGGCTCTTCCGCAAATTGGGCCTGGGTGAGGGCAGTGGTTCCTGCTCTCGCTCCTGACCAACCACCGTGCCGCTGGAGTCGCCATGTCCTCGTTCCGTAGCCTGACCCTGATCCTGCTCGCCGGCACTGCTGGTTCCGCCATGGCCGGTGACGCGGTACCGCCACCGCTGACCCTGGCGGCGGCCGTGGAGGCGAGCCAGCGCGAGCATCCCAATGCGGACCTCGCCCTGGCCCGGTTGACGGAGGCGCAAGCCAAGCTGCGCCAGGCGAACGCGGCTCTGCTCCCGCGTCTGTCGCTGGGGTCGAGCTACACCGTCACCAACCAGCCGGCGATGGCCTTCATGGGACTGATCAACCACGGGGCCTACAGCCCGTCGATCAATGCCAACGAGCCGCCGACGATCGATAACCTAAACATCGGTGCCACCATCCAGGTGCCGCTCTACACGCCGGGCACTTGGTCGGGGCGCGTGGCGGCGCAACATGGCGCCGCCGCCGCCAGATCGACCCAGGATGCGGCCCGCAATGCGCTGACCCTGACCACGGTGCAGGCCTTCATCAGTGTCCATCAGGCCAAGGCCCATGTCCTCGCTGCGACCGCGACCCTGCGCGCCAGCGAGGTCAACCTGGCCACGGCCCGCACCCGCCATCAGACCGGCAATCTCTCCAAGGCGGATCTGCTGGGATTGGAAGCCATGCAGGCCGGTGCCCGCAGCCAGATGGCGGCAGCCAACGGCGGCCTGGATCTCGCCGGTCAGGCCCTGGCCGCAGCGTTGGGCCGCGAAGGCAGCATCATCGCGGTCGATGCCATGCCGGAAGTTCCCGCCCCGACCGCTGAATCCATGGGCGAACGGCCGGAACTGATGGCTGCCCGCGCCCAAGCATCTGCGGCCGAGGCCGGCGTCGACCAGGCCCGCGCCCAGCATCTGCCCCGGCTGGGAGCCTTTGGCGGTTACGGCTATGACCGGGGATTCAGGCAGGAAGGCGAAGGGCAGAGCTGGCACGTCGGCCTGGGGGTGGAGTGGACCTTGTTCTCTGGCGGCGGCATTGAGGCAGGCGTCGCGGCGGCAGAGGCCAGACGTCGCAGTGCCCAGGCCGAACTGCGCCAAGCCACCTTGCAGGTCAGGCAGGGCCGGACCGCCGCCCGCACCCGCTACGCCACCATCACCGAGCAGTTGGCCGCCGCCACGGCTCAGCACGCTGCTGCCGACGAAGCGGAACGCCTGCAGGCCGAACGCTTTACCGCCGGCGCCGCGACCGCATCTGACCTGACCGCCGCCGAGGCCGTGCTGGCCCAGGCCCGTGCTGCCGTCGCCGATGCCCAGGCCGGGCTACGCATGACGATCGCTGAACTGCGCTGGCAATTCGGCCTGCCTATTCTTCCTTGAACTATCCCGTTAGGATCACGCCATGAAGACCACCCTGTTTCTTACCGCCACGACGACGCTGCTCATCCTTGCTGGTTGCGGCAGCGAACCCCACGCCAGCGCCGCCAAGCCCTTGCCGCCCGCCAGCGTCCTCACGGTCGCAGCAACCCTGCAGGAGCATGGCTCGGTCGAGATCCTGCCGGGAACGGTGAAGGCAGCCTCGGCTGCGACCCTCATGGCCCGGGTTCCCGGCGTGGTCGGTCGCATCAATGCGACGCCGGGAACCGCTGTGACCGCCGGCACCGTGCTGGTGCAACTCGATGCCCTGGAAATCGCCGCCAAGCGCGATCAGGCCAAGGCAGTCGCCGCCCAAGCCGCTGCCGACTTCGAGCGCGCCAAACTGCTGGTCGAAAAGCAGGCCCTGACCAAGTCCGAGTTCGACGGTGCCCAGGCCCGGGCTGCTGGATCCGCCGCCGCCGCCGCCGAGGCCGAGATCATGGTCGGCTACACCCGCATCACCGCACCCTTTGCCGGCGTGGTGGTGCGCAAGTTCGCCGAGGTCGGCGATCTGCTCTCGCCCGGCAGGCCGGTGATCGAGCTGGAGGATCCGGCTTCGCTACGCCTGGAGGTCGAGATCCCGGAATCACTGGCAGCCAAGTTCGTGATCGGGACCAAACTCCGGGTCCAGATCGGCGCGGCGGCGATCGACCAGGAAGCGGCGGTCGTCGAGGTGACCCCGGCAGCCGATCCGGTGAGCCGCACCGTGCTGGCCAAGCTGGCCCTGCCGACCGATGCCAAGGGTCTACGTTCCGGCCAGTTCGGCCGCGTCACCATCCCCGTGGCTGGAGGTTCGCTCTTGAGCGTGCCCGCCACCGCCGTTGTCCAGCGCGGTCAGCTTGATGCCGTGTTCGTGGTCCAGGACGGCAAAGCGCTCCTGCGTCTGGTCCGCCTCGGCGGCACCGATGGGGCGCGAACCGCCATCCGCGCCGGCCTGAAGACCGGCGAGATGGTGGTCGTCGATGGCGCTGAAAGTCTCAGTGACGCTCAGCCCGTCACCGCCCGCTGAACCGATCCAGCAACCCACGCACGAGCCCACCATGCAGCAGCACCTCGGCCCTTCTGGCGGCATCGCCCAATCCTTCGTTAATTCCAAGCTGACCCCGTTGCTGGTCATCGCCAGCATCCTGCTCGGCGCGATGGCGGTTTTGTTGCTGCCGCGCGAAGAGGAACCGCAGATCAAGGTGCCGATGGTCGACGTGATGGTCGGCATGCCCGGCGCCTCGGCCAAGGAAGTCGAAGAGCGCGTCGTCCGACCGATGGAGCAATTGCTGTGGGAGATCCAGGGCGTCGAATACGTCTATTCGACCGCCATGGCCGGGAAGGCCATGACCATCGTGCGCTTCAAGGTCGGTGAGGATGTCGAAAAAAGCCTGGTGATGCTCAACCAGAAGCTGCAAGCCAACTACGACCGCATCCCCGCCGGCGTGACCCCGCCGCTGATCAAGCCGCGCTCGATCGACGATGTGCCGATCCTGGCCCTGACCCTGCACAGCCGGACCTATGACCACCTGACCCTGCGCCGGGCCGCAGTCGAGGTCGAAACGGCGGTGAAACGCGTACCGCAAGTGTCGGAAACGAAACTGATCGGCGGCGCGCATCGCCAGATCCGGGTCCAACTCGATCCGCAGCAGTTGGCCTCGCGGGGCCTGGCGGCCCAGGATGTGGCCGGTTCGCTGCTGGCCGCCAACCGCGCCGACCAGGCCGGTCGGCTCGTTGACGGCAACCAGGCCGTCCTGGTCGAAACCGGCGATTTCCTGCATGACGCCCGCGATGTCGGGGCGGTGGTGATCGGGGCCAACGCCGGCCGACCGATCTTTCTGCGCGACGTGGCCACGGTCAGCGACGGCACCGCGGATCCGACCACCTACACCTTCTTCGGCAGCAGCGCCGGCGAGGAACCCTCGGTCACCTTGTCCATCGCCAAGCGCCCGGGCGCCAACGCCATCGATGTCAGCCATGCGGTTCTGAAAGAGGTCGAGGCCCTGAAGGGCCGCACCATCCCCGCCGATCTCGCCATCACCGTCACCCGCGACTACGGCGAGACCTCGGCGGAAAAATCCAATGAACTGCTGCTGCACATGGGCATCGCGGTGCTGTCGGTTTCGCTGCTCATCCTCTTCCTGCTCGGCTGGCGTGCGTCGCTGGTCGTCGCCATCGCCATCCCGGCGACCCTCGCCCTGACCCTGCTGGTGCTGTATCTGTGGGGCTACACCCTCAATCGCATCACGCTCTTTGCGCTGATTTTTTCGATCGGCATCCTGGTCGATGACGCCATCGTCGTGGTTGAGAACATCTACCGCCGGGTCGGTCTGAAGGACAGCCGTGACAAGAGTCTGGCGACCATCGCCGTGGAAGCCGTCGCCGAGGTCGGCAACCCGACCATCCTCGCCACCATCGCGGTGATCGCCGCCATCCTGCCCATGGCCATGGTCGGCGGGCTGATGGGGCCGTACATGCGGCCGATCCCGGTCGGCGCCAGCGCGGCGATGATCTTTTCGCTCCTGGTCGCCTTCGTCGTCACGCCCTGGGCGGCGGTACGCATCCTGAAGCCCGCAGCCCATGACCATGGCGACCGACCGGAAGGCCGCATCCCGCGTTTCTACCGCTGGCTCATGCACCACATGCTGTCTTCCGGCGTCTGGCGCTGGGGCATTCTTGGCGGCACTGCGGCCGCCCTGGTGGCCGCGATGCTGCTGGTGCCGGCCGGCCTGGTGAAGGTCAAGATGCTGCCATTCGACAACAAGTCGGAGTTCCAGGTCGTCCTGAACATGCCCGAAGGCACCGCCCTGGAGGACACGGCGGCGGTGGCCCGCGCCATGGCGGACTCGCTCAAGGACGAATCCGAAGTCTCCAACTACCAGATCTACGTCGGCACCGCCTCGCCCTTCAACTTCAACGGCCTGGTCCGTCACTACTTCAACCGCGCTGGTGACCACGTCGCCGACCTCCAGGTCAATCTGCGGCCCGCGCACGAACGCTCGGCCCAGTCCCACGACATCGCCAAACGCCTGCGTCCACGCCTCGCCGCGATCGCCGCCAAGGCTGGCGGCCGGGTGACCGTGGCCGAGGTTCCGCCCGGCCCACCGGTGCTGCAGACCCTGGTGACCGAGGTCTATGGCCCGAGCGAAAAGGATCGCCTGGCCCTGGCCGAGGAGGTGAAGCGCATCTTCCGCGAGGCTATCGGCGTCGTCGACCTCGACTGGTACATCGAGTCGCCCCAGACCAAGTTGCGCTTCATCGTCGACAAAGAGAAGGCGGCGCTGGCTGGCGTCTCCACCGCCGCCATCACCGAGACCGTGCGTCTGGCGATCGAGGGCCAGCAGGTCGGCCT
>CAMCMZ010000039.1 GCA_945876185.1 Candidatus Kuenenia stuttgartensis | reverse complement strand
CGCCTTGAACGGGTTCCCGGCAGCGCGGCCGTATTCACCGCACGAGCAACTGGTGAACTGCCCTATCGACGTGAAACCTTGCGATTCACCGGCGACGAACTGCCAACGCCAACGTCCGGTCGCCGGCGACGCCGGCTATGTCCAATACCCGGTCATCCTTGGCCGCCTGCGGTTTCCATTTGAAGTCGGTGGTGAGCAGACTCACCCCGGCAGCAGCAAGCTGCGTCGTGGCGGCGACGGTTGCAGCAGATGGAGTCGCCGGGCTCGGTTCGCCGGCAGTGATGACGGCGCACGCCAGGAAGATCGTGGGCAGGATGAAACGGTGCATGGGTTGGCTCCGGGGCGGGAAACTACGTCGGATGGCCGCGAGGCAACCTTGCCGGTGCCGATCCTGGTCGATGCTGGGTGATGCTCGGTGACTTCCTGGGTTGATCCCTCCTTTCGACGGCCACGGTGGCAAGCGAGCCAGGCCATGATCACCCCTTCGAATCAGATCCATGCGCAGGCCTACGACGTGACCGAGGGCCTGCATTGCGCCAGCTGCGTTGCCCGGATGACGACAGCGGTGCGCGCCCTGCCCGGCGTTGCGGACTGCACCGTGGATCTGGTCGGTCGTCGCCTGCGGGTGGACGTGGGCCCCGATGGACCCGACCCGACTCAAATGATCGCAGCCATGGCAGCGGCGGGCTTTGCAATCCGACCCGTCGTCCCAGCCGTGCCGGAATCCGATGACCGGCAGACGCTTCAAGCCGGGCGGACCGCGCTGCTCGCTGCCGTGCTGGGCCTGCCGGCAGCGATCCTGGGGATGATGCACGTCGGTGATCCATTGAGCATCTGGGCGCAGGCGATCTCGGCGCTGGCCGTCGTCGTCTGGCCAGGGCGGACCATCGTCCGCAACGCGATGACGGGTCTGGTGCGTCGGCGTTATGATATGGATGTGCTGGTCGGCCTCGGGGTCATGGCCTCGATCGGGCTCAGCCTCGCGCTGTGGGCCCAGGGCCGACACGAACTCTGGTTCGACTCGGCGACGATGGTGCTCGCGGTGGTCCTGCTCGGGCGCTGGATCGAGGCGCGTGCCCGCACCGGACTTACCCAGGCCGTGCGGCTGCTGGGCGCCCGCCGACCGGCCGTGGCGCTAATGGTCGACGGGCGCGAGGTTCCGCTGGCCGAGGTCCACGTCGGTGATCGCCTGCGCCTGCGCCAGGGTGACCTCGTGCCGGTGGACGGGACGATCGCCCAGGGAGGAATCCGGGTCGATGAATCCCTGCTGACGGGCGAGCTCGCACCAGTGCCGCGGGAGATCGGCGCGAGCGTGGTCGGCGGCACGCTGGTTGTTGCGGGTTCCGCCGAATGCACCGCCACCGCCGTAGGCGGCCAAGCGTGGCTGGGCCGGTTGGAGGACCACGTGCGCCAGGCCCAGGCCGCGAAGCCGCCGATCTCCCGGCTCGCTGATGCCGTCAGCGCCCGGTTTGTCCCAGCGGTGCTGCTGATCGCCGTCGCGACGACCATCGCCTGGATCCTGCTGGATCGGGAGGGGGGCCTGGTGCACGGCCTCATCGCCGCTGCGACGGTGCTGGTGGTGAGCTGCCCCTGCGCCCTCGGTCTCGCCACGCCGACCGCTATCGCAGTGGCGGTCGGCCGGGCGGCCTCGGCCGGAATCCTCATCCGCGACGGCGCCGCCTTGGAGACCGCCGCCCGCATCAACACCGTGGTGCTCGACAAGACCGGCACGCTGACTGCAGGCCGACCGACCGTGCTGTCCGCCGCATTTTCGCCAGGATCGACGCGCGAGAAGATTCTGCGTCTGGCCGCCGCCGCTGAGTCGGGCAGCGTCCATCCCTTGGCGCGGGCGGTGATCGCTTTCGCTGCCGCAGGCCAGCCGGCCACCGCAGCAGTGCCGGTTGCTCCGGCGATGGCCGTCGCGCGGGTCGCGACCATTCCTGGGCGCGGCATCAGCGCCGACGTCGAGGGGTATCCTGTCGTGATCGGCAATGCCGCCCACCTTGCCGACCAGGGCATCGCCGTCGATCCGTCGCTAGACGGGCGCGCCACCGCAGACGATAGCCAGGCCGCCGCGTCGACTCCGGTGCTGATCGCCATTGATGGAATCCATCGGGCGACGTTGGCGGTGGGCGACGAGGTGCGTCCGGACGCCGCCACGCTCATCACCCGGCTGCGAGCCCTGGGCATCCGGGTCATCCTGGCGAGCGGCGACACCAGCGGCGCAGTGGCCGCCGTGGCGGTCCAGTTGGGCATCACCGAGATTCACGCCGGCCTGGATCCCGCAGCGAAAATCGCCCTGATCCAGGAACTGCGCCACCAGGGCCATCGCGTCGCCATGGTCGGCGACGGCCTCAACGACGCCGCCGCCTTCGCCGCCTCTGACCTCGGTCTCGCCGTCGCCGGCGGCGCCGACGCGCTCTCCGCCATCGGTCACGCCGTGGTGCAGCGGCCCCTCGCCGTCGCCGATCTCCTCGACCTCGGCCGTCGCACCGTCGCGACCATCCGCGTCAACCTCTGGTGGGCCTTCGGCTACAACCTCGTCGCCATTCCCGTTGCCGCCGGAGTCCTCTGGCCCCTCACCGGCCGCCTCCTCGACCCCATGCTCGCTGCCGCTGCGATGGGCGCGTCGTCAATTCTCGTCGTCGGCAACAGCCTCCGTTTGCGCCGTTGGAAACCCGCCCTTCCATGAGTCCCCCGCAGGTGATCCAGGCCCTGCCCTTGCCGCAGAGAACGCCGGCGGAGCAGCGCAGCGCCCCCCGCCCATCTGGGCAATCACGTGCGAATTGGCCAACTGCCGGTTGCAAACCGGCGGTCCCAGGCGCAAGCGTTTTAGTCTCATTTCCGTGACAATGGGGCCGAATGGACGGTACGACGTTTCCCTGTGAACGCTGGCGGGGCAGCGAAGCGCCCCCGCCCATCCCGGGCAACCGCGCGGAATTACGCAAGGACGCGGTGAAACCGTCATGCCGGGCAAACGGCGGGTCCAGGGCCATTGGCCCTGGCAGGGCGTGGCGGGACAGCGCCCCGCTGATCTTGCGGCACATGACGCCTCCGCTATAAGGCCCATTCCCCTTGAACATGGATACCTCCGCACCATGAGTCTCGACGAACATCTCAGCCTCGGCAAGGTTGCCAAGCGTTGCAACGTCAGCCGCACCACGGTCTACCGCTGGATCATCAGTGGGCACCTGAAGGCCTACAGTTTGCCAAGCGGTCACTTCCGCGTGCGGCCCCAGGATCTGGATGAATTCTGTCGCACCTTTGGCATCCCCGACGTGGGCGCGGCGGCGCATCGCCGCAAGCCGGTCAGCAACAAGCTGAACGTGCTGATCGCCGACGACCATCCGGACGTGGTGCTCCTGCTGCGCAAGGTGACCGAGCGTTACCTGCCAGAGGCCGCCATCCACGAGGCGGTCAATGGCGTCGACACGTGCATCGCGGTCGGCAATGTCCACCCGCAGATCCTCCTCCTCGACATCATGATGCCGGGCATGGACGGCTTCGCCGTGCTGCAGGAACTGCTGCGCCGGCCGGAACTCGCTGACAGCAAGGTGATCGTGGTCTCGGCCTACGAGCCGTTCGACCGCATCGAGGAACTCGCCCGCCTCAACCCGCAGATCGTGGCCTCCATGCGCAAGCCGGTCAGCGTCGAGCTGCTGGGCAAGACTCTCCAGGATATCGCCAAGCAGGTTTCGCCCGAGGCCAAGCAGGGTTGAATGCTGGAGCTGTTCGCGCCGCTCGCCGGCCATTTCGCCGCGGTCGAGACGGCGATGGCCGCCGCCCTGAGTGACGACGAGCCCAGGATTACCGGACTGATCGCGGATCTCGGCCGTTTCCACGGCAAGATGCTGCGTCCTGCCTTGACCTTGCTGATGGCGGACGCGTGTTCGGGCGCGACCAACCTGCACCATCGCCTGGCCGCTGCAGTGGAGCTGATCCACACCGCAACCCTGATCCACGATGACTTGATCGACGATGCGGTGCAGCGCCGGAACCAGCCGACTGCCCACGTCCGCTTCGGCAACACCACCTCGGTCCTGCTCGGCGATTACTTCTACACCCGGGCGTTTCACCTTGTCGCCAACCTGCCCGAGTCGCTGGCGCCGCTGAATGCGCGCCATCGCCTGATGCAGCGCCTGACCGAAACGACCAACGCGGTGTGTCGGGGCGAACTGCACCAGCAGCTGACTGCCCGCAACCAGGACCTCAGCGAAGCGGAATACGACCGCATCATCTACGCCAAGACCGCCGCGCTGTGCGAACTGTCGAGCGAGTTCGGTGCCAGTGGTGGGACACCCACGCAGGTCGCCTGCGCGGCAGCCTACGGCCGCGCGTGCGGCATGGCCTTCCAGATCGTCGACGACTGCCTCGATCTGTCCGGTGACGCGGAAAAAATCGGCAAGACCCTGACCACCGACCTGGAACGCGGCCGCATGACCCTGCCGGTGCTGCGCGCGCTGGCGGCGACGCCAGCGACGGAACGCCGGGAGTTCTTCCAGCGCATCGCCGCCGACATCGCGTGGGGTCGAACCGAGATCGAACGTCGCGGTGGCATCGCCAGCGCGCTCGACACCGCGCGCATCCACGTCCGCACCGCCACCGACGCGCTCGCCGCATTTCCGTCTGGATCCGCGCGCGACCGCCTGCACCAGCTTGCCTCCTTCATCACCAGCCGGGATCGTTGATCCCGCCCGTGCCGGCCGACCGCCCGGCTTTCCGCATCTTCACCAGGTAGTTTCCTCCCCTTTCCAACCTCCCCCGGCCCCACCAAAGCGTCCTGAAATGGCGACCACGGTGCGGCCGAAACGATCCCCACAAGGACGCGCATGGCCACGCCACGCATCATCCCCCGCCCCGACCATCCCATCTCACGCAAGGACATCGACCACGACACGCTGAAGGTGATGTACAAGCTCAAGGACGCCGGCTTCGAGGCGTACCTTGTCGGCGGCGCCGTGCGCGACCTGCTGATGGGCAAGAAGCCCAAGGACTTCGACGTCGCGACCAACGCGCGGCCGCGCGACCTGCGCCGGCTGTTCCGCAATTCGCGCGAGGTCGGCCGCCGATTCCGTCTGATCCACGTCTTCTTCGGGCCGAAGAACGTCGAGGTCGCGACCTTGCGCAGCGCGATCGAGCCGCCGGACGGCAGCGACGATCTCTACATCGACGACGACAACCAGTGGGGCGATCTGGAATCCGACGCATTCCGCCGCGATTTCACGGTGAATTCCCTGTTTTACGACATCCGCGACTTCGCCGTGATCGACTACACCGGTGGGGTCGAGGACATCCGCGACCGCCTGGTGCGCGCGATCGGCGACCCCAGGACGCGCTTTGCCGAGGATCCGGTACGCATGCTGCGCGCGATCAAGTTCGCCGCGCGCTTCGGCTTCGACTTCGAGACCCAGACCGCAGTGGGATTGGCCGCCAGCCTGGAGGGCATCCACAAGGCAAGCCGCTTCCGGGTCACCGAAGAGATTTTCCGCACCATCATCCAGGCCAATCGCGAGAACGGCCTGCGCCTCTTATGGCAGGCAGGGATGCTGCACCAGCTCTACCCGGACTGGGTCAAGGAGATCGGCGAGGACGGCTTTGCCCAGATCCTGGAATACTTCCGCAATGTCGACCAGGCAGCGGAACAGGGCTGGTTCTATCCGCTGGAGATCCTTGCCACCGGCCTGTTCGTGCCGCTCCTCGACACCGTCGACGTCGGCCGCGACAACTTCAACCAGGTCGCGGCGCGGGTCACCGCCGAGGTGCGCGAACTGGGCCTGAAGATGGAATTGCCCAAGCGCCTGATCAATTCCGTGGTCGAACTGCTGCGTGCGCAGTTGTATCTGCTGTTCTTCGCGCACCTGTCCAAGCGTGTGCGCCGCTTCGCCGCCAGCCCGTGGTTCGACCAGGCCTGGCGGGTGCATGAACTCGCCTTCGGCCAGGTGGCGGAACTCGAACCCGTGCGCCAGACCTGGATCGCAGCGCGGGAGTCGCTCGGCAGCCAGATCGGCGGCCTGGCGGATTCGCCCGACCGCCGTGACATCTTCAGCTTCCGTGGCCGCACCGGCGGCGGACGCCTGCCCAATGGACGCAACGGCGCGGCGGATGAGGTCGAAGACGACGCCGAGTTCGTCGAACCTGAACTGGTGGACGACGGCGAAGCCTGAGCGCTTCGACCATGGAATCCGACCCGGGCGCCAGCGATCGTGACCTGCGCTGTGGTCAAACCGGTGGGCACGCATACGCCCTAGCGGTCGAGTTCGACGGAGCCGGCTTCTGCGGCACCCAGGTCCAGGGCAAGGGCGAGCGTACCCTGCACGCGGTGCTCGCCGCTGCCCTGGAAAAACTTGACGGCGCGTCAGTCCACCTGCGTCTCGCCAGCCGGCTCGATACCGGCGTGTCGGCATCGTGGCTGACCGCCGATGTGCGGTTGCGGCAGGAACGTGATCCGGCCCTGATCCTTAGCGCGCTCAACGGCAACCTGCCGCGCGATGTCGCGGTGCGCGCGGTGGCCCCGGTCGCGGCCGGGTTCAACGCGATCAGCGCGGCGAGCGGCAAGACCTACGTCTATCGGTTGTCGGTGCGGCCGGTGCGGCTGGTGCTCGACCGTACCGCGTGGTGGCTGCGCGAACTCGACGATCCTGAACGTCTCGCGGAACTCGCCGCGCTGATCCGGGGCCGGCACGACCTCTCCGGCTTCGCCTGCCTGCGCCACAACGACTCCGACGACGCTGATCCGGTGCGCACGATCACCGAGGCGGATTGGTCGCATGCGCGGCAAGACGGTGCCGACCAGTGGACGCTGCGCCTGAGCGGCACCGGTTTCCTCTACAAGCAGATCCGCGGCCTGGTCGGCGCGATGGTCCATGTCGCGGGCGGGCGGGCGACGGTCGAGGACTTCCGCCGCCTGATGGCCGCCGGGCGCAATGCGGTCAAGTTCGCCAACGTCGCCCCGGCCGAAGGTCTGCGTCTGGAGCGGGTCGCCTACGATCCCGAACCGGCGTGGGTCAGCGTGGCTATGGCGAGGGCGATGAGGGCGACGCGGGCGCAGGGCCGGCCCGGCTGATCCGCAGCCGCTCGGCGCGCACGATCGCATCCAGGTCGAGCGCAGCGGCTTCCAGTTCATCGCTGAGGATCAGGTGGTCGTAAGCGCGCCACTGCGCCAGTTCAGCGTCGGCCTCGGCCAGGCGGCGGGCGATCTGGGCCTCGGTGTCAGTTGCGCGCGTGCGCAGGCGGCGTTCGATCTCGGCACGCGAACTCGGTACCACGAAGACCTGGACGGCGGCGGGAAAGCTGGCGCGGATCTGCGCCCCGCCCTGGACATCGACATCCTTGATGACGCTGCGGCCGGCGTTCAGGCTGGCGACGACTCCGGCGCGAGGGGTCGCATAGCCGTGGCGGCCGAACACCTGGGCCCATTCGAGGAATTCGTTGTTTTCTCGGCGGCGGGTGAACTCCGCGTCGCTGACGAAGTGGTAGTCGACGCCGTCGCGTTCCTCGCCGCGCGGGGCCCGCGTGGTCACCGACAGGCAGCGGTCGACGCCGGGATTGCGTTCCAGGAAGCGGCGCATCAGGGTCGATTTGCCGGCTCCGCTGGGTCCGGACAGGACGATGAACAGCGCCGGGGCGGGTAGGAAGGGGTATTCGGCCATCGGGGTGGAACCTACTTCGTGCCGGCGTGCGGCAATGCCGGGTTGTCTCCCAGGTGGATACGCCGCCCAGGTTGATACGCCGGCCGACGGTGCCCAGGCTGGGTCTTCTCAGTCGGCGGGATGGCGCGAGAGTCCGACTCGTGGACGTCATCAAACATTGGCTCGGCATCGCCTTCCTGATCGCCGCCGTCTGGGCCTTCGTGGTCTACGTTGTGCCGCTCACCCGGCGGGTCAGCGTGCCGCAGGACTACACGGATCTTGAAGGCCTGAAGCCCTACGAGGGCTATGGTCTGGAGGTCGGCGTCCCACCCGACGCGCTGCGCCCCGGAGACGGCGTCTGTTACCGGCTGGGTCAGGATGCCGACAAGCAGGCGTGCTTCGGCTGGATCATCGCCAAACCGGGCGACCGGGTCGCCATCGTCGGCGGTGCGGTGAAGGTGAACGGCAACGACGCGGCGGTGAAGAATCCGGTCGCGAACCAGCCCGACAGTGGACCGCTGCTCGTGCCAGCCGGCCACGTCTACGTCGTGAGTTCGTACCATCGCCTGGATTCCGTCGCGTTCGGCCCGTTGCCAGAGGCGGCGATCCGTGGCCGCCTGAGTGAACTGCCATGAACGGCAAGCCCGGCGTGAGCGGCAAGCCCGGCGTGAGCGGCAAGCCAGTCATGAACGGCAAGCCCGGCGCGACCAGCAAACCCGGCGTGAGCAAGCCCAGCGCGGCCAGCAAGCCCGGCACACTCGCCGACGAGGCCATGTCGCGCCTGCGCCTGGGCAACTGGCTGTCGCTGTCCTGGGGCGCGGTGCAGTTGATCGCCGCCGGAGTGCTGATCGTGATCGGGGTCGGCTTCACCTGGTCCGGCATCCAGCGTTGGCGCGCTGGGAATGCCCTCGATCACGCGACGGTGCTGCGTCTCGGCGGGAACCGCTCGGCCGCCCAGATGTCCGCCCGGGATGCGCGTGACCTCATGCCATCGCTGCCGGCGACGGTGCTCGCGGCGAGCGACCTCGCCAGCGCCGAGATCACGACCGATCTGGACCTCCTGGCCCAGCGCTGCCCGGTCGCGGACCGCGCCGCCGTTGGCGCCGCGCGCGGGATCAACGCCGTCCTGCTCGGCAAGCCGCTGCCGGATGGGATTCCCGACGCCGACCTGGCCTGGTTTAAGGCCGCCACCGCAGACAAGCCGAAGCTGCCCACTGGCGAAGACCAACCGTTCGCCGCCACCCTGACGGTCACCCTGCCGCGCTTGCTCGCAGCGGCCTGGCGCACCGGGGACCGGGCGCTGCTCAGCGACAGCGCTGGCGCGCTGGTGCTGCTCCAGCCTCGCCATCCGCAACGCAACGAACTGCAACTCGTGCTCGCCGCGCTCGATGCCAAGTGGGACAAGGCCAAGCTGCTCCAGGTGGCGAAGGCGATCACCGACGCGCCCCGACGCGAGGCGCTTCTGGGCCGCCTTGCCGCCATCGCGCCGGATCGCGCCGAGGTCATCGCGTCCGTCGCTGCGGCGGGCACGGTGGCCGGTCGCCTGGATACCGGCGCGTCCGCCAACGATCCCCTGGCGCTGCGGGTCAAGAACGCCGCTGGCCGATCCCCGGCCGAACGCGAAACGCTGGCCCGGCACTGCCTGGAACGCGGCCGGGCGGAATTGGCGCGGCAACTTCACGATGCCCTGCCGCAGGAGTTCCAGGCACGGCTGCGCGTCGCCCTGCTGTCCGCTGAAGGGCGGTTGATCCAGCTGGCCGAAGACCAGAAGCCCGAGCACCAGCCGCGCGTCAGCGCCCCAGTGAACGATCTGGGATTGCTCAGCTTCCACCTTAGCAACCGTCTCGGCACCATTCCCACCGATCCCGTGGTGGTGCGCGTCGACGGCGTGCCCGTGGCGCCGGCAGACATCAACCGGCAGGGCACCCTGGTCGTCGCCACCCTGCCGCCCAAGACCGGGGTGGCGCCGATGATCCAGATCCTCCTCGGTACCCGGTCGGTGTTCTCCGGCGAGGTCAAACCCTGATGCTGCCCTGTCCGCTCTGTGGCACGATCAATCCGCTCGGCACGCGCTTCTGCCGAGGCTGCGGCGAGAAGATCACCATCACCTACCAGCAGGTCGCGCAGTCGGTCAACACCGTGCGCGCCGCCCAGCGCGCCGACCGGGTATCGTCCTGGGGCAGCGGCCTGCTCCACCTCGCGATCTTCTTCTTTGCCTGCGCCTTGATCTTCCGCTTCCTGCTCGTGCCGAAGATGCCCCGGGCCGAACCGATCGCGCCGGTAGCAACGCAGTTGATTCCGACGGAGGCCCCGGCCCTCGACGTCGCCTCAGCTCCGATCGCCCTGTTGCCCACGTCGTTGGCGACACGGGCGGCCACCGGCCGTGTCGTCCTGGCCGGTATCAGCAGCGATGCGGCGGCGATCGCGGCGATCCAGCGCGCGCTCGTCGCAGACCAGAAACCAGACGGGTCCTTTCCGGGCTCTGATTCAGTCGTCGCCACCGGACTCGCCGCCTGCGCGCTCCAGGCCCTGCCCGGCGACGCCTCCATCGATGCCGCCGCCGCGAGGGCGCGCGCCTTCCTGGTGCTGAAAACCGACCGTTTTGTCAGCATGCCGCCACTCGCCCGGATTTTCCTCGCTGCACCGCTGATCGACGCGGGCGAGATGGCGCCGACCCAGGTGGCGTCCTTCGCCGTCTTCCTGGCTGATGGCACCGTGCCCGTCTGGCAGGCATGGGCGATCGCCGCCCTGCCCACCGATCAACGTCCTGGCGAGCAGGTGGCCCTGCGCACGGCGCTGACGGCGCCGCCCTGGCCGTGGATCCTCGCGCTGCTTCAGGGTCAAGATCCGGTAAAGGCCGGCATCCCCGGTCGCGATCGCCAGTTCCTCTACGCCGAAACGGGCACCACGCTGAAAACCGGTGAAGAGCGCCTGGCCTGGGCCTGGGCGGCTTGGCACCTAGCCATCGCCCCGCGTGAAATGTCCACCGTCCTGTGCGGCTGGGCGAAGGCTGGCCCGGCCCCGGTGGCGCCTGAACTCTTGCAGGCCGCCGGGCCGCGTGCGGCCGATGCGGTGCACGTCCTGGCGCTGGCCGCGCCGATCCGCCTGCCGCCGTTGTGGTTCGCGCCGACGCGCTAAGTTCCGGCGTCGTGCCCGATCCCGCCTCCCGCCCCGTCCCGGTGCTCGAACCCGGTACCGTGGTCCTCCAGGACCACGGCTGGAAGATCATCATCTTCAACGACGACGTGACTCCGTTCGACGTGGTCATCCACGGCCTGCAGCGCGCCACCGGCCTGAGCGCCGAAGTCGCCGAGATGGTCGCGGTCGAGGCGCACACCAAGGGCAGTGCAGTCGCCAGGCGCGGTCTGACGCCCGAGGACGCGGCCCTGGCCTGCACGAAGTTGCGCACCCTGACCCGGATCGAGGGACTGTGCCCTGGCGTCGAATGCACGGCGGAACCGGATGCGTAGGCGACGGCGCCTGGGACGGCGCGGGTCTAGGGCTGCGACCAGGGTTGGGTCGGTGGCCGAGTCGGTTAGGGTGCGGTTGTGCGCTTGACCGCCTTTGTATCTGTCTTCTCCATCGTTCTCGTCGCAGGCACCGCCACCGCCCTGACGCTGGCCGGCTGCGGCAGCAAACCGCCGCTGCCTCCGCCTGGAACTCGTGGCGGTGCGTTGTTCCAGATGTGGATGGAAGGCGGCGGCGAACCGCACCAGGCCCTGGCTGAGGAAGTCCGCCCCAACAGCATCCGCTTCGATGATCTCGACCTGCGCAAGGTCGTGATCCGCATCGCGATCGACGCAAAAAACGGCGGCGGCGTGCTGTGCATCCGCTCGCCCCAGGCCTTCTGGCGTCAGCGTGGAACCAACGGCGAAGGGGGGCGGCTGGAGCTGGTCGGCCCGGTCCATCTCGCCGGCATCCAGGCCGGCAGCCCGCTGCTGGGCCGCGCAGACAGCGCGCGCCTGGATCGCGTCTCGCAGACCCTGGTGTTCGAGAACCTGGAATATGTCCACCAGGGCACTGTTAATTTCGCCACCCACGCCATCTCGCAGCGCACGGATTTCCGTGATGATCGCTCGCGTGCGGGCGCCAGCCAGGATCGCAGCCGCTGGATCCGCCTGCGCGGGCCGAGCAGCCGCAGCAGCGATCCGCCGCCAGCAATGACCGCTGCCCTCGCCGCCCTGCCGACCGGTGTCATCCTGCCGGATCTGCGCATCTCTGCCCAGCCTTAGGACGACCGGCGTGCAAATGAACCGCCATCGTCTGCGCGACCGTTGGCCGACCCTGGCCGCCATCGGCGTGGCGGTGCAGGGATTCCCAGCCTTTTGCACGCCATCCGGGCCGATCCCCTTCAATGCCCATGACGTGTTGTACGCCAGCTTTCTGGTTCGCGGCGATTGCCGCCATGACATCGGCGACCAGCAGTTGGAGGAATCCTCGGGTTCGCTCGCGGTGGTGCAGTGGGACGTCGCGCATCGGATCGTCACCGATGACAGGCCGGTCGCGATCTGGAACATCTACCTCGATCCCGCCCGCCATGCCCTGCCCGCCCTGCCCAGCGAGTTACGTGGGGCCGTGGCGCAGTTGTTCCCGGTCCATCCTGGCTTTGCCCATCGGCGCAATCGGCTGCTCGCCTGCACCATGGCCGATCCGGCCCCGCTCGCGTCGTTGCTCGCGCGGATGGAGGAAGAACAGCTCGCATCCCGTCCCGGGCATCACGCCATGCTCGAATCCATGCTGCGCGAGGTGCTGGTGCTGGTCGGTCGGCAACTGCTGGCGACCGGGGTGCGCGGACCCGCCGAGGCCGATGAGGGGATGGAACGCGCCTGCGTCTGGCTGGCCGAACACCTTGGTGATGAGATCGGCGTCGATGACCTGGCCCGCGCCGTCGGCCTGTCGCGTTTCCACGCCTCGCGCAGGTTCCTGGCCTACACCGGTCGCACGCCGATGGCCTACCTGATGGACCTGCGTCTGCATGAATCCGCCCTGCGCCTGCGCAGCGGCGATGAAAGCGTCGTCGCGGTGGCGGTGGCGTGCGGCTTCAAGGACCTCGGACATTTCGGCCGGCGCTTCAAGACCGCGTTCGGCAATTCGCCGGCCCGTTATCGCGCCGCCGCACAAACAGCCCCGGTTGGCAGCACGTAGGGGCAAACCCGGGTGGACGCGGCTGACATGCTAGCGCTGTAGGAGATCCGCCATGGTGTCCGCCGCCGTCCCCGCCGCAGCCCCAGCCCCCGCCATTACCGCCGCACGCGCCCCCAGGTCCGCCCCGATGACCAGCCGCGACCGCTTCCGCGCCCTCTGCGCCGGCCAGCCCGTCGACCGCCTGCCCATGGTCGAATGGGCGCACTGGTGGGGCCAGACGATGACCCGTTGGATCGGCGAAGGCTTGTCCGTTGCGCAGGAATATCACTACAAACGCGGAGTCGGGGAACAGGTCACCCGCCATTTCGGCCTCGATGTCTGGCTCCAGGACTGGGTCAATCCGCATCGCGACCTGCCGAAACCTGCCCATCACGGGGCCGCGCTCATCGCCACCATGGACGATTACCTCGCCCTACGGCCGAGCCTGTATCCGTCGCTGCGCTCCGATGGCGGGCCGTGGGCCGATTGGCGCCCGAAGCTCGACGCCGGCGATGTCGGCTGGTTCACCTTCCCTGGATTCTTCTGGTGGCCGCGCGTCCTGCTGGGCATCGAAGGGCATCTCTACGCCCTGGCCGACAACCCGGAACTGCTCCATGCCATCAACTCCGATCTCGCCGCCTGGATGGTCCGGACGGTCGACGAGATCTGCCGCTTCGCCAAACCCGACTTCATGACCTTTGGCGAGGACTTGTCCTACAACCACGGTCCGATGCTGTCGGAACGCTCATTCAACAACGTGATCCTGCCCTATTACCAGCAGGTCGTACCGGCCCTGCATGAACACGGCATCACGGTCGTCGTCGACAGCGACGGCGACATCACCCGCTGCCTGCCCTGGTTCCTGCGCGGCGGCATCGATGGGATCCTGCCCCTAGAACGCCAGTCGAAGGTCGACATCAATCAGCTGCAGGCCGCCCATCCCAAGACCCTGTTCATCGGCCACTTCGACAAGATGACCATGCCGTTGGGCGAAGCCGCGATGCACGCCGAGTTCGAACGCCTGCTGCCCGCCATGCGCCGGGGCCGCTTCATCCCATCGGTCGACCACCAGACTCCGCCCGGGGTGTCATTGGATCAATATCGCTGCTACCTGCGGCTGCTCGGGGAATACACCCGCCGGGCGGCCACCTGACCGAGCGGTGCTGACTCACGGACTTGAATCACTCAATGTGGTCATAGGCTGTGACCATGATCACCGTGATCCAACCCCTGTCCAAGGCGGCATTCAAGGCGAAAGCCTTGGAATACCTGCGTCAGGTCGAAGAAACCGGCGAGGAATTGATCATCACCGATCATGGCCGTCCGGCGGTGCGCATCATCCCGTATCGCGCCGATGAGGCTCTGACTGAGACCCAGGCCGCCTGGGGCCGTCGCCTGGGTGAAGGTTCCGTGCGCTACGACGCGGCGACCGCCACCGAACCGCTGCCGCCATCAGCTTGGGGCGAGCTGACGTGAACGCGCTGCTCGATACCTGCGCCCTGCTCGACCTGCTGCTGGCTGGCTACCGACCGCCTTTACCGGCCCCGTGGGCGGCCAGTGCGATCAGTTGGTGCGAGATCGCCTGGAAGCACCGCAACGGCCAGTTGGATCTTGGGCCGAATCGCGATCTGTTCTTTGCTGACCTGCGCCGCATCGGGGTCAGGGAACTTCCGATCACTGGGCAACTCTGCCTGGATGCCGCCGATCTGGAATGGGACCATCGCGACCCCGCTGACCGGCTGATCGTCGCAACGGCACGCGCCATGGCGTTGCCCGTGATCACGCGCGACCGGGTGATCGCGGCTTTCCAACGTGGTTGCCGGTGGTGATCTCAGCTGGTCTCCGTCGGGTTAAACCTCTGGAAACAGCTCCCCCGCGATAATCTCGCCCGGCTTGAACCCAATTCCGTTGGTGCAGACGTGGCCCCCGCCCGAAAACCTGGTTGTTCGCGGTATGAAGATGACGGTGTGCGCGACCCGGTGCTGGTCGGTGGCGTTGGCGTTGGCCATGTGGGCGGTGCGGCCGTGGTGGAATGTCAGGTCACCGGCGCGAAGCGGCAGGGTCACCCGTTCGGCCCAGGCGAGTTCCGGGCGCAGGGACACCAAGCCGGTGGGATCGGCGAGATCGGAGGAACGCAGGTCGGTCAGGTGATGCGTGCCGGGAATGAAGCTCATGCAGCCGCGTTCGACCGGGACATCCTGAAGCGCGATCCAGGCCGAGATCGGCTGGGGTGAATCGCGGTGTGGCCAGTACGGCTGGTCCTGGTGGAATTCGGTCGCGGCCCCGTTCATCGGCTGCTTGATCAGGGCATGGTCATGCCACAGGCGCAGCGGCATGCCGGCGAGTTGCGTCGCCCAGGCGCACAACTGGGGGTGGAGGGTGAGCTCGGCCATGATCGTGCTGTCGCGCCAGATGTTGACCCGCTGAGTCAAAACCCGCTGATAGCCGGCGCTGCCGTTCAGCTTGCCGACGTCGCTGGTCAGTCGCAGGGATTCGGCGCGAAAACGCGCGCATTGCTCCGGTGTCAGCAGGCCCTCGATCTTGCAGAACCCGCGTTCGCGGTAGCTGGCGACGAGTTCGGCCGGCAGGGAGCGCAGGGCAGGCACGGTCGGGGAGAGAAGGGGGGCGGTCGAAGTGGCGGACATGGGTGGCTCCGAGGCGTGCGATTCTGCTCGACACGGTTCCGTCCGGCTTGTCTGCGCGTGCTGGCGTCGAAGGCTGAGCGTGCGGAGCGTGCTTCCGCGGGTGCTTCACGCTTTGGCGGAAGAAAGCGACTGGCTTGCCGGCCTGCGCCGGACCCCAAGCATCCGGCGCCCCGAGGACCGCCATGCAGCCCATCTCCTTCCCGCTCTCTCCCGCCGACATCCCGCGCCAGTGGTACAATCTCGCGGCCGATCTGCCGACGCCGATGCTGCCGCCGCTGGGCGGCGATGGCCAGCCGATCACGCCGCAGATGCTCGCGCCGGTGTTCCCGATGAACATCATCGAGCAGGAAGTTTCGACTGAGCGCTACATCGACATCCCTGAGGAAATCCTGGAGATCCTTCTGCGCTGGCGCCCGACGCCGCTGCGCCGCGCCCGCGCGCTGGAACTGGCCCTGGGCACCCCGGCGCGGATCTGGTACAAGGACGAGTCGGTGTCGCCGGCCGGCAGCCACAAACCGAACACCGCCGTCGCCCAGGCCTGGTACAACCGCCAGGCCGGCATCAAGCGCATCACCACGGAAACCGGCGCCGGCCAGTGGGGCAGCGCGCTGTCGTTCGCCTGCGCCCTGTTCGGCATCGAATGCAAGGTCTTCATGGTGCGCATCAGCTTCGACCAGAAGCCCTTCCGCAAGCTGATGATGCAGGTCTGGGGCGGCAACTGCGTCGCCAGCCCGTCGACCGAAACCGCAGCCGGCCGCGCCATCCTGGAAAAGGATCCGACCAGTCCGGGCAGTTTGGGCATTGCGATCAGCGAGGCAGTCGAAGCCGCCGTCACCGACCCAACCGGCGGCACGCGCTACGCGCTCGGCAGCGTGCTCAACCACGTCATGCTGCACCAGACCATCATCGGTCTGGAGGCGCAGAAGCAGTTGCAGGCGGCCGGCGTGAAGAACCCCGGCGTGGTCATCGGCTGCGCCGGCGGCGGCTCCAACTTCGCCGGCATCTCGTTCCCCTTCGTGCGGGAAAAGATCCACGGCGCGCAGATCCGCATCATCCCCGTCGAACCCGCGTCATGCCCGACGCTGACGCGGGCCCCGTTCGTCTACGACCACGGCGACATCGCCAAGATGACGCCCCTCATGCCCATGCATTCGCTCGGCCATGCTTTCGTTCCGCCCGCCATCCACGCCGGCGGTCTGCGCTACCACGGCATGTCGCCGCTGGTCAGCCAGGCGGCGGTCGAGGGCCTGCTCGAACCCCAGGCCCAGGACCAGATCGCGTGCTATGAGGCCGCGATCCAGTGGGCGCGCACCGAAGGCACCATCCCCGCGCCCGAAACCAGTCACGCCATCGCCGCCACCATAGCCGAAGCCAAACGGGCGAAGGAAGAAGGCAAGCAGACCGACATCCTGTTCTGCTATTCCGGCCACGGCCTGATGGACCTCGTCGGCTACCAGAAATACATGGCTGGCGAACTGGCCGCCTACCATCTGCCGGAAGAGGACCTGCGCCGGTCGCTCGCCGCCATCGCCAACCATCCCAAGCCGGCCGAGCGTAAAACCGGGCGCTGGGGGAAAACCAAGGCCTGAATCCGGGCGACCGGCCGGCCATAAACCAAGCGATAAACCAACTCTTCTTCGGCAAACCCGCCAAGCAAGGTTGTTCAGATGTATCCGCCTGAGGCCGTTGGGGCTCAACCGGCTATGCCGGAATGCCGCCAACCGCGATTGCGTCCGGCCAGGAAAATCCCCAAGCCGATCAGAGCCAATCCTCCGCCCAAGCCACATCCGCCACCGCCAGCTCCGCCGCCGCCAGCGGGCGGGGGATTCACAGGAATTAGAGTCAAGGTCGCTCGGTTCGAGGTCACGGTGCCGGCACTATTGCTGACCATCACCCGGAATGCAGCTCCCTGATCCAGGCTTCCGACAGCGCCGATCGTGATCGCATCCGCCGTCTCTCCGGCGAGGTCGGTCCAGGTACCCCCACCGTCATTGGATCGTTGCCATTGGAAGTTTGGTGCCGGACTGCCAACGACGGTAACCGAAAACACCGCTGGCTGGCCGGCCGACACGCTGAGATCTGTGGGCTGACGAGTGATTGCGGGGGCGATCGCCGCAGGATTCACCGTGAGGCTGAAGGTCTGGGTGGCGTTCGGATTGACGCCGTTGCTGGCAGTGATGGTGATCGCTCCGGTCCCACCGGCGGTGGTCGGCATGCCGGACAAGGTGGTTCCTGACAAGGTCAACCAGGTGGGATTCCCGCTGCTGCTCAAGGTGGGTACCGGCGTCCCGGTGGCGGCTATGGTGTAGGTGTAGAGCGTCCCCACCGTCGCCGTGGACGGTGCAGTGCTGGTGATCGCCGGCGCGATCGATGGGACACTGACCGCAATACTGAAGATCTGGGCGGCATTCGGGCTAACGCCGTTGCTCGCGGTGACGGTGATCGCACCGGTCCCACCGGCAGTGGTCGGTGTGCCGGACAAGGTGGTTCCCGACAAGGTCAACCAGGTGGGATTCCCGCTGACGCTCAACGTCGGCACTGGCGTCCCGGTGGCCGTGATGGTGTAGGTGTACACCGTTCCCACCGTCGCCGTGGTCGGCGCAGTGCTGGTGACCGCTGGCGCGGTCGATGGGACACTGACCGTGATGCTGAAGGTCTGGGTGGCGTTCGGACTGACGCCGTTGTTCGCAGTCACCACGATATTGCTGGCGGTTCCCGCTGCGATTGGAGTTCCTGACAGGACGTTGCCGGTCAAGGACAACCAAGCGGGTTTGTTGGTTACTGACACGGTCGGCGCCGGAGTCCCCGTGGTAGCGATGGTATAGGTGTAAAGCATTCCCACCGTCGCCATGGTCGGTGCGGTGCTGGTGATCGCCGGAGCGACCGGCACAGGATTCACGGTGATGCTGAAGGTTTGGGTGGCGTTCGGACTGACGCCGTTGCTGGCAGTGAGTGTGATGGGACCGACCGTACCCGCCGACGTCGGCGTGCCGGACAGGATGTTGCCGGACAGGGTCAGCCAGCTTGGCTGGCCGGTCACCGACAGGGTCGGCGCCGGGGTGCCGGTGCTGGTGATGGTGTAGGTGTAGGTGTAGGCCGTGCCCACCGTCGCCGTGGTCGGCGCGGTGCTGGTGATCGCCGGCGCGACCGGCACAGGATTCACCGTGATGCTGAAGGTCTGGGTGGCGTTCGGACTGACGCCATTGCTGGCGGTCACCACGATATTGCTGGCGGTTCCCGCCGCAGTTGGAGTTCCTGACAGCACGTTGCCGGTCAAGGACAGCCAGGCGGGTTTGCTGGCTATCGACAGGGTCGGTGCGGGAGTCCCAGTGGTAGCGATGATATAGGTGTAAAGCGTTCCCACCGTCGCCGTGGTCGGCGCGGTGCTGGTGATCGCCGGCGCGACCGGCAGAGGAGTCACCGCGATGCTGAAGGTCTGGGTGGCGTTCAGACTGACGCCATTGCTGGCGGTCACCACGATATTGCTGGCAGTTCCCGCAGTGGTTGGAGTTCCAGACAGGACGTTGCCGGTCAAGGACAGCCAGGCGGGTTTGTTGGCAACTGAAAGGGTCGGTGCGGGTATCCCCGTGGTAGCGATGGTGTAGGTGTAGAGAGTTCCCACCGTCGCCGTGGTTGGGGCAATACTGGTGATCACCGGGGCAGCGTTCACCACAATGCTGAACGTCTGGATAGCATTGGGAATCACCCCGTTATTGGCGGTAATGGTGATAGGACCGACGGTTCCAGCCGTGGTCGGGGTGCCCGACAGCGTACTCCCCGACAAGGTCAACCACGCCGGATTGCCACTGACCAACAAGGTCGGCGCTGGAGTTCCGGTTGTGGTGATCGCATAGGAGTAAGCAGTACCGACCTTTGCGGTGGTTGGAGCAACGCTGGTGATCACCGGGGCAGCGTTCACCACAATGCTGAACGTCTGGATAGCATTGGGAATCACCCCGTTATTGGCGGTAATGGTGATGGGACCGACCGTTCCAACCGTAGTCGGAGTGCCCGACAGCGAACTCCCCGACAAGGTCAACCACGCCGGATTGCCGTTGACCGACAAGGTCGGTGCTGGGGTTCCGGTTGTGGTGATTGCGTAGGAGTAGGCAGTGCCGACCACTGCGGAGGTTGGAACAACGCTGGTGATCGCTGGGGCAGCGTTCACCACCACGGCGATGGCGGCCGAGGTGGTCATCGCACCGGCATTGTCGGTGGCCTTGGCGGTGAGTTGATAGGTGCCAGCGGCCGGGACCGACCACGATAATTCATATGGGTCCGTCACATCTTCACCGATCTTCTGGGCGCCATTAAAGAACTCGACCTTGCTGATGCTGCCATCGTTATCGGTGGCGGACGCCGTGATGGCGATGATGGTCGGGGCGGTGAAGGTGGCGTTGGTAAGCGGGCTGGTGATGGCGCAAGTCGGTGCCTGGTTGGCACCGCTGGTGATCGACAGGACCGCGTGCAAGGAAGTGGCATAACCCACGTAATCGGAGAGCGCAATCTTGAGGTAGTTGGTGCCGGCAACGGTCGTGGTCCCACTGAGCAGACCTTGGCTGGTCAGGGTGAGACCCGTCGGCAGTCCTGAAGCGGGCCTGTACAAGGACGTCGTACCAGCCGGAATTCCAGATTGACCATACCGGCTTGGGTATCGGTTGAAGGAGGAATATTCATAGGACCATAGTGCCATGAACGGCTTGATGGCGAGATCAACGGGGATCGCTCCGTAGGATATTCTGACCGCGCCGTTTCGGTACAGGGTCACTTGGAAATTCACGCTGCCATCGGGACCCCGTGTCGGATAGCGACGATGTGCCTTCCACCGGAAGGTCACGGCATCCGCCTGGGCGGTGACGAAGACATCTTCGCCGACCCCGGTGGTCTCGGTGATGTTCATCGACTCCAAGGTATCGATTTTTTCGCCATTGGTCGATTCGGTGAACCGGATAATCCCGCCGACATCCAACTGTACTTTGGTGGCCTGACGGCCGCTGATGGGGAAGGTGAAGCCGTTGGCGAAGGTGTAGGTCTGGCTGGTGTACGGACCGCCGACCAGACCCAGGGGCGAACCGGCTGTCAACGGCTCGGTGCCGGTCGGATCCTCCCAGGCGCCATAGGGATCGATCGCCCAGGCATAGGGCTGGACGCCACCGCTCGCCTGCAGGTTCAGCGTATAGGGGGATCCCACCTGACCGCTGGGCAGATTCGCTGCTGTGGTGATCACCGGAAGTCCGTAGACGTACAAGGTCGCCGGGGCTGAAACCACCGAATTGAGACGGTTGGTGACCACCACCCGGAACTGGGTGCCGTATTCTCCGATCTGGGTTGTTGCGGTGGTGTAGCTGGCTCCGACCGCCCCAGGGAGGTCATTCCAGGTGCTGCTCCCTGGGCTTTGACGTTGCCACTGGTAGGTCGGCAACGGGGCCGCGTCGACGGCGACCTGGAACGTCGCGGTCGTTCCCGATCGCACCTGGCGGTTGCTCGGCTGGGCGGTGATCACCACCGGCGCCAGCAGACTCAAGGTGGCGGCGTCCGAGGTCGCCGTACCGAGGTGGTTGGTGGCCACCACCCGGAACCTGGCGCCATGGTCGCCGATCGCTGTCATCGGTGTGGTGTAGGAAACAGTGGTGACCTGAGGGATGGCCCGCCAGAGGGAGGCGCCTGCGTCAAGACGCTGCCATTGCAGTGTTGGAATCGGGGTGCCGGTAGCAGCGATGGCGAAGGTCGCGGTCTGGCCGATCGGAACCTCGAGGGCGGCCGGTTGGCGGGTGATGCGCGGCGCCTGTGGGGCCGTCGCACCGTCAGTGACCTTGAGGATGGCCGGCCACCACAGTCGGGTGCGGTTGCCACTGTTATCGACGGCCTCAAAGGAAATGGCATGGTCGCCGGTCTCTGCCGGCAGCCAGGAGGTGGTCCAGCCACCGGATGGATCGGTGTCGCTGCCGATGACGCTGCCACTGACCAGGAAATCGACCCGGGTGCAGGTCCGCCCGGTGATCGCTACCGACGCCGTCAGGGTGACCGGGGCATTGAGGGCGACACTGCTGCCTGCCGCCGGGCTGAGCAGGCGTACATCCGGGTATCGTTGAGCTTCACGAGCGGCTGCGGCGATGTTCACCCGACCGCCGGTGAGGCTCAATCCTGACCAGGCCGGGGCGGGATCAGCGGTCCGGCTGATGATCTCCATGATTTGGTAGGACGACAGGCTGGGATTGATGCTGGCCACCAGGCCGACCGAACCGGTGACGTGCGGAGCCGCCATCGACGTACCTTGCATGCTGCCATATCCACCATTGGGAAAGGTAGACAGGATGGCGATCCCGGGAGCGGCGAGATCGACCCAGGTGTTGCCGAAATTCGAGAAATAGGCACGACCGTCGCCACCGTCGGAGGCTCCGACATACTCGATGAAAGGGGTCAACAGGGCCCGTTCCGATCGGTTGGAATTCTGATTTCCTGCCGCCCACACCGGGACGATGCCGTCATTCGCCACCAACAGGTCTTCGTTGCCATCGCCCCCGGAATAGGAGCAGTTGTAGCCGACCACCTGGACCCCGCGCTGGCGCAGGGCCCGCAGATAGGATTTGGCCAGCCGCATGGCAGACGCCACCCCGGATCCTTCATTGCTGGAGATCTTGCAGGCGACCAGGCTGGCCTTCTGACAGACCCCGGTCACTCCGGTGGCATTGCCACCGACAGCGGCGATGGTGCCGGCGACATGGGTCCCATGCGGTTGGACCCCGATGGGATCGGCATAGTCGCTATAGAAATCATAACCATGGACATCATCAATATAGCCGTTGCCATCGTCATCGATCCCGTTGCCGGGGATCTCGCCGGGATTGGTCCAGATGTTGGCCGCCAGATCCGGGTGACGGTAATCAATGCCGGTATCGAGGACGCCGATGACGACGCTGTTCGAACCTTTCGAAATGTCCCAGGCCTGGTCGGCTTTGATCTTCTGCATTCCCCACAACGATGGCCACTGGGGGTCATTGGGAGTTTCCACCGGCCACGAGATCTGGTCGGATTCGGTTTTCCAGCCGGGCGGCAGGATTTCCCGGATCCTGGCCATGGCGTCCGGCAGATCGTCCAGCCCGCGTCCGGCGACGGCGACCACCAGCATCCCGCCCAGGGGATCCCGGCGCAGGATCTTCCATCCCGCCTGATCGAGCCTGGCCTGGATGTCGGCCTCGTGCTGGCCCGGCCCGGTGATCATGAACTGGGTGGCGGCATCCAGCCGCTGCGACAGAACCTGTTCCTCGCCACGCGGGTCAGCGCGGCGGATTTCGACCAGGCGGACGACGGGGATGGCGCCGGCCATGGGGTAGAGGGCGGTCCGACGGATGGTCCCGTCGGCCAAAGGCTCACGGCGCTCGATGATGGCTTTGCCATTGCGGATCGGTGGCGGGAGCTGCTGCCCTGGAAGACCGCCCGGTTGTCCGGCTCCATCCGCAGGCTCCGCTGGGGGCGGGGACTGATCAGCTGCCGGAGTCACGGCTGCGACCGCCTGCGGGGCTGACGGCCCCACCGCCGGTTGGGATCCGACCGCGTCGGCCGGCTCTGGCCGCCCGCTGGTCGCCAAGAGACCACCAGGCCCGGTTTGAACGATCGCTGACCCGCTGGATGCCGGAGCTGTGGCGACCTGGTTGGTCGAGGTCTCCGCGCTGGCGGCAGGGTTGGCCGGCGGCTCGGCTTGGGGCCGGAGGACCAGGCAGACGAGGCCGGCCATGGCCAGAATCAGAACAGTGAGGGCGAGTCGACGGATCGTGAACATGGTGCCTCTCCAGGGTTTGAGCATGAGGAATGGATGGGCAAAGGCGGCCGTGCCTCGTGTGCGCTACATGAGGCTTTTGTTAATTGCACGCATGTATCACCCCTTGCTAGCAATAGTGGCCGGATCGATGAACAGCCCGCTGATCACCGCATTGCTGCCGGTCATCAGGTTGACCACGCGTCTCCACCGCCAGCAGTTGCCATCCGCTGCCGAAGAGTCCGGGATAAATTGCCTGGCCATTGTAGGTGATGAATCCAGCCGGGTTGGCGCCGGCTTTAGCCAGATAGCGCCCAGCCGCATCCTGGAGCAGACTGGTATTGCCGGCCGATTCGACCGTGGTGTAGGTCGGTTCGCTGACGCTCACCGTCACCTGGGTCGAGGTGGTCATGGCGCCGGAATTATCCGTAGCCTTGGCCGTGAGTTGATAGGTGCCAGCGGCCGTGACCAACCACGATACTTCGTATGGGTCCGTCACATCTTCACCGATTCTCTGGGCACCATTAAAGAACTCGACCTTGCTGATGCTGCCATCGTTGTCAGTGGCGGAGGCCCTGATGGTAATCGTGGCCGGGGCGGTGAAGGTGGAACCATTGGCAGGGCTGGTGATCGAGCAGGTCGGTGCCTGGTTGGGCGCATTGACCGCCACGGTGATAGCGGCCGAAGTGGTTACCGCACCGGCATTGTCGGTGGCCTTGGCGGTGAGCTGATACGTGCCAGCGACCACGCCCGACCACGGTAATTCATAGGGGGCTGTCACAGCTTCGCCAATCTTCTGAGCGCCATTGAAGAACTCGACCTTGCTGATGCTGCCATCGTTGTCAGTGGCGGACGCATTGATCGCGATGGTGGCCGGGGCGGTGAAGGTGGCGCCGTTGGTTGGGCTGCTGATGGCGCAGGTTGGCGGCTGATTCATGGTGGTACCTACCGTCAACGCGACGATCCGTCCCGCCGACTGGGGCGTCCTGTCCCGATCTGTCGCCGAGATCCCGAATGTCATTGGACCGGCGACGAGCGGCGTGCCGCTGATGACACCAGTGGACCTGTCCAAGGCCAGCCCGAGGGGCAAGCGAATCGCCGTGTACAACCGGCTGGTGCCTGGCGGGATGGACCGGTTGCCTTCCAATGAGGATCTTAGGTACAGATAGGGCGACGGGTTTTTCAAAGAAATTTGGGGCGCATAGGTGCAGGCGATCTCTCCATAATCCATGCGGATGTCGCCATTAGCGAACAGGACCACCTGGAAGTTGATCGAGCCGGCCGGCGAAGAAGGATACTGGCGCATTCGCCAACGGATGCCCACTCGGGTGGCGGAGGGCTCGACGAATACATCATCGCCGCTCCCCAAGGTGGGTATCCCCGGGTAGATGAATCCCCAGATGGTGAAATTCCCCAAATACAGCTGGCCTCTCGCGGCAATGTAGACCCGATCGATTGCGACCCCGTTGACCGGAACCGTGAAATCCAGGACGACCCTGGCGCTGACGGCTGCGGTGGAACCAGTGCAGCCATAAGCGCCACCGACAAACCTGAAAGAAGTCGATTCCCAGGTGGTGCTCGGAACGGTCGCGGTGGTCGAACCATAGCCCAGGCCGAGAAACATCTGGTTGCGCTTGGCGGTGGTGACCGAGGCCTCGGCGAGCAGGGTCGGAACATACGGGGCCGGACGGGCGGCAAGCCAATATCCGGTCTGGAACCACATGGTGGACACCCGGTTTGGGTGGTTCATCCCGGACACCGCCGAGACCTCGCGGATGGCATCGTAGGCCATCGGGAACCAGATCGTGGCGCTGTTGTCGACCGCGTTGGGCAACAAAGGTGGCAAACTAAAAAGATTTTCCACCGCGGCGACTTCAGCCGCCATCGAGGAGGTGAACGACGCCCGCATGGTGCGTCCGCCTTCCACGGTCGACCCCTCGACCTCGTGGAGCTCCTTGGTCAAAGGCAGGTCGGCCTCGGTGAACGGTGCTCGGCGGCGGTGGCGACGCTCGACATTGATCCGATCCAGCGCCAGACGGTTGGGATAGACCCGTTCGGTCTTGATCACCACCCGGTCGAGAAGCGCTTGTTCAGCAGCGGTCGGTAGCCGGTAGCCGAGGCCTTGGGGATCAGCGGCCGGCAAGGTTGCGGCGAGAACCAGGACGCAAAAAGCACCGAAGACACGAGACATGGTGATTCCTTTCACGGGATCCGGATTGACCAAGCCGGTCGACTGGGGTCCGTGGAGGTTGATGAGCGGGCTGTAGCAGATGCCTTGGCTTTGGCTAGGCTGTCGGTGTGCCGATCGGAAGGAGGAACCCAGGTGGTGCTGGGGCTGAGCGCCGACCGGGCCCGACCGCATGTGGTTGGTCAGGGATGCCCGGCCGCGAGGCCGGGCCAGGGGATTGGCCATTTGCGTCGTCAAACTACAAAAACCAGCAAAAACGCTTGCGTCTGGGACCGCCGGTTTGCAACCGGCCGCTGACCGCGAGGCGAGCCGGCCAAGGCCGGAAAGATGGTGAATTGCTGGATAATTGTGGTCGGCCTTGGCCGGCTCGCCTGATCACCCCGTACGAATGGCCAATCCCCAGGCCCGGCCGCGAGGCCGGGCATCTCTTTATCATCTGCGGACGATCCGCTGGTCGCCCGTTGGGCTGCGTTGCGGGGTGGAGCATGGTGCCCGCCTGCAGGTGGGTGGCAAGATTCGGCAGGGTTTTGAGATTCCTGGGCCTAATGTCGGGTGCGGTAGGATGGTCCGGTCAGGGGGAGGAGTCGGCCGCGTTCGAGGACGCGATCGAGGAGAGCCTCAGCAAGGTGATCGAGGCTTTTCGACGCGATCCGCCCTGCTCACCCGCTCGGTTGACCGCGACCGGTATGTCGCAGCCTGCGCGCATGCGCCGGCTCGCCGTGATCGAACTCGTCGTCCTCGTCGTCCTGGCCGGAATCGGCCTGGGCCTGTTCGCTGATGGCAGCCTGGATCGCGCTTGGGCGGCGGTCTGGCATGCGAACAGCACGGAAAATCCCTGGCCGGGCGAACGGGCGCAACCCTGGCGCACGCTCTACCTCGTCGGGGCCTGGCCCGGCCTGCTCCTGGCGGCTGCGGCCGCCGCCGCGCTGGTCGCGGGCGCGTGGCTGATCTGGCTGCAACCCTGGCGCCGGCAGGCCCTGGCCATCGTCCTCATGCTCGCGCTGGGTCCCGGCCTGGTGGTGAATGGCGTGTTGAAAAACCACTGGGGTCGCCCGCGCCCGCGCGACACGGTCGAACTCGGTGGTACGCAGACCTACCTTGCGCCGTGGGTGAAGGGCGAGAGCGGGCGCGGCAAATCCTTCCCCTGCGGCCATTGCGCCATGGGTTTCTTCCTTGGACTCGGCTGGTTCGTCCTGCGCCGCCGCCGTCCCGGCTGGGCCGTCGCCTGCCTGGCCGGCGGCACCGTCGCCGGGGTCGCGATCGGCGTCGCCCGCATGGCGGCCGGCGGCCATTTCGCGAGCGACGTCTGGTGGGCCGGCGTCCTGGTCTGGGGCATCGGCTGGCTGGTCTGGCATCCGCTTTTGAATGTCGATCGCTACAAGGACGACCTTGCCTCCGGTCGCATCCGACCGTCGCGACCGTCATGGCCGATGATCGCCGTCGGCGGCACGCTCGGGCTGGGACTGCTCATCGGTGGCCTGGTCGCCACCCCGGCCAGCCGGGCCGTGCGCGAAAAGGCCGTGCTCGACGCGCCCGTCGACCTGACGCTCGACCTGCCCGCCGGCAACGTCGTGCTGACCCTCAGCGACGCGCCTGGTTTCAAAGCCGACGGCGAGATCCTCGGCTTCGGATTCCCCGGCAGCCGCATCCGCACCCGGTTGGAGGACAGCGCGGAAGGGGGTCGAACTGCATCAGCCGGCGCTGCTGCGGTGGCGGCCAGCGAACCATCCGCGCCCCGTCGCCTGCGGTTGGTCGTCACCGCCAAAGGCTGGTTCAGCGAACTCGGCGGCCAGGTGAACGTCGCCCTCGACCGGCGCATGCTCGCCGGGTTGGAGGTCAACCTCGGCCAGGGGGATTTCAGCGTGGTTGGCGGGGAAGCGCAGAAACCGGGGTGGTTGCGGATCGAGGTGGGGAAGGGCGAGGTGAAGGTGCCAGCGGGGTGGAAGTAGGGTGGATTTTAACGATTTCTTGTTTATTTCTAAGCATCAGACATAACACCGTTCTTCCTAAGAACGCTTTGTTTCGTTGCACGCCATGTTTCAACAGGAATATGACCCATGAACACCTCAGCTTCTTTCCTCGATCGTCAACCGACCATGGGAGATTTGATATCGTCAACCGACCATGGGAGATTTGATAGCGTGGGTACTCGCGGTACCAACCTTGATCGTGGGTGTCACCTTGTGTCCTTACATGCTTCAAGTTATCCCAAAGTTCAGGGGGATGTTCATGATGTTGAAAGGACAACTGCCATGGGTGACTAACTTCGTTCTCAGTCAGGGATGGTGGTTTTTTACGATATTTCCACTTGTGGTGTTAATTGGCCTGTTGCTGGTTCTGGTAAAATCCCAGTCGGGGGTGCTTAAGATAATCGTCGCCTACTTGGCGAGTCAGGCGATCTTTTTCATTCTTGGGATCGGTGTTAGCGGGATTTATCTACCGATCTTGGAACTACAAAAGAATCTGATGTAACGTCAGTTTGTCTGGCCACCGTTGATTTCCATGACGACGCCTTCCGCATCGTCCCCAATCACGTCGAACCCGCAGCGCTGGAACATCCCCACCGTCCCCGTCCACACCTCGTCCTGGTTGAAATGCTCGTAACGATGTGGAAACGCCAGGATTGAGGTTATTCCAGTCTGAACCAGCGCGTCCACCGCGAGCCTGACGATCTCGGTGCCGAGTCCCTTTCCCCGATAATCGCTGCGCAGGCGCAAGCAGGTGATCGCCCAACGGTCGTGCAACGGCAGCTGTGGGAAGGTGGCGGCGAGGTTCGGCAGGTCGTCGGCGCGGGTCGCCTGGCACCAGGCGATGCAGTGCTGGCCGTCGTAGAACAGGAATCCATCCGAACGGCCAGCGTCGATGAGGGCGGTGCGCAGTTCCCGGTTGGACGGACAACCGGAATCAAATTCAGCCCATGATTTCCGGTGCCAGGCGACGCAATAACAGTCTTTTCCAGTGATTTCGTCAAAGAGGCTGAGGAAATCGCAGCGGGTTGCCCGGCTCAGCCGACGCAAGGTCAGCATGGCATTGGGGAAGGTCGACGGGTCAACCCGTCGTCGCCTGCGGCCCCATGCTCTTCACCGGACCCGACGACAGCGGTTCGCTCGCGATTGGCACGGGCGCGGGACTCTTGGCGTCGAGCACCATGCCTTCCTTGGCGGCGAAGTCGGCCAGGGCCTGGTCGGCGAGGGCGGACTGTTCGGCTTCCTTGAGGTTGACCTCGGACATGTCCATCGAGTCGCGCGCGACGCGGGCGCGGCCGGCGGCCTTGTTGCGCTCCTCGTCGACCATCTCGGTGAGGCGGCTCATGGTGTCGCCGGCGCCGCCGATCTTCGAGATCATGCCGCTGGCCATTTCCGACATCTCTGCCATGGCCTTTTTCATTTTCATGTCTTCGATCGCGCCCTTGAGCGAATCGAGCTTGGCCTTGGCGGCGGAGATCGCGACGTCGCGCGCCTTGGTCAGGTTCTTGTAGGTTCCTTCCGCCTGTTCGAGTTGCGTCTTGTTCTCGGTGAGTTCGCGCTGGACGGTCTGGAGCCGCAGCGCGTACTGGCCGGCGGCCTCGCGGTTGCCGGCCTTAAGGTGTGCGCCGGCCTTGGCGCGCAGGTCGCGCTCGTCGCTTTCGAGTTTGCGCACCTGGGACATCAGACGTTCGCACATCCCGGCGTGGGTGGCCAGGCCCTGGTTGTACTGCGCCATCTGCTTGCGCAGGTTCTCTTTTTCCAGTTCCAGCAGGGCTTCGGGGTTGCGTCGTTCAAGGGCGCTGACGCCGAGGCCGAACCAGCCTTTGACGACGTTGCCGAGACGGGACAGCAGGCTGAACATGGGTCGATCTCCGTGGCGCACGTCCTAGCCGGCCGGCGAACGCGGCTCAAGAGGCGGCCTGGAGTGGGAAATCACCCTGATCGCCCTGATCGCGCTGACTGTCGCCCATGGCGCCGACGATTCTGGCGGGCTACACTCATCGGTCCGCCATGAGCATCCACTTCACCCCGCGTCAACTCACCTATCAGCCCGGCGACATCATCTTCCCCGAAGGTGCGCCGGCGGTGGCGATGTACCTGATCAAGCGCGGTCGGGTGCGGACGGTGAAGAACCGCCCCGGCGGCGGCACGATTGACCTCGATGTCCTGGGTCCGGGCGGGATGTTCGGCGAGATGGCAGTGATCGACGACGACCACCGTTCCGCCAGCGCGATCGCGATCGAACGCACCGTGGTGGTCGAGATTCCGCGCCAGTTGGTCGAAGAACAACTTCGCCTCGCCGGCCCGCTGGTGCATGCCATCGTGCGCGTGCTGGCGCTGCGCCTGCGCGCCACCACCCAGGCGCGCGCCACAGATCGGCGTCAGAGCGGCGAGGTGCACATGGATCGCACCACGAATCTGCGCATCAGCCAGGCGATGCGCCAATTGGAGAAGACCGCCCAACCGGCCGCCACCGGGGATGGCCAGCCGGGATAGGCCGGCCGTTCACAGCCAGTATTTGAAGGCGGCCACGGCGGCCGCGACCGCCCCGATCCACGCCCCCCACAACCACCACGGGATGCCGTTGCCCTCAGCAATCGCCGCACGGTTCGAAACGGCGGCGCCGATGGTCTGGTCGCGGTGCAATTCGGTCGAGCGGGTGCGCGCCTCGGACAGGATCTGCTCTGACAGTTTCGGGTCGTTCGGGATCTGCGCTGCCGCGCCGAGTTCATCCTTGCGCGCCACTAGGGCGGCGAGGATCAGCTTGGATTCCTTGGCTTCCTGCGGATCGCGGGCCTCGCGGGCGATGGTGTCATCCAGGGATTCAGGGGCGGCGCTGCTCATGAGGGTCATCGTTGCTGAAGTGATACCTGGAATGTCCGACCGCGTTGAGTCGCGTTGTGCGATTGTCGCTGCGGGCATAAACCCTTGTCACATCAGCCCGATCCAGCGCAACACGTCCAGCCCGACCGTGAAAGCCATCAAACTGATGACGATCGCGATGCCGCCATAGGCCAGCCAGGTGCGCAGTCCGATCGACAACGGGCGGCCGCGCGCCTTTTCGATCGCCAGGAAGACCAATTGGCCGCCATCGGTGATCGGCAGCGGCAGCAGGTTGACCACGAACAGGTTCAGGCCGACCAGGGCGACGAACTTCAGGAAGCCATCGAAGCCGGTGTTCTCCAGCTTCATCTTGAGCACGCGGAAGATACCGACCGGGCCGCTAAGCGTCTTGGTCGCATCGATACCACCGCTTTCCGGTGCCTGGAAGAAGCGCGGGATCATCTGCACCGTCTTGACGATCATGTTGACGGCGGCGTCGCTGACCAAGGTGAACGCTTCGCCGTTGGATTTGAGCTGGTAGGGCACGTCCACCATGACGAAGTCGAAGGCGACCCCCGGCGACGGCACCGCGAGCGTGAGGGTGCGGATCCCGCTGACCTTCCGCACCACCTGAAGCTGGTATTGGACCTTGCCCGTGCCAGCGGCCTGCTGGGCGCTGTCAACCTGCTTCGCACCAGGAGCCTGCTTGTCGCCGTCAACCTGCTTGGCGCCAGCATGCGTCGGGATGAGCGCGACCACCCGGTCGCCTGGACTCAGGGAATCGGCGATGGTCTTGCCATCGGCCCCGAGCACGCCGAGATCCACCGGCAGGCCATCCGCTGAGTCGAGGTACACGTGATTCGCCCGGGCATCTGCGGGCTTGGTGCCGACGGCGGCGCTGGACAGCCGTTCGAACAGGGTCGGAGCGGGTTGGTTTCCCGTGATCCGGTTGAGGATGCGCTGAACCAGGCCGGGCCGCTCGAATTTCCTCAATTTATCGACGCTTTCTTCGCTGAGCGGGATGGGGCTGCGTTCCTCGGCCGTGGTGGCGAGGTCAATCTGGTACGAACGCACCTTGGGCGTGACCTTGAGCAGAACCTGTCCGACCTTGACGCCTTCTTTCATCAGCAGCGATTGTCCCTGGTTGACCTGAGGATTGAGGCCAGGCGGCAGGTAGCGAATGATGCCGCGCTCAACCGGTTCGATCCTGGCACCCATCCGGATCAGGCCGGAATCATCCCGCTGTCCGGTGACGGTAAGTGTGACCTTTGCGTCGATTTTATCGTCGCGCAGAACTTCCAACGCCACCGGTTGCCCGTTGTCGAACTTGCCCCGGATGAGGGCCAGGAAGTGGCTGGCTCCGCAGACCTGGATCCCGTCAGCGGCGACGATCAGGTCGCCCGGCAGCAGTCCTGCTTTCGCGGCACCAGAATCTGCCAGGACCTGGCTCACCCGAACCGCGAATCCGGCTTGCGAATCATCGCTGTCGCTGATGCGCTCGCCGGCATACCGGATGGTCGATTCACGCGCGCTGCCGCGATCGTCCTTTAGGGTCAAGGTGACTTCCCGACCCAGGTAGGGTTGCAGCTTCTGATTGATCTGCTGCCCGGTCAGTCCGGTGACCGGCATGCCTGCGATCGCTACCACGCGTTCGCCATGGCGCGGGCCATTGGCGGGGGCGTCTTCCGAAACCTCATTGATCCGCGATCCCAGCGGTGGCCTGATGCCCAGGGTTCCGCCGCCATTGCCGTTGCCATAGATGATTTTCACTGGCGGTTTGCCGGCCTCTGGCAAGGTGATCGTCTTGCCGTCGCGTTCGACCGTCACCGTCACGACCTTGCCAGTGTTGAACATCGCGGCGGCGGCCATGTCCTCGAACATCCGCACCGGATGGCCATCCATCGTGACGATGCGATCGCCGGGGCGCAGGCCCAGTTCGGCAGCAGGGGACTTGACCACGGCGCCGCGCGCGGTCTCGACTTGGGGGACCACATCGCCCACCACCGGTTCCAGCACCGGCAGGCCATAAAACGCGAGGCAGATCAGGATGATCGCCGAGGAAATCAGGTTGAAGAGCACGCCACCCAGCAGCACCCACATCCGCCACCAGCCGCTCTTGGCATCGAGGCTGCGCGGATCCTTGCCGCCGGCGGGCACAGCAGGTTCGGGTGCGGCGGTTGCGTCGGCTGCGTCAGGCTTCGCCGCTGAATCCGCTTTTGCCCCCGTAGGCTGGATGGACGGATCATCTTCGCCCAGCATCTGCACGAAACCGCCGAAGGGCAGAGCGCGCAGTTCCCAGTTTTCATCACCGATGCGCCAGCGCAGCAGGACCGGCCCGAAGCCGATCGCAAAGCTGATCACTTTCACATCCGCCCAGCGGGCGAACAGATAATGGCCCAGTTCGTGGATGAAGATGACGAAGCCGAACCCCATCAGGGCGACGACGATGAAGAAGATGGCGGCGATGGCTTCCACGCGTTTTGGCTCCGGTCGGCGCACCCTAGCGCCCCGCCTGCATCCGCCAGCACGGATCCGCACAGGTCCATGACGATGGATGCTGCTGTGCTGCCTTGGCAACGCCGAGCCGCGCCAAGCCCCAACTCGGCCGGTGGATGCAGCGTTGCCTTGGAGGCGTCTAGCCATCGCCCTGCCGCGCCCTGCGGACGTTCGTCGATTGCCCTTCCACCAAGACGGCTAGGGTCTGCCCCCCCATGGCTTCACTTCCGATCCGCGCTGTCGCCCTCCACTCCGCCCGCTGCCTGCTCGACAAGGGCTGTGAGGACGTGCGCGTGATGGAACTCCCAGACGGCACCGCGATCTTCGACTTCGTCGTGCTCGGCACCGCGCGCAGCGACCGTCAGGCCAACGCGGCGGTCGACGCCGTCTACCGCATGTGCAAGCACCAGAAGATCGGCCACCTGCCGGTCGAAGGCGGCAGCGGCTGGAGCCTGGTAGACTGCCTCGACACCGTGGTTCACGTGATGACCGCCGAAAACCGCGACCGCTATGCCATCGACACCCTGTGGAAGCAGGCGCGCGACCTCGATCTGGACAAGGAACTGAAAAAGCTGGCACCGCTGCCGTTGCCGCCGAAGCCGCACCGCGTCCGCACCCCGCGCCTAGTCGACAGCGAAGCGGTCGACGCGGATGCCATCGACCTGACTGCCCTTGACACTGTCCCCGACACGGATGCTGACACAGACGCCGGCACGGATGCAGCGGACAAGGACGGGGACGAGGACGCCTGACGTGGGATTCTTCAAGGCGATCGGCAGCCTCTTCACCAAGGTCAAAGACGGTCTCGCCAAGACGCGCAAGCTGATCGGCTCGGCCCTGCGCAGCCTCATTGGCGCCGGCCGCGCCATCGACCAGGCATTTTTGCAGCAACTTGAGGACACCTTGCTCGCCGCCGACATCGGGGTGGCCAAGACCGAGGCGATCCTCGCCGAACTCAAGACCAAGTACAAAGCCGGCGAGGTCGCCAAGGGCGAAGACCTGCTGGCGTTCCTGAAAAAGAGCCTGCGCGACGAATTGCAGGCGCCTGCCGATGAACTCAATTGGGCGGTGCAGGTCGCGGGGCAGCCCAAGCAGCCGACCGTGGTGCTCATCGTCGGCGTCAACGGCGCCGGCAAGACCACCACCGTGGCGAAGCTCGCGAACCGCTACAAATCCCAGGGCAAGCAGGTCGTCGTCGCCGCCGGCGACACCTACCGCGCCGCCGCGATCGAACAGTTGTCGATCTGGGCTGACCGTGCCGGCGTCGCCATCATCAAGACCAAGGACGGCGGCGATGCCGCCGCCGTTGCCTTCGATGCTGTTGCCGCGGCGCAGGCGCGCGGGGCTGATCTGGTGCTGGTCGACACCGCCGGTCGCTTGCACAACAAAGAACACCTGATGCGCGAACTCGACAAGATCCGCCGCGTCATCCAGAAACGCCTGCCCGGCGCCCCGCACGAGACCCTGCTCGTCCTCGACGCCACCGCCGGCCAGAACGCGGTACAGCAGGCCCGCGTCTTCAAAGATGCCACCGGCGTCACCGGCCTCGTCGTGACCAAACTCGACGGCACCGCCAAGGGCGGCGCCGCGATTTCCATCCGCCGCGAACTTGGTTTGCCGGTCAAATTCATCGGCGTCGGTGAGAGCATGGATGACTTGCAGCCGTTCGACCCGGACGCGTATATTGAGGCGATATTTGGGGAGACGTGAGATGTGACCCTGCGGGTCCAGCGACCCCCGTCGATGTGGACATCGACGCTCCCGTCGCATTGCCCAAGGAGCGGCGATGTCCACATCGCCGTCGCAATCGGTAATGCCCTGCGGTCCCCGTCGATGTGGACATCGACGCTCCCGTCGCACTCGCCCAAGGAGCGGCGATGCGGTTTACCGCGTACGCTGGATTGGTCTTATTTGGTGTTTGGCTTTGGAATATCCACAAGGCTAGTGCACTCTCGCTCAACCATCGTGAGAATCGGCTTCTCGGCCGTGGAACTTACGGAATGGAATTCCTTCACACGCTCTACGACATGCCCCGGCACGTTCGGATTCAGATGTTCCGTCGTAATGACAAAACCAAAGACAGTTGTCATTCTCGCTCTTGTTTCAATGCAGCGATACCCCGCTCCGTTTATCATACGTGTTGAGAATCCCACAACTTGCCAGTAGTCACCATTGCTCGTCTCACGTTTGAGGAGCACTTCAGGTCGCTTGTGCACTGTCCAATAGGTGGTAGTTACTATCGGCCCCCGGAAAACTTCAATCGTAGACCGTATTTCGTCGCACTCGATACTGACGCCATTGACGTCCATCTGTGTCTTTTTATTGCCGCTCTGGCCGGGGAGGTCCAAGCCCCTAGGCACACCACCCTCATTAGCAATTTCTAAGCATTGCGTCGTCACGGTGTTATCTACCGTTTGTTTCCTTATGACTATTGTGCCATCCCCTGCCACCAATGGCATTGAGTTAAGCTGTTCCGGTGTGATACACCTGTAATTTACCAGGGTATTATGCTTGCTTAGGCGACCAAAAAAATTTTTCGGGCCTCATGGCCCTTTCCAATCATCCGCCTCGCGCAGAGAGCTTCTCTGCCTTC
>CAMCMZ010000038.1 GCA_945876185.1 Candidatus Kuenenia stuttgartensis | reverse complement strand
CGCCTTGAACGGGTTCCCGGCAGCGCGGCCGTATTCACCGCACGAGCAACTGGTGAACTGCCCTATCGACGTGAAACCTTGCGATTCACCGGCGACGAACTGCCAACGCCAACGTCCGGTCGCCGGCGACGCCGGCTATGTCCAATACCGCCTGTCAGGGAGAACTTTGGATCGGAACCAGCCTTTTCGGTCGGTTTCAATTCAGGGTTTTCCGGACAGGCAAAAAGTTTGGTCCCAAGACCATTGATGAACGAGATCCATTCCAGGCTGGCGATAGCAGTGGCGCGTGCGCTGGCCGAATCGGTCGGTTCGGAAGTTGAATAGGCGCCGCCGACGCCGGAGGTGGACCGATGTGGAAAATCCGGGTCATTTTGACTTTTACTGGTTTGCATGCACAGCAGCAGCTTCCTTTGTGTATCACCGCATTTGACGAGCCGAGATTGTCGCAAGGCGCCACTGATGCTGACTGGGACCAAGAACGCGATGAGTCCCACGATCACCACGACGACAATGGTTTCCGTCAAAGTGAATCCGGATCGATTCTTCGGAGCGTGGCTTGAGTTTGTGCAAATGGAGTTTCTATCTAAGCGTGAAAGTAGACGTGATGCACAACGCGGCATGACTATTTCACCCAGGTTCGGGTCGCAGAACCTTTTCCGTGGGAAAACATGCCGGGTCCGTCGTTGGAGTCGTCGTAGATATTGTCGAGGTGGCCTTGGGCATCCTTCGATTCCGGATCGGCGAACACACCGGTGGTGATGCCGCCAGGGGCGTTTTCGGTAAAATGTCCCGAACCGAGGAGTCCTGGCTTCAGGGTAATCATGGCGGTGTGGTAATCGGCATACGTCACCACGACTTTGTTCTTGTGGGCGATCTGCCCATCCCTGCCGCGATCAGCCAGGATGATTCGGTTTGGTTCAGAATCACCCGGACATGAAAAGTCATAGGCGTACCCCAGACTGACCCCGGCAGCAGCCCAACGGGAAATTCCGCCGTTTGCCGAGAACTCAGGGTCGGATCCCGACTCGTCCTTTGGTTTTACATCGCGAAGGCGTGGGCAGATGAAGATCTTCTTGGGGATTCCGCCAACAACCGAAGCCATCAACTCGAGACTGGCAATTGCGGTGGCCCGAGCGCTGGCAGCGTCGGTGGGGCCGGTGGCAAGGTGACTGCCATCTATCGCCTTCGTCGGGCGGTACGGGGAAAGGCCATCATTCTGGTTCTTGTAAATCTGCATGCACAGCACGATCTGTCGCTGATTGCTGGCACAATGCGTCAGGCTTTCGGGTGTCCCGAAACGGCTTTTGAATTCACCCACGATGACCGGAAGAAATAGTGCCAACAAGATCAAAATCAGCACGATCACAATCACCACCTCCAGCAAGGTGATCCCCGCCCGCATCACCCTGCCGTCATCGAACCGTTGCACGTTGGCCATCGGTGCCTCCTTCATCGCCGACGCCTCGTCATTCTGGCGTCGGTCGACACACCCATAGCGCCTCAGCTCTTCCGCAGCAATCGCCAGTCGCCAAGCCGGCGAACGGCGTCATCCCAGGTTGACGGTAACCTTCGCCACCTGATTCGCCGCCAGATCGATGCGGATTCCGCTGCCCTCCAGCACGCCGCCATCCACGCTGCGGATGCTCCTTCCAGGCACTTCCAGGCGCAGGCGATGATCGCGGCCGGCACGTTCGGCCAGGCGCAAGCTCAGGCCGGTGGCGGTGGGGCGCAGGTGAAGCAGTTGGACGCCCTCTGGCGATTTTCCGTTCTCGTCGAGTCGAATCAGGTTGCCCTCGGCGGCGGTGAACGCGGGATCGGCGTCGCCGGCCTCGACCATTTCGGCGGTCAGCGGAAAGGCGGTCCGGTCGCCAATATCCTGGGCTGCGGCGGGGTCGAAGGTCGATTGCGGGCTGATTGTGAGGCGCCAGTGGCTGCTTTCGCGGTTGCGGCGGGTGACGTTGCCGCATTTCCAATGGCCGTTGAGCGACAGGTTGAACCAGAGTTCAGCCGGCAGGTCGGCGGGCCAGGTGCGATGCCAGTGCAGCAGGTGCTGGCCGCCGAAGCTGACGACGGGCGCTTCGGGGCTGGCCACGACGAGGGCGCCTTCGGCCCCATGCACGGCGGCCCAGCGATCAGCAACGTGCAGGTCGCGGAACGCACCGTGGGCGAGATCGTTGATCGGATCGATGGTCAGTCCGCCGCCGTCATGGGCGAAGTGCGGGGCGCTCAGCGCGGCCGGCACCGCCAGCGCCAGCGACTCGACATCGAGGGTGTCCAGGCGTTCGACGAACAGGTCGAGCTGCAGTTCCGGCGCATGGGCGAAGGCGCGGACCTGGAGTTCAAGCTTGGCCAGTCGTCCCAGTACGGCGCTGGAGGTCCAGCCACCGATCACCGGGCCGGCAACGGCGGGCTTCAGCGACTGCAACCGCGGCCGGATGATCTCAGTGGTCTGGTAGAACCGGTCGTTGTCAGTAAAATCCTTGGGTTTGGCGCAGGTGGTCGCCAGGCCGCTCAGACGGCATTCACCCAGCAGGGCCGCATCTTGGCGGTTGACCGGGGGCAGCAGATCGCGTCCGCCACGGCGCCAGGCCCGGATCGCGCCGGTCGCCTGATCGATGTCCAGACTGCCGTGGGCCCAATCCAGCCGGGCGGCGGGATCACCGCCCGGTTTGGCGGTCCAGGTCGTTGTGGGTGTGACGGGGGTGAGGTCATCGACGGCCTCCAACCGGAACAGCCGGTAGCCCAGTGCCGGCACGTCGGAGGCCAGAAAGTGCAAATCGAACAAGTGCCAGGTGGTGGTCTGGTGGTAGTTGGCGCGGTCTTTGAGTTCCGGCTCGATCTGGTGCGGGACGATCTGCCCGGTGACCAGATCCCTGACCTGGAATCCTTTGCGATGGCGCAGGTGGCGGATGTGGATGCGCGCCGTTGTGACGGCGGTGGTCGGCTTGGCGAGGTGGTTGAGCACGACCAACAGCGGGCCGGCATCTGCGTCATGGCCGGCGAAGCGGCGGGTCAGGGCGGTGAGATCCTGCCAGGCGGCGGTGCGCAGGATTTCGTCAGCGTGGCGGATCGGGCCGGAGGACTGCTGGATGTCGTCGAGGGTGCGGGCGTGGTAGCGGTCGCAGAACCCTTCCAGGCCGTAGGTGTGCTCGTGCTGGCGGATCACCTCCGCGCTGATGCGGTCGGGATCGAGCGTGCTGGTTCCGGCCCCGGATAATCCGCGCCACAGAGCCACCTGCTCGGCCCGACGCAGGCCCAGCGCGGTGCGACGGGCGAGCGCGGTGAGGTCGGGCACGCCCAATCCCAACGTGATCCACGCATCGGGGAATTGGCCGGTGATGAGCGGCAGGCTGCCGGCAGTGGTTGCTTCAATATCGCGATGCGCCGTGGTGTTGGTCGACAGGCGGATCGCCGGACTGGCGAAGGTGCGGTTCCACCAGGCTACCAACGTGTTGGCGGCCGGCACCGGCCGGCAGAAATCCGCGCCCAGGGTGATCAGCGCGACCGGGATCTGTGGATCCGTCGCTTGGCTGAGAATTCGCGCCAGGGCGACGCCTGCGGCCTGGGGTGACTGGTCCAAGGCTCCCAGGATCCCGCCGCCGCCAGCATATGCACCCAGGTGTGGATCCTGGGTGTGACGCCAGATCTGGATCTCGTTCACGCCGTCGGGTTTCCAGCGGAAGCAGCGCGGAACCCAACCGTCATGGTTGAGCGAATACTGCGAGTTTGCGCCCCAGGTGAGGTAGCGCACCCCGGCACCGCGCATCGCCGCAGCCAGGCGGGGATGCAGGCCGGGGATATCGATGTGGTGCGCACTGCTGACGCTGCCGCCCAGGCGCAGCGTCAGCCGATGCGCCGGATCGCACAGGCGGAAGACCTCTTCCGGATCGCAGGGTGGCAGCACCGCGTTGCACGAAAACGCGCCGATCTCGATGCGGCCGGCGGCGACCAATGCCGCCAGGCGGGCGTGCTCCTCTGGCCGACGGGCGGCGAGCCAGTCGTCGACCAGGGCCGCGATCTCGACATTCCAGGTGAACCGCTCGCCGTCCGGCAGGTGCGCGGTCGCTTCGCAGGCGCGGATCGCCAGATCCAGATCCTGGACGAAGTTCGCCCGCATGCGATCGGGCAGATCGGCCCAGCCGAAATCGCTGTGGCCGAAGTGGACGAGGTGCGCCCGGGTCAGCAGCGCCGGCCAGGCCTCGATGGTGAGATCGTAGGTGCGGCCGGCGTGAGCCAGTTTCCAGGTCCCCGGCTGCGCGGGCAATGGAACCAGCCGGAAATCATTCCAGCCGGCCAGGGTGGCGAGATCGATTCCCGCGGCGGGCAGGCCAGGGCCGGACAGCCGGGCCGGGCCGGCGTCTGCCAGGAATGTCCCCGCCGCCGTGGCAGATTCTGGATTGGCGGCGAAGCCGGCCCCGGCCTCGGCCGGTACGCGCAGCACGGCGAGGCGCTCTCCGGTGCGATACAGGCAGGGGGTCGGAATGAGGTTCCAGGTCATGGGGATCCTTTCACGGTTGCGCGATGGCAGCGACGCGATGGCAGCGACGCGATGGCGGTGAAAGGCGGGCAGGCCGCGCGATCACGTCGGACAGGTTAGTCGGATCGACGGAATCTGCAGCTTGCGATGGCTATCAGGATGTGATCATCCTGAGCATGCCTGAAATCCAACGATTCAACGAATATGGCTATCACGTAGTCGGACAGTGCTATTTCAACGTGATCAATTCAGTGGCGGAACAAGACCAACCGCTCTATCTCGGCCGCGCGCTTGTTCGGGCCGGATACCGCAGCAATCGCGGTCCACTGCCGCCGGATTTCGGCAACGTCCTGGTCGTGCTGCGCGGTACGGGCGACATTCTGGGCGATGGCCCTGACCGGCCAGCAGCCGCAGGCACCATCGTCTGGGGCGATAGCGCGACCGGACCTGGACGAGCAGCGTTCGCTGCCCGCGAGGACGGCATGATCCTGAGTTTCCTCTTCCTCGGTCCGGGCCGCAATTTGCTCCGCGGCCTCATGGCGGCGCACGGGTCGGTACAGAGGGTCGATCCTGGTCACCCAGTCATTCGCCAGGCGTTGACGCTGACGCGGCAGGCCTCCACCGCCCACACCCGATCGGCCGAACAGGCGCAGGCCCTGGTGTGGGAGTGGCTGCGCTTGGGTTGGCCGGGCGGAGATGCGGTCGCCAGCCGATTCCAGGCGGCGCTGCTGGGTGCGTTGACGGAACGTGACCCGATCAGCAGCGCAGCGCGCGCGCTGCGCCTCAGCCGCGAGCACCTGGGTCGCCGCCTGCGCGCCGACCTGGGCTGCCCACCCTCGGTCTGGCTTGCCGGCCAGCGCCTGCAACGCGCCGCGCTGCTGCTGGAAACCACCGGCATGAGCGTGCGCGAGATCGCCCACAGCGTCGGTTTCGCCTCACCCACCGCGTTCAGCGGCGCCTTCCGCCGTCGCCACGGACGCAGCCCGGATCAGTGGCGCCGCGCCGCCGTGCGCCGTTGAGGCCGTCGTTCAGCAGCGCTTTGTATCAGTAGTCAGTAGCGGCAGTTGGTGCGATACAGGTCGAGCGCGTATTCATAATCCGCGACCTTCACCGACGGCGGAATGGAATGGTCGGACATGAAGATGTACGGCGCGCGCAGGGCCTTCATGCCGTTGAGTTTGCCCAGGCATTCCGCTTTGATTTTTTCGCGGTCGCCGGACTCGAAGGCTCGGATGTCGAGGTTGCCCATGAAGCACATCTTGCCCTTCCATTCCTTGGCAAGTTCGACGACGTCCATGCCGGTCTTGGCCTCCAGTGCTTGGATGCAGTCGACGCCGGTCTCATGCAGGGCCTTCAGATGCGGCCGGAAGTCGCCGCAGGTATGCACGATCAGGGGCAGCTTGTGCTCCTTGAAGAATCCGAACAACCGGTGGTGGTGCGGCTGGACCAGGCGGCAATGCATGCGCGGCGAGCAGAACGGCCCACGGGTGTAGCCGACGTCTTCGTAGATGTGCAGGCCATCGGGCAGGCCGACCTCGCGGAACAGATAATCCCAGTATTCGAGGTGCTTGGTGGTGATGACGGTGCAGAAGTCCTCGATGAACTCGGGTTCGCTCGCGAGCGATTCCAGCATCACCACGTCGCCCAGGATGCGGCGCAGTTCTTCGAAGATGGCAAGCCCGGCATAGGTCAGGAACTGCGGTTGGGCCAAGGCTGTCGCCCGTGCCTGCCGGGCTTTCGCCACGTCGACCGTGGTACGCATGTCGATCGCCAGGGTGCGTTCGCGCCATTCGCTCTGCCAGTTGGCCGGGGTCACAGCAAAGGCGATGTGTTCGGGCGTGCCGGCCTTTTTCTTGAAGAACTTGAACTGGGCACCCCAGCCGTCACGGGTGGTTTTCCAGGAGTCGTTTTCCTCGATCACGGTTTCCAGATCCGGGCGCGGGCCGGGCACCTTGCACCAGTTCTGGCTGCGCAGGTCAAGGTCATAGCGGGTGGCCCAGTTCTCATCGGTCACGCCCTGTTCGCGCCAGCCGTTATCCAGGATGTGCGGCCAAAAGTGCTCATTCAATCCGACCCGGTCGGGGATCTGCTGCGACAGCAGGGTGCGGATCACCTCGCGTTTGGTCATGGCGGTCATGGACGGTTCCTCTGGCGGAAAAGCTACGACGCTGGTGCGACGTGGACATGGCCGAAGGACGCGGGGCCATGTCTTCCAGGCGCATGGGGCCGCCGTCCCCGTCATCCACGTCCGCCATCCACCTCAGGCCTGAGGATCCGGGAGGACTTGGCCGCAACCGGCCATGTGCTAAGGATTCCCGTCATGCGCTCGCTGCTCCTGCCGCTTTTCGTCGTGCTGCTCGCTCCCTGGCTGGCCGGCAGCGACACCTTGATCAACCCCGGCACCACGTATTCGGTCATCCGCACTGACCACCTGCACTGCGTCGTGCCGGCGGAACAGGCTGAGGCCCTGCGACCGTTGGTGGCGCGGGCGGAGGCGATCTACGTCCACTTGGCGCGTGAAGCCGGCTATCCGATACGCAGGCCGCTGTTTCTGTGGCTGAGCGACGAGGTCGACGACCACAACGGATTCTCGACCCCGGTACCGACGCCCATCGTGAATATCCAATTGGCGCCATCGCGCCCGGCGTCGGGCATCTTCGTCGGTGCAGACGAATTCGAGCGCACCCTGGTGCATGAACTGGCGCACCACATCAGCAACGACCGCAGTTACGGCTTCCGCCGCGTGCTGGAAGGCCTGTTCGGCCGCATTCTGCCCAGCGATCCGCTCAGCCTGCTGTTCTTCTACCTGTCCACGCCGGCGCATCTCACCATGCCCAGCTTCTGGCATGAAGGCCTGGGCCAGTGGGCCGAGACCGAATACGCGCCCGCCGGCAGCGCCTGGGGCGGCCGCGGACGCGACAGCCTGACCCACATGGTCTGGCGCCTGGACGCCGCCGCCGGGGCGATGCCCACGGCCGATGCCTGGCGCCCGACCTACCACCGCTGGCCGTTCGGCAACCGGGTCTACCTGTACGGCGCGGCCTACACCCGCTGGCTGGCAGGGACCTACGGCAAGGAGGCATCGGTCTGGCGTCTCGCGGAATCGCAGGCGCATCAGTGGGCGTTGGCATTCGATGAGGGCATCCGGCCGGTGGTCGGTCAGTCGCACGGGGCGCTGCTCACCCAGGCCCGCCGCGATCTGATGGCTGAACAGGCCGAGCAACTCGCCCGGCTGCGCACCCAACCGGTGACCACCGCCAAGCGGCTGACTCCGGTCAATACCACCATCAGCGCACCCGTCTGGCTGGCCGATGGCCGCATCCTCGCGGCGATGAACGGGCCGTACGACGATCCATCGCTGCGGACGGTTTCACCCGAGGGGAAAGTCCGCGAGTTCGGTTCGAAGGCGTGGGGCATGGGGGCGATGCGACCGATCGCTGGTGCGCCTGGGACGTTCATCCGCACTGAACTGCCGGCGGCGAATGACACCTATGCGCGGTCGCGGGCGGAGGTGGTGTGGCACGATGGAAGCACGACATCTTTGCCACTGGAGCGGGTGATTCAGGTGGATGCGGTGGTGGATGAACATGGTCGGATAGACAGCATCAACCGTCTTTATGCCAAATTTGCAGCAATCCAACTCGGTGGAGCCGGTCAGCAAACGCTACAATTCGGTACGATTGAAGCTCGCCCTGGAATCATCTTAGGTGAAGGGACAGCGACCAAACTCACCACGATTCCGGTCGAAGGACGACCTTGGTCTCCGTCATTTCGACCCGGCTCTGTACGCACGACCGGTATTCACCTTCCAAGTTTGAATCAATCCGGTAATGAACTCGACGTTATAGATATGGTTGAGGTAAGGTTGTGCGAACTCATATGGATTGAGACCGAGACTTCGGGATCCCGCCTGGTGAAAGGTCATGTTGTCGAGTTTCCCCATAGAGTTAGTAAAATTGACCGGAAATATCCGGCAAATATCACACTTGAGAACCGCACCATCCTCGCCTCCATCAAAGGCCGCATCCTCCACCCGACCTGGTCCGCCGACGGCAAGTTCATCTACGTCTGCGCCGACCACACCGGCGTCGCCAACGCCTACCGCCTCGACCCGACGAAACCCAACGTGCTGGTGCCAGTGACCAACACCATCGGTGGCGTTCTCGCCTGCGTGCCGTCGCCGGATGGGAAATCCCTGGCGATTGTCGATCACGATCATCAGGGACCGTTCCTCGCCACTATTCCCAACGATCCCGCGACCTGGCCGAAGGAGGTCCCGACGCTGGCCCTCGCCTGGCCGGCACCGGTGCCGGCGCAGCCGATTCAGCCCAAGGCCAATGGCCCTCGGCTTACGGCCGGCCAGCCGACGCCGCTGCCACCGAAAGACCTAGCCGTCGCGCCCGCAGCCACACCGTATCACGGGCTGGCCGAGGTCCGTCCTTTGTTCTGGTCGCCGACGTTGTACCCGGTGCCGGATGGCGGTCTGGGCATCGCGGGACTGGCGGCGGATCCTCTCTTCACCCATGAATTCATCGGGTCGGTCGGGAACGGGCCACAGCAAGGTTCACCGGTGTGGCTGGCGGCCTACACCGCCGCCCCGTGGCCGGTGGAATTTACCGTCATCGCCTGGCAGGCGGAACGCACCTACAGCAACCAGGCCGTCGACAGCAATTTCAATAACCACGATTACAGCGAATCCGTGCGTACCGTCGAGGGTCGCCTGGGATATGGCCTCGCTGGTCTGCGTCGACGCTGGCAGGCCTATGCGACCTACGGGTCGAGCATGTCGCGCACGCTCAGCGACGGGTCTGCCCCCGGTACGGTCAACATCGCGCCGGCCTTTACCGGGCGCGAGGATTACCTGGAATTCACTGCCGCCTACGACGATTCCGTGCTGTTTCCCACCAGCTACGCGCGTGAGGACGGCGACACCCTGGTCCTGCGCGCCCGGCATTCGGGGCTGGGTGGCGATCGCGACGGCAAGCTCTATTCCGCGCGCGGGGCGAAGGTCGTCAGCGTCTGGCCGTCTCAGGGACATCAACTCGTCGTGGGCGGTGCCGTGGGGTGGAGCGAATCCTCATCGCCGTACCTGCAAGGCCGCTTCGTCATCGGTGGCGATCCGGTGAAGGGCTATCCGCGTGGGTATCTCAAGACCGAGGTCGCCGGGGACTACCAGCTCGCCGGTTCCATCGCCTACCGCATGCCGTTGTGGCGCCCGTTTCAGGGTTTCTCCACCACCCCGTTCGGTTTCCGTCAGGTCACCCTCGAAACCTTTTATGACACCGCCAAGGTGTCGACCGATCGTCTGAACGGCAACGGCAGCTGGTGGTCGAGTGCCGGCGCCGAGGTGCGCGGCCAGTGGGAGATCTGGACCATCCTCACCGCTCCTGGCCTGGGATTCGCGCATCTGTACCAGCACAACGGGCGGATCAGCACGTATCTCACCCTCGATTTCGCCTGGTGATCAGACGGGCGCAACCAGTTCCCGTTCCGAGTCCACCGCCGTCCGCACGTCCGCCAGGAAGCCTTGCTTGTCGCGGCACCACGGCGCGCCGAGTAGCAAGTGCGGTGGCGCATCGGCGATGATCCGCTGCACCGCCTGGTCCGGGCGCAGGCAGGCGAGGAAGCGCCGGGCGCCGTCCAGGTAGTTTGCCCGCGTCGGTTCACGGATCAGCCCTTGGTGGAATTCGCGCGCCAGGGCGGTGTCGCGCACGATGTGCAAATTGTGCAGCTTCACGGACGCGATAGGCAAGGATGCGGCAAGCGCGCCCAGACGTTCGGGCGCATCGTCGCCTTCGCCGGGCAGGCCGAGCATGAGGTGGACGCAGAGTTCGAAGCCGCGCCCAGCAGAGCGGCGCACGGTGTCGGTGAACAGCGCGACATCGTGGCCACGGTTGATCCGTTCCAGCACCGCGTCGCGGTCGCTTTGCAGGCCGATCTCGACAGTCAGGAAGGTGCGCCGGCCGAGGTCCTCCAGGTAGTCGAGCACCGCGTCATCGAGGCAGTCCGGTCGGGTCCCGAGCGAGATGCCCAGGCACTCGTCCCAGTCGGGCACCTGGTCATAGAGCGTGGCCAGTTCGGCCGGATCGCCGTAGGTGTTGGAAAACGACTGGAAATACGCGATGAATCCATCGACCCGGCGATGCCGGCGCCGGAGCCAATGCCGGCCGTCGTCCCACTGGCGTGCCAGGTCGCGCCTGCGATCGACGCCGGGCGCGAAAGCCCGGTTGTCGCAGTAGGCGCAGCCGCCGAGGCCGCGCGTGCCGTCCAGATTGGGGCAAGTGAAGCCGGCGTGCAGGCAGAGCTTGCGCACCCGGATGCCGGGGAAGCGGTCGGCGAGGTGCTCGCGGTAGCTACGAAATCCCCAAGCGCCGACGACGGGATCACCAGGGTTGCAGACGGTTGCGTCAGGCATCGCGGGCATCGTCGCGGTGTCGGCGTCGGGGCAATCGGGATCACCTCTTGCCGGCTGCGCCAGCGCCACAGGATCCGCGGCCCATGACGCTCATCGCCCAGGCCAGCAGCTATCCCTACGGAATCTCCAGCCGCGATCCTTTGGACCTGCTTGAACGTGCGGGTTTCACTGTGCGTCTGAGCCCGCATCGGCGCAAGCACACGCCGACCGAGACCGGCGATCTGCTCGGCGATGTCGACGTGCTGCTGGCCGGTACGGAACCATTGCCGGCCGAGGCTTTGGCGCGTGGCCTGCCCCGGCTCAAGCACGTCGCCCGCGTCGGCGTGGGTCTCGACGGGCTCGACGTCGGCTTCTGCATCCGCAACGGCATCGCAGTGACCTACACCCCCGACGCGCCGGCGCGCTCGGTGGTCGAACAGGTCTTCGCCCTGCTCATCGGCGTCTCGCGCCGCCTGGTCGAGGCGCACGAAGGCCTGCGCCGGGGCGAGTGGAACCGCCTGACCGGCGTCCTCTGGACCGGCAAGACCCTGGGCATCCTGGGCTGCGGCCGCATTGGCCGGCAGGTTGCCGAGATCGCCCGCGCCATGCGGATGGAGGTCATCGCCCATGACATCGTCGAGGACCATGCCTGGGCGGCCAAGCATCAGGTGCGCTACGTCAGTCTTGATGAACTGCTTGCGAAAAGCCTCGCGATCACCGTCCATCTGCCCTACACCAAATTGACGAAGAACATCATGTCCGCCGAGCGCATCCAGCGCATGCGCAAGGGCGCGTACCTCATCAACACCTGCCGCGGCGAGGTGCTGGACGAGGACGCGCTGCTGACCGCGCTGACCAGCGGCCACCTCGCCGGCGCGGCGCTCGACGTCTACCATCAGGAACCGTACCGGGGCCCGCTCGCCAAACTGCCCAACGTTTTTCTCTGCTGCCATCAAGGCAGTTGCAGCTTTGACGGCCGTTACCAGATGGAGATCCAGTCGGCGGAAAACGCCGTCGCCTTCGCACGCGGCGAAACCATCCTGCCGGAACGCATCGTCTGGTTGCCCGGCATGACCGCGCCGGCCGTCGATCTCGCCGAGGTTTGACCTGGGACCGCCAGGCTCCAGCCTGGCCGAGCGATGTTGGATGCAGGCTGGGTGCGATAAAATAGGGCGTTAAGCGGTGAATCGCGTGCCACGAATGATCGCATCCCGGCCACGCTGGAGCGTGGCGGTCCCAGGGTAGTGGTCTTGGATGGGCACTCAATCCTGGGTCGCCATTTCCAATCAGGGGAATTCCACTTCCCCGACCCTGGGACCGCCAGGCTCCAGCCTGGCCGAGCGATGTTGGATGCAGGTTGGGTGCGATGAGAATAGGTCATCCAGCAGTGAATCGCGTGCCGCGGACGACCGCATCCCGGCCACGCTGGAGCGTGGCGGTCCCAGGGTTGTGGCCATGGATGGGCACTGAATCCAGGGCAGTCGTTTCGAATCTGGGAATTCCACTTCCCCGACCCTGGGACCGCCAGGCTCCAGCCTGGCCGAGCGATGTTGGATGCAGGTTGGGTGCGGCAAAACGGGGCATCCAGTGGTGAATCGCGTGCCACGGACGACCGCATCCCGGCCACGCTGGAGCGTGGCGGTCCCAGGGTTGTGGCCATGGATGGGTGCTTGGATGCTGAGCACTTGCCCGACCTCGCGTGGGCACTTTCATGCCAGCCATGCCACCCGTCCTCATCATCCAGCATGTCCCGCATGAGGGACCGTACCTTATCGGCGAACTCCTGACTCGGCGCGGGGTCAGCATCGACCTGCGCCGCTGCGACCAGGGCGCAGGAATCCCGGTGCGGCCGGAACCCGGCCAGGTCGTAGTGGTGATGGGTGGCCCCATGGGTGTGGCGGACCGCCATGATCCCCGGCTGCCGTTCCTGGAACGCGAGATCGCACTGCTGAAATCCTGCCTGGATGCCGGCACGCCGGTGCTCGGGGTTTGCCTCGGGTCGCAACTGCTGGCTGCCGCTGCAGGCGCCATGGTCTACGCGAACCGGGTGCGCGAGGTCGGATTCGCGCCGATCCGGCGCGAACGCCCCGATGATCCGCTCTTCGCTGGTCTCGACGCGGATCCGCTCGTTCTGCACTGGCATGGAGACACGTTCGACCTGCCGGCCAGTGCGGTCCACCTCGCCTCGACGCCGTGCTGCAGACATCAGGCGTTCCGCCTGGGCCGCGCCCAGTACGGCCTGCAATTTCATCCCGAGGTCGACGCTGCGGGCATCCGCACCTGGATAGAGGCCGATGCCGACTTCGTACGCGAAGCGAACGGGGAGGGGGGCTGCGTGGATCTCAGTGCGGATATGGAGCGGTGCTATGCCGAATTTCGGGCGGTCGGCGAGCGGATGATCGGGAATGTCGTAGAGCGGTTGTTGGTCTGAGCCGACCGTCCCGAACCGCTTGTGCAAAGCTATCCCAGGAATTTCCTGGGACTCACGCGTGCAGCGCCCGCCCCAGCACCGCCAGCGAGGCTTCTTTGACCGCCTCTGAAAAGGTCGGATGGCTGTGGCAGGTGCGGGCGATGTCCTCGCTGGAACCGCCGAAGGCCATGACGGCGGTGATCTCTGCCAGAAGGTCGCTGGCGCGTGGGCCGATGATGGCGGCGCCGAGGATGCGGTCGCTGGTGGCGTCGGCGATGATCTTCACCGAGCCGTCGATCTCGCCCGAGGCGCGGGCGCGGCCGATGGCGGCGAAGGGGAATCGGCCAACACGCACCGTGAGTCCCCGCTTGGTCGCCTCGGCCTCGGTCAGGCCGACGCTGGCGATCTCGGGGTGGGTGTAGACCACGTTCGGGATCAGGTGGTGGTCGAGGGTGTTCTTTTGGCCGACGATGATCTCTGCCACCGCGACGCCTTCTTCTTCCGCCTTGTGCGCGAGCATCGGGCCGTCGATGAGATCGCCGATCGCCCACACGCCGGGCAGGTTGGTGCGGAAATCGTGGTCGACGGCGACGCGTTTGCGCTCGGTCAAGGCGACCCCGGCGGCTTCCAGGCCAGCGCCTTCAATCAGCGGCCGACGGCCCACCGCGACCAGGACGCGGTCGCCGGTGAACTCCACGGTTTTTCCCTCCGCATCAGTCGCGCTCAGGATCGCGGTCGCGCCGACGCGCTTGAGGCCGGTGACCTTGGTCGCGAGGTGGAAACGCAACCCCTGCTTGGTGAGGATCTTCTGCGCCTCGGCCGCAACCTCGGGGTCAAGAAACGGCAGGATGCGCGGCAGGAACTCGACCACCTCGACCTGGCTGCCGAGGCGGGCCCAGACGCTGCCGAGTTCGAGGCCGATCACGCCGGCCCCGACCACGATCAGGCGTTCCGGCACGCGGTCGAAGGCGATCGCCTGGTCGCTGGTCACCACGACGTTGCCGTCGATCGGCAGCGTCGGCAACGCGCTCGGCACCGAACCCAGGGCGAGCACGAGGTTGGTCGCGGTGATTTCACGCGAGCCGGCGGCGGCATCGACGCGCACTGTGCCGGCGGCGAGCAGGATGCCGGTGCCGGCGATCACCTCGATCTTGTTCTTCTTCATCAGATAGGCGATGCCATCAACGAGGCCGCTCACGACCTGGGTCTTGCGCTGCATCAGCGCCGCGAGGTCGAGTTCGACGCCAGTCACCTTCACCCCGTGGACGGCCAGATGGTTCTTGGTGTCGGCATAGCGTTCCGAGGAATCCAGCAGCGCCTTCGACGGAATGCAGCCCACGTTCAGGCACGTCCCGCCGAGGCGCGTCTTGCCGGCTTCGGCGCGCTTTTCGACGATCGCTACTTTCAGCCCAAGTTGCGCCGCGCGGATCGCGCAGACGTAGCCACCGGGGCCGGCGCCGATGACGATGAGGTCGAAGTCAGGCATGGGAATCCTTCGGTTCTAGGTTAAGCGTGATGAGAGAAGATAGGTCGTGAAAAGACAGGATGCCTTCCGTAGCGCCGGCTTCAGCCGGCATGGTCGAGGGACCTATGCCCGTCGCACAGAAGATCACGATGGCGCATGTCGGCCGAATCAATCCGATTGTTCGAGCCGGCTGAAGCCGGCGCTACTGACAGCCGGTGCAATCTGATTCATAAGCCCAGCACCAACCGCTCCGGTGACTCGATGAGTTCCTTGACCCGGACCAGGAATCCCACGGCCTCGGCGCCGTCGACGATGCGGTGATCGTAGCTCAGCGCGACGTACATCATCGGGCGGATGACGACCTGGCCGTTAAGGGCGATCGGGCGGTCTTTGATGGCGTGCATGCCGAGGATACCCGACTGCGGCGGGTTGATGATCGGGGTCGACAGCAGGCTGCCGTAGGTCCCGCCGTTGGTGATGGTGAAGGTGCCGCCTTGCAGGTCGGCGAGGGCGAGTTTGCCCTCGCGCGCTTTCAGGGCTGCGTCGCGGATGCGGCGTTCGATGTCGGCCAGCGGCAGGTTGCCGGCGTCGCGCAGGACCGGCACGACCAGGCCTTTTTCGGTGCCCACCGCGATGCCGAGGTGGACGCCATCCGGGGTGACCACGTCGGTGCCGTCGATGCGGCTGTTCAGCAGTGGATACTTGCGCAGGGCCTCGCAGGCGGCGCGGGCGAAGAACGACATGAAGCCCAGGCCTACGCCCAGCTTCTTCTCGAACTCCTCCTTGAAGCGCTTGCGCAGGTCGATGACGGCCGAGACGTCGATCTCGTTGAAGGTGGTCAGGATCGCGGCGGTGTGCTGCGCCTCGACCAGGCGCTGGGCGATGCGCTGGCGAAGCGAACTCATGCGCTTGCGCGTCTCGCCTGGGGTGGCTGCGACTGCGGCCGGCGTGGCTGCGGCTGGAGCAGGAATCACGGCGGACGCCGGGGGAACCACTGCGGTGGTGGCGGATGGTGCTGGCGCGACTGGGGCGGCAGGGGCCGAAGCTGGTACGGCAGGCGCGGCGATGGCTGCGAGCACATCGCCCTTGGTCAGGCGGCCGTCCTTGCCGCTGCCGGCGATCGCCTTGGCGTCGACGCCGTGCTCGGCTACCAGCTTGCGCACCGCCGGCGAGAGAGGAGCGGCGGGCGCCGCTTCAACGGTCTTGGCCGATACGGCAGGCGCAGGTGCAGTGGCGGGCACTGGCGCGGGTGCCGGGGATGCGGCGGGAGCGGGCACGGAAGCCAGAGGCGCGGCGATCGCTCCGGCGCCGATCGGCTCGACCTCGGCCACCACGGTGCCGACCGGCAGCACCGCGCCGGCTTGGACCTTGATCTTGAGCACCCCGGCGGCGCCGGCGGTGACCTCGGTGCTGATCTTGTCGGTTTCCAGCTCGAACACCGGCGTGGTGTCGTTGACGCTGGCGCCGTCGGCGACCAGCCAGCGCGCGATGGTGCCTTCGGTGATCGATTCGCCGAGCTGGGGGATCTTCAGGGCATGGGACATGGTGGGACTCGCTATGACTGGGTTTTTGCAGGCAGTCGAATTCAATGACCGAGCTTGATCGTCTTGCGTTCCTTGGTGCCCAGGGCGGCGGCGATCAGCCGTTCCTGCTCCAACAGATGCAGCTTCATGCTGCCCGGTGCCGGGCTGGCGGCGGGTTCGCGGCCAGCGAAGGCGATCTCGCGCTGGGCCAGATGGCGCAGGGCCGGTTCGATGAAGGTCCACGCGCCGGCGTTCTGCGGTTCCTCCTGGCACCACACCAGTTCGGCTCCGGCGGCAAGGTACGGCGCCAGGCTTTCAGCGAGCAGGGCCTCGTGCAGTGGATAGAGCTGCTCGATGCGGATGATGGCGACGTGGTCGAGACCGTCTTCGCTGCGGCGATCCAGCAATTCGTGAGCGATCTTGCCGGTGCAGAGCACCACCCGGGTGGTCTTCGCGCCCTTGGGTGACGGGTCGACCAGGATCTCATGAAAGCGGCCGCTGACGAAGTCCGCGAGAACGCTTGCGGCGGCTTTCGAGCGCAGGTGGCCCTTCGGCGTCATCAGGATGAGCGGCTTGCGCACGTCGCGCTTCAACTGGCGGCGCAGGATGTGGAAGTGCTGGGCGGCGGTCGAACAGTACGCGACCTGGATGTTGTCCTCGGCGCACAGTTGCAGGAAGCGCTCTGGCCGGGCCGAGCTGTGCTCGGGGCCCTGACCTTCCTGGCCGTGCGGCAGCATGAGCACCAGGCCCGAGGCGCGGCCCCACTTGGATTCGGAGGCGGCGATGAACTGGTCGATGATGACCTGGGCGCCGTTGACGAAGTCGCCGAACTGGGCCTCCCACATAATCAGCATGTTGGGTTCGGCCAGCGAATAGCCGTAGTCGAAGCCGAGCACGGCGGCCTCGGACAACGGGCTGTTGTAGACGCAGAAGTTCGCCTGGCCGGGCGCGATCTGGTTCAGCGGCTTGTAGCGCGCCCGGGTCTTCACGTCGTACCAGTAACTATGGCGCTGGCTGAAGGTGCCGCGCCGGCTGTCCTGGCCCGACAAGCGGATCGGGGTGCCTTCCAACAGCAGGCTGCCGAACGCCAGCAATTCACCGAGCGCCCAGTCGATCCGCCCGCCGGCGGCGAAGACCTTGGCGCGATCCTCGGCCAACTTCTTGATCTTGGGATGGATGTTGAAGTCGGGCGGCCAGCTCGACAGCGACTTTGTGATGAGGTCGATCTTCTCTTTCGTGACGCCGGTCTCGACTACCTCATGGCGGTAGCGCAGGGTCTTGCCCTTCCACACGCCGGTGTCGAACTTCGGTCGGGTGATTTTGGCCGGCTTGACTTTCACCGCATTGAGCGCGACCTGGAGCTGGTTCTGCATCACCGTCGCCATCGCATCGGCCTCGGCCTGGGTGAGGACGCCGTCGGCCAGCAATTTCCCGGTGTACAGCTTACGCAGGGTCGGGTGCGCCCCGATGTTCGCGTACATGGTGGGCTGGGTGTAGTTGGGTTCGTCGGTCTCGTTGTGGCCGTGCCGGCGGTAGCAGACGATGTCGATGATCACGTCGCGCTTGAAGCGCTGGCGGTATTCGATCGCGAGCTTCGCAACCTGGGTGACGGCTTCCGGATCGTCGCCATTCACGTGGAAGACCGGCGCCCCGATCATCTTGGCAATATCGGTGCAGTAGCGCGTCGAACGCGAATCCGCCGGCAAGGTGGTGAATCCAATCTGGTTGTTGACGACGAGATGGATGGTGCCGCCGACGGTGTAGCCTTCGAGCTGCGAGAGTTGGAAGCATTCCATCACCAGACCCTGGCCGGCGATCGACGCATCGCCGTGCAACAGCACCGGGATCACCATGCCGCGCGTCGCGTTGTCCTGGTACTGGCGCTGCTTGCCGCGCACGCGACCGAGCACCACCGGATCGACGGCTTCGAGGTGGCTGGGGTTGGGGTTCAGGCCCAGGCGCACCGTCTTGCCGTTCGCGGTGGTGTGCTCCGACGAGAACCCCAAGTGATACTTCACGTCGCCATCGCCGGACAGCTGCGACAGGTCGTAACTGCCCTCGAACTCGGTGAAGACTTCTTCATAGCTTTTGTTCAGGACATTGCAGAGCACGTTGAGCCGGCCGCGGTGCGGCATGCCCATCACGATCTCGCGCACGCCGAGTTCCGGTGCCATCTCGACAATCGCATCTAGCGCCGGCAGCAGCGCCTCGCCGCCTTCGAGCGAGAATCGCTTCTGCCCTAGGAATCGTGTGTGGATGAAGGTCTCCAGCACCTCGGCCTGGTTTAGCTTCATGAGGATCCGCAGCTTTTCCTCACGCGCCAGGCGCGGCTGGTTGCGGGTGCCCTCAACGCGTTCGCGGATCCAGGCTCGGCGGGCGCGTTCCTCGATGTGCTCGTATTCGACGCCGATGTTGCCGCAGTAGGTCGCGCGCAGGTGGTCGATGAGATCGCGCAGGCGCGCGGTCTGGCCCAGGCCGACCACGCTGCGGCAGGCGAACTCGCGGTCGAGATCGGCCTGGGTCAGGCCGAAGGCGGCGAGATCGAGTTCCGGGTTGCCCGGCTGGTCGTTGAGTTTCAGTGGATCCAGGGTGCAGACGGTGTGGCCGATGGTGCGGTAGGCGCGGATCAGTGAATCGACTCGCTCCTGGTCGCGCCGGCCCGGCGCGGCGTTTCCGCCAGCGCTCGGTTGACCCGCCGTTTGTCCGGCGCCCAGGTCGAAACCGGCGAAGAAGATCTGCCATTCGCGCTCCACGCTGGCGGGATCCTGCTGCCAGCGGGCCTGCATCTCTTCAATGAGGTTGACGTTGATTCCGGCGAAGGCGGACGAGACGGACATGGAGGCTCCCGATTGGGCGAAGGTGCGATGATGGTGGCGTGTTTGTGCGGCGTTATGTGCGGTGTTTGCTGGGAATGATCGGACTTGGGTAATCCATGGCGATTTCGCGTTTCTGCAGCGTCTTGTGGTCGGAATTCAAGGAATGCAAGCAACTCCCGGCTCTTGTCCGCCATAGTCGCACATCCTATTGTGCGACTATGGCCACCAACCTCGACATCGATCTCGCCGCCGTCGACACCCTGATCCGCCTGGGCGGCTACCGCAGCAAGCGCGAGGCCGTCGACGCTGCCGTCAGCGAAGCGATCGCCTTCCGGCAGCAGCTCAAAACGTTGGATGCCCTCGGCACCATCGACTTCATGCCGCTCGCGCCTGCCGCAGCCGCCCCCGAACCGGGGACCCGATGATTCCCTCTGCGGCGGCCAACCTGGCTGATGGCCAGGCTGAATCCTTGGCGATTTCCGGCAGCATGGTCCTGCCGGACCTCGACATCTGGCTCTACGCGTTCAGCCGGCACCAGTCCGACCCGCAGGTGGTCGCCGGATTCAGCGCCTTGGTGCGCCAGCGCCGGATCTGCTCCATCGCCCCGATCCGCCAGGGGCTGCTCACGCGCTGCCGCGACCTGGGCCAACATGCCCGTCTCAACACGATCCTGACCGCCTTTGGCGACCTGCGCCTGGATCCGGCTGATCACGTGCGTGCGGCAGAATTGGCCGTGAGCCAACGTGAACAGGGGATTTCCGTGCCAGCCTGGCACGCCCTGCTGTGGTCGGTGTGCGCTCGCCGTCAGTTGCGGATCTGGAGCCGCGACCGGCGCTGGGCGTCGTTCACCGCTGCCGGATGTCCCTGGCTCGCGGATCCTGGTATTGGCCAGGTAAATCTCGCATAATCGACTTAACCTTAATGTCGCGATAGATCCTTGAATTCGTTCACAAGTGGCCGCGGAATGAGGTTTTGAAGAAGCTTGCGCGGTCACCAATTGGGTGAAGTGATCGATATGCCCAATATGCCCAATCTTGCTTCGATTGCTGCCCCACTCTCAAAACAGCCTACCCACAATCCCCTGTAAAAATCGCAAGTGCGCCCCAGATGCAAGGCGGGAGGAGGGAGTTTGGCAGCGCCAAATGACCGACGACCAACGCAGCAGATGGGGTGCAATTGCGATTTTTAGGCTTAAACGGCTTGCGCCCGCACCGCCGCCATGAAGGCCTGGATGTGCGCGACCGGGGCGTTGGGCGGAATGTCGCAGCCGGAACTGATCACCACGTTGCGTTGGCCGGCGATAGCGCGGCACAGGGTTTCCGTGCGTGCGGTGATCTCGGCCGGTTGCAGGCCGACGAAGACGCCGGACGGGTCGAGGTTGCCGCAGACCACCACGTTGCCGGGCACATGCTTGGCGGCGGCGGCAAGATCCATCGGCTGGCCGAAATGCAGCGCGGTGGCGCCGCTCTGCAGGATGTGCGGCAGATGCACCGTCTTGGCGGCGCAGTTGTGCAGGATGATGCCGAAGGAACCATCCTCGACCGCGTCGACGATGCGGCGCACGAACGGCGACGACAACCGTCCGAGCATCTTCGGCGACAGCAGCCCGGCGGTGGGCTCGGCCATGAACAAGGCCTTCGCACCAGCTTTTTTGAAGGCGTTGACGTAGGCGATCAGGAAGTCGGTCGCCTTGCCGACCAGTTCCTCCATCGCCTCGGGTTCGTTCATCGCGAACTCCAGCGATTCGCTGACCCCGAACAGCCGACCGGCGAGGGTGAACGGGCCGATGCAGCCGCCGATGACGAAGGGCGAGTCCGGCTGGCGCGCGAGAATGCGCACGGTGTCGAGATAGACATTGGTCCGACCCGCGCCCACCGCCGGCACCTGCAACGCGCGCACGCCGGCCGCATCGGAGATCAGCCGACCCATGACCGTGGGCACCTCGTCATCGACCAGCCGCACCTGCGCGCCGAAGGCCTGCGCCTCGACGCTGAGATCCATCGCCGACTGCCAGAACGGCATGCCCAGCTTTTCGCGCAGGGCCATGCTCACCTCGGCCTGCACCTTGGGATCGTTGACCATCTCGATGACCTTGCGGCCCGAGGCCACGGCCCCGGGGAAGGTGGCGACCGGCATGATCTGACGGGTGGTTGATTTGAGGACGAGGTCGGTGAAGGCGGACATGGCGGCTCCTTGGGGGAGGCTCATGCTGTCCAATCCGGCGATCGACTCAAGTTTTCCTAGATCCGCATGAAACGTGCGCCGGAGGTGCGTTACGGGGGCGGGCAGCCCCCGGACAAACAAGAACTCGGGACGGCGAAGCCGACCCTTCCGGCGAAGCCGGAACCCCGCGCAGCGGGGAAGTTCTTCGGAAGAGAAGGCAACCCCGAGCATGGGTGGGAGCCGGATGAGGCTGTCAGGACATCCCGCGACGGGCGCTGAAACGCTGGCAGAACCGGTGATGCGGTGTCGTGCGGTCTGAACGATGGCAGACAGGAAACGTGCCGCGCAACAAGAGGTTTTCCCGGAATCAATCCAGCCAATTGCAGGAGGAAAACCGATGCGTCGTCTAGGACTCGAACCTAGGACCCAGAGATTAAGAATCTCTTGCTCTACCAACTGAGCTAACGACGCGGGATTCGGCGACAGGTGCCGCTTGCGCGGGAGGCGGGAGGCGGGAGGCGGGAAGCTAAAGTCGACCCCGGCATTGTCAATCGATCGGACGCGGTCGGCAGCGGTCGGCAGGGGTGTCTGGGCATGCAGAAACGGGCGCGGTAGACCTGGGCTGATGCGGCGCAGATCCTGGCGCACCGACCTTGCCCGCCAGCGCAGGCCGGCAGGCTGCGCGCCCCAGGAATCAGCCCATGCCCCGCTTCATCCACAAGCATTTCCTCCTCGAATCCGATTCGGCCCAGCGCCTCTACCATGAGTGGGCGAAGGATCAGCCGATCATCGACTACCACTGCCATCTGCCGCCGCAGGACATCGCCGCTGATAAACGCTGGGACAACCTCGCCCAAATCTGGTTGTATGGCGACCACTACAAATGGCGGGCGATGCGATCGAATGGCATTTCGGAGCGTTTCTGCACCGGCGACGCCAGTGACCGCGAAAAGTTCGACCAGTGGGCGGCGACCGTGCCGCGCTGCCTGCGCAATCCGCTCTACCACTGGACCCACCTGGAACTCAAGCGGCCGTTCGGGATCAGCGACCGGCTGCTGTCGCCGGCGACCGCAGACAGCATCTGGGATGAGGCCAACGCCAGGCTCGCGGAGCCGAACTTTTCCGCGCGCGGCATCATCACCCAGATGGGGGTTCAGGTGATCTGCACCACCGACGATCCGGTCGATTCGCTGGAGCACCACCGCAAGGTCGCCAAGGCCGGCTTCGCCACGGCGGTGCTGCCGACCTGGCGCCCGGACAAGGGCATGGCGGTCGAAGATGCCGGTGGCTTCAACCTGTGGGTCGATCAGCTTGCTGCAGCCAGCAAGCTGCCGATCCGCACCTTTGAGGACTACCTCGCCGCCACCGCCGAGCGCCACGCATTCTTCCACGCCAACGGCTGTCGTTTGTCCGACCACGGTCTGGAGACGATCTACGCAGCGGATTACACTCGAAAGGAAATCGACGCCATCTTCGCCAAGGTGCGGGCCGGCGGCGGTGTCGATGCGATCGAAGCCGAGAAGTTCAAGAGCTGCATGCTCTACGAGTGGGCGGTGCTGGATCATGCCAAGGGCTGGGTGCAGCAACTCCACATCGGGGCGATCCGCAACAACAACAGCCGCCTGTTCAAGGCGCTTGGCCCCGACAAGGGCTTCGACTCGATCGGTGACGCGAACTACGCCAAGCCGCTCTCCAAACTGCTCGATCGCCTGGATTCCACCGACCAGTTGGCGAAGACCATCCTCTACAACCTCAACCCGCGCGACAACGAGGTGCTGGGCACGATGATCGGAAACTTCCAGGACGGCAGTGTGCCCGGGAAGCTCCAGTTCGGTTCCGGCTGGTGGTTCCTCGACCAGCTCGATGGGATGTCGAAGCAGATCGACGCGCTGTCCAACCTCGGCCTGCTGTCGCGCTTCGTCGGCATGCTCACCGATTCGCGCAGCTTCCTCAGCTACACCCGCCACGAGTACTTCCGCCGCCTGCTCTGCAATAAACTCGGCGACGAGATCGAACGCGGCCTGATCCCCAAGGATTTCGATCTGGTCGGCAACCTGGTCGCTGACGTCAGCTACCGCAACGCCGCTGGGTACTTCGGATTCACTGCCGACAAGAAGGCGGCGAAGAAACTCGACAAAAAAACCGTGAAGAAACCGGTCGGCAAACAGCTGCAATAAACTGGGCAAACCGGGCAAACTGGGCGATGGGTTGACGCCAGCGCTGCCGACCCGGATTGGCGCGGATCGCGCAAGACCGATCCCCAGGGTATGTTCACCCGGCGGGTGGAATTCCGGTCCCCATCCGGGACCGGCTGGACTGATGGTAGTGGAGCCGCGCAGGTGCGACGGCCCATGCCACCCTGGCTGTCCTCCGCCGCTGCGGGACGCCACCTACCATCACTGGTGAAATCATGCCCATTCCCCGACGGTGCCTTTTCCTCTGCTGCGCTATTGCGGTGTCTGCGGTGTCATCTACCGCCTGGTGCGGGGAACCGGTCTACGACACGGCCGACCAGCGTCCCTTCTGGCATGCCAGCGTGCTCGACTGGCAGTTCATCGGCGATGGCTACACCGCGAATACCCTGGGCGAAAGCGTGATGCCGACCCGGATGGTCGAATTGATCCTCTGGCGTGTGACCTCGACGAAGACGCCGAAGGGAGCCATGTGGAATGCGCAAGCCTGGCTCTATTGGCGCTCAAGCGGACGCGATCAGGACCAGCCTGGTGATGCCACGACCGCCTGGACCTCGACCATCACGCTGCGCAACGGCAGCACGCTGACCCAGATGGTCCGTTCAGCAAAGATCCAGCCGTTATACGGAACCAAGGGAGATCTCTTCCTGAGCCTGCCTGCCGGTGAACCGCCGGCTGATTATCGGATTCGGCTCAATGACGATTTCGGCGTGGTTATGAGCAACCTCGGACTGCCTGATCTCGTCGTGCCGTCGCGGGCCACTCCGGGCCGGACGATCGTGTTCGACCAGGCCGGCGGACCCGGATGGACCAGCAGTGAACCCGAAGCCAAGCGGTCCATCGAGAACGTCAACCTGGGCCAAATGAACATGGGGGGGATGAAATTGCACCTCAAACTGGATGTCAGCGCCACCGGCCCGATTCAGGCCCGCACCCATTGGGATCAGGTCGCCGGTCGGCCGGCCTGGTCGACCACGGATGCGAAACTCGCGATCATTTTGAGTCCGGCCGTTGCCAAACCGCTGCCCAAGGATCACGCCGCGCCGACGGTCGGCGGCACCCTGATCATCAAGCGGCATAGCTGGCGCCTGACCGGCAGTGAAGGCTGGGAGCTTCCCCGCGATGTTGGGTCTATTCTGAAATCGTTAGGGAAAAACGCGGTAATTGCCGGGAAAATGACTCCGTGGCCGGAACTGGCTGCGGGCAAGGATTCTGCCTGGGCCCAGGTCGGAAACGGGGTGATCGACGCTGCGGCGCAACCTCCCGTGGCTGAATCGACGCCAGCCAAGGACGCATCTCCGTGAACGATCCGGTCCTGGCCGACCGGGAGCTGCTCCTAGCGTGGGTCCAGCAGCAGGACCAGCGCGCCTTCGCGGAACTCGTGCGACGGCATCTAAGTCTGGTGCTGGCCACCTGCCAACGCCGCCTGGGTGCGGCGGACGCCGACGACGCGGCCCAGGCGACCTTTCTGGTCCTCGCCCGACGGGCCTCGGTCCTGGTGCGCGACTCCCGTCCGCTCGCTGGCTGGTTGCACACCGTCGCCGGTCGCATGGCGGGAAACGTCGAACGCCAGCGTCGCCGTCGCCAACAGCACGAACGGGAGGCCGCCATGGCGGTCGCGAACGCAACCGGTTCCATGCTATCCGCCACCGAGGTCGACGCTGATCGCGCCTGGGCCGATGCCTCACCGCATTTGGATGCCTGCCTGGACGAGCTGCCGGCGCACGAACGCGATGCCCTGGTGCTGCACTACCTGGCCGGCAAGGATCGCGGGACCTGCGCGGTGGAACTCGGGATCGGCGTCGAAGCGCTGAAGAAGCGCCTGCAGCGCGGGCTCGATCGCCTGCGGGTCGGCCTGCGTCGGCGCGGCGTGACGGTTGCCGCCGGGCTGCTCGTGACCGCCCTCGAAGGCCACGGCTCGGCGGGCGAGGCCCCGGCGACCCTGATCCACACCACCACCGCTGGCAGCGTGCTGGGAAATGCCTCGCCTGCCGTGACCACCTTGGCCGCCACCGCGACCGGCGGGGGCATGTCCGCTGCTGTGATCGGTGCCTGCGTTCTGGGCGCCATGACGCTGGCTGGGATCGCAACCATGGTTTGGGCCAGTTGGTCTGCCGAGTCACCGCGACCCACGAGCGGAACCATTTCCACCCCAATTCGTTCAGAAGCGATGCATTTCACCTGGGACGACGCCCACCTTCCGGCCTGGTGGGAGGTCAGCCTGCTCGATTGGACCTTCACCCCGGACGCAGGCCAGGATCCCGGTCTGGTACCGCTGCGCCTGGTCGAGGTGCTACTGATCCGCAGCACGGTGCAGCCCGGTGATGCCCTGCGATTGCAAGCGGTGGCCGGCTGGAAGTGGGATCACGATGAGGAATACGTGCTGATCAGTGGTGACTCGATGCTGGCAACCGTCGAGGCTGGTTGGCGGATATCCCAGAAGTTCCACAATGATTCCACGCGTTTGGGCCTGCTGGACGAAGTGGTCCTGTCTCCACGGACTGAAACCGCCTTCGGCCTCGATCCATCGCGCACCATCGCCAGGACGCATTTTGGGATGCGTTTGGCCTGGCTCGGTTGTCCGGATCTGGTCTGGCCATTGCCGACCCGACCGTTGGCACCAGGAGACCACGAGCAGTTCAGCACGGGAACCATCGTCAGCCGACCCCGGACTGACGATCCGATCCCACCCGGAAACATGATTCTGGATTACGCGTGGCAGGACCGCGAACGGACCGGACGGGAATTGGGCACGATGAAAGGCTCCCACCTGGGATTGGATTTCGAGACCGGGATTTCCGGTTCGGTGAAGGGATCGCTGCGTGCGCGACAAGGGCTGGTGCGAACCGCCGACGGAACGGTGCAGCCGGCCTGGGCGAGCATGCACGCCGACCTGCGCCTGATTGTCGACCTGAGTCTCATCAAGCCGACGCGCGGGGTCGAACACCGGATCACCGGACGTCTGCAACTCGCCCGCCATGCCTGGCGACTGGAGGGGGTCGAGGCCTGCACCTGGCCGGCCGATGTGCGCACCCTCACCGCTGCCGTCGCCAAGCAGACCAGGATCGATGGCACCAACCGCTCGTGGAAGGAACTCGCGGCCACCTCGGATCGGCATATGGCCAGGGCCGCACGTGGTGTGCTGCTGAGTGCCGAACACGTCCCCGTCATCACCCCGATCCCGCCCGCCCCCGCGATTCCCCCGGCAGCGAAACCGGTCGAGGATTTCTAAGCCGGGAATCGTGGGATATACTGGCCTGAACGCACTTATGTCGCGGGATGGGGCCGTGCTGCCGGATGTGGCAAGGCTTTTGCGTCCTGGTCGGGTGCGGAATCCGCCTGTCGCGATCCGCCACGACCCTCACCATGCCCGACCCCACCAACATGTCCCAGGACGACATCGATGCGCTGCTGGCGCAGATGTCAGGTGGTTCCGACCAGCCGGCGGAGCCGGCCTCAGCGCCACCGGCGCCAGCCTCGGACGTACCGCTGTCGCAGGACGCCATCGACACCCTGATCAGCGGCCTGGATGCGGCGAAACCGGGCACCACGGCTGCGACGAAGGCGAAGGCACCGGAAACCGGCCCGCAGGAGTCGAAGACCGGCAATCTGGTGCCGCTCACCAAGGCTGAGACCAAACCCGCCACCGCCGGTCCCGACAACGCGGCTGCTGCCGGCAAATCACCGGACGCCCTTACGCGCAACCAGGACAAGCCGGCGGAAGACGCGGCGAGCGGTGACGACAAGACGCTCGACCAGGACGAGATCGACAAGCTGCTGTCTGCGGTCGAGAGGAAGGCGATCCAGAAGTCGGGTCTGCCGGCCCCCGGTGGCGACGGCAGCAGCAACGAACGCAAGGCCACCAGCGCGCACGCGAAACCACCGACCAAGTCGACGGCCGCGCCGCCCCCGGCCGCGACCAAGACCGTCGCCAAGCCGGCGACGCAGCCGGTCGCCGCGATGGCGGCGCCATCGGGTCCACTCAGCCAGGACGACATCGACAAGCTGCTGTCGGAACTCGGCGCGAACATCACGATCAAGGTGGAAGCCAAGCCCGATGGCACCAAGGCCTTCGTCCCGGGCGGGACCAAATCCCTCGCCAAGGCGCCGCCGGCGGTCACCGGATCCGTCACCAAGAAGACCGAATCCGCCGTCGCTGCACCGGCAGCCACGAATCCCGGCACCAAGCGGCAGATGCTCGATTCCAGCGCCGTCACCGCCGAATCGCCGCAGCCGCCCGGGGTGCGGGTCTCGGGGCCGATGCCGGCCTCGCCGACGCTGTCGCTGAGCACCGAGGAACTCGACGCCCTGGTGACCAAGCAGGCCGGCGGCGACACCCAGACCGGCACCGAGATGATCGCTCAGAGCGACATCGACGCCCTGGTGCAGCAGCTCGCCACGGCCACCACCCCGCCCGAGGGCGAGGACGCCAAGGGCACCGACGCCATGGCCAAGCACGAGGGCGAGATCGACAAGATCCTCGCCCAGGGCGCGGCCTCGGAATCCGCCACGGATTCAGTGGACGTGAAGAAGATCCTCGGCATCGCGCCGACCCCGATGCCGATGCACGGGCCGATGCTGATGCCGGTGTCCGCGCCCATCGACCTGCGCGGGGCGAAGTGGTTCTTGGCTGCGGCGGTGCTGATGCTGGCGACCTGCGCCGGGGCGCTGTTCTTCGTGGTCAGCGCCATGGGCGGCCTGTCCGACGAGCTGCGACGAGAGCGCACGGCGCAACTGGTTCCGACTGATTCGTACGGCGAGGACTTCCATGCCGCCAAGGCGCAACTCAGTTCGACCGATGCGATGACGACGGAAAAAGCGGTGCAGTTCCTGGTCCGCCTGAAACTGCGCCATCCGGCGCGGCGGGGCGAGATCGCCCTCGTCCTGGCCCGCTTCCATCGCCAGGCCGGCCGCCACGGCAAGGCGGTCGAGGAATTCGCCGACGCCTTCGACGCCGGCGGCATGCCGGCTGAACCGCGCCTACGCCTGGACTATGCCGACAGCCTGGCCCGCCATGGCGACCAGACGCGGGCGATCAGCGAAATCTACGCCCTGCTGAGCGAAGAGGCCGGCTGGGTGGCCGAACGCGACGACCACGGCAGCGCCCGGCCACCGGACGAGATCCAACGCAACCGCGCCACCATTCAGGAAGCCTACCTCGCGCTCGGCCGGCTCATCGACCGTGATGGACCGTTGCTGGCCAAGTTGGGACCCGAACAGGCCGGGGGATCCGGCCATGGTGAGGCGCACGGCGGTGGCCACGCGACCACCTCAGCGGGACATGGTGAAACGACCGGCAGCCACGCGACGGACAGCCATGCGGCGTCATCAGGCAGCCACGCTGCTGCCCCAGCCAGCCATGCTGCGGCCACTGGCGGGCACGAGACCCCTGCCTCGTCGCATAGTTCACCCGCGGCAGCCCATTCAGCGTCTTCTTCCAGCACGCATGCACCGGCCTCCGGCCATGCGGAACCTGCGGCAAAACACGCCGCGCCAGCCAGCGGCCACGCTCCCGCGCCGGCAGCAAACCATGCCGCAAGTCCAGCCGCAGGAGGTCATTGAATGCGACCGTTCCTGATCCTCGGCATGGTCGCAGCAGGTTTCGGTCTCGCCACGCTGGCGCACGCCGGCGAGGCGACCGGGCCGCAACCACAGCCGACCCTCGGCCCTGAACCGCGCACGCTTCAGATCGATCCCGGTGAAGGAAAGAAGCGGACGGCAACGCCTGAGAAGACCGCGACCCGTTCGCCCCAAGACGACCTCGCCGCCCTGCGCCGCGCCCTGACCCGGGTGCGCCAAGGTCTGGAACGCGGCGAGATCGTCGTGCCTGAGGGCATGCAGGCGGTGGGCGAAACGGGCGGTGAAGCCAAGGCCGCGATCCACGCCGGCGACAATCGCACCGGGGCGCTCTTTGGCCCGCGTCTGAGCATCCTGGTCGGTGAGGCCGGTGCGGCGCGGGTGACGGCCGACCTCGCTGACACCTCAGCCGAAGAGATCCTGCGCGAGATCGCCACCCTGACCGGCCGCCAGTTCGACAACGGCGGCCTGGCCGGCATGCGCCGGCTGGTCCGGCTGCGCGTCGCCAATCTGCCGCTCGACGACACCATCGACCGTCTGCTCGGCCAGCTCGGGCTCGGCTGGAAGGCCGAGATCTCGCCCAAGGGCCAGCGCAGCATCGTGGTCAGCGAGCGCCTGCGCGGTTTGCCTGGGGAAGTGCTCGCGAATCGCGCCGAACGCGCCCTGACCGAGGCCGGCCGCGGACCGGGCGGCGAGGAATCCACCCGCCGCGATTCACCGGTCGCGGCCGAGGCGATGTGGGTGCTGGCGGCGCGCTCGCAGGCGCGCGGACGTCAGGTCGAGGCGCTGACACGCTTCGGCGCGATCGTTGACGAATTCGGCCAGTCCAAGGATGTGCTCGTCCGGCCGTGGGTGCTGCGCTCGATGCGCGGAGTTGGCGACGCCATGGCGGCTTTGGGCCAGCACCAGGACGCGCGCGGGGTCTACCGCGAATACGCCGCCCGCACCAAGGATGACGATCCGGAATTGCCTGCAGTCTATCTCGCCGCAGCTGATTCCGGCCGCAAGATGGCGGAACTGCGCAAGGACGTGATCGCCTACGACGAAGCCATCGACGACCTGCATGCCTGCCTCGAACGGCTGGGCGACCGGCCCGACCGCGTCGTGCAACTGGCCCAGGCCCGGCTCGCGATCGGTGAACTGCTCTGGCGCGGCGGCAGATGGGAAGAGGCGCTGACCCAGCTCGAACTCCACCTCAAGGCGGCGCACAAGGACGAGAAAGACGCCGACCACCGCATCGCCTTCTGGATGGCGGACTGCGCCTACCGGCTCGACCGGCTCGACCGCGCCCGCAGCGGCTTTCTGCGCCTGTACCGCGCGTGGAAGGCGGGCAAGGCGGACCCGGCTGTGGCGAAAGACATCTACGCCCAGGCCGCCTTCCGCATCGGGCTGTGCTTCCTCAAGCAGCGCGAGCCGCAGTACGTCCATGCCCTGTTTTCGTTCATGCGTGCGCGCCAGGACTTTCCGCGTGATCTGCTCGATGCTGAGCTGACCTTGGCGATGGCGCGCTGCTACGCCGAGCTGGAGCGCGAGGACGCTGCGGTGGCGTCGCTGTGGGAACTTCTGCGCGGCGACACTCTGTCGGATCGCCGCCCAGGCGACCTGCAGCTCGATGAACTGGTCGCGGCGCTGGTGCAGCGCCTGGGCGACTACCCCGGTCCGGTGCGCGCCCGCATCCTGTTCTACCTCGCCCAGGCGCAGCACCGCGTCGCCGAGCGCGACCGCGCTGGCCGGGCCAACTCAGCCGGGCTTGCGGTGGGATATTACAAGCGCGTGCTGGATGAGGATCCGCCGACCGAGCTGCGCAACGCGGCCCAGATCGGCCGCGCCCGCGCCGCGCTCCTGGCTGGCCAGGATGAACTCGCTGTGCAGTCGCTGCGCAACCTGCTGCGCGAACCCAACCTGGGAGCCCGCGACCGCGAACTCGCGGCGCAACTGCTGGGCAACCATTACCGCGAGAAGGGCCTGCTGCGCGAAGCGATCCGCGCCTTCCGCGGTGAGGTGGGCGAATGAGCCCGTGGCTGCTCAGGGCGGCGATCATCCTCGCCGGCATTTCCGGCGGGATCGCCGCTGCTGAACCCGGTGCCAGTCCCGAGCCGCCGCTGCCGCGCACGACGCCGGTGGTGCCGACCTCCGAGGATCCGGCCAGCCTGACCCCGGCCCAGATCCTGGAACGGCAATTGGCCGAGCAGATCCGCGCGCATGACCAACGCATCGCCGAACTGCTGCGATCTACGCCCAGCACCCGGCCGATGGCAGCCGCGCACCTGCCTGCTGATCCGCGTCTGGACACCGCCGTCGAGGAGCGCGACCGCGCCCGCAAGGAACTGCGCTCCGCGCTGCAGGAATGGCTCGGCCGGGCTCCGCGCGCCAATCGCGATCCGCTCGATTCCGGCACCGCCAAGCGCCAGGAACGTCAGGTGCCGCCGCTGTCGGCCGCGAACCACCTCGCCATAGTCGAATGCTATCGCGACCTCGCCGGGGGCGGCGGGGACGGCACCGACAAGGATCTCATCGATGGGGCCAAGGCGCTCGCCGACATCGACCTCCAGGCGCTGCTTGACGCCGATCGCGCCAAGGCCGGCATGCTCAAGGTCTGGTTCCTGGCCGAGCGTTGCCGCCGCACCAAGGGCGCCGAGGCCGCGCACCTGGCCGGGCAGGCGCGCATCGCCGCCGACGAGTTCCGCCGCACCTACCCCTCCAGCGACCTGATGACCGCGATCACCGCGATGATCTCCGGCCTGCCGGCCGCCAGCGAGAACCCATGAACGACCCGATCGCTCTCCATCAGCATGTCCAGGCCGGCTACCGCGATCTCATCGTGCTGCTCAGCGCCGAGGATCCCAATTCGGACGAGATCGCCGCCCTGGTCGCGGACCTCGATCTACGCGTCGCCGCAGCCGCAGCAGTGTTCGCCGGTTCGCCCGGTTCCAATACGGCATTCGCAGAGACGCAGCGACTGCATGGCGAGTGCCAGCGCCTGGCCGAGGAACGGCGCGATCTGCTCGGCGGTGAACTCCAGGCCCTGGGCAAGGTGGCCGTGCGCAATCGCGTCGGCCTGCGCGCGTATGCCGGCGACGGCGGCGACGCCCGTTTCCTCGACGAGCGCCGCTAGCGATTGGTGGACCAGACCCCAGGCTCGCCCCGCATGCCCGAGCAGTCCCCATCCGCCTCGGTCCCGCCTCCGCCGGATCTTCACGCCGTCCTGCGCCTGTTCGATGAGACCACCGCCGCCCTGTCGGGCCAGGTTCGTCGCCTGGAACAGGTCCTGGTGCAGAAGAGCGGCGAATTGCAGGAGACCAACGAGCGTCTGGCCTCGACCAACGCCTGGCTGGATCTCGTTCTGGGGGCGGTGGCCTCAGGCGTGATCGCGGTCGATCGCGCTGGCGAGATCACCACCTGCAACCGGGTGGCGGAGGATCTGCTCGCCCAGGATCTGCCCGATCCGGTCGGGGCGGATTACGCCCAGGCCTTTCCGGACAGCCCACTGCTGGGCGTGCTCGCCGGGGCCGGCGCGGCCGACTACGAACGCAGCGTGCAGACGCGCGACGGTGGCCGACGCATCCTGGCGTGTTCTGCCGCGCCGCTGCGTTCGCCCACCGGCGAACTGCTGGGCGCGGTCGAGGTCTTTGAGGACGTCAGCGAACTCCTGCGCCTGCGCGAGCAGTCGGAACGCGCCGACCGCCTGAAGCAGCTGGGTGCGATGGCCGCCGGCGTCGCGCACGAGATCCGCAATCCCTTGAACGGCATCGAAGGCTTCGCGTCCCTCTTGGCGCGCGATCTCGCGGCCAGCTCATCCGAGGACGATCAGCGCCGCCGGCGCTGGGCCGAGGCCGTCATCACCGGGGTGCGCGAGCTGAACCGCACCGTGAGCGGGCTGCTGGAGTTCACCCGCCCGCGCCGCATCGAGCGCCGCAGCGCCGACCCGGTGCAGCTTGCTCAGGCGGTGGTCGACCTCGTCCAGGCCGGGCAAGAAGCCGATGCCACTGTCGTGGTGCGACTCATCGACCGTTGGCCGACGCGCGGCCCGATCAGCGTCGATGGCGCCCAGATCAAGCAGGTGCTGCTGAATCTGGTGCAGAACGCTGTGCACGCCTGCACCGAACACACCGGCAAAGGCACCGTCACCCTGAGCGTCGAGCCAGAGGAACCGGGCAGGCTGGCCTACACCATCGACGACGACGGACCCGGCATCCCGGCCGAACAGCGCCCGCACCTGTTCACCCCGTTCCACACCACTCGCGACCAGGGCACCGGTTTGGGTCTCGCCATCGCCCAGACCATCGTGCAACTGCATGGAGGAGCGATCACGGTCGGCGAATCGCCCAGTGGCGGAGCGTGCTTTCGCGTCGTGATCTGAGCGCGCCTAAAAATCGCAAATGAGGACAGGTGTCCGGCCATTGGGCCGCTTCGCTGCGTACACCAGTCCTGATCTCGAGCAGATGGACCTGGAGTCACGGTTTATGCGCCTGTTCCGGGCAACTGGCGCCAAAGATGCGGGGCCAGCCCGTGTTTGCGGTTAAAAGCATGGCTGAACGAGGACGCATTGGCAAAACCGCAGGCATTGGCGATATCGCTGAGGCTGGCTGAGGTCGCCAGGAGCAGACGTGCTTTGTTCATGCGTTCGTCGATCAGGATCTCAATCGGACTGCGTCCGACCTGGCGTAGGCAACAGGTCTGCAGCCAGCGTGGACTGCAATCCAGGCGTCGCGCCAAGGTCGTCACGGAGATCGTCTGCTGTTCGGCGGTGGCGGTCACCAGATCGATGAATCGCTGCGCCAGGTCCGATGGCTTGGCGGCGGCAGGCAGGACCTGCAGAGCGGTGCTTTCGCGCATCACGGCCTGGATCGGGGCCAGGCGCACCGGCTCTGGGGCGGGTGCCCGGGGATTGCTCACCATCCGATGCAAAGCCAGTACCGCCTGGCCGATCATCGCCGTGAAGGGGGTCTGGATGCTGGATAACGAGGGTTTCACCTGGGCGCAGGATTCGACATCCTCGGCCCCGATCAGGCCAGCCTGGTCCGGGATGCGCACTCCCAGATGGCGGCAGTCCTCCAGGAAGTACAGGGCTTGACGATCCTGGTAGACGAATATTCCGACGGGACCTCCACCCTCGATCAGCGCCGGCAAAGCCTTGATCGCCTCTTTTTGTCCCAAGTCCAGGCAGGAGACGGATTCCGACGGAAGGGCCAAACGGGCCCGGGTCAGGAAGGCTCAATTCCGCGCCGCCCGGGTGGCAAACCTGTCAGCGTGATCGGGATGTCCAAGGCAGAGCAATCTCCGGTATCCGGCTCGGATCAGTGAGGTGGCTGCCAACTGTCCGACGGCATCGTCATCCAGGGCGATGGAGGTGGTCAGCTCGCTGCGTGGTTCGGCCAACACCAGAGTGACCAAGGGCACTGTGGCCGGCAGAAAACCGTCGGCGCGTCGGACCAAGCCGATGCAGGCCAGGGATGAACCGTACCGCTCGAACGTGATTTTCAGCCAATAGCCGGTATTATACCAATCCTCTATCTATCATATATTAATAATCCAATGGAATCCGCAGAGAGAACGGATGCGGTCGCGATCTTCGTGTGCTCGTTTGGTCCCGCTGCGTAGCTGCTCGATCATTGGGTCGATGTGACCGAATGCGCGGTTGGCGAATTCCTTCTCGCGGAGTTCTTCCCAGACGTGTTCAGCGCAGTTCAGTTCGGGGCAGTACGGTGGCAGGAATTGCAGACGAATGGATTTCGGGATGTCGAGATCGTCGGCACGGTGGAATCCCGCGCCATCAAGGACCATAAGGATGTGATCGGTGGGGAACTCGGTGGCGACGATTTTCAAGAATGCGCTCATGCTTTCGGCGTTCGCCTCGGGGTATATCAAGGATGAGAATTCGCCGGTAAACGGGTCGACGGCGGCAAAGAGGTAGACGTATTCACGGATGTGCTGCGCCTTCACGAGCGGCCTGACGCCTTTGGGCGCCCAGCAGCGGCGAGGGTCGCTGATGCGCCCGAATCGAGCTTCGTCTTCGAAGAGGATGCGGAGCGGTTTCCCCTGCGCTTGGGCTTCCGCCTTTGCCTGGGCCACGATTTCTGGCCACTTTTTTTAAAATCCTCGACGGCATTTGGCTGCTGCGACGGGTGGATCCGACGCGGCGCGATTTTGCGCCAGCCATGGCGAGCCAGCAGTCGGTAGACCGAATTGAGGTGATAGGAGCGGCCGGCGGCCTGTTCGAGCGCCTGCTTGATCTCGCTGACCACCACGACTGCACCCTCCTTGGCTTTTGGTAATTCGCGTTCCAGAATGGTAGCTTCCGCTTCGCGGCTCAGGTGCTGGCGAAACCTCCCGCCTTTCTTGCGATTGAGCAATGCCTGGACTCCTCCAATACGCGCACGGGAATGGAACATGCGGACCGTGTTCACGCTCAAGCGCAACTCCTTAGCGATCTCGTCATTCGAGATGCCCTCATCGGCCAGCGCCACCGTCCGCAAACGCGCTCTTTCATTCGGACGAAGATCCCCGTTCAACAACGAGCGAGCCTCCTGAGCCAGGGACGAAGGGAATGAAGCGCGAAGACGGGCCATGCATTGCTCCTGAAAAGCATGCTAGCCGGGGTTTTGTTAATTGCTATACGATAGATAGAGGATTAGTAT
>CAMCMZ010000037.1 GCA_945876185.1 Candidatus Kuenenia stuttgartensis | reverse complement strand
ACGCGGGCTGCCACGTTGCTGCCGACCACCTTCGGCGTACGAGCCAGTCGCGCGGATGGCGGCGACTGCGGCAGTCCGGTGCGCGACCGCGCCCTGGCGGTGCTCGCGCTGCTCGCGGTTGACCAGCAGCGTCCGGACCTGCATCGCCTCGCGCGCGAGCTCGACCAGCCGGATCAGTGGCTGAATACCCAGGACCTGGTCTGGGCCGTGCTCGCGCTGGGTCGCTACCGCACAGCGATCGCCCCGGTGCCGTTCACCAGCGTTCGCTTGACCGGTGCTGATGGCAACATCCTGGGCAGCGGCACGGCGACGGGTCTGCGTTGGCATGGCGCGGCGCTGCCGGCCGGGGCGCAGGTGCGCCTCGACGGCCCGGCCGGCGCGCGCGGCTACCTGGCCTGGACCGCCTCGGGAATTCCCCTCGACCCGCCGAAACCGTGCGCCGAGGGTCTGACCATCTCCCGGCAGTGGTCGAAACGCCCGGATCACATCCGCTCGGGCGAACTGGTCGAGATCCGCCTGGAGATCCGTTCCGTCGGCGGCCTGGCCCGACGCAACCTGGTGGTCGAGGACCTGCTGCCCGCCGGTTTCGAGATCGAAAATCCCCGCCTGGGCACGAGCGCGACGCAACCCGCTCAGGCGGATCAACCGAACGAAATGGAGGAGCAACCGTTGGCGGTCGAATCCGAAGACGTGTTCAAATCCGTCCCGCCGCCGGTGACGGTGAAGAAATCGAGCGCGTGGGCTGAGACTTCCGCGCGCCGGGTCGAGATCCGCGATGACCGCATCGTGTTCATGGGCGATCTGCCGGCCGGCAATCACGCACTGATCCACACCTATCTGGTGCGCGCGGTCGGCGTCGGCCGTTTCGCCCTTCCGCCAGCCACGGCGGAAAGCATGTATGACCGCACCGTCCGCGCGGTGTCCGCCAGCGGTACGGTCGAGATCACCGCGCGGTGAGCCAAAAAATCGCAATTGCACCCCACCTGCTGCGTTGGTCGTCAGTCATTGGGCGCTGCCCAACTCCTTCCTCCCGCCTTGCATCTGGGGCGCACTTGCGATTTTTTCAGGAAATTGTTGGTGTGGCGGTTTCGATGATGGTCGGTGTGTTCAGCGTACAAAGCGGGGAAGGCCGATCCGATCACCTCACCCGATTGGTGCCGGTGGGAATTCACCAATCCTGTTACCCGTGCCAGCTTGCTGAAAAATGCGTAGCTCTTTTGCGAGTTTTAGGGTGAGTCGAGTCATGGCGATATCCGCACCTCGACGCTGGCGGCGCCGCATCCTGGCCGGGGTCATCCTCGGCCCGATCTTGTTCGCCCTGACCATCGCCGGCATCGAAGGTGCGGCGCGCTGGTTGCCGTATCCTGCCGATCACCGCGCCCTGCCGCCACCAGCGCGCACCGCGCTCGATCGCCACGGCGCCGTCCTGGCCGAAATCGTGAGCGTGCGCGGCGAATGGCGCCGCCCGCTCGCTCCGGCGGCGGTCAGTCCCTGGCTGGTCCAGGCGGTGGTGGCGGTCGAAGACCGGCGTTTCCGCGTCCATGCCGGCATCGATTGGCAGGGGGTCGCGGCGGCGGTGGTCAGCAACCTGACCCCGTTCGGAGTGCGGCGCGGTGGCAGCACCATCACGATGCAGGTCGAGCGGCTGCGCGCCGGCCAGGCCGACGCGGCCCGACCGCGAACGCTGATCACCAAGCTGATCGAGTCGGTGCGCGCACGGCAGATCGAACGGGAATCGAGCAAGGACGCGATCCTGCATGAGTGGCTCGAACGGGCGCCGTTCGGGGCGAACCTGGTCGGGGCCGGCGCTGCCAGCCGGCACTGGTTCGGCGTGGACGGTCGCGACCTCAGCCTGGCGCAGGCGGCGTTGCTCGCGGGCTTGCCACAGAATCCCGAACGACTGCGCCCCGACCGCCATCCTGGTCGGGCGCTGGCTCGGCGCGATCTGGTGCTCGCGCTCATGCGCCAGCAGGGCCGCATCGATGCCGCCACCTGTGCCGCAGCCCAGGCCGAACCGCTTGGCTTGCGGATCCCGGCCCCGTCGGCGGTGGCCATCACGCTGGATCCGATCCCGGCGGGCCTGGCTGAGCTGCGGACGACGCGCGATGCGGCGTTGCAGGTCGCGGCCGAGGCGGCACTCGAACGCGCCTGTTCCGCCCCAGGCGTCGTCCGGCTTGCTGGCGCGCTGGTCGTCGTTGATTGGCCGAGCGGTGAGCTGCGCGCGGCGGCGTCGGTGGGCGCTGGCTGGAATGATCTCAGCCGGTCGAAGCGGTCGCCTGGCTCCGCGCTCAAGCCGTTCATCTATGCCGCCGCATTCGCGGATGGCCTGTGCCAGCCCGGCAGTCTGCTCGACGACGCCGCGCAGGGTTGGTCCGGCTGGAAGCCGATGAACATCGATCACGCTTGGCGTGGTCGGATGACGGCGGCCGAGGCGTTGGCCGCCAGCCGCAACCTGCCCGCGCTCGACCTGCTACGCCGCACCGGGGTCGGACGCTGTGGCGATTATCTGCAATCCTGTGGCATCCCTGGCGCAGGCGCCGCGGCGCAGCGCGCCGGTCTGGCCCTTGCGGTGGGCGGCATCGAGGTTTCCCCGCGCGACCTCGCCCGCGCCTATGCCCATCTCGCGCGCACCGCCACCCAGTCGGACGCGCAGGCGCGTGAAGGCGTCGCCGCTCGCGGCGTGTTGGCCGCCCTGGCCGGCGCTGACCGCACCGCCGCCCTCGATCCCGCTGCGGCGAAGGCCGGTCTCGCCTGGAAGACCGGCACCAGCAGCGGCCAGCGCGATGCGTGGTGCGCAGCGGTCGGCAGCCGCTTGGTGGCCGTGCTCTGGTTGGGCACCGTTAGCGGTCCCGGTGCGCCGACGCTCAGCGGCCTGGATGCGGCCGCCCCGGAATGCCTGGCATTGCTTGCCGGCCTCGATCCCGGACCGGCATTCTGGCCGCAGGCGATCCTCGTCGCCGATCCGCTGCCAGCCGCGCCGATTCGACTCGCCATCACCTCCCCGGCCGCTGGCGCCGAGATCCTGGGCGGAGCCGAGGGCGGCCCGGCGCGGATCCGCCTGACCTGCACCGGCGCCCAGGGACGGGTCTGGTGGTTCGCTGGGGAACAGTGCCTGGGGCCTGGGGATGACGCTGGTTGCCGCTGGTGGCAACCCGCCCCGGGTCGGCATCAGGTGCGCGCCGTCGACGCCGGCGGGCGCAGCGCGGCCGTGGTGATCCGGGCGCAGTAGACCGCAGGCGACGGGCTTGGCGAATCGGGATTCGGGGACGATCATTCCGACATGCGCACTCTGTCCTTGGCGTTTCTGCTATCGACCGCAGCCGTCAGTTCGGCGGGTGAGCAAGCCATTCCGGTGACCATCGCTGAACGCGTCCCAGCGGTGGCGATACCAGTTGCCCTGTACGGGCAGTTCCTGGAACGCGCGACTTTCGGCGAACCGGGTCCAGAGGCGTGCCTGCTCGCTGATCGCAACGAGCTGCGTCCCGAGGTGCTCGCCCGCATCCAGGACCTGCGACCGCCGATGATCCGGTTTCCCTGGGGAACCGACGGGGATTACTCGGATTGGACGGAGCTGGTCGACGGCGTGCCCGGTCGCGGGCCGCGACCAGCCACGATGAAGGGATTGGACGGCAAGACGATCGGCACGCGGTTCGGCTACGCCGAGTTTTTTCGGCTGTGCCGGCAGGTGGGCAGCGAGCCGCTGTTGATGGTGAATCTGCTCGATGGTCTGGCGCGTCGGCGGCCGTTGGCTGACGCCGCGCGCCATGCCGCCGGTCTGGTCGCCTATGCCAACGCCCGTTCGGGCCAAGCGCTGCCGGCGGGCATGACCGACTGGCCGGCGATTCGAGTTGCGAACGGGAACGCTGAACCGGCGCGAGCTCGGTTCGTCCAGCTTGGCAATGAATGGTGGATGGGCGGGTTCGTGAAGGAGGTCCGTGCGGCCATGGGCGGATCGCCGTCCCCCGAGGAACTCGTCCGCTGGTATGCGGAAGTCGTCGCCGCCTATGTCGCGGCCATCCACGCGGTCGATCCCAGCATCGGCATCATCATCGATCTCGACCTGGGGCTCGATCCCGATGGTCGCGCCGAGGCCATCCTGCTGGCCGATCCGCGCATCCGACGCGAGGTGAAGTGGGTGGCGCTGCACGCGTATGCGCCGGGCAACATGGCACGCAAACCCAGGCGGTCCGGGGTCGAGATCGATCCTGCCACCCTGACGGCGGACCAGTGGTGGTACCTGTGGACCGGCATGCCGGGTCGCTATGGCGACGACGGCCAGTCGCGGGCGATCCTGCCGGACGGCCATCGCGGTGATCTCCTGCGCCTGGCGGAAGGTCTCGGGTACCGGCTGGCGTGTACGGAATGGAATTGGAACGGCTGGAGCCAGCCGCACGGGCAACCCAACGAATGGGCAGCGGCCCTGGGTGCGGCGGGATTCCTCAACGGTCTGGTGCGGCACGCCGACCGAGTGGAAGTTGGCATCCAATCCATGCTGGTCGGTGTGAGCTGGAATCTCGCGGCGATCCGCGTCGCGGATGGCGGGCGCGGCGCGGTGCGGCTGAATCCGCGCGCGGCGGTGACGGCGTTTCTTGCCCGGCATCGTGGCGAACGCCTGCTGGCTCTCCGCCATCCACCACTGCCGACCGTCGAGCAACCGTTCACCCAGGGCTGGTCCGACTCCATCCCCCGCCTGGCCCTGCTAGATCTGGTCGCCACCGCCAGCGCGGGTGCGGTCCACCTGCAGGCGATCAACCGGCATCCACGCGAGGCGTTGGTGCTCACGGTGGATTTCGGCTCGCGACCACCGGGTACGACGACGGCAGCGCAGGAAAGCGTGGTCCAGGGTGGGTCGGAGACCGATCCGGAAGCCCGACTCGTCTCCACCACGATCCAAGCCGAGGCGGGAACCTGGCGCATCGTGCTGCCGCCGGCCTCGGTGAGCGTCGTCACCTGGGCGAGCGAGGAGGAACAGCGCTACGATCCGTGATCCGATCCAGCAAAACGGAGCGGATCAGTCGCGGGTACGCCGCCAGATCAAAGTGATCGCGAGGATGGCAAGCATCGCCAAGCCGGCCCCCAAGCCGCAGCGCTTCTTGCTGCCTGAGGAGTTCGCTACCGGTGCCGTCCCAGCGATGGTGATCGTGTAGGTCTGGGTCGCAGCGGAGGCGACGCCGTTCGTCGCCGTCAGCACAATGGGGCCGGTCGTGCCGGCCTCGGTCGGCGTGCCGCTGAGGGTGCTGCCGTTGAGCGTCAGCCAGGCCGGCAGGCCGCTGGCGCTGTAGGTTGGCGTCGGGACACCGGTCGCTGTCAGCGTGTACTGGTAGGCCACGCCGACCGTGGCGGTGGTGACGGGAATGCTGGTGAAAGCCGGCGCGACCGGGCTGGTTCCCCTGGGTGTGAAGCGGATCGCGCTCAGGTTGGTCAGTGGCGTGCTGCCCTGATAGCTCCAGCGGGTGGCGCGCAGGCCGGAATACTGCTCGATGCCGATGGTCGCCGAGCGGCCGGCCCCGACGCCGGCCAACGCCGGGCGGACCTCCTGGTACTGCATGGTGATGGTATTGCTGCCCTCGGCGAGGATGACCTGGAACGTGAAACCATTGGCCAAGGAATCGACCTGTGGCACGTCACTCCAGGTCACCACCAGCTGGCGGTTCGGGGCGGTTCCGACGGTGCCGATCGAGACGCGCGCGCCCGGCTGTGGCGGGTACAGGTCGTCCCACCAGGGACAGATGATGCCGTTGGGGGCTCTCGCATTCGGCAGATCGGTGTTCGTCCAGGCTTCGAGCTTGCTTTGGAAGCCGATCAGGCCATTCGACCCGACCCGGAGCTGGGTGCGGTCGCGGCCGTAGAATTGGAAGGTGAACGGGATGCTCTGGATCGCGCTGACCGCGTCGTCGTCCAGGGTCAGCGAGGCATGCGTGGCGGGATCGATCCACGTATAGCCGGTGGTGGCCGCATCGTAATCGACGCAGACGCCCAGTTCGACCGGGATGGAGGTCGTGCCGGATCCGCCGCTGGCGTTGGTGATGGTGACCATCGCCAGGTAATAACCAGGTGCGAGGGCGGTGGTGGCGGAATTGGTGGCGAGCGTCAGCGTCGCGGTTCCGCTGGCGGCCAGCGATCCATTGGCGGCGCTCAGGGTCAGCCAGGGCGCATCGCTGCTTGCGCTCCAGGCGATCCCGGCCTGGGTCAGATTGCGCAGGCTGATGGTCGGGGTGGCGGGCAGGAAGGGTCCGCCCGGGTCGCCGACCATTTCGATGCCACCGCCAGGTGTGGCGCCACCGACCGACACCAACAGATCCCCTGGCATCGTCGCATCGGCGACGGTTCCGGCGGTGGTGCCGTTGATGGGGGTGGACGCGCCAGGGCCGAGGCCGCGCTTGGCGAAGGCCGTCCACAGCTCGCGCAGATCGGCGGCGCCGTTGCCCGCCAGCTCGGCCTGGATGATGGCGTCGCGCGCCTCGATGAAGGTCGGATTGTTCGGGGTCAGCTTCAGTCCATCGGTGACCAGGCGCAGCGCGCGTTCGTTGCCTGCGAACCCGTGCTTGGCGACCAGGGCGCAGCGCACCTCCCACAGGATGGAGGCCCAGACCGTGCCGATCCGATGTTCCTGGGTCAGGCCATTGATGCTGGCCAGGGTGAGTGGGTTGCGCGTAAGGCTGGTGGTGTACGGGTATTGCCGGACGCCGACGTAGGCGTTCTGGACCACATAAGCGCCGACCGCGTAGTTCCCATCCACATCGTCGCCTGCCTGGCTGAGCAGGGCGATGGTGTAGAAGTCCGACCAGCCTTCGCCCATGCCAGCGGCCTGATCCGTGAACAAGCCACCAGAGCCGCCGCCGACCAGCCGGGTGCTCAGTCCATGGACGTATTCATGGCAGATGATGGTGGCGTCGAAGTCGCCGTCGCGGTCCGGCGTCGGCGCGGTGAAGACGTACATCTGCATCCGGCCCGGGATGCCGTCCGGCGCGGGCGTGAAGTTGGCGTTGTTGGTGCCACTGCCGTCCTGAACCTCGGCCAGCACCACGTCGCCGCCAATGCCACCCCGGCCGAAGTTGTCGACCTGGAAATTGCCGGCAGATTCGGTGAAGCCCGCCTGGTACAGGCGGTCGTGCATGTAGTTGCACCAGTAGAACAGGTTCACCGTGGCGGCCTTGCGGTTGTTGGCATCGCTGGGGGCCAGCGCCAGATCCAACGGGAAGTCGAAGGTCAGCGGCGATCCGGTGCTGGTCGGTCGCCCCGCGTCGGCCGCGTCGTCGCCATTCACGTCGAGGTAGGCATCGACGTTGTTGCCCTGGAGCATGTTGCTGGCGACCCAGCCGGCGGGCGAGGCAGTCGCGTCGATTGCGGTGAGCGTCACCAGCTCGCGATCAACCTCGGCCGGTTGGTTGCCGGCCTCGCTGGACGAGGCTCGGCCGGGCAGCAGCGGGCGCGGACTTTCATTCGGCCAAGCGAAGCAGCGCAGTGCGATGGTTGCGGCCGCTGCCGTGGTTCCGGTGGAGGGGGGCGGTGCCTTGGTCGCAGCGCGCGCGGCGGTGGCCGGGGCGGAACGCGGCGTGACTGCGGCAGGTCGCGCTGCCGGAGCTGGTCTCGCGTGGTCATGTGCGAAGCAGCCGCTAATGGTTTCGACGCGCTGGAAAAGCACCGCGCCGGTCGTCGCGTCGATCAGGGCGGATCTGGTCAGCCGATCGGATTCCAGCGTGTGGCGGACTTCCCAGCCCAGCACCAAGTTGCCATCCTGCGGCAGCCAGGTCAGCCAAGCATCGGCCCGGCCGTGCAGCCCATCGGCGACCAGGATCTGCTGGCGCGTCGCGCCAGCGGGGGCGTTGGTCACGACGTTCGTTGCCGAACCACCAACGGCCTCGGCGGCGAGCACCAGCGCCTGGGCGGCGGTGATGGCGGGCTCGGCCTGGTCCGGGTCAATCGCGGCGTCGCGCGGCCCAGTGGAACTGAGCCCGAGCAGGCGGTGGTCGCGGGCGAGATGCCCGACCACGGTGGATCCCCGCACCGGGATGCCTGCGATTTCCCGCTGCCAGACCAGGGTGCGCAGACCGCTGTGCGGTGAGGATTCATCCCGGACCAGGCGCGATCCATCTAGGCGTTCACCGCCATGGCCGTAGACGAGGCGATGCTCGTCCAGGAAATTTCGCACCAGCGCGGACGCATCTGCGGCAAAGGCAGCGCGTGGAACCGTCTGATCGCCCGCCTGGTAAGGGATCGCGACCGTGGTGCGGTCGGGCTTGGCGGTGACGACGGCGGTGGGCAGCAGCGCCCGCAGGTGATCGAGGCCAACCTGGTCGGCTTCACCGCTCCAGGTCATGGCCAGGCATCCTGACAACAGTGCGATAAGTCTGATGTGGTACATGGAATGCCTCTGGTGGTTCCGTGGTCGCTGATCACTACCTGGGCCGAGGGTCGGCTGCCAGGGCGATCCCCGCGAGATGATACCATCCTGGCCTTGCCACGGGATCATCAATCATCCTGCATTGCCGGGATTCCCGGCACTTCAGGCCAGGGCCTCCTGCGGCGGCACCAACGGCGGCTGGCCGGTGGTTTCCAGCACGGTGCGCCAGAGGTCGCCTTCGGGTTCGATGAGCTTGCGCCCCTGCACCGCGAGCGGGATCGGCACGTGGGTGAACTGGCCGTTCCAACTGCCGACGATCATGTCGGTGCGGCCGGCCATGGCGGCATGCACCGCGCCGTGGCCGAGGGCGGTGCAGAGGATCTGGTCCGAGGCGTTCGCCGGCGCGGCGCGGATGATGTAGCTCGGATCGCTGTACTTCAGGTTCACCTCGTGGTGGTTTTCCTTGAAGTGGGCGTTGATGCGGTCGCGCAGGTAGCGACCGATGTCCGAGGCGAGCTTGTTGCCTGTCTTGTCGTAGCGCACGGTGCCGGAGTCGATGAGGTCCTGGCCGGCGCCCTCAGCCACGGCGATGACGGCATGATGGCGTGTGGCGAGGCGGCGTTCGAGCACCGCCAGCAAACCATGTTCGCCGTCGAGGGTGAAATGCACCTCGGGCACCAGGCAGTAGTTCACGTCGGCCGAGGCGATCGAGGCGCAGGCGGTGATGAAGCCTGAATCACGGCCCATCAGGCGGACCAGGCCGATGCCGTTGATCGCGCATTCGGCCTCGGTGTTGGCGGCGGCGATCGCCTGGCGCGCGATTTCGACCGCGGTGTCGAAGCCGAAGGTCTTCTGCACGAAGCCGATGTCGTTGTCGATGGTCTTGGGCACCCCGACCACGCTCACCGGCAGGCCGCGCCGGCTGAGTTCCTCATGGATCGCGTGGGCCCCGCGCTGGGTGCCGTCGCCGCCGATGCAGAACAGCATGTCGATGCCGTAGGCCTGGATGGTGTCGACGATGGCGCGCACGTCGGGCTTCAGCCGGGCGCTGCCCAGCACCGAACCGCCGGTGCGCGCAATCTTTTTCATCTCATCGCGGATCAGCGGCTTGATGTTGCGGCTGTACGGCTGCATCAGGCCGGCGTAGCCGTTCGGGATGCCGAGGATGCGCTTGACCCCGTAGTGGTGGTACAGGCTCATGAATACCGAAGAAATCACCGCGTTGAGCCCCGGGCACAATCCGCCGCTGGTCAGGATCGCCGCCGTGCTCTGTTCCGGCGCGAAGGCGATGCGTTCACGCGGGCCGGAACGCTCAAACGAGATCGACGGATCGCCCCCGACCAGGGCGTCGTACAGGACGCGTTCGTCCTCGCGGACATAGCGGATTGACGGCCCCTGCCCATCGCGACCGGCGAAGCGGTGCGTCGTGTGCAGTTCGGGTTCGCGGACGCGTTTGACCTGGAATGCGGTCTGATCCATGGGACCTCCGGGTGAGGGGGGGAGTTTACCCCCGTCGTCCTGGCCTGTCCAGCCGTGCGGTGCCCGGCGTCTGCCTTTCCAGCCGGGGCAAAGTCCGATTCGCTTTCCTACCAAGTGCATGGTATGATCGGCCATGGTCGACACGTACTACGCCCCTGCCCAACGGGCATCGCCGCAGGTCCTGGCTGAGGACGGCGCGGCCCTTGGGGTGCTGTCGGCCTTCTGTGCCAGCCTCGACGCGATGCCGTCCATCGTGCTGGTACTCAATGCCGAACGGCAGATCGTCGTCGCCAACCGCCAGGCCTATGCGGCACTGGGGGTGACGGCGGCTCAGGCCATCGGCAAGCGCCCGGGGGAATTGATCCAATGCATCAATGCCGCCGCTGGCCCCAACGGCTGCGGTACCGCCGAACGCTGCCGGCTGTGCGGCGCGGTGAACGCCATCCTCGGCAGCACCGCAAGCGGGCACCAGGTCATCAATGAATGCCGCATCCTGATCGACGACACCTGCACGGCGCTCGATCTCGAGGCCGCCGCCACCCCGTTTGCGATCGCTGGGCGCACCTTCACCATCGTGTCGCTGCGCGACATCTCGGCGCAGAAGCGCGGCGAGTTTCTCGAACGCCTCTTCTTTCACGACATCCTCAACACCGCCGGGAATATCAACGGTCTGGTGCGGATCATGGCCGAGGAAGGCTGCTCCGACGCGGACCTCAACACCCTGGAACGATCCAGCAACCAGCTCCTGGACGAGCTGCGCGCCCATCGTGACCTGATCTCCGCCGAGCGCGGTTCGCTGGTGGTCAACTTGCAGCCGGTTGCCCTGGCCGACCTGCTGGTCGGCATCCGGGATGGGTGCCAGGGGCATGAGGTCGCGCGCGGCCGGATCATCCGGTTCGGCGAGGTCGTGCCGGTCCTCATCGACACTGATCCCGTGCTGCTGCGCCGGGCGGTGGGCAACTTGGTCAAGAACGCGATCGAGGCCTCCGCCAAAGGCGAACACGTAGCCCTGTCTCTGACCATCGAAACCGGCGCTGGCGCCACTGGTGCCGTTGCCACCGGCGACAAAGCCGTGATTGCCATTCACAATCCCGGCGTCATGTCGAACGACGTGCAGCGGCAGATCTTCCAGCGATCATTCTCGACCAAGGGTCGCGGGCGCGGGCTTGGATCCTACGGAGCACGCCTTTTCATCGAACGCTACCTCGGTGGCAGCCTCGATTTCACCAGCGAGTTCGGCCAGGGGACGACGATCCGGGTGTGTCTACCGGTCGCCGCCCGGATAGGCTGACTGCCAGGCCCCTGTCAGGCGGCCGCCATAGCCAGTCCAACGGTCCATCGCGATCCGCTGCTTGCTGCCGGGTCGGTGCAGGGTGGAAGGGCTGCTATAATGCCGGCGGAGGACAAGGGTCGAGTCCGCGGTTCGGGACCATCTGCCGCCGAAGGTACCTCGGCGGCGTATCGGATTCAAACTCGGAATCGACGTGTGTGCTTGATTCAGGAAACCTCAGATCGCAGGAGAAGACCGTCAGTCGGATTCGTTCGGTTCTTCCAGCCTTAAGCATCGCAGGAGATCATCACGACCATCTGAACGCCCGCTGACCCGACCCGGGATAGCACCCGCCCATGCCCCTGACCGGGCGACGACGGTGTCCATATCCCACCCTCCACCCCCCGGGGCCTTCCGCCCTGGGGGTTTCTGTTGTTGGGGCAACAACAGCGATTGGCGTTGACCATCGGAACGACCTGGTGCGGGATCGAGCCCTCGACAATTGGGCCACGTGCGCTCGTCTCGGCTTGTCAGGACGGGGACTTCCCCATCCTGGCCACCCCACCCGATTCCTCCTGACGACGCCGAGGCCCTGTTACCACGATGACCACCGCCAGCACCCCGACCATCATCTACACCCGCACCGACGAGGCGCCCATGCTGGCGACCTATTCGCTGCTGCCGATCGTGCAGGCGTTCGCCAAACAGGCCGGAATCGCGGTGGAATCGCGCGATATATCGCTCGCCAGACGCATCCTGGCAGTCTTCGCCGACACCCTGCCTGGGGGCGCAGCGAAATACCCTGATCACCTGGCCGAGCTCGGGGCGTTGGCCAAGACGCCGGTCGCCAACATCATCAAACTGCCCAACATCAGCGCCTCGGTGCCGCAGTTGAAGGCCGCCATCGCCGAACTGCGTACGCATGGCCTGATGGTGCCGGAATATCCGGAGATGCCGACCACCGAGGCCGACAAGGCGGTCGCCGAACGCTACGCCAAGGTCTTGGGCAGCGCGGTGAACCCGGTTTTGCGTGAGGGCAATTCCGACCGGCGCTGCGCCGCCTCGGTGAAGGCAGCGGCGCGGAAGAGTCCACATAAGGTCGGTGCCTGGGCGAAGGACTCCAAGACTCGCGTCCACCACATGACCGGCGGCGATTTCTACGGCAGCGAGCAGAGCCACGTCTTCGCCGCCGCAGATGAGGTGCGCATCGAGCACGTCGCCACCGATGGCGCGGTGACGGTGCTGAAGGCCAGCACCAAGATCGCCGCCGGCGAGATCATCGACGCCAGCCGGATGAGCGTTAAGGCCCTGCGCGCCAGCTACGCCGACGCTGCAGCCATCGCCAAAGCTGATGGGGTGCTGCTCTCGCTGCATCTCAAGGCAACCATGATGAAGGTCAGCGACCCCATCCTGTTCGGGCATGCCGTGGCGGTGGTCTTCCAGGATCTCTTCGCCAAGTACGCGGCGACGTTCACCAGGCTCGGGATCTCGCCCAACCTGGGACTGGCCGATCTGTTTGGTAAGATCGGTGCGCTGCCTGAAGCGGAGCGGGCGGCGATCACCGCCGATTACCAGGCCGCTCTCGCCCATGGCCCGGCCCTGGCCTACGTGAACTCCGACAAGGGCATCACCAACCTGCACGTCAGCAGCGACGTCATCGTCGACGCGTCGATGCCGGCGATGATCCGCGAGTCGGGCAAGATGTGGAACAAGGATGGGAAATTGCAGGATACCCTGGCCATCATCCCCGACCGCTGCTATGCCGGCGTGTACCAGGAGACCATCGCATTCCACAAGCAGCACGGCGCATTCAACCCGGCGACCATGGGCAGCGTGGCCAACGTCGGCCTGATGGCGCAGCAGGCCGAGGAATACGGTAGCCACAACAAGACATTCGAGGTGAAGAGCGCCGGCACCGTGCGCGTGCTCGACAGCAAGGGCGCCGTCCTGCTCAGCCAGCCGGTCGAGGCCGGCGATATCTGGCGCCTGTGCCAGACCAAGGACATCGCGGTCAAGGACTGGGTGCGGCTTGCCGTCACCCGGGCCCGCTTGTCGGGCACTCCGGTCATCTTCTGGCTCGACCCGAATCGCGCCCACGACCGTGCATTGATCAGTAAGGTCGATCGCTACCTGCGCGATCATGACACCGCCGGGCTCGACCTGAGCATCCACGATCCCGTCACCGCGACCAGGATCAGCCTGGAAACCATAAAGGCCGGCAAGGACCTCATCAGCGCCACCGGCAACGTCTTGCGCGATTACCTCACCGACCTCTTCCCGATCCTGGAACTGGGCACCAGCGCCAAGATGCTGTCGATCGTGCCGCTATTGGCGGGCGGCGGCCTGTTCGAGACCGGCGCCGGCGGCAGCGCACCCAAGCACGTGCAGCAGTTCGTGGCCGAGAACTTCCTGCGCTGGGATTCGCTCGGCGAATTCCTGGCGTTGCAGGTCAGCTTCGAGGACCTCGGCCAGAAGACCGGCAGCCGCAGCATCGCGGTGCTAGCCCAGACCCTCGACGCGGCCAATGCAAAGTTCCTCGAATTCAACCGCAACCCGGCCCGCGCCGTCGGGGCCGGTATCGACAACCGAGGCAGTCATTTTTACCTGGCGCTGTATTGGACCCAGGCCCTGGCGGCGCAGACGGACGACGCTGCCCTGGCCGCGCGCTTCGCACCGGTGGCGGCTGAGTTGACCGCCAAGGAATCCGCGATCGTCGCCGAACTCAACGCCGTCCAAGGAAAGCCGGCCGACATTGGCGGCTACTACCAGCCAGAAGAGGCCAAGGCCATCGCGGCGCTGCGACCGTCAGCGACCTTCAACGCGGCATTAGCTCGATTGGGCTGAGTGCCGGTCCTGGAGGCTTTGCCGCAGGTCATCAGACCCAGCGCACCCGTTCGCTGTGCGGCACTCGTGGCGGGGCGGAGGGAGTCTCAGCCGCCTCGCCCAGGAAGATTGCGCCGAGGAATCCTTCGCGCGCAGGATCAACGCCGCAGAAGCGCAGAGTCAGTGGATGGCCCAACGCGGGATTGGTGCTCCAGAACGTGCCCAGGCCGTCGGCGGTGGCGGCGAGCAGCAGGTTCTGGACTGCCGCCGCCGCTGCGGCGTGGTCTTCAAGATCGACCGCCGCATCAGCCGCGCGCACCCAGGTCACCACGATCATCGCGCCGAGACCAGGCAGGCGGTCGCCGAGCTTCGCCAGCTTCGCCGCGCCCTTGGCGGGATCGGGCACCGCGGCTATCTCTGGGGTTGCCTTCAGAAAGTCGTGCAGCCGGCGGATGCCGCCTTGGTCGAGGCAGGCGAAACGCCACGGCTGGGTCAGGCGGTGGGTCGGCGCCCAGGCGGCGAGTTCGAGCAGGCGTTCGACTCGTTCGCGCGCGACCGGGGCGCCGGTGAAATCCTTGATCGTGCGGCGAGAGCGGATGGCGGTGACGGTGTCCATGGTGGCGCGACCGTAGACAGCAAACTGATTTCGACCATCGCACAACGCCTCAGGCCCGACAGGCAATGATCACCGAAACCCGTCTTGAGGCCCGACCCTGGGACCGCCAGGCTCCAGCCTGGCTGCCTGACCGAGGGAAGGAGAAAATACTTTCGAATTTCTCAAATCGCTGGTGAATCCTTGAATCCAACCTGAAAATCAGATTGCTCGGCCAGGCTGGAGCCTGGCGGTCCCAGGGTGGTGATTCGGAGTGCCGTCGCGGTTGCCAAAACCCGACTCGGAGCCACCCTGTCCACCCTTCCCGGAGCACTTCCTTTATGCGCGCCAGCCTCATGAACCTCGTCACTCTGCGCGAGGACCCCGCCGATGCGGAAATCGCCAGCCACCGCCTGCTGCTGCGCGCGGGCTACCTGCACAAGTCGGGATCCGGGCTGTACCTCTACGGCCCGCTCATGCATCGCGTCATCACCAAGGTCCAGGCGATCGTCGCCGAAGAGATCTCCCGCACTGGCGCGCTCCAGATCACCATGCCCATCCTGCAAGAACAGGCCCTGTGGGAGAAATCCGGCCGCTGGGCCGCCTACCAGGCGACGCGCACCATGCTGACGGTGAAGGACCGCAACGACCAGGTTTTCGGCCTCGCCCCGACTGCTGAAGAGGTCGTCACCGACTACGCCGCCGCCGTGGTGAAGAGCTACCGCCAACTGCCGGTGACGTTCTTCCAGCAGCACACCAAGTTCCGCGATGAGATCCGTCCCCGCTTCGGCCTGATGCGGGTGAAGGAGTTCATCATGATGGATGCGTACAGCTTCCACGCGTCCGACGAATCCCTGGCTGAAACCTACGCAGCCATGCGCGTGGCCTACACCCGCGCCTTCCGCCGCATGGGCCTGGAGGCATTCGCCGTCGAGGCCGACGCCGGCGCGATCGGCGGCACCGGCAGCCACGAATTCATGGTCGCCGCCGACGTGGGCGAAGACGCCATCCTATTCTGCGCCGAATCCGGCTACGCCGCCAACGTCGAACGCGCCACCGGCCGCATCGCTGCGGCGCCGGGGTGGAACGCGCCCGCCGCGCCGCAGGTCGTGGCCACGCCGAACGTCGGCACCATCGCCGACGTGATCGGGTTCCTCAACCGCAACGGCTTTGCTGACGCGACCGCCGCCCATGCGCTCAAATGCGTGCTGTTCGTGGCGAAAACCGTCCCCAGCGCCACCAAACAGGCTGGCGCCGACGTCAGCGTCGCCGCCTTCGTGCGCGGCGATCGCGAGGTCAACGAGGTGAAACTTCTCAACTCGGTGAACCGCCACCTCGGCGCCCAGGGTCCAGTGCTCAGCCTGCGCCCGATGCACCCAGAAGAGGTCCGCGCCGCCACCGGTGCCGAACCCGGCTTCGCCGGGCCGGGCGACGGTCTCAAGGTCGCGGTGGTGATCATCGACCAGACGCTCAAAGACGCTGGCGCGCTGATCGCCGGCGCCAACCGCACCGATCACCACGTCGTTGGCGTGCAACTGCCGCGCGACCTGCCCGCTGACCGCACCGTCGTCTGGGATGATCTCACCACCATCCGCGCCGGCGATGGCTGTCCGCTCAGCGGCCAGCCCCTGGCCGAACGGCGCGGCATCGAGGTCGGCCACGTCTTCAAGCTGGGTACCAAGTATTCCGCCCCGATGCACGCCGAATTCACCGGCCAGGACAGCAAGCTGCATCCGTTCATCATGGGCTGCTACGGCATCGGTTCCTCGCGCGTCGCGGCGGCCGCCGTCGAACAGCACAACGACGCTGATGGCATCCGCTGGCCGATGGCGATCGCGCCCTACCAGGTCGTGGTGGTGCCCGCCGGCAAGCCCGGCGACGCGGCGACCACCACCGCCGCCGAGGGCATCTACCAGGCCCTGCTCGCCTCCGGCATCGAGGCGCTGCTCGACGACCGCGATGCGAAACCGGGGGTGAAGTTCAAGGACTGGGACCTCGTCGGCATCCCCCTGCGCATCGTCTGCGGCCGCGGCCTCGCCACCGGCGAGGTCGAGTTCAAGCCGCGCGGCGGCGAGTCGGCCAACGTGCCGGTGGGCGAAGCCGCTGCGCGGGCGATCGTGCTGGTGCGGGCGGCGCTTGCCGTGGTTTAACCCGCAGCATAGTCCCACCCATGGATGAGGTTGTCTTCGAATCGATGGGGAAGTTCTTCGACTGCGAGGAATACCTCTGCGAAAAATGCCAGACCGCGAATGTCTGCGTCTTCACCAAGACGGTGGAGACCCGCGGCAGCATGACCCCCGACCATGCGGACCTGCGCCAGACTCAGGAGATCGAAGCGGTCCGGCAGGAGATCCGTCTTGCCAAGACCTGCTGCAACTGCGGCCAGGTGAATGGGGTGGCGTCATCGTTCTTCAGCCGTTTGTTCTCCAAGCGCCACCCGGACCGGGAATTAAATATGGAGAAGACCCGATTCGGGGCCGGACGGGCCGAGTACGGTCCGCATGAGATTGGCGTCTACCTCAGATCCCTGCTGGAAAAACGCTGATCCATCTTATCACCCCGCCGCCCCCGGGAACCGCAGCGGATCCGCAAGCTGCGCGATTTGATTCGCGATCGCGAAGGCCACGCCCTTCACATCCAGGCCATGATCCGCGAGTTGCTGGTCGCGGGTCGCATGGGCGACGAGTTCGTCGCGCACGCCGAGGCGGGTGACGTTCAGCGCCAGGCCAAGATCGCCGGCCTGTTCGATGAAGGCGGATCCAAAGCCGCCCGGCAGGGCGTGGTCTTCGATGGTGAGGACGTGGCGGTGCTTCGTCGCGAGCGCAGCCAGCAGGCCGGCGTCGATCGGCTTGGCGAAGCGGGCGTTGACCAGGGTCACGCCGGCGGCGCGCGGGCCGAGTTCTTCAAGCGCCAGCCAGGCGGTGCGGACCATCGCGCCATAGGCCCAGATCATCAGGTCGCTTCCGCCGTTGCCCTGGCGCAGGACTTCAGCCTTGCCGAGCGCGATCGGCGTGGTGGTCGCCCAGGCAAGTTCGGGCACGGTTTCACGCGGATAGCGCACGACGTAGCCGGCGGCGCGCCCAGGTTTTTGCCGTTCGGCGTGGCTCCAGCGCAGCATCGCACTGAGTTCTTCGCCGTCCTTTGGTGCCATCAACACAAGGCCGGGCAGGCAGCGCGACCACGAGATGTCGTAGAGGCCCTGGTGCGTCTCGCCGTCTTCGCCGACTAATCCCGCGCGGTCGAGGGCGAGCACGATGCCGAGGTCGCGCTGGACGACGACCTCTTGAAAGAGCTGGTCGAAGCCGCGTTGGGCGAAGGTGGAATAGTGCGCCAGCACCGGCAGTTGCCCGGCGAGTGCGAGGCCTTCGGCGAAAGCGAACGAATGCTGTTCGCAGATGCCGACGTCGTACATGCGATCCGGAAATGCGGTGCCGAACGCCTTGAGGCCGGTGCCCGAGGGCATCGCGGCGGTGATCGCAACCACGCGGTTGTCCGCTGCGGCGAGTTCGCCCAGCGTCTCGGCGAAGACCTGCGAATACGTGCGGCCAGGGGATTTCGGGGTGAAGACGCCGGTTTCGAGATGGAAGCCCTTGGGGCCGTGAAAGGTCAGCGGATCCGCCTGGGATGGTTCCCACCCGCCGCCCTTCTTGGTGACGACGTGGATCAGCACCGGGCCGCCGCTGCCGGTCTCGGACAGGCCGGCGATGCGGCGCAGCATGACCTCAGTCGCGGCCAAATCGTGGCCGTCAACCGGGCCGAAGTAGCGCAGGCCGAGATCCTCGAAGATGTAGCCAGGGCTGATCGCCTTGTGCGCCGCGAGTTCGATGTGCTCGGCGATGCGGTCGAGCGACAGGCCGAGCAGCGAACCCTTGAGCGCGCTCATGAAGCGCTGGCGGACGTGGTTGTACATCCGCCCGGTGCGGATGCGGTCGAGGTGGGTGTGCAGGGATCCCACCGGCGCGTCGATGAAGTTGCCGTTGTCGTTGAGCACGACGATCAGGTTGCTCTTCAACTGCCCGGCATTGATCAGGCCCTCGAAGGCCATGCCGCCGGTCAGCGCGCCGTCGCCGACCACGACCACGGTGTGGCGGCGCTGGCCAAGCCGACGCACGGCCTCGGCCACGCCGACGGCGGTGCTGATTCCGGTCGACGAATGCCCGACCTTGGCGAGATCGAACGGGCTTTCCTTGGGATCCGGAAATCCGCTCAACCCGCCCTTGGTGCGGTTGCTGGCGAAATCCTTGGCCCGGCCGGTGACCAATTTGTGCGGGTAGGCCTGATGCCCGACATCCCACAGCAGGCGGTCGCTGGTGAAATCGAAGACGCGGTGCAGGGCAAGCGTCAGTTCCACCGTGCCCAGGTTTGACGACAGGTGGCCACCGTTGGCGGAAACCGTTTCCTTGATGCGGTGCCGGATCTCGACCGCGAGCTGCTTCAGTTCGGCCGGGGTCATCCGGCGCAGGTCAGCAGGCGCGATCAGTCCATCCAGCAGCGGCAAGGGCTTCATCGGCAGCATTCCAGCGCCATCCCCGGCGATGGGAAGGGGGTGCATGGACGAGCCAGCGGGGCGCCTCAAAAGTCGGCCTTCCTGGGAGCGCTGGCGTCTCGCCGGCCAAAAAAGCAGCATCCGCAGGAAGCCACCAACCGACTTTTGAGGCAGCCTGGACGAGCCAGGGCGCGGGCGCGGCGGGCTGGTCCGTTGATCCAGGCGTCTGCGGTGCAATCGCGGCAGCCGGATCCGGATCTTCCCATTTCGATACCCGCCTCATCGTGCCGGCCATGACCACCCAGGCACATCGGATCCTGCTTTCCCATGACGACCGTGGGCCCCAGATGCCGCTGAACTCGATCTGGCGTCGCGGCCGCTGGCGCGCGCACTGGCTGACCCCGCCAGCCGGGGCGACGGTCCCGTTCATCGCGGCCTATCGGCTGCGTTTTTCCAGCCCGGCGGTGCGTGGCTTGCGGGTGCATGTCAGCGCCGATGAGCGCTTCCGCTTCTTCGTCGATGGGGTTGAAGCCTTGATCGGGCCGGAACGAGGCGAACCGCAGCGATGGCGCTTCCATACCCTGGAACTGGATCTCGATCCCGGCGAGCACGTCCTCGCCGCCCAGGTCTGGGCCCTGGGCGCCCAGGGGCCGTGGAACCAGCCCTCGGCGGTCCCGGGTTTCATCCTTGGTGTCGATGGCGACGAGGATGCCTGGCACGACCGCCTCGCCACCGGGGCGGCAGCCTGGGAATGCCGGCCGTTGGAGGCCTTCTCGGTCGAGGTCCAACCGCATGGCATGGGTACCGGAGTCCGCACCGTCCTGGATGGCGCGCGGCTGCCATGGGACTGGGCGGTTGGGGTTGACGGTGGCGAGGGGGCCTTTTTTCCGGCCCGGCGCGGTCATCAGGGGTTTTCCGATCTGGCCAAGACCGATCGTCAGCCGCCTGTGCTGGTGCCGGCCCGGTTGCCGCCCCAGGTCGACGCGGTGGTTCCCAATGGCCAGGCGGTGCTGGTCGATGAACCCGCCGACCGCGATGCCGAGAGCCAAGTGGCTGATCCGACGTACGACCTCAGCGACGAACGCCGGCAATGGCAGGCCTGGCTGGATGGTGCGACCGCCATCGAGCTGCCGGCCCGGACCCGGCGCCGCTGCCTCGTCGATCTGGGCATCTACCGCAGCGTGTGGCCGAGCCTGCGGGCGGCCGGGGCCGGCGGCCAGGTGCGCCTGCGCTACGCCGAGGCTTTGTACATCGGCCGGGATGGCCGTGACAAGGGCGACCGACGCGAGTGGCAGCAGCGGTTCCTGCGCGGGGCCGGACCGGTTTTCCGCACCGCCAGCGGACCCGTGCGCACCTATGAGGTGCTCGACTGGGAATGCGGCCGCTTTATTGAGATCATCGCCGCCGCCGGCGACCAGCCGCTGCGTCTGGAAAAACTCGTGCACCGCGCCACCGGGTATCCCTTTGTCGACGAGGGATCTTTTACCGCCGATGACCCGCGCCTGCAGCGCCTGCGCGCCCTGGCCGTGCACACCATGGCCGTGGGAACCCATGAAACCTATTGCGATTGCCCGTACTACGAACGTCTGCAGTACGTCGGGGACACGCGACTTGAGGCCTTGATCACCTATGCCATGCAGGGCGATGACCGCCTGCCCCGGCAGGCCATCGACGCCTTCGCCGCCAGCCGCACCGTTGACGGCCTGACCCAGAGCCGCTGGCCGGCGCGCGGGGTTCAGGTGATCCCGCCATTTTCTTTGTGGTGGATCCACATGGTCGCCGACCATGCGCTCTGGCGTGCCGATACGGCTTTCATCGCCAGCCATCTGGTGGGCGTGCGCGGCGTGCTCGACGCCTGGTGGGCCTTCCGCAACCAGGATGGTCTGATTGAGGCCCCCGCCGGCTGGAACTTCGTCGACTGGGTGCCGACCTGGGACAGCGGCATGCCGCCCGGTGCCGATCTTGGGGTCTCGTCCATCCTCAACTGGCATTTCGCCTGGACGCTGATGGAAGCCGCCCGGCTTGAAGACGCCCTGGGTGAACCCGAACTCGCCGCCCTGAATCGCCGCCGCGCCACCGCCGTGGCGCAGGCGCTCAAGGTCTGCTGGGACGACCAACGCGGCCGCTGGCGCGACGCCCCAGGCGCGACCACCGCCAGTGAACACGGCCAGATTCTGCCGTTGTTGTCAGGTCTGCTTGATCAGGAACAGGCCCGGCGCACCGCGGCCAGCCTGGCCAGCGACAGCGACCTGGCGCGCACCACCATCTATTTCACCCACTACCTGTTCGAGGCCTATCGCCAGATCGGTCGTGCTGACCTCCTGTTCGACCGCCTTGGCCTGTGGTTTGATCTTGAGGCACGCGGCCTGACCACCACGCCCGAGAGTCCAGAACCAACCCGCAGCGACTGCCATCCCTGGGGTGCGCATCCGCTCTTCCATCTCAGCGCCACTGTGGCCGGCATCCGGCCGGCAAGCCTGGGCTTCGCCATCGCCGAGATCCTGCCCCAGCCCGGTCCCCTACGCCAAATTCACGCTCGGATCCCGCACCCGGCTGGGTTCATCCAGCTCGACCTGGAACGATCCGGGACCGACCTTTGGCAGGGCCAGGTCAGCGCTCCGGTGCCGATGCTCACGCCTGGGGGCCGGCTTGCGGCCGGCCAGCACACCGTGCGTTGGCGACTGGGCAGCACTTCAGCACGCTGAACTTGGTGAAATCTGTAAGTGGCTGCCAAAGACTGCATTCCTGGATCCCACCCCATCACCAGATGGGTGACCAGCTAATCACGAGCCCCAGTTTCGATTATGGTCCGAAGACATCTGCCTTCGGACAACCCCAACGAAGATTCCCAGTAAAAATCGCAAGTGTATCCCAGATGCAAGGCGGGAGGAAGGAGTTTGGCAGCGCCAAATGACTGACGACCAACGCCGCAGCTGGGGTGCAATTGCGATTTTTAGGCTGACAGCACCTGATCACCACGCCGTGCGGCAGGCCTCCACATAGGCCTCGATGTTTTCCCACGGCACTTCGGGTTCGAGCAGATGGGTGGGGCAGGCGACCAGCCCACCTCGGCGGCCGGCCAGGCGCAGGTTGCGGTGGACGAGGTCGCGCACCTGATCAGGAGAGGCGAACGGCATGGTGGTCTGGGTGCCGATGGTGCCGTTGAAACTCAGGCGATCGCCGTACTTCGCAAAAATTTCTGAAAATTCCATGCATTCCGGCTGGACAGGATTCAGGACATCAATGCCGGCCTCGATCAGGTCGCTGATCAGCGGAGTGACTTGGCCGCAGCTATGGTATTGGATTAGGATCTCTGGCTTCACCGCCCGTGCCGCCTGGATCACCGCGGCCAGGCGTGGCTTGAGCCATCGCCGGTACATCGCTGGCGACATCATCAGGCCGCGCTGGGTACCGACGTCATCGCCCAGGCCGATCACATCGCAATCAGCCAGGGCGAAGGCCTGCGCCCGTTGGCAGGCGATTTCCGTGGTGCGGTCGAACAGCCAGGTCGCCTTAGAATCGTCATCGACCATATCCTGCATCATCCGCTCCATCGAACGCAGATACCAGGAGACCTCCCAGATCGTCATCTCCATGCCGCCATGGGCGGCGCAGCCCTGGGCGTGGATGGCGGCGACCTGGGCGCGCAGGTTTGGTAGGTCGACACGGGAAAAATCCGGCCACGGATAAGCCTGCAATTCAGCCACGGTCTCGACCTGGATCAGCGGATGCCGCATGCGGGTCATGTGCATGGCGGCATCGCTGCCCGGCTCATGGGCGATACCCCAGTAACTGAAACGGGTGCCGGGTCGTAGCGGCTCGGCATACCAGCGCTGCCAGTCCGGCACCACGCGGTGGGTGGGGTGCGAAAAGAGGACCAAACGGCTGCTGAATCCGAAATGGTCCTCTGGTTTGACCTCGCCATAGCGTCGCTGGAACTCCGCGCGCAGCGAAGGGCAGAGCCCGAAGGTCACCGGCGCGGTCTCGCAGCCTTGGCGACGATAACAGGAAATGAGGTTTTCACGTGGGGTCATGGTCGGTCTCCGCAATGACGGCGTTGGCAGGGAATCGGGACAGCGGGCATCAGATGCCCCATTCGGCCCGGGCCTGGGCCATGCTTTTCTGGGGTGCTGGGCTGACCTGGTGGCCCGGGGGTCGTTCGCCGATCCAGCGCGCATCGATCGGCAGATCAGCGGCCTGATATCGGCAATCGGCGGTCAACCGGAAGCGGCCCGAATTGTTGGTCAGCGACATGTGCATGGTCTGCATGCCGAAGATCAGGACATCGCCCATCGCAAACTCGGTGGTGGCCCAGGTAGCGCCGAAACGCTCGACCAATTCCAACGGGTCAGTGCTGAACCAACCCTCGATGCGATCGCGATCGACATCCATCTGGCCATAGGTGCTGCGGATCGGTGCAAAGCTCGGCAGGTGATGCGAGCCGGGGATGATGGCGAGGGGCCCCTGGTCATAACCGAGATCGCCGAAGGGCGTCCAGGCCGTGAATACCTCGGCCGTGCCCCGGCCCATGTAGACGGCGTCGACATGGGCGCCGGTGAAGCCCCCCGGGCCCACCACCCGCAGCCATTTGAAATCGAACGTCCGGGCCGGGCGGCCCAGCAGGAAGGTGAAGAAATCCATGATCCGGCCATCGACCACGGCGCGGAATTCAGGGCTGCGGGTGATCGTCTGCTCATCGGGCTTGGCACCCGGCAAGGCCCAGCCCTGGTCCAGCGGTCGTTGGCGATCAATGCGGCCGGCCCGGTCGAGGTGTCCCAGCAGCATCCGGCGGGCGGCCGCGACCTGGTCCCGCTCATGGACGCCGCGCAACAGCAGGTAGCCGTCCTCGGCCAGACACCGACGCAAGGTCGGTGCGTCGCCCATGGCGCTGGTGGAGTCGCGCAGGTGGGTCAGCCGGACGGCGGCCGAGGGCAGCACCCGGTTGCCCATGGCGACCTGGTGGGGAATGGGGGCTGGCTGGAATACCGGGCTGGTTGCCGTCATGGGTAGCGTCTTTCCTTGCTGAATGCGGCTGAATTTTATCCCCACCGCGTCCAGGACCATGCACGCCAGACCCTGGACTTTGTGTCGGATGGCCCGGTACTGCCGGCGATGCCCGCGCCGCACCGCTCGTGCCTGCTCGCTGGTGGCCATCTGCTCGACCGGCGCGGCCGGATCAAAGAACGTCTGTTCGGTGCCTACGCCCTGGTGTACCTGGTCGATGGCAGCGGCAGCTACGTTGACCGGCACCTTGGCCGGATCAGCGTCGGCCGGGGCGATGTGCTGTTCATCTTCCCGGATGTCAGCCACGGCTACGCCCCTGGCGACGACCAGTACTGGTCGGAATATTGGCTGAGTTTCAATGGGCCGCTCTTTCGTGAACTCGAACGGGAGGGCCTGCTCGACCGGACCCGGCCAGTGCTGTCGCCAGGCTTTGATCCGATTCTCACCGCCTTGTTTGATCAGCTGGTGGACGAGAGCCAGCGGCCAGCGGCCAGTCACAGCGACCTGGCCTTGCGGGTCGGGCGGCTGCATGTCCTGATCGCCGAGATCGTCGATCGCCATCATCGCCGTCGCACCCATCCGCGCGATGCCGATCTGGTGGCCGCCACTCGCGCCGCCTTGGAGGAGGACCTGGCCCGACCCTTCGACCTGGAGGGCTTGGCCCGCCGTCTTCAGGTCGGCTACGATCGCCTGCGGCGGGCGTTCACCCGCGAGACCGGCCTGTCCCCCAGCCGCTACCGCCTCCATCGCCGGGCCGAACGCGCCAAAAACCTGCTCGCGGCCGGCACCTCGGTCGCCGAAACCGCCGAACGTCTGGGGTATTGCGATCAGTTCTTCTTTGCCCGGCAGTTCAAGATGCTCACCGGCCAGACCCCCGGCGCCTGGCGCCGGCGCACGGCATCGACCTGAACTGTTGGCATCGAGCTGCGATCGGTAAGCGCCGTTCGCTGCAGGGTCAGGCGTTGTCGCCCTGCGGCGTGGCCTTCGAGCTGCGGTGCTGCGAAACCAGCCCGAAGAATTCGGCCGGTGTCGCTGGTTCCCTGACTTCCTTGCCGGTCGAATGCGTCCAGGCTGGCGCCATGCCCGTCACCCTGCGCGATCTCGCCAATGCCTGCGCGGTCGACACCAGCACCGTCTCGCGGGCCCTGCGTGACGACAGCCGGGTGGCGCCAGCGACGCGTGCCAAGGTCAAGGCCGAGGCTGCCCGACTTGGCTACCACCCCAACCTCGCGGCGCGCAATCTGGTGACCGGACGCACCCACACGGTGTGGTTCCTGGCCGGCGGGTTGGAAGCCCCGCAGAACCATCAGCCGGCCACCACCGCAGCGAAACGAGTGCGCGAATGTGGCTTAGATCTGCTCGTCGCCGTCCATCACGGGGACCGCGCTGCCCACGAACGGCTGCTCCTGCGCCTGCGTCAGCACCTGTGCGACGGGGCGCTGGTGATCGCGGATGGGCTCGATCTGGAATCCGACCTGCTGGTGCAGCTGCACGCGGACGGCTTCCCCCTCGTGTTCGTCGACCGCCATCGCGCCGATTTGGACATCCCTGCGGTCAGCAGCACCAATGCCGAGGCTGCGGCTGAACTCGTCCATCGCTGTGTCGCCGCTGGCGCCACGACCCTGGTCAACCTGTTCAACCCCGGAGGCAACACGGTCGAGGATGCCCGCAGCGCCGGTGTGCGATTGGCCGCTGAGCAGCTCGGTCTGCCGGTGGTCGGACCGGATGCGACGTTGCCCGCGACCGATTGGACCGTGTTCGCGAGTTGCGAATCCGACGCCCGGGGCTGGGCCCGCAGACGCGCGCTGCGTCTGAGCCGGGCCGGCGTCTTCGATGCCTGGCATGGGGACCTGCCACCTGGATCCGTCGTCCACTGCGCCGACCAGGATTTCGCCGCCATGGGCGCGCTGGCCGCCGATCTGCTGCTCGACCTCATGGCAGGCAAGGCGGTTGAACCCGGCCTGCGACTGGTCCCCATCGCCGGGATCCGACGCATCACTGGCGACTGACGGAACGCAGTCCCGAAGCCGCTCACCCCGCGCTCTATCGCGGCACCCGACGGATGCGCGATCGGGATGGGGCGCTACGGTGCCGCTTCCGCCGCCGGCCGAGGTGCCTCGACCAGCGCAGCGAATATGCGAGGACCCGTGGCCGACATCCGCATCGCGCAGCTCGTGAAACGCTATGACGACGGGCACCTCGCGGTGCGCGGCATCGACCTGCACATCCGCGACCAGGAGTTCATGGTGCTGGTGGGTCCGTCTGGCTGCGGCAAGACCACCACCCTGCGCATGATCGCCGGGCTGGAGGACATCAGCGCGGGCGAGATCGCGATCGGCGGACGCCGGGTCAATGAGGTCGCGCCGAAAGACCGCGACATCGCGATGGTCTTCCAGAACTACGCGCTCTACCCGCACATGACCGTGCACGAGAACATGGCGTACGGCTTGAAATTGCGGAAGGTAGCGCGCGACGAGATCGAGCGCCGCGTCAGCGCGGCGGCGAAGATGCTCGGCATCGAGGCGCAACTGCCCCGCCTGCCGAAGCAGTTGTCCGGCGGCCAGCGCCAGCGCGTCGCCCTCGGTCGCGCGGTGGTGCGCGAACCGGCGGCGTTCCTCTTCGATGAACCGCTGTCGAACCTCGACGCCAAGCTGCGCGGCGAGATGCGGATCGAACTCAAGACCCTCCAGCGCCGCCTGCGCACCACCATGGTCTACGTCACTCACGACCAGACCGAGGCAATGACCCTGGGCGACCGCATCACGGTCATGAGCGCGGGCGAGATCCAGCAGGTCGATGTGCCGAGCACGGTCTACGACCATCCGCGCAACCGCTTCGTCGCCGGCTTCATCGGCACCCCGGTGATGAATTTCCTCGGCGGCGACCTTGCGCAGGACGGTGAGGGTTACCGCTTTGCGCTCACCGGTGGCGGGTCCGTCGCCCTGCGCATGCCGCATCGCTACGCGCTGGCCGGGGCGCTTGGCGGGGGTCGCGTGCTGGGCATCCGGCCCGAGCATCTGTCGCCTGCCGCCCCGGCTGGCGACCCCAGCAGCAGTATTCCTGCCGAGATCGACGTGGTCGAGAACCTGGGTGATCACCAGTACATCCACCTGCGCCTCGCTGGCGGCCAGAAGGCCATCATGAAGACCGGTGGGCAGTACCGCTGCCGCGTCGGCGACCGCATTGAAGTCGACCTCGACACGTCCTTCGCCCATGTTTTTTCCGATGCGGGCGACTATGCGCCGACCCTGACCCTGCCACCGGGATAGGCTGCCGGGCCTGCGCAAGTCAGGAAAAAATCAGCTTGCCCTGGGTGGTGATCGCCTGGAGAGCGGGATTGACCAGGCGGCGGTCGAGGCTGATGGCGTAGTAGCGTTCCTTGAGCGCCGGGATGCGGCCGATCACGCGCACCTCGTACGTGCGGCAGACCGCCTCGGCGATGGCTTCGGGACCGGCGAACAGGCCGAACCCTGCTTGTCCGACGATCTTCATCAGGGCACTGTCCTGGAACTGCGCCACGATGCGCGGTTGGACGCCGACCTCGGTGCACCAGGAATCCCAGGCCCGGCGCTGCGGCGTGCCCGGCAGGGCGGCCAATAGAGGCGCGTCGGCGAGCGAGGCGGGGAATCCGCGTGCCAGGCCGGCAAACTTCTTGGCACCGAAGACCGCCAGGGGGCTTTCCCCCAGGAGGTGGTTGTAGGCGCGGATGCGCAGATGCGATTCCAGGGGTGCGTCCGAGATCACGACATCCAGCTCATGCCCGGCCAGGCGCTGGATCAGCGCCTCGTGGCGGTCCTCCTGCACCGTGATCTGCACCGGCTCGGGCAGTTTCATAGCGGGGGCGATGAGCTGGCTGGCGATGAGCTTCGGCACCGCGTCGCTGATCCCGATCACCACCGGGATGGCGCGCGTGCTGCGGCGGTTCAGGAGCGCGGTGTGGAGTTCGCGCCCGAGGGTGAAGATCTCGTCGGCGAAATCCTGCACCAGCCGCCCGGTGTCGGTCAGGCGCAGGCGACGGCCCTCGCGTACGAACAGCTCGGCGCCCACTGCGGTAGCGAGCGCACGCAACTGCTCGCTGACCGTCGGTTGCGAGACTTTCAGCAGGCTGCACGCCTTGGCGATCGAACCTTCGTGGGCGACCGTCCAGAAATAGCGCAGGTGGTGGTAGTTCAGTTCGGGCAGATGGGGGATGGAGGGCCTAGCAACGGGCGAGAGGGCGGGCGAGAGGGCGGGCGGGAGGGCAGGCATGGCAGAGACGTTCGGGGTTTCAGCGTGCCATGGAATCGCCGTCATCGGCAGGTCGACACATAGGGAATCCCGATGGATGAACCGGCCGCTTCCGATTTCCGTCCCAGGCCCCGCCTGGCTAGGGTGCGCGCCAAGGAGCCCACCATGATCATCAACCTCATCACCCGTCACCTGTCCCGCAGTCCAGGGCTGGTCGAACTTGCCCAGCGTCGGGCCGGCTACGCCTTCGCCCGCTTCGGCGACCTCGTGCGCGAGGTCGAGATCCGCCTGAGCGATGTCAACGGCCCGCGCGGCGGGGCCGACGTCGCCTGCATCGCGCGGGTGCGCCTGATGTCCGGCGGCGATCTGGTCGTCACGGGATCGGCCAGCAGCCCAGAGAGCGGCATCAGCCAGGCCGTCTCCCGCTTGGCGGTCCGCCTCGGCCGCCTGGTTTCACGCGACCACGAATACCGTTGAGAACCCTCAGCTCTCTGCTCACAGCCATTCACTCACCCTCAGCATCACAAGGAAAACACCATGCTCGACCTCTGGTACTTCGTCATCGCCGGCGCGACGTTGCTCCTGTCCCTGGGGGCATCGGCGCTGGTGAAATCGCGTGTTGCGCAGGCCCGCCAGGTGCCCGCCGCCAGCGGGCTGACCGGGGCGGAGGCCGCTGCGCTGATTCTGCGCCACAGCGGCCTCGACGGCCTGCGCATCGAAGAGCACGCCGGCATGCTCAGCGACCACTACAACCCGCTGACCCGGACCCTCGCCCTCAGCCATGACGTCTACCATGGCCGGGATGCGGCTGCGGTGGGCATCGCGGCCCATGAGGCCGGGCACGCCATCCAGCACGCCCACGGCTATGCTCCGATGTGGCTGCGCAGCCTGCTCGTGCCGGCCGCAAACATCGGCTCGATGATTGGCCCGTGGCTGGTCATCGGCGGCATCGCCTTGGGGGCAGCGCAATCGGCGGTTCCGGGCATCGGCTGGTGGCTGGCCGTGGCGGGCCTCGGACTGTTCGGCCTCGCTGCCCTGTTCACCGTGGTCACCCTGCCGGTCGAGTTCGATGCTTCGGCGCGGGCCCGGGTGCTGCTGCGCGAATACGGCGTGGTCGGCACCCATGGCGAGGATTCGGTCCAGGTCGATCGCGTCCTGACCGCCGCTGGTCTGACCTACGTCGCCGCCGCCGCGACCTCGGTGCTCTGGCTGCTCTACTGGGCCTGGCAGGCGGGGCTCATCGGTGGCAACCGGGATCGCTGATTTGTAATCCCGCAGCAGACGATTCCGGCGGCTGGGTGGCCCGGCAATGATGCCGTTCCGGGATCGCGGGCGTCCCGGGATCGCGGGCGTCCCGCCCGCTTGCCACGCAAAGCGAACAAAGCACGTTGATTTTCCTCGCTTCCCTGCCTTCCAACCTGATCCGCAACCCCTGCTTGTGATCAAGGAATCCAACCCCATGCACCTCGACTGGACCGTCTTCGCCCTCTTCAACCTGTTCGTGGTCGGCATGCTTGCGCTCGACCTGGGGGTTTTCCATCGCAAAGCGCACGCAGTCGGCACCGGCGAGGCCCTGACCTGGACCGGGGTCTGGGTCGGCCTCGCGCTGGTCTTCAACCTGTTGATCTGGCTCCAGCCGGGCTGGTTCTTCGGATCCATGCACGTCGGCGCGGCCGTCACTCGGGGTGACCTTGAGGCCGGCGCCGGGCTGGCCCAGCTCGGGACGTTGCGCGCCGAGCAGTTCCTCGCCGGCTACCTGATCGAGAAGGCCCTGGCGGTGGACAACATCTTCGCGATCGCGGCGATCTTCACCATGTTTGCCGTTCCCGCCGCGTTTCAGCACAAGGTACTGTTCTATGGCATCGTCGGCGCCCTGGTCATGCGCGCGGTGTTCATCTTCGCCGGAGTCGCGCTGATAAATCAATTCGCCTGGATCGTCGTGGTCTTCGGGGTCTTCCTGTTCTGGACCGGGGTGAAGATGGCCCTGCCACAGTCCCCGCTGGATCCACGCGACCACTGGTTCATGCGCCTGTGCCGGCGGATCCTGCCGGTCACCGACGGCTACCGTGAGGGCAATTTCGTGGTGCGCGAGCAGGGCCGGCTGATGGCCACTCCGCTGCTGTTGGTCGTGCTGATGGTCGAGTTCATCGACCTCGTCTTCGCGGTCGACTCCATCCCCGCCATCCTCGCGATCACCGACGACATCTTCATCGTCTACACCTCGAACGTGTTCGCGATCCTCGGCCTGCGTTCGCTCTTCTTCCTGCTCGCCGGGATGATGGATTCCTTCGCCTACCTGAAATACGCGCTCGCCGGCATCCTGGTCTTCGTGGGGGTGAAAATGCTGCTCCATATCGTGCCGATCAAGGTGCCGATCGATCTCAGCCTGGGGGTCATCATCGGGTTGCTCGTCCTGGGCATCGCGGTGTCGCTGTGGTTCCGCCCCCGCCCCGGTGGCACCGGAGTGGCGCCGTGTTAGCACTCCCGCGCCCCGATGCCGCAGTCTGCATGATCATCCCCGCCCCTTTGACCCGGAAAGGCTGGCTGCGCCGGACCTGGTTCGTGACCATGCGCGCGCTGCGCAGGGTCGCCTACCTGGAGGACACCCCGCACCGCATCGCCCTTGGGTCAGCGGCGGGGATCCTCAGTTCCACCCTGCCCATCATCGGCCAGACCTTCCTGGCGATGATCCTCGCCCGCATCGCGCGCGGCAACGTGCTCGCCAGCATCCCCTGGTCGTGGATCTCGAATCCCCTGACCACCCTGCCGCTCTGGTACGCCGGCTATCGCATTGGCCTGTGGTTCATCCCCGGGCCGCAGCAGGTGCTCAGCTACGCCGACTTGCGCGAACTTGGCCAGCGCGTCCTCGACAGCAGTTGGAGCGGCGCCTTCACCGCCATGGCCAGCACCCTGGGCGGGATCCTGGGCCCGCTCTGGATCGGTTGCACCGTGCTGGGGCTGGCCATGGCCGTGCCGGGCTATTTCCTCGTCCACTCGATGGTGGTGGCCCGGCAGGCCCGCCGCGCCGCCCGCCAGGCCGCCTGGCGGCCCTGATTGCCCCGAATTCCTTGCCCCGGCAGCGGCATTCCCGTGCTTGCGCGTCCTGCCGCCCCCGACATATTCCCCGCCCCGCACATATAGGCTCCCATCGTCTAGAGGCCTAGGACACGTCCCTTTCACGGACGCGACACCGGTTCAAATCCGGTTGGGAGTATGTGCTGCTTTGAGTTCCCTCGGTTCGCTTCGACCCCTCGGTTCGCTTCGACATGGTTAATGACGGTGGTGCGCCCCATGAATCGGGACGCTTCAGGTTGGTGGCTGCCAACGCATGACCGGCTCGACCTGCGATCTTGCCCGCACTGACCGGAAGCAGATGGTTCCGCCCTCATGCAACGCTGGTCCCCTCGTCGTGATATCGGGCATGCGGTGCTCGACCGGCAGCACCGCGGCATCGCCGAGGCCGCATGGGCTCTGTCTGGTCTGACCGAGGTCGCGCCGCGTCAGGCGATCGCCGGCCTGAATCGGCTCATCCGGCTGTCGCGGGTGCATTTCCGCACGGAAGAACGGCTTATGGAGCAATCGGGCTACCCTCGGTTGCGCGGGCACCAGGAGCTGCACCAGGGCCTGCTCGCCGACGTCCTGCGCGTGCGCGAGGAGGTGCGCGACGGGCGTTGCCGGCTGGACCAACGTCTGAGCGTGCGCGTGGACGAATGGTTACAGCACCATACCTCTGAGGCTGATCGCGGTCTGGTGGCGCACCTGGCGGCGATGAAGGCTGCATCCCGACAGGGTCCGGCCGTCGCCGACTGCGGTTGCCGGCGGTCGCGACACTCCGATGCTCGCGCGCGTGGCAGCGACACCTCCGGCACCGCGTCGACGCTGGCTCGTCCGCCTGATCTGGACCGTCCTGCTGGTCGGCGGTCTCGTCGGCGGGCTGTACCTCCTCAAGCAGTATCTTGAAGGCGGATCACTTGCCCGTGAAATGGAAGGTCAATGGCGGGAAAAAGGTCGACCCGGCCATTTGAGCATCGGCGCGGTCGAACTGCTCAGCTTCCACCATCTCATCCTGCGCGAGGTCAGCCTCGCCGAGCACGGGGCCTTCGGCATCGCCCGGGAACCGGTGGCCACGGTGCAGGAGATCGAGATCTTCTTTTATCAGGGCACCTTGCAACCCGAACGCGTCGTCGTCAGTGGGGCGCGCCTGCGCATGGATGAAGACAGCCGGATCCTGATCGAGCAGCTCGCCGACTTTGAATCGAAGCAACCAGGCAGTGGTCAGCCGCGGACGCTCACCTTGCAGCTGTCCGGAGAAGCCGTGTTTGCGAGCGGATCGGTGATCAGCCGGATCCAAGGTCAGTTCGATATCCTTGGCCCGCGCGTACGCGGGACGGCGACCGGCGTGCTCGACGACCGCAGGCTCAAGGTCGAGATCAGCGGCGATGCTGGCGAGGGCGGCGCGCGTCGCTACACCTATCGCTTCGTCCAGGCGACTGCGCGTCTGGGCGCGATCCTTGACGCTGCGCAACGCCTCTTTCCCAAGCTCGGCGGGGTGCCGGACGAGGTCCGCGCCTGGTTCCCTGACGTGGTCACCCTCGATGGCAGCGAACTGGTCAACGATCCTGGCGCCAACACCTGGGATGGCCCGGTCAGCATGACCTGGGCGCGCGGCGGGTCGCTGCGAGGCGATCTGCATTACGATTCGGCGAAGGTGCTGCTGTCCAAGTTCGCGCTGAACGACGACGCCATCGGCACCACTGAGGACGGTGGTCGCCTGGTCTTCGACCAGCGCAAGGAACTGCTGACGACGGGGTGTCGGGTGCGCCGGGTCGGCAGCCGGCCGCCGATCCCGCCGGAACTGCCGCGCGAGCGCCTGCGCAAACTCCTCCCAACGATGCTCGCCGAGATCCCGCTGCGCAAGGCCAGTCCGACCGGTCCGCGCCTGGAATTCACCGGCAGCGGCCGGTCACGCCTGACTTTGGATTGGACGCCGCGCGAACCGCTGCACATCACCGCCGCCGATCTGCCGCTCGATCTCGCCCAGGGATTCGTCCCCGCACCGTTGGAGGTCACCGATGGCCTGCTGACCCGGCTCGATGTCCGCATCGGCGCGAATCTTGAACGGCTGCTCCTCGGCGTCGAGGCCGCCCGGCTGCGGTTGGGCAGCTGGACGTTTGGTCCAGTGGATGCGCGGGCCGGGACGACCGAGGAAGGTCTCCTCTTGGAACCGCTCGCCGGTGGTGGCATCCGGCTGGCGGCGGTGTTGCCGTCGATCGGCCGTTTCGCTTATAGCGGCACGGCGGCGAAATCGGAGGTCCGCGCGACCATGTCGGCCATGGAGGCGATGATCGCGCGTTGGCACGGCCCTACCGAGCTGCCGCAGGTGCGCGGCGGGGCCGACCTCACGCTGGCGCTCGAACGCCAGGCGGATGGCGCGCTGCTGGGCCGGATCACCCGCCTCGGCCTGTCGGACGCCGGTCTGCCGGATTCGTTCCAGCACCTTGAAACCACGCTGAAAGGTGAAGTCCTCTGGAAGGACGGCCAGGCCCGCATGCGTTTCGGTGGTCAGCTCCTGCGCGGTGGCATCAACCTGCCTGGTCGCCTGGTCGATGTCGCGAGCCAAACCCCGATCTTCACCGCCGTGGCGGCGCTGACCCCGCCCTCCAACGGTGCAGGCGGATGGAAGCCGGGAACCCTGGTCGTCGATCAGATCCTGGTCCGCGCCGCCGTCTTGGGCGGTGACCCCCGGCCGCAGGATTTCTCCGCTGAAATGTCCGGAAAGCTCACCACCCCTGAGGGGTCAGGATCCCTGCGCGGCGTCATCGACAACGCCGACCTGGACTGGTTTCTGAACGTCGCCCGCATCCGCGACGGCCGTCTGGCCGGCAAGGGCGGCGTCACCTTCACCGCGTCCATCGTCAAGGGCGGCATCAACGAATTCGCCGGTTCCTTCCTGCCCTTCGGCAACGACCTCACCCTCGGCCCGCTCACCGTCAGCGGCATCACCGGCGAGGTCCAATTCAAGGCCGTGCGCGAGTAACCGCTTGATCAGCCGCCGCTACAAACCCGAGGCGGGGCAGCGCAGCGCCCCCCGCTGTCCACACGGCAACGACGTTCATCAACGCCAGGACGCGTGGAAACCATCCACACTGGCAACCACTGGGTCCAAGGTCATTGACCCTGGCAAGGAGTGGTGGTGCAGCGCCACCTCGAAAAGACCGCAGGCGGGGCAGCGGGCAGCGCCCCCCGCCGTCCACACGGTAACGACGTTCATCAACGCCAGGACGCGTGAAAATCGTTATTCTGGGCAGCTGCTGGGTCCAGGGCCATTGGCCCTGGCCTGGGGATTGGCCATTTGCGTCGTCAAACTACAAAAACCAGCAAAAACGCTTGCGTCTGGGGCCGCCGGTTTGCAACCGGCCGCTGACCGCGAGGCGAGCCGGCCAAGGCCGGAAAGACCGTGAGTGAATTGCTGGATAATTGTGGTCGGCCTTGGCCGGCTCGCCTGATCACCCCGTACGAATGGCCAATCCCCAGTCCAGGGCCATTGGCCCTGGCAGGGCATGCGGGGTGCAGCGCCCCCTCGAAAAGACCACAGGCGGGGCAGCGCAGCGCCCCCCGTCGTCCACGCAGGAGCGACGTACATCAACGCCAGGACGCGTGAAAACCGTCATCCCGGGCGACCACTGGGTCCAAGGCCATTGGCCCTGGCAAGGCGTGGTGGTGCAGCGTCACCTCGAAAACACCGCAGGCGGGGCAGCGCAGCGCCCCCCGCCGTCCACGCAGGAGCGACGTACATCAACGCCAGGACGCGTGAAAACCGTCATCCTGGGCAACCACTGGGTCCAGGGCCATTGGCCCTGGCGGGGTATGCGGGGCAGCGCCCCGCTACAAACAGCCGGGCAGCGCCCCGCTACAAAAGCCGGAGATGAAAACCGCCATCGACGTTGATCACCTCACCCGTCGAAAACGGCAGGTCGCCGCGCGCGATGGCGGAGATGGTGCGGCCGATGTCGTCGGGTTGGCCCCAGCGCTTGATCGGGGTCAGGCCGCCGGCGATCAGGGCGTCGTACTTGGCCTTCACCGGGCCGGTCATGTCGGTGGCGATCACGCCGGGGCGGATCTCGTAAACGCGGATGCCGAGGTCGGCCAGGCGGGCGGCGAACAGTGCGGTCAGCATGCCCAGGCCGGCCTTCGCGATGCAGTAGTCGCCTCGGTTGACCGACGCGGTGTAGGCGCTGATCGAACTCACGGTGACGATCTGGCCCCGGCTGCCGGATTCGTCTGGGGTTTGGACTGCCATCGCCTTGGCCACCGCCTGGGTGAGGAAATACGGCCCTTTGAGGTTGATCCGGATCAGGCGGTCGAAGCTTTCCTCGCCGGCTTCCAGGATGTCGGCGCGCACGTCGGGCGCGACGCCGGCGTTGTTCACCAGCAGGTCGATGCGGCCGCCCCAACGGATGGTTTCTTCGACCAGACGGGCGCGGTCAGCAGTGACGCCGACATCGCCCTGCACCGGCGTCGCGTCGCCGCCGGCGGCCTTGACCAGGGCGACGCATTCATCCGCAGCGGCGCGATTGCCGGCATAGTTGACCACGACCTTCCAGCCGATGCGGCCGAGGGCGACGGCGATGCCGCGGCCGATGCCGCGCGAGGATCCGGTGACGAGGGCGACAGGCATGGGCGGTTCTCCGTTGGGGCGCGGATGCTTGGAAGGCGGGTCACCGGGTCAACCTGAAGGACTCAGTTCAACGAGCTGATCAGGAGGTTACTGCAGCCAATCGTATCTGCTCACTGCTCATTGCTCACTGCTCACTGCTCACTGCTCACTGCTCACTGCTCACTGCTCACTGCTCACTGCTCACTGCTCACTGCTCACTGCTCCCGAACTCAGCGAACTCAGCGAACTCAGCGATCAGCAATCCAGGAGTCAACGGCTCCAATGCGAATGAACGCCTGGGTTTCCTCGCCGTAGTCTCCTTGCTTTCGACGTCGCAGAAGGGTGGAAAAAATGTGGTCTTGGCACCAAGAGGGTCGACCTATTCCTTCTTTGCCGCAGGATTCTTGTTCAAGGCCTGGTTGGTGACGGTTACCATTTTCTGGGTGAGCGTTTTGTATCCCTGGTAACCCCAATGGTTTTTATCGGCTAAGGTGTCACCAGTTGTATCGATCGCATAGACGTCTGGTTCGGTAGCTGCGATTTCGCCAATCGCCTTGCTGAGTTCTAAGTATCCCATGCTTTGGAACTGGGTCATCAGGACGATCGCCCCAGGCAATTTCTTTTTCATGCGCTGCAGGTGCTCAATGACGGCGGGTTTCCAAGTGGGTTTCGGGGTGCCGCCACCGGTGTCATTGATACCCAAACTATACCAGATGATCCACTGGGGATTCGGCGGCAATTGGGCTGGGGCCGCGTCGATCCGTTGGACAAATTTCTTCCAGTACCCAGAGTCCTCCGCCCATTGCGCGATCGTGGATCCACCCTGACCGGTCTTGATCAAATACACCTGATTATGCCCTGGAAACTTTCCCGCCGCGACGGCATTGGCCAGTTCCAGTTCCCAAGCGTGGAGTGGTTTCCCTGAGAGACGCACATGGTCGTGCAGGTTGTTGACGCCAATTTTCAAATCCTCGAATTGGAAACGTCCGCTGGTGAGATTCATGATCTGGACGCACGACCGAGGTGCCAATTCTGCCGGTGTGGCATCGCTGTTTGGCGCCTTTCCACCGGAATTGCTCTCGCCGTTGAAGACGAAAACCAAGGGTCGAACCATTGAGGCTCCGGGTGCCGTCGGGGAATTTTCAGCCGAATTAGCCGTCCCGTTGACGCAGGTCAGCATCAGGAGGCTGAGCCAAGTCGCAGGACCGTCATAGAGTCTGAATGCGCTCCCTGACTGGGCGTGGGAATGATTGGCGGGACGGATCATTGGTATCTCTCGGTGAAGGGTGAGTGATTCATAATGTGAGTGAGAATGTTTGCGCCTGGTCTTGCCCAGTGAAGTAATCCAATTCAAGGGCGAGCCGGCGCTCGCCCACTGGCCTTATTTTGCTCGTATCCGTGACAGGACTTCGTCGATCCTGGCGACGACTTTGGGATCCAGTCCGGTTTCTGATTTCTTGGCTTCCAGGTCGGCAATAGCAGGCGCGGCCAGGGGCCCCATGCGGCCCCAATGGCATTGAGTTAAGCTGTTCCGGTGTGATACACCTGTAATTTACCAGGGTATTATGCTTGCTTAGGCGACCAAAAAAATTTTTCGGGCCTCATGGCCCTTTCCAATCATCCGCCTCGCGCAGAGAGCTTCTCTGCCTTC
>CAMCMZ010000036.1 GCA_945876185.1 Candidatus Kuenenia stuttgartensis | reverse complement strand
GGAGGAAGGCAGAGAAGCTCTCTGCGCGAGGCGGATGATTGGAAAGGGCCATGAGGCCCGAAAAATTTTTTTGGTCGCCTAAGCAAGCATAATACCCTGGTAAATTACAGGTGTATCACACCGGAACAGCTTAACTCAATGCCATTGGGATGTTCCCGTACCAGTGCTCGTACTACCTCCAGCTCCAGGAGCTGACCACTGAGGGATCCTTCAACGAGACCAGCTTCCTGCGCTTCAACCTGATCCTCAATGCGGTGAAGATCCTTGCGATCTACGCCTCGTTCCCCTATTGGAAGATGCTGGGGCTGATCTGATGAAGACCCTCCGCAACCTCGCGATCTGCCTGTTCATCGCCGAACTCCTGGTGCTGGTGCTGTGGACCAACCTGGACAAGCCCCGGCTGCTGATCCTGCACAGCTACAACGACGACTACAACTGGGTCCAGGGGGTCAACGTGGGCCTGCGCCGGGTCCTCGGCCAGGACAGCGGCTGGTCGGTGCGCTGGCATTACCTGGATACCAAGCGCCATCCCTGGCCCGAGCACAAGGCCAACGCCGGCCAGGGCGCGCGCCGCCTGATCGGCGTCTGGCGCCCCGACGTGGTCATCGCCATCGACGACGATGCCCAGGCCTTCGTCGCCCGGCATCTCGTCGACCGCACCGACCTCAGCGTCGTCTTCGCCGGGGTGAACAATGAACGCAAGGATTACGGCTACGATCGCGCCACCAACGTCACCGGCATCCTCGAACGCCTGCCGCTTGAGGCGGTGAAGGAGGGCCTGGTCACCCTGGCCGCCAGCCGACCCCGTCCCGGGCCGCTGCGGCTGGCTTTCCTCGGCGACCGTTCCGAGACCGTGACCGGCGACGCGCGTTGGATCCAGGCCCACGACTGGGCGCCACTGGTCCTGGTCGACACCGTCCTGGTCGACACCCTTGATGAATGGAACGCCGCCGTCGATCGTTTGTCCGGCTCTGCCGACACAGGCTCTGCCGCCACGGGCTCAGCCGATTTCATCCTGACCTCGAATTATCGCCGCATCGCCCAGACGGCAGGCAGCAAGGAGTTGGTGCCGGCTGCGGAACTGATCGCCCAGACCTGCCAACGCTCGCGCGTCCCGCTCATCGGCACCAACGTGTTCTTCGTCGACGATGGCGGCATGATCGCCATCGCCACCTCGCCGTTGGAACAGGGCGAGGTCGCCGCCGCCATGTCCCGCAAGATTCTCGACCAGCGCCAGCGGGCGAGCGACATCCCGGTCCAGCATACCCGCCAGTTCGTGGTCGCCCTCAGCGGCTCCCGCTTGAAGGCCTCGGGTCTGAGCCTGCCCCGCATCTACGAGGCCACTGCGCGGGCGAGCGGCTATTTCCGCGAGTAACCTGGCTGGGTCTTGCGGATCGATCGTCGGTCCCATGCTGCGCGCCCGTCCAGGTTCCCCCGCTCAGCGGGGGCGAAGAGGGAAGCCGGTGGGGGTGCAAACCCGAATCCGGCGCGGACCCGCCACTGTAACCGGGGACCGTCGGCGAGGCCACTGCACTCAAGCGTGTGGGAAGGCGCTAGACGGGACGAACCGGAAGTCAGGAGACCTGCCTGGACCTGTCGACGCGGCCCTCGGGGATGGGCACGGTCGGACGCAGGCATCCGCCTGCCCCGCCGTGTTTGTTCGTGATGGCCCGTCGGCTGGATGACCGTGAGCGTGGTGCTCGCGGCGTCACCACCCGTGCGCCTCGTCAGGGAACGGACCCTGGCCGGCAGGAGCCATCATGGCCTCCGTCATCCGCAGCATTCCCCTTGTCCCCACCCTTCAACTCGTCCCGACGCTGGCGCTCATCGCCGCCGCCGGGTTCTGCCCGGAACTCAGGGCGGGCGAGGCCGAATCGACTCGAGTCCCCGCGCCGGCCGCCAGTCCCGCCTCTCCCTCCACCTCCACCTCCACCTCCACCTCCACTTCCGCCAACATCATCGTCACCGCCGATCGCGCCCCGAGCGATCTCGGTCGCACCACCGCCACGGTGGACGTCGTCAGCCGTGACGATCTGCGCCAGATCGGAACACCGGTGCAAGCGATTGACGCCATCGCGACCCTGCCCGGCGTCGAGGTCTCCCGCACCGGTGGTGGTCTGGCCGGTGCGACCACGGTGCGTATGCGCGGCGGTGACACCCACGACACCGCCATCCTGCTCGATGGCATCCCGCTTCATGATCCGACTGCGACGCAATCGCAGCCGAATACCGTCCTGCTCACCGGTGGCGGTCTTGAGCGCATCGAGGTGGTGAAGGGGGCGCAGAGCGGCCTGTACGGTTCGTCCGCCATCGCCGGGGTGGTCAACCTGGTCAGCGTCCGTCCGACCGCGACGCACCAGGGCCGTGCTTTGGTCGAATACGGATCGTTCAATACCTCGCGCGGCCTGGTTGAGGCCACCGGGCCGATCAGCACAACCTTGGGCTATGCTTTTTCCGCTGAAGGATTGAACAGCCAGGGATTCTCGGCCCTGACCGACAAGGGATCGAAGGGCGACCCGCACAACCACGAGAACGACGCCTGGCGGCGCGGCAACGTCGATGGCCGGATCGAGTGGAAGCCCGGGGCGGACCTCACCGTCTATGCGGCGGCGCGCAACGTCATCTCGCGTAGCGAATACGACGACGCATTTTCAGCCAATTTCGATGATGCCAACTTGTACCAGGTCGACCGCCTGCAGCGCGTCTCGCTCGGGGCGGAAGGCCGTGCCGGTCCGCGCAGTGCCGGGGCAGCACAGCGTGACCTGTGGTATGCCTTCGACGCGGCGATCACCACCACCGAGCACCAGTATGCCGGATCGCCTTACGACAACCGCTATGCTGGGGACGAGCAGTACGTTTCCGCCCGCACGCGCTGGTTCGGTTTCGGTGACGTGGTGGTGGGCGGTGGCATCGACTGGCGGCGTTCGGCCCTGCGCTACACCGCCAACGACGATTTCGGCAACTTCCATGCCCAGGACGGGAACACCGGCGTCTACGCGCAATTGTCGTGGAGCGACGCGCTCAACGAGTTGACCGGCACGCTGCGCGAGGATTTCCACAGCCGCGAAGGTGACGCCACCACCTGGCGTCTTGGCGCAGCGCGCTGGGCCTGGGACAAGCGGGCGAAGCTGCACGCTTCGGTCGCGACCGGCTTCCGCGCCCCCAGCGTCTACGAACTGTATGCCCCGGATTACTTCGGCAGCCCGATCGGCAATGCCTCGCTGACGCCGCAGCGCAACGTGTCGTACGATGCCGGCCACGAGACCGAGCTCGCGCCCGGACTCAGCCTGAGCAACGTCTATTTCCGTACCGAATGGACTTCGGCCATCGCCTACGATTGGACCAAGGGCTATTACAACGCGCCCGGCGGCCGCTGGGTGCAGGGGGTCGAAAACGCTCTCGATTTCCAGCCGGCCGGGGATCCCTTGCGCCTGCGGCTGTTCTGGACCCTGCAAGAAAGCAACGACGGCACCGGCCAGGAGGTTCTCCACACCCCACGCCAAAGCGGCGGCGCGGTGGCCGGTTGGCGCTGGACCAGGGCTGCGTTCGATCTGACCGTGCGCCATGTCGGAGCACGCTATGCCAGCGACGGGAATCAGAATCGACTCGACAGCTATACCACCGTCGCCGCCCGTATCAGTTGGCAGATCAAGACCTGGTTGGAACTCTCGCTGCGTGGAGAAAACCTGACCGATGCGCGCTATGTGCCGCAGCGGACCTCCAACGGCAATGAATTCACCCACACGCCTCCGGCGGTGTTCGCCGCCGTCGCGGCGACCTGGTGACGCATGCGTCCTGCCGTCCTCATCCTTGGGCTGATCGTTCTGCTCGCGCTTGGCGTGGGGGCGGGCCTGGTGGTGGGGGCGGCCGGGCTCAATGACGAATCGACCCGCGCGATGCTGCTGGAACTGCGTGCCCTGCGCATCGCCTCGGCGGCGCTTGCCGGCGCCGCCCTGGCGGTGGCCGGCGTGCTGGCGCAGGGTTTGTTCCGCAACCCGCTCGCCAGCCCCGATGTGCTCGGCACCACCGCCGGTGCGGCCCTGGGCGGGCAGCTCGTCATCCTGTTTCTCACCAGCATCGGCAGCGCCGTGGCCCTGCCGGTGTGGCTCGCGCCCGAGATGGCCCTGCCGGTGGGCTGCCTGATCGGTGGTCTGGTCACGCTTGCGGTGCTGATGGCGCTGGCGCGTTCGACGACCCGGCTCGGTGAGGGCATGGTCGCGGTGTTGCTTGCCGGGTTCGTGATAAACGCGGCGATCCTCAGCATTTCCGCCCTGGTCACGACCTTGACCCGGGGCGATTGGGCGCTCGGCCGGGCGCTCATGGAATTCAGTCTCGGTGGACTCGGCGGCAAGGGCCGCACCCACCTGGTGCTGGCCGCGCCGCTGGTCGCGATCGGCATCATCGCCGCACTGGGGTGGAGCCGCGTGCTCGACCTGTTGCTCAGCGGCGAGGACGAAGCCGGCGCCCTCGGCGTCGACGTGCGTCGCGCCCGGCGTTGGATCCTGGTCTGGACCGCTTTGCTCACGGCGGCGGCGGTGTCGCTCGGCGGGGGTGTCGCCTTCGTCGGCCTGGTGGTGCCGCATGCCTTGCGCGGCCTCGTCGGCCCCGGCCATCGCCGCCTGGTGCCCCTCGCCGCGATTGGCGGGGCCGCTTTCCTGGTCTGGTGCGATGTCGGCGCGCGCGGCCTACCGCTCATCGCCGGCAGCAGCATGCGGGATCAGGCCGAGGTCCCCTTGGGCGTGATCACCGGTCTGATCGGCGCGCCATTATTCCTGCTGCTCCTCATCCGCACGCGCCGCGAAGGCCTGGTATGAACGCGCCCATCACCGCCTTGCGGGCGAAGCAATTGGCCGTCGAAAACCTCGACGTGCGCCGCGGGCCGTGCCGGGTGGTCAGTGACGCCGGCTTCACCGCGCCTGCCGGGATGGTGACCGCGCTGATCGGCCCCAACGGCGCGGGCAAGTCGACGGTGCTGAAAGCAGTGTTGGGCCTCTTGCCGTCGACTGGTCGGATCAGTCTGGACGGCGCCGACCTACGCCGCCTGCCGGCCGACCGTCGCGCGCGCATGATCGGCTACATTCCGCAGCGCAGCCAGCTTTCGGCGGCCCTGCGGGTGTCCGAGGTCGTGGCGATGGGCCGCTTCGCCCACGTCGGTCCACTTGGACGGCTGTCGGCCACCGACGCCCAGGCGGTCGAACAGGCCCTGGCCGATGCCGATGCCACCCACCTGGCCACGCGGGCTTTCTGCGACCTGTCGGCGGGCGAACAGCAGCGCGTCCTGGTCGCGCGGGCGCTGGCCGGTGGTTCCGGGGTGGTGTTGATGGATGAACCCACCGCAGCGCTTGATGTGGGCCATGTGCTGGCATTCGAAGAGCTTCTGCGCCAGCTCGCGGACTCGGGCCGGATCGTCGTGGTCGTCCTGCATCAGCTCGACGAGGTCCGCCGCGTGGCCGACCGCGCGGTGCTGTTCGCCCGCGGCCGGGTCGAGGCGGCGGGCACGATAGCCGAAGTGCTCGACGCCGGCCACCTGCGCCGCGTCTTCGGCGTCGAACCGGTGCCAGGTGCCGGTCTGGGCTTCCGCCGGGTGGCGGCGTCATGAACCTAAAAATCGCAATTGCACCCCACCTGCTGCGTTGGTCGTCAGTCATTGGGCGCTGCCCAACTCCTTCCTCCCGCCTTGCATCTGGGGCGCACTTGCGATTTTTGCATGAAAATTTTGGTGTGGCGGTTTCAATGATGATGGGTGTAGCTAACGTTCAAAGCGGAGAAGGCCGATCCGATCGTCTCACCCGATTGGTGCCGGCGGGAAATTCACTAACCCTTTACCAGTGCCAGCTTGCTGAAAAATGCGCGACTCGTTTGCGGGTTTTAGAATGAATCGTTCGGATCTGCTCAACGCGGCGGCGATCATCCTTGCCCTGGCCGGATCCGTGGCCGGGGTCGCCTGGCTGCGTCGACCGCCGCCGATGGTCACCGTCGCGGCCCCGACCGCGGTCACCACGTTGCGTTGGGCGACGTTGGCCGATGGCAGTCGTGCCCTGCCTGACGCGCGCGGGGTGCTGGTGCCGGCGCGTGACTACCGCCGCATCGCCAGCCTGTCGCTGGCCAGCGATCTCCTGCTGGTCGAATTGTTGCCGCACGGCCGGCATCTTGCCGCCAGCGCGTTTTCCTTCGGTCGCGCCAACTGGCGCCTGGAGGGCCTGCCGCGCCTGGATGGCCTGAAGGACATCGAACGCCTGATCGCGCTCAAACCGGATCTGGTCGTCGCCACCGTGTTCGCCGGCGAAGAGGCGCAGGCGGCCCGCCTGCGCGAGGCCGGCATCATGGTCTGGGATCTTGGCCCGATGCGTGGCCGCGCCACCTTGGAACGCACCGCGATCGAATTCGCCGCGCTGATCGGCCAGGAAGATCTCGGCCGGCGCTGGGCGGCATCCTTCGCCCGGCGCATGGATTCGGTCGCCAGCGCTCTTCCGGCCGGGACCAAGCGCAAACGTGCGGTCTGGCTGATGCCGATCATGGACAAGCTCTACGGCGGCACCAAGGGCACCAGCTACCACGACGTGCTGACCAGTGCCGGGCTCATCGATGCGGCGGCAGAGCGCTACCGCGACTGGCCCGATTACGCCCCGGAGCACCTGATCGCCCTCGATCCGGATGTGCTGGTCGTCGCTTCCGACAAGGCCGCCGTGTTGCGGCGCATGCCCGGCCTGGCCGGGTTGCGCGCGGTGCGCGATCCCAACGGCATCATCGAGATCCCGTCCGACCTCGCCGACGTGCCCGGCCCGCCAATGCTGGAGGCCGCAGAAGAACTGTTCTCCCGCGTCTATGGCCGCACGACGCCATAATTTACGCATATATCACAAGGAAAAATCGCAAGTGCGCCCCAGATGCAAGGCGGGAGGAGGGAGTTTGGCAGCGCCAAATGACCGACGACCAACGCCGCAGCTGGGGTGCAATGGCGATTTTTCAGTTCGCCGGCAACCGGCGGCTTGCCGCTGGCGGAACCCCGCTAGCCTCCTCCAGGCCCGGACGCGCACGCTCCGGGTTTTTCGTGTACCTTCACTGCGGAACCACATGCCGGCCACGAAGCAGCCCCGTCCCTCCACCGCCCTTGCGAAAGTTGGCAAGTCTCAGTCGAAAGCGGGGAAGCATTCGGTGAAATCCAGCAAGAAGCCTGCGCCGGCCAAGAACAGCCCCAGGACGGCGAAATCGGCAACGAAACCGGTGGTGCGAGCCGCACCAGCACAGCGGCCGACCGCGCGCTCGCGCGTCGTGCTCGGTCTGCAATGGGGCGATGAAGGCAAGGGCAAGGTCATCGACCTGCTCGCCAAGGAATCCGAAGTCGTCGTTCGCTGCCAGGGCGGCGCCAACGCCGGGCACACGGTCGTTGTCGGCGGCCGCAAGACCGTCCTGCACCTGCTGCCCTCGGGCGTGCTGCACCAGGGTGCGGCCTGCGTGATCGGCAACGGCGTGGTGCTCGATCCGATTGCGCTCTGTCAGGAACTCGACGAACTCGCTGCCGGTGGCTGCGAGGCCGCGCCGCGCCTGCGCATCAGTGATCGGGCGCACCTGGTGCTGCCGGCGCACAAGGCGCTGGATGCTGCGATCGAAGCCGCCAAGGGCGCGAGCAAGGTTGGCACCACGTTGCGCGGCATCGGCCCGTGCTACATCGACAAGGTCGCGCGCACCGGTTTGCGTGCCGGCGACCTGCGCAATCTGGCGACCTTCGAACGCAAGGCGCGCGACCTGTTCGCAGCGGCCAACCGCCAGATCACCGCGCTGCACGCTGGCACCGCGATCGAGGTCGAATCGGCGATGGGGCCGCTCTTGCAGGCCTGCCGCCGCATTGCTCCGCTGGTCAGCGACACCGCCGCCTTCCTGCACCAGGCCGCGCGCGACGGCAGCCGGTTCCTCTTCGAGGGCGCCCAGGGCGTGCTGCTGGACGTGGATTTCGGCACCTACCCGTTCGTGACCTCGTCGAACACTGGCATCGGCGGGGTGATCACCGGTTCCGGCCTGTCGCACAAGCATTTCGACGAGGTCATCGGGGTGGTGAAGGCCTATTCGACCCGCGTCGGCAGCGGCCCCTTCCCGGTCGAACTGCTCGACGCCACCGGCGAGGCTCTGCGCCAGCGCGGGCGCGAATTCGGCGCTACCACCGGCCGGCCGCGCCGCTGCGGCTGGCTCGACCTGGTCGCGGTCGGTTTCGCCTGCCGCCTGAACGGCGTCGATCGCATCGCCCTGACGAAGCTCGACATCCTGACCGGCGAGCGGGAAGTCCCGATCTGCGTCGATTACGAGGTCGACGGCGAACGGCTGGGCACCGTGCCCTCGCGCCTGGACGACCTCGCCCGCGCCAAACCGGTGTGGGAAGTCCTGCCGGGTTGGAGCGAATCGCTCGCCGCCTGCCGCACCATCGCCGATCTGCCCGCCGCAGCCCGGCGCTACATCGAAACCATTCAGAATCGGTTGGAAGTGCCCGTGGGCTGGATCGGGGTCGGCCCCGGCCGTGACGAGATCATCGTCATATGAACAGCCACGCCGCCTCCTTGTCCCCTGCCGCCACCGAGTCGGCCCTGCGTACCGCCGGACTGGATCCAGCCCGGCTGCCGCGCCACGTCGGCATCATCATGGACGGCAACGGCCGCTGGGCGACGGGACGCGGCTGGGAAAGGGTCCGCGGTCATCGTCTGGGTGCTGAAGCCGTCCGCACCGTCACCACCATCGCCGCCCAGTTGGGGATCGTGCGCCTCACCCTGTATGCGTTCTCGTCCGAGAACTGGTCCCGGCCGCAGCGCGAAATCGACGTGCTGATGCATCTTCTGCGTGATTTCCTGCGCAATGAAGAAGCGACCCTGCACGCCAACCACATCCGGCTGGAGGCCATCGGCCAGCTCGACCGCCTGCCCACGCCGGTGCTCAAGGAACTCAACCGCGTGCGCAGCGCCACCGCCGACCACACCCGCATGGTGCTCAGCCTGGCGATCAGCTATGGCGGTCGCGACGAACTGGTCGACGCCTGCCGCCGCATCGCCTCCCGCGCCAAAGCTGGCGAGCTCGACCCCACCGCGATCGACGCCAGCACGGTGCAGGATCACCTGTATGCACCCGCCGGTGGTGATCTTGACCTGGTCATCCGCACCGCTGGGGAACTGCGTCTGTCGAATTTCATGCCCTGGCAGTCGGTCTACGCTGAATACGTGGCGAGTCCTGCGCTCTGGCCCGACTTCGGCGAGGCCGACTTCGTCACCTGCCTGCGCGAGTATCAGCGGCGGGAACGCCGCTTCGGCGGACTCTGAGCATTCCCTGTGCGGCCGATCGCGGTCCGGGGATCAGACTCCGGCGGGAACCGCCAGAAGGTTCAGCTCGGGTCTGCGGCTCCGCTTGGCCCACACCCGGCGCCGGGTCAGCTCGACCAGGGGATGCCAGACGGCATGCACCAGACGATGGCGGATGAGCAACGACCACAGCGGATTGCTGCGCTTGTAGAGCAGCGCCATCGCGAGATACGGCAGCACCGCACGTGGATCCTCGGGTCGGCGGCGCAGGATCGACGCGAACGAGAACATCCGCCGGTAGCACCACGCGTAACCCGCTTCAAGTTCCTGCGGTGTCATGCGGGCCGGGCGGAAGACGCAGTGGGCGGTGTCGTAGCGCTGCCAGTCCCGCGTGAGGATCCGCCCGGCTGCATCCATGCGCCGGAACAGCGGCGTGCCCGGATACGGGGTGAGGATGTGGAACGTGGCGCATTCCAGGCGAACCGCCTCGCACCAAGCCACGGTGCGCGCGAAGATGGAAGTATCGTCCCCGTCGAAACCGAAGACGAAGCTGGCGTTCACCTGGATGCCATGGCGGTGGAACATCCGCACCCGACGCGCGTATTCCTCGGCTGGCGGCGTGCGTTTCCCGGCCCGGCGCAGGTTGCCGTCGCCCAGGCTCTCGAAGCCGATGAAGACCCCGGTGCAGCCGGCTGCCGCCATCGCCGCGACCGCGTCCTCGCGATCGGTGACATCCAAGGTGACCGCAGCGCTCCAGATGCGTTGCAGCGGACGGAGCGCGGCGCAGAGGTCGATGAGGTGGTCGGGGTCAGAACCCAGGTTGTTGTCGGTGAAGACACCATACGGCTCGCCGGTCGCGGCGAACTCCGCCGCGACGTCGCGTGGATCGCGCACCCGCCAGGGCATGCGCACCCCGGCGGTCGACAGGTAGCAGAAATCGCAGCGGTTGCGGCAGCCGTTGGTGGCGTTGAGGCTGGCGGTCGTGAGATAGCTCGCCTGCGGCAGCAGGTCGCGTCGCGGCGGGGCGGCCGCCAATTCATCCCAGGCGCCGTCATAACGCCGTCGCAGGCGTCCCGCTGCAATATCGGCGAGGACGGTCGGCCAGATGGCGACCCCGTTTCCGAGCACCACCGCATCGGCGTGCGCCGCGGCCTCGTCCGTGCAGGCGGAAACATGCGGTCCGCCGAAGATCACGATCGTGCCGCGCGATCTGAGCCAGCGCGCCAGTTCATAGGCCCGCTTGGCGAATGTCAGATGCACCGTGATCCCGGCCACGCGCGGCGGCGGATCGGCGGGTGGCGGACCCTGAAGCAGGTTCTCATCCCAGATTCGCACCGACCAGTCTGGCGGAGTGACGCCGGCGAGGCTGCTCAAGGCCAGAGTCGGGGTCAGCACATGCTTGCCCAGGCTGGCGCGGGCATCCTTGCGGTAGAACGGATTGATGAGCAGGACCGAGCGTTCAGCGCGGGGATGGCGCGGCGCGCCAGCGGACAACGCTGGCGCTACGCGGAAGGGTTGCGAGAGAGCAGGCATATCAGGGCCTGAATCCGACCGCACGGGCCCGGACCAGGGTCCAGGCGCGGCAGTCCAGCAGGGCCACTGCGAATCGACCCTGCAAGCGATCCACGGCGTTGCGTGCCCCCAGGCGAAGCGGTTCATCGCGCGAATCCGTGCCATAGGCCAGGGTTTTCAAGGCCGGCAGGGCGCCCGGCCCAAGCGATGCGAGGTAGTCGAGATCGATCGCCGCTCCGCGACCAGCACGGTGTCGCTCCAGGTTGCCCCACGCGACCAGGCCATCCCAGTCGATCCAGGCGCAACCCAGCAGAACCAGGCAAGTCAATCCGGCGTTGGCGTCCAGCAGCCAGCCGTTGCTGCGCCTGAGGGCGATGCGCAGCGCGATCAGACCCAGGCCTCCGGCGACCAGGAGCATCCACAGCCCGGCAGCACAGCGCCACCGCGTGAAACCATAGGCGTCGACGTACAGGTGCAGCCGCCACCACGATGAGGCCATCAACACCACGGTCTGGGCGAGCCAGACCCAGACCAGGATCCGCGCCAGCCGTTGACGCTCTGCCGCGCCGCCGGGCCGGAAGGCGACCAGCACCACCACTGCCGCGACCAGGGCTGCGGCGAGCAGCGGATAGGCACCCCGATGCGCGTACTCGGCCCAGGTCATGCCGGCCGGCAGACCCGCACCGCCCCACAGGTAGACCGCATCCATGCCGGTCTGGAGCAGGAACAACGCATTGGCCACCAGCAGCACCCGCACCGTCATCGGCACCCCGGTTGGTTGCCGTGCATCGGGAAGAGCGACCGAGGTGAATCGGGCCCGGTACGGCAGCAGCCTGGCCCGGAGCAGGAACCAGCCCAGGCCAGCGATCACAAGCCAGAAACCGATGCGCAGTGGATCCGGCAACGTGGCCAGGACGTTCCAGATGCGATCCCAGGCGATCCCCAGCCATTGCGCCAGCACCGGATTGGCAAGGGCGAAGATGGCCAGGAACACGCCTCCGATTCCGAATGCCGGGAGCCACAGCGACCAGCCGGGTGTCGGCAGGGGGGCATGCCGGCGCAGCCAGCGGTTTGCCAGGCCCTGGTCCTGGAACGGCCGGGTCAGGGCGATCGAGGTGAGCGTCAGCGCATCGACCGCGACCTGGGCGGTGTCGCAGGCGCCGGTGCGGCCGACGCGCACCAGCACCAAGAGGGCCGCCAGCGCGAGCAGGATCGGCAGCACGCCGACGTCGTGCACGCAACTGAGCGCCGCCGTGCCCAGCACCAGCGCCGCGAGGATGCTCTGTGGTTGCCGCAGGACGTGCGGCCAGCGCCAGGCAACCATGGCTCCGGCACCCAGGCAGACCGCTCCCGCCGACCAGCCGGGATAGCAACCCCAGAGCAGCAGATCCACCCCGGTGATCGAGCCCAGGGTGGCCAGGACGAAGGTGGGACTGCGTCGCCACCAGGGAATGAAGGGAAAGGTGCGCATGGCCAGGTCCTCCACCGGCCATCCTGGCAGTCCCGATGGGCCGCGTGTGGGGCCTCGGTGAAGCGGAGGTGAAGTCCGTCGACGTCGATCCAGCTCAGCGGGAGATCGCGAGCCGTCCTGGCAGTAGAATTCGCGCTTCAGCCCCGCCATCGGGATGATTGCCGATGAGGAACTGGCCCCCGTGCTGGTTGGCGACTTCGCGCACGATGGCGAGGCCCAGACCGCTTCCTTTGCGCCCGGTCAAGGGATGGGCCAAGGCGAAGAACCGTTCACCCAGGCGGTCGAGCGCAAAGACAGGGATTCCCGGGCCATGATCTCGCACCGTGCAGGCGATTCGGCCTTCAGCGACAGAGAAGACGCAGGTCACGATCGATTCAGCCGGGGCGAAGCCGAGTGCGTTGCGCAGCAGGTTGTCGCAGGCGAGCCGGATCAGGAAGTGGTCGCCCACCAGCAGCAAGCCCGGCGCGCTGGAGATTTCCAGCCGGATCCGGTTCAGTTCCACTTGCGGTGCGTTGGTGGAGCGCAGGTCGTCGACCAGCGCATCCACTGAGAATTCGCTGGCGTCCAGCGGCCGGTCGCGGCGTTCCAGCGCGGCGAGGGTGAGCAGCGCCTCGACCAGGCCCTGGATGCGGCAGCTTTCCGCCAGGACATTGGCGGCGAAACGGCGGCGATCCTCATCCGGCATCCGGACGGCGGTTTCAGCCGGTGATCGACCCGCGTCCTCCGCCAGCAATTCACCGGCAGCCCGGATCGCGGCCAGCGGACCTTTGATCTCGTGGGTCAAGTTCTGGATGTAGCTTTGGATGTAGGCGCGGCCGTCGACCTCGGCGGCGAGGCGGGCGAGGTCAGCGCCGACCTCGGCGATTTCGCCGGAACCCAGGCGCGGTGGCAAGGGCCGATTGCCGGCGGCCACCTCACGCGACCAGCGGCGCAGCCGGCCGACCGGCCAGGAGATCCACCAGGTGATCAGCGCCGCCAGGATCGCGCTGGCGCAGGCGACAACCACGCCGGCGCTGATCGCAGCGGTGCGCGCTGCGGTTTCGAGCGGAATGGTGCTGCCCGCCGCCTTGAAGACGGACAGCACGCCGACGATGCGCCCAGCCCGGCGCACCGGCGCGGCGACGTGCAGCACCGCGCTGTCGGGATCGCCCGCGACCAGCCGGCTGGCGCGCGCCCCATACTCGCCGCGCAAGGTGCGCAGCACGTCGTTCCAGCGGCCATAATCGCGTCCGACCTGAGTCGGATCCGCCGAATGCCAGTGCACGATCCCCTTGGCATCGGTGAGGTAGGCACCGAGTTCCAGGCGATCCTTGCGATGGCCATAGATCCGTGCTGTCACGTGGCGGGCCTGGGCGTCGGCGAAGATCGCCGCGAGCCGGCCGCCATCGGCAAGGCCGTTGGCCGATCCATCCTGCTCGACCGCCACCGCGAGCAGGTTGGCCGTGTCGACCATCGCCTCCTCGGTCGCCTCCTGATAGCGTTGGCGCAGACCGCGCAGCAACTGGTCGGTCAGCAGCCACATCCCCAAGGCGGTGACCAGCGCCACCGCCAGGGCCAGCTTCAGGCGCAGGCTCATCGGTGCTCCCGCAGGCTCATCTCTTCGCCCGCAAGCTCACCAGAGCTCCCGTAGGCGGTAGCCTTCGCCGCGCACGGTTTCGATCGCCTCGGGTTCAGGGCGGATGGCGCGCAACTTGGCGCGCAGAGTTTTCACATGCGTATCCACGGTGCGATCGTTCACCGCGCCGGGATCCTCCCACACCCGGTCGAGCAGTTCCGCGCGCGAGAACACCCGGCCCGGAACGGCTGCCAGCTCGACCAGTAGGCGGAACTCGTAGCGCGTCAGGTCGAGCGGCTGCCCGAAGAACCGGGCGCGGAAGGCGGCGGCATCGACTTCGACCGGTCCGGATGGCGCCGGAGTCAGCGTCGGCGAGCAGCGGCGCAGGACGGCCTTGATCCGCGCCACCAATTCGCGCGGGCTGAACGGCTTGGCCACGTAGTCGTCGGCGCCGAGTTCCAGTCCGACGACCCGATCGACTTCGGCCGCCCGGGCGGTCAGCATCACCACCGGCACGCCGCCGCCCTGGCGCAATTCCCGCAGCAGGTCGAAGCCACTGCCATCGGGCAGACCGGCGTCCAGCACCACCAGGCGCGGCCGGGCCAAGGTCAGCCGGGTGCGCGCCGCCGCCAGCGTGGCGACGGCCGTCACGGTGAAGCCCTCAGCCTTTAGGGCATAGCGCAGCGCGTCGACCACCCCGGGCTCGTCCTCGACCACCAGGATCTCGTGCATGGGCGCAGGATGGACGCCTTCGGCGGCAGGGAAACCGTGCGCCAGAATCGACATGCTCACCGGTGAACAGCAGTGCCCATCTGCGTGGAGGACGAAATTGGCGGCGAACGTGGCCTGTTTTCTCGGTGGGCCTTAGGGTTTGGTCCGGGAGTGTCCCCGTCGCCATAGACTCGGCGCCTGTCCGAAGCGGGTGCGGAAGAGGCGGCGGAATTGGCGTTGGTCGGGGATGCCGACCTGTTTACCGATTGCGGCTACCGGAATCCGGCCCCCGCTGAGCAGCATGCGGGCGAGGGCCAGGCGTTGGTCGATGACGTAGGCCATCGGGGACCGACCGGTGGCGGCTCGGAAGGCGGCGTTGAAGGCGCTGCGTCCCATGCCGGCCCGCTGTGCAAGTTCAGCTGGAGAACACTGGGCTGTCACATTGAACGATAACCAGTCGAGGATTTCGCCAATCGCTCCGACCCGCTTGGGCGTTTCCTTGTTTTCGGCGATTCCGCTGAGAAGAGCCAGAATCAGGCCTCGACAGCGTAGGTCGCGCCAGACGGGATCTTGATCTCGCACATTTGCCGTCATCTGGGCCGCGATTTGGGCTGCGAACTCAGCCAGGTGGTGACCGTGGTCTGCGTGTACCATTCCCTGACCCAGGTCCGGTGCCTGACCTTCGGGGGGCGGCGGAAATGGGCGGGGCTGCTGTGCTGCCGTCCGGTGGATCGGCGGCGACGGGTCAGGGGCATACCAAGGCAGGAAACGCAGGTGCACACTGGTGATGACGATGGGATCGCGGCGGGCGGCAAAGAAGGCCACCGGCACCGACCAAGGAACGATGAGAATGCCCGCGACCGCGACCGGCCAGGCATGTCCTGCGATGCTTACCGTGCCTTGGCCGCGCTGGACGGCGATCAGGTGGACGCTTTGACTGACGAACGGAGCGATCTGCTGGCCAGGACGGAACGGGTAATCATTGGCCTGGAGCACCCGGGGCGGACGGGCGATCAATTCGTTTGGATCCATGCTGGAACGATAGGCCTTTTTTGCCGGCGGAAATGCCCGGTCAGTGGCCGATCCGCCCCTGATCATCGGCGGACCAGTTGTATGCTGTGGATATGCACCCATTCACTGATCGCGTTGCCGTCCTTGGCTTTCCAGATTCAATGCAGCGGTATCACGCCCGTGTCCCGGCGCCATGGACGCTGGCGTCCCTGGCGCGTCTGCGCGAGCTCGGTTTCACCCAGGTTCAACTTAACCTGGCCTGGGGTTCGCGCCCTGACGATGAAACGCTCAATCTTGAGGACGTGGTAGTCCCTCCGTCGGACTGCTCCCCGCAGCCGGCCACGTTAAACTGCCAACCAGGCCCCGAGGCCTTTGCTCACCGCCGCGCGCTTCTGCACGAGCGCATCGCCATGGCCCGCGCCGCCGGTCTGCGCACGCTGTTCCACTTCGGTGCGCCCTACAATCGCCACCAGTACTACGGCGACACGCCACCGAACTGCATCCTCGATCCGGAACTCCACCGACGCTATGAGCGTCTGCTCGCATCCTTTATTCAGGACTTTCCTGGGGTCGATGACATTTTGGTGTACACCTACGACCAGGATGCGTGGCTTTGCGGTGAGTTCGGTGGATGCTCGCGCTGCAACGGTGTTCCACTGCATCGCCGTCTGCCGGCTTTCATTGAAACCCTGCGCAGCACCTGGCGTCGGTTGCGGCCGGATGGGCGGATATGGTGGGAACCGTGGGAATTGTCGGCCGGACAGATCCACGCTATCCTTCCCCACCTCAGTCCGGATGGTTTGGGGCTGGCCCTGCACGGGAACATCGCCGAATGCATGGCGGCGGTGGTTGCGGATCCCTGGCTGGTGAATACCTGCCGCCAAGCGGCCGACTGCGGCCTGCCGGTGTGGGTCGAATGGTTCCTGGGCGGCTTGTCCGAAGAGGTCGAACCCTTCGCCAACCTCGCCCATCCGCTGACGATCTGGCGTGGCCTGCAGCGCATTGCCGCCGTGCCGGGCGTCAGTGGACTGAAAGAGTATTTCGGCCTGCTGCCCGAGCGTATTGACGACGCCAATCTGGCTGCCACCGCGTTGTTTCTGCGTGAACCTGAACTGACTGGAACCGAGGCGTTAGCGCGCTTGTCGGCTGACTATGGAAAAGCGGCCCAGGACGTGGCCCAGGCCTGGCGCTTGGCCAGCGAGGCGATGGAACGCCATCCCTGGGACTGTTCGTGGCTGGGGCGCGAAATCGGCCGCTCGCGCACCGACCACGCCCTGAGCGCGGCGATCCTTCGGCCTATGCTCTGTCCGACCCCAAGCTGGCAGTCCTCACGCGGCACGGTGTTTCTGCGCACCGAGGACACCCCGGCTCATCCCTGGCTTATTGAGGACGTCGGTCTGCGCGCTGAACAGGCCGCAGCCCTGGGCCGGCAGGCGATCGCAGCGATCGATCGGGCCGTGTCCCTGGCGAATCCGCCGCAGCGAGCATCCCTCGCGGCTTGGCGGAAGGATCTGGCGGGATTCGTGCGACGTTCCACCGCCTACGCCTGCCATCTCCGTCTGACGGCCATCGCCCTTGCCGCCCGGCGACGCCTTGGTGATGGTGGCACCCTGCCGGAAACGCTGATCGCCGAGACGAGAACCATGCTGGAAACGACCCGCGCCAACCACCAGGAGGAATGCCAGGCCATGGGAAAACCCTCGACCTGGACCGAACCGGATGCGGCGATCGTCGATCTGGAACGCAATCCCACTTCATTCTTCCAACGGTGGCTCTTGCCAGGCAAACCGGAATGCTCACGCGGCCCATTCAGCCTGACCTCCGCGTGAGCTGCGACTGACCCATCTGCGCGTAACACGGCCGGGTGACCAGTCCGTCCGTCCAACCTCGCCTTGGACATTTCCCCATCGCCACGGGTAACGACTAGGCTTTGTCCTACGTTTACCCGCAGGATGGCAGCCCTGGTGACCCCGAAGTTCCTCTCCCCGCGCGATCTCGCGCTCGCCGTCGGAGCCAGCGAATCCTCGCTAAAACGTTGGATCGACGATGGCCGGGTACGCGTCCTGCGCACGGCCGGCGGGCATCGGCGCATCCCGTTGGCAGAGGCGGTGCGCTTCATCCGCAAGTACCACCATCAGGTGCTGCGCCCGGATCTGCTCGGGATCCCGGCTGATGCTCACGGTCCGGATCCACACGGAGCCGACCGGCTGCTGCGCGCGCTGACTGCCGGCGATGCGCCTGCCGTCCATGCGCTGCTCGCCAATGCCTACCTGGCGCGCGGATCGGTGGCAGAGCTGGCGGACGCCATGATCTGCCCCGCCCTGTGCCAGCTTGGTGAACCGTGGTCAGATGCCGACGATGGCATCGTTATCGAGCATCAGTCGATCGATGTGCTGCTTCAGGTCGTGCCGCGCCTGCGCGCCCTGATTGCGCCGCCCAATCCCGACGCGCCGCTCGCGCTCGGCGGTGCCCCGTCCGGTGACCCTTATCTGCTGCCGTCGCAGCTTGCGGCACTGGTCTTGGCCGATGCCGGTTTGCGTACGGTCAACCTGGGTCCGGACACGCCGTGTTCGACTTTCAGTTGTGCGATCGGACGCCATCAACCGCGCCTGGTCTGGCTCGCCTGTTCGTCGGAATCCGCGGCCGCGCAGATCGCCCCGCGCCTGCCGGATCTCGCCGCCGGACTCGCGTCCAGCGGCGTCCGCTTTGTCCTCGGGGGTCGCGCCATGCCTGCGACCCCGCCTGGGATCGAGCGCGTGGCCACGTTCGCTGCTCTGGCTGACCTGGGCCGAGACCTGATTCAGGCCAGTGGATCCAGGGACCGACTGGACGAGCCCGAACGAGACCCCGGCCCAGGTTGACTCGGCAGGCCTGCTCGGTGGGGGTTTCCCGCCTGTTGGAATCAAGGATTTCCAACATGCTTCCGCCCGGGACTTGCCCAGGCAGCAAGCGTGGAGCATAGTTGCCCTGGAAGGCGGGCCGATCCACCTGGCGTCAACCGGCGTCAGACCCGTCGTGGGCACATGGCAGACACCCCAGAACAAGCTGGCCAACCCGTAACCGGGCGCGAACCGACCATCCGCCCTCCAGCGGGGGTTCCGGCGGTGCGGCGTAATGATCCTCCGGTCAGCCGTGATCCGCGCACCGCCCGCAGCATCCGGGTCGAGCAGAACCAGGAAAAGGAAGAGTCCGGCCGGGTCCGTCTGGCGATCACCGCCCAGTTCGATTCCGACGACCGCGGTGAAGGCGTGGAATACCTCATCGAATCGTTGGCGCGCGCCATCTTGCGCACCGCGCCGCGTTCGGGCGATGAAGATTCCGGCATCTCGGGCGAGCGCGTGCGTTCGGCCCAGCGCCTGCACGACGTCGCCCGCAAGGGCGGCCGCGAGGCCCTGGCCGAGGCCGGAATGGCGCTCAAGACCCTGGTCCACGATGTCCTGCGCTTGCGCGAGCGCGCCGCGCTGATGGCGCACGCGAACCAGAACGCGACCGGCCAGCAGCGCAGCAACGAGCACAAGCTCATTGAGACCACCGCGCGCATCGAGCACCTGTTCGGCGCCATCGCGAGCTGCCTGGCCCCGGTCGATCCCGATGCCGCTGCCGCGATCGGCGACACCCGCACTGAACCGGCGGCCCGGGTCCAACTGGTCCATTCCGCGATCACCTCGCTGGCCGAACGCGCGGGTACCACCGTCTCGGCGCTGGAACCGGACACCAGCCGCAAGGTCAAGGCCCTGCGGGATTCGCAGACTGCGGCTTTGCAGAGCGAACTGGAAAGCCTCCGCCGCACCAACCTCGACCTGAAGAGCGGGTCCGAGGCGCTGACCGGCGAGGTCGCGCATCTGCGCCGCGAGTTGTCCGAGGCCCAGGCCCGCCTCGGCGACGCCGCTGCCAGCCGCGACCATGAACTTGCGATCGAACGTCGCGCCCGCTCCGACGCTGAAGCGGCGCTCGCTGCGGCGGTGCAGCAAGCACCGCCGGTGCCGCAGGGCAGCGCAGCCGAGGACGCCGAACGCATCGAGGCCGCCGCCGCGCTCGCGACCACCAACGCCCGCTTGAAAGTGCAGGAGGAGCTCCTCACCGCCGAGCGCCAGGCCCTGGCGCGGCAGCTCGAACAGGTCGAGGCCGAGCGCCAGGCCCAGGCAAAATCCTATGAACTGCGCCTGGTCGAGGCCGAACGCGCGGTCGCCCACCTGCGCCAGGATCTGGCCGCCGCCAGCGCCGGTCTGGAGACCGGCGGCAGCCGCGCGGCGGCGCTCGCCCGCGCTGCCGCGCGCGCTGCAGCGCGACTGGCTGCCGCCTGCGAAACCGCCCGCGTCCATTCCGGTGAGCTGGCGCCTGAGACCCAGGCCCTGGCCGCAGTCGAAACTGAACTCAGGGCCGCCGGCGAGGCCATCGCCGGAGCAGACGCTGCCGGCAGCGAAGCCGCGCTGGCGGCGTTCTCGGCCAGCCTGGAGCGCGGCAGCGATGCCCTGGTGGCCCTGGTGGCGCGCCTGGCGGAAAGCCGCCGCCGCGTCGACGACCTGCAACGCGCCGCCGCCGCCGCGACCAGCCGCGCGAGCGGGGCCGCCCAGGCCGCCGGCGAGGCCGAGAGCCGGCTCGCCGGTTTGGAAGAACGCCTCGCCGCGCTCAGCGAAGAACGCGACCGCCTGGAACGTGATCTCGCCCTGGTCCGGATCGACCACGCGGCGGCGCAGGCGCTGGTGGCCGAGCATCCTGCCGCGATTGCCAGCCTCACCGCGAAACTGGAGGAGACCGAGCGCAGCCGCGTCGCAGACGAGCACGATGCCGCCGGGCGCATCAGCGACCTCGACCGCCGCCTGGCGGAAGCGACCGACTCCGCCCTGGCCGCGACGCGCCAGGTCCAGGAGCTGCGCACGCGACTCGACGAGCACCTGGGCGCGGTGCGCGGTCTGGCAGCAGCGGTGGCGCGGAGCGTGGTGACCGACGCGCCGGCTGCGCTGGCCCACGCCGCTGCCTTTAGCCATGCTGCGGAGCTTGCCGCCGAGGTTGGCCGTCTGGGGGCCGACCTGCCAACCGGCGAATCCGTCGCCGCGAGCGAGACCCTGCTCACCGAACTGGTCGCCGCCGCGCAGTCGTTGACCACCGAACTCGCCGCGACCACCAGCCGTCTGGATGCAGACCTGCACGCCGCGCGCATCCAGGTCGGCGAACATGAGGCTCGGCTGGTCGCCGCGGCCGCCGCCGCCCAGGGTTCCAGCGATGAACTCGCCCAGGCGCAGTTGCGCGTCCGGCAAGGCGACGAGGCCCTGGCGCGGTTGCAGGCTGCCCACGACCAGCACCTGGCCGCGCTCGGCGAGCGCGAACAGTTGCTTGCGCGTGCGCGCGAAGACCTGGCCTCGGTCATAGCCCAGCGCGATCAGGCGACCACCGAGGTGGCGGCACTGCGGGCCAAGGTCGAGACCCTGGAGGTCGACGTCGCGGATCTCGCCCGAGTCCGCGAGGAACTTGCCCAGGCACAGGAACGCGAGCAGGGCGCGCAGACGGCGGCGCTCGCGGTGCTCGACGTGCTCAAGGAGTCCGGCGTGGCCGCCAACGAGGCGCTCGACCGCGTCGGTCTGCTCACCCCGGCCGACACCCGGCGCATGGCCAGCGCGACGATCCGCCTCGACGGCATCGCGCCGGCCGAACTGCCGCAGCTTGCTGCCGGCCTGGCGCGCGACCTGCGCGACCGCCTGGCGACCCAGATCAGCGGCCTCGTCCAGGCCCTGGATCAGGCGCGCACGGCCCAGGCCGAACAGCGCCAGGCCCAGGCCGCGCTGCAGGCCCGGCTTGAGGCCGCTCGCGCCGGGGCCGAATCGACCGCCGCCTCGCTGCGCGAACGCGAAACCGCGCTGGCCGAGGTCGATGCCGACCGCAGCGCGACGAACGAACGCGCCGAGGCGCTCGCCGCCCGCATCGCCGAACTCGAACCCGTGCTCGCCCAGGTGCGGGCCGAACTCGCCCAGGTCACCGCCAACGCGGACGAGGCGAAGGCCACCCTGGCCGTGACGCAGGAGTCCGCCGCCAGCCGGGCCGCCGCCGACCGCACGCAGTTGGAAGCCGCCGAGCACGCCCGATCGCTCTTCGCCTCCGAGGTCGACGACCTGCACGAACGCCTCGCCGCCGCCCAGGCCGATGCCGCCGCGCGCGCCGCCGGCCTTGAAGACGCCCTCGCCGCGCGCGAGCAGGAACTGGCTGCCCTGCGCCAGGAACTCGACACCGCCCGCGACGGCGCCCGCGAGGCGTTGGGCCTGCAATTCCGCCTGCGCGCCCTCGACGCCCGTCTGACCGAACTCACCCGCGCCCAGGCCGAGCACGAAGCTGACCGCAATGCCGGACAGCGCGAGTCACCGGCGCCCGACGACCACGCCGAACGTGCGCGCGCCGAGGCTGAATCCCAGGTGCGCCGGCTCAACGATCAGCTCGCCGACGAACGCGCCCGCCTCGCCAGTCTCACCCGCGCGCGCGAGCAGCAGATGGCGGAATGGAACCGCCGCCTAGCCGAGGCCGACGCCGAGGTCGAACGCGCCGCCGCCAGCGCAGCTGCCTCTGACAGCCAGTGCCGCCAATTGCGCCAAGAACTCGCCGGCGCGCGCGCGCGCCTGAAAAGCCTCGATCCCGACCCCCGCACGCCAACGACCCAGGACAAGCCATGAGCAATTCCACCCATTCGACCCTTTCAACCACTGCGCGCACCGAGATCCCGAGCGGTGACGACCACGAACTCGACGCCCTGCGCAGCCAGCAGGAACAGGACGCGCAGGGCCTGGCGACCTTGCTCGACCAAGTCCACCACGCCCAGAAGTCGCTGGCGACCGCGAGCAAGCGCCTGCGTACCGCCGAGTCGCGCGCCGCAGCCGCCCAGGCGCGGGCCCTGGCCGATCTCGGTCACGACCGCGACCGCCTGTCAGCGGAAGCGGAAAAACTGCGCAGCGAGCGCGACACCGCCGCTGGCGAACTGAGCGAGGCGCGCGACACCCTGCGCACCCTCGCAGCCGCCCTGCTCGCGATCGAGGATCCGCTTGCGCCGCTGACCGACGAGGACGACGACCTCGCCCTCGCCTCGGCGCGCGAAAGCCTGGAATCCGCCACCTCCGGCAAAACTTCACCGGTCGGCGCGGCGCTCGCCGCCGCGCGCGAACTGGTCGAGACTCTGACCACCCGCGTCGCGCTGCAGGCCAAGCGAGTGCAGTTGCTGCGCGACCAGGTCGGCGCACTGGAAGCCGACAACGCCGCCGGCGACCAGGCGCGCCAGGCGCTGGATTCCCGCTTCGCCGCCGCCGAGGCCGACCTCGCCCAGACCCGCGCCGCGCTGGAGGAGGTCCGCCAGGCCGTCGCCGCCGGCGAAGAGGAGCGCGGCATCCTGTCCAGCAAGCTGGAACGCACCACCACCACCGGCCTGGAATCCGAGGCCAAGGCCCTGGCCGAACGTGAGGCGCTCAGCAATGAACTGAAGATCGCGCGCGAACGCGGCGACAGCCTGGCCCAGCAGCGCAAAGAGATCATCGGTCTCTTGCGCAAGGCCGAGCGCGCCGGGGTGGATCTGGCCCAGGCCCTGGTCGACCTCGCCGACCACGACATCGCGGCGGGTTCTCCCATCGACCTGCCCGGACTCAACGGCCAGCGCGATGAACTCGCGCACCTGGTCGGCGACGCCTCGAACGCGATCGACGACGAGGTCGACGGACTGTTCCGCCACGACATCGGCGAGGATCTCGCCACTGCGGCCCGGCATCTCGTCGATGGAGTTGGCGCGCGCCGCTCGGCGCTTCTGGCCGGGCTCGAATCCGCGCGCAGCGATGGCGAGCACCTCGCGGCGCAATTGCAGGAGCGCGGCGACCAACTCGTCGAGGCGCAGGACAAGGCCAAGGTGCTCGACGGCGAACTCGACCGCACCCGGGCCCAGCTTGGCGCGACCCGGAGCGAACTCGAGGCGCGCAGCAAGGATCTCGCCGCCAGCCAGCAGGAGATCACCGGTCTCAAGGCTGAAACCGCGCGGCTGGTGGCCGAGGTGCAATCGCTCAACGACAAGCTGGCCAAGGCGCGCGAGGTCAAGGTCGAACTCGACCGCACCCGCGACGAACTCGCCGCCGCCAAGCGGGAACTCGAACGCCAGAACCAGCGCGCGCAGCAGTGGGAGCTGGCGCAGCAATCGCTGGCGCGGCAACTGGTCGAACTCGCCGCCGCCGCTGATTCCGGTCTCGCGGTCGGCAACCTCAAGCACGAGGGCTTCGTCGGCCGCTTCACCAAGACCGTGAGTCGCCTGGAAGGCGAGACCGGCCGCGCCGGCGGCGATCCGCTGGTGCTGATCAAGTCTTCAACCGAGGTCGTCGACAAACTCACCGCGCGCGTGGCGCAGCTTGCTGCCGAACTCCAGCGCCGGGGCGATGCCCTGAGCGCCAAGAGCGAGGAGGCCAACGCGCTGGAGCACAAGGCCGAGGACCTGGCGAAGCAATTGACGGCGCAGCTTGCCGCCAGCCGCAAGTTGGAAGAACAACGCGCTGAACAGGAACGCATCGCGCGCAAGCTGCCCGCCGCTGAAGAAAAAGCCGCGAAGACCGCCACCGACCTGGCCCAGACCAGCGACAAGCTGAAGACCGAGGCCGCTGCGGCGCGGCAGCTCAAGGCCGAGCTGGAGGAACTGCGCGCGCGCAGCGACGAGGAATCCGCCGGTGCCATCAAGGAGACGGCGGAACTCAAGCGCCGCCTCGCGGAGGAGCAAAAATCCCGGCGCGTCAGCGAACAGGCCGCCGCGCAGGCGCGCGAGGAACTCGATGCGGCTCTCGCCGCCGCCCAGGCACGTCTGCGCGAGGCTGAAAGGGGCAGCGAGGAGCGCGAGAGCCGCCTGGTCACGCTCAGCGCCGAGTCCGCCGCTCTGCCCGAGGCGCGGCGCCGCGTGCACGATCTGCAAACCCGACTCGACGCCGCCAACAAGACGGCCCAGGCCGCGAACGAACGCGTCCGCGCCCTCGAATCCGAACTCGCTGATCGCGCCGATGGCGGCGCCCAGCTCGAACAACTCGCCGCCGTCCAGCGTGAACGCGACCAGGCCGCCGCCCGGCTGCGCTCCGCTGAAAAGCGCCTAGCCGAAGAACAAGGCGCCGCCGGCGGCCTCAAGGCCCAGGTCGATGCGCTCAAGCGCCAGATCGACGCCGCCAAGCAGCAGCACCGCGCCGAGCTCCAGGCCTTGCAGGAACGCCTCGACGCCGCCAACGACGAGAACGGCCGCCTGGCCAAGAAGGCAGCCGGGCTGAACGCCAAGGTGAAGACCCTGACGTCGGTCTGACGTCCTGGGCAGGCCGGCGTCCCGCCGGCCGGAACAGCAACTTTCGTCTGATGCCACGACTCTGGGCACGCCGACACCCCGCCGGCCTGACCCCCGATTTTTGATACTCCCCAAACGAGCAATACCCAGGCAGGCGCTTGCCGCCCCTGGCGGCACCGCGAGCATCCGCGCCCGCAAGGAAACCCGCCATGGACCTCATCCAGACCATCACCTCCCAGCTCAACCTCAGCCAGCCCCAGGCCCAGGGCGCCGTCGGCGGGCTCTTCAAACTGGTGCAGGCCAAGCTGACCCCGCCTGAGGTCGAGAAGATGCGCACGGCGATTCCGGGCCTGGATCAGTTCGCAGCGGCGGCTCCGGCGGCGGGCGGCGGCATGATGGGCGGCCTCGGAGCGATGATGGGCGGCAGCGCCGGCGCGGCGGCCCAGGCTTTCGCCCTCTTCCAGAAGCTCGGCATCAAGAGCGACCTCATCGGCCCCATCGCCAAGCTGGTGTCCGAGCACCTCACCGCCAACGGCGGCGAGGACGTGGTGAAGAAGCTCTCGGCGCTCTTCGGCCGCTGATTCCACTATAATTGACCCTGTAGGCGAGTGACGAATGGAGCGTCGATGTCCACATCGACGGAAGTCACCAGCCACGCCGGCGATGTGGACATCGCCGCTCCAAGGTGCCGTAGGCGAGCGACGAATGGAGCGTCGATGTCCACATCGACGGTAGTCACCAGCCACGACGGCGATGTGGACATCGCCGCTCCAAGGTGCCGTCGTAGGTGAGTGGCAACGCGAATGGAGCGTCGATGTCCACATCGACGGTAGTCACCAAACAGCGAAGCGGCGATGTGAACATCGCCGCTTCGCTGTGGTCATGGTCGCCCGGTGGCCGGACGTCAGCAACGTGGAACCGGACTCAGGCCTTGGCGAGGTTCGCCGCAGCGAATTCCCAGTTGAGCAGTTTTTCGATGATGGTCTCGACGTACTTCGGGCGCAGGTTCTTGTAGGTCGGGTAGTAGGCGTGTTCCCACACGTCGATGGTCAGCAGAGCGGTCTGCTTCGCGGTCAGCGGCAGTTCGGCGTTGCCGGTCTTGACGACCTTGAGCTTGCCGGCGTCGACCACGAGCCAGGCCCAGCCGGAGCCGAACTGGCCCACGGCCGCGTCCTGGAACTGCTTCTTGAAGTCGGCGAAGGAGCCGAAGTCGCGCTTGATGCGCTCGGCGAGTTCGCCGGTGGGTTCGCCGCCGCCGTTAGGCTTGAGCGAGTTCCAGTAGAAGGTGTGGTTCCAGATCTGAGCCGCGTTGTTGAAGACCGGGCCGGGACCAGCGGAAAGGATCAGCTCTTCCAGGGTCTTGGTGCCGTCGGCTTTCTTGTCGTCGACGAACTTGTTGAGGTTGACCACGTAGGCGTTGTGGTGCTTGCCGTGGTGCAGTTCGAGGTTTTCCTTGCTCAGGTGCGGCTCAAGGGCCGAAACGTCATAGGGCAGGGGCGGGAGGGTGAAGGGCATGGGGCGCTCCGGTTTGGGCGTTGGTGGGGGTGGGGTTGAAGGCGACTCGCCGGCATCGGCCGGACGGGATGGGGTGAGAATGAGTCCGGCGGCAGTGATGCCAGCGGCTTTCAGGAAGTCACGACGCTGCATGGTTGCTCCGCCAGGTGGTCGATCCGGCGCGAGCCGGATGCCCGTTCAGCTTGCCAAGCCAGCCCCTGTCGCAAGTACGGCGCTTGGGAACCTTGATCCCGGAATGCGGACTGCCGGCCTCGGAAACAGGTCGGCGAAATCAGTCTCAGCGACCGTAGCGCGACAGCGCGTCGATCAGCGCGACTTCGGCCGGCCACGGCTGGCGGCGCGGATCCGATACCGCGACGATGGTGCGCATGACCTTGAGGTCTGACAGCGGCCAGGCGGCGAGTTCACCGCGCCGCGTCTCGCGGCGTACGGTCGGCTCGGGCAGGATGGCGAGGCCCAGCCCGGCGAGCACCATTGCCTTGATGACCTCGGGCGAGTCGTGCTCGAGCGCCACTTTCAATTCGATGCCTTTTTCGGTCAGGGCGTTGTCGAGCACGCGGCGGGTAATCGTCGACTGCGGCAGGAGGATGAAATCCTCGTTGGTGTAGCTGGTGATCGAGCGGCTGCGTTGCGGATGGCTCACCGGCAGGACGAGGACCATTTCCTCGGCCCAGAGTTGCTTGGTCGCGAGACCGGGCGGATCGAACTCGACCGCGCACACGGCGAGATCGATCTCGCCGCTGGCGACCATCTCAGGCAGGCGTTCGCTGGTGCGGCAGACGAGGCGCAGGCTGACCCGGCGGTTGGCTGACAAATACAGGCGGAGGATCTGCGGCAGCGAGTTGATCGCCACGGATTCACTGGCACCCAGACGCACGCGGCCGGCGGTGGTGCCCATGGAGGCGCACAGGTTGCCAGAGACGCGCAACAGTTCCTCCAGCAGAGGGCCGACGCGGCTGACCAGTTCCTCGCCGGACGAAGTCAGCCGGACGGCGCGGCCGACGCGCTCGAAAAGCTTAACTCCAATGTTTTTTTCCAGGCCCATGATCTGGCGCGACAGGGCCGGCTGCGACAGTTCCAGCTCATGCGCGGCGCGGGTGAACGAACCGACCCGGGCGACGGTGAGGGCAGCCAGCAGGTGATCGGTCGACGGCAGCTGGCCCTTGGCAAGGCGCACCGGCGAACTGGCCGAGGCCAGCGACGGTGCGAGGGGGCGGTTTTTTCCTTTGTCGGGCGGGGTCGTTTCCATCATCGTGGCGCAGCGGCAGCCATCATGGCTGCCAAGGGCGGGGAAAAGATGGGCAGACACTCCAATAAGTCCAGCACGGGATCCGGGCACGATCGACGCTCGCGCGGCGATTCGCGCGGAGGGTCAAGCGCGCGCGGGGCCTCTGGCGCGCGCAAAGCCATCCGCGATCCCCGGCCGCGGCCGGGTCGGCCCGATGCGCCGGTGGCGGATGATCTCCTGCCGCGCCAGGTGCGGCAGCAGGAAGACCATCCCGAGCGGCCGCAGCTCGATGAGCAGAACCAGACCGTGCTCGAAGCCCTCGCCGGCATCGAGGGCGGCGGCACCGCCTGGCAGGTCGCGGAAAAGCTGAGTCTCGACACCCGCGATGTCGCGCCGGTGCTGCGCCGCCTGGTCGAACAGGGCCAATTGCTCGAAGCCCGCCCGGGTCGCTACCAGGCCTCTGGCAGCGATGGCGAGCATAGCGCGAATCTGGAGAGCGACGGCGGCACCCTGGTCGCCGTCTTCCCTGACGGCCGTCGCCTGCCGGTACATCCCAACTACCGCCTTGGCACCCGCTCCGGTGACGTGGTGCAGGTGATGATCGGCGAGGATCGCCTCGCCCTGGTCACCCGCATCCTGCGCCGCTCGGGGCGCGAGGTCGTGGGCGCGGTCAACTTCCTGCCCAGCGGCCCGGCTCTGGTGTGCGACAACCGGCGCGAAGGCACGCTCAAGATCCTCTCCAGCTTTCCGCGATTCTTCGATCGCTACCAGGCGGGCGAACGCGTGGTCGGCCGCATTGAGGTTGCACCTGACGGCACCGCTGGAGTCCACGTCGAACGGATCCTTGGCCCTGAAACGCCAGAAATCACCGACTTCGAATACGTGCGCGTCGTCCACGATCTGCCTGGCGACTTCCCGCAGCCGGTGGTCGATGAGGCTGAGGCTCTGCCTGAAGAATTCCCCCTCGGCAACCGCGTCGACCTGCGCGAAAAGCTGGTGTTCACCATCGATCCCGCCACCGCCAAGGATTTCGACGACGCCATCAGCCTCGACCGCGATGAGCGCGGCAACGTGGTGTTGGGCGTACACATCGCCGACGTCAGCCACTTCGTGCAGCAGCACGGCGCGCTCGACCAGGAAGCCGTGCGGCGCGGGACCTCGATCTACCTCGTCAACCGCGTCATTCCCATGCTGCCCGAGCGCCTGTCGAACGGCCTGTGCAGCTTGGTGCCGAACCGCGAACGCTATTGCCTGTCAGCCTTCCTGACCCTCGACCGCAACGGCCGGGTCACCAATTGCCGCCTTGCTGAATCGCTGATCCGCAGCCGCCACCGCCTGACCTACGAACAGGCGTTGGAGATCATCGAACACAAAGAGGCGGCCAACGTCTGGCCGAAGGACCTGCGCGACGTCGTCCATCAGGTGAACGGCATCGCCCAGACCTTGCGCCGGGCGCGCGAGAGCGCCGGCGCGCTCAACCTGTTCTCGGTCGAGCATCGCTTCAATCTGGATGTGAACGGGCTGCCGATCGAGGTCGCGCGCGAAGGCCACGACTTGTCGCACCAATTGATCGAGGAATGCATGCTCGCCGCCAACCGCGCGGTGGCGGCCTGGATCGAGGAGCAGGGCCTGCCCTGCGTCTTCCGCATCCACGAGGAACCGGATCCCGACCGCCTGCAATTTTTCGCCGGCATCCTCAGCACCTACGGCATCGAACCCGTCGGCACCGACAACCGCTTCGGCCTGCAAAAGATCCTCGCTAAGCTCGAACGCGAACCGCCCGCTGCGCGCCAGGTGCTCAACCTCTGCCTCCTGCGCGCCTTCAAGAAGGCGGTCTACGCGATCGAAAACGTCGGCCACCACGCCCTGGCGTTTAGCCATTACGCGCATTTCACCAGCCCGATCCGGCGCTATCCGGATCTGCTCGTGCACCGCCTGGTGAAGGCCGGCTTGAAGCTGGAGGGCTACCGCGATGTCGAGGTCCGGCGCGGCTACCTGGATGCGCTCGCACGCCAGTCGAGCTTCACGGAACAGCGCGCCGAGTCGGCCGAACGCGACCTCGACGCGCGCAAGGCGGCGCGCTACCTGGCGCAACGCATTGGCGAGTCGTTCTCTGGCGTGGTCACCGGCGCGGCGCCCGGCCACCTGTTCGTGCAACTGCTGGAAACCGGTATGGAAGGCATCCTGCCGGTGCGCGAATTGCAGGACGATTACTACGAATTCGACCGTGAGCGCCTGGCGCTGGTCGGCCGCCGTTCCGGCCGCGTGTACGGTGTCGGCACTGAACTCGACGTGCTCGTCTCGCACGTCGACATCGAGCGCGCCGACGTGGTCTTCGCCAGCGTCGCCGGCAAGGTGCAAGCGGCCAAGCCCACCGCGCGCGCAAAAATGCCGTCGATCAGCAAGTTGCTGGACCGCCGCAAGTCGCGCAACAAGCGTTGAAGGCGTCAGGGCGCTGGATTGGCCACGGGCGCCAGCACGGGCACGCCAAGCACCGGCGTCGGCTCTGAGCTGCTGGTTTCGCGGTAGGCCTGCACGCCGCGCACGAAACGCCGCGACGACGGTTCCTTGGGTGGCTCTTCGGTGGCGCGCAGGCGGTCGAGAGCCTCAAGCAGGGGGGCGACCGGGTCGATCGCCGGTTCGGTGACGGCTGGTGCTGCTTCCAGCTTGCGGATCAGCGCCGACCTTCCGCGCGGGGTCTGGCGCGAGTACGTGCCGCCCTGGCCCGACGAGCGATCGCCGATGTCCGGGGGTGCCAGGATGAGGTGCAAATCATCCATGATCACAGTATCGGCGCTGAATCAGGGCAATTGAACCATTTTCTGCCTGAACCCTGCGCGCCGGGTGCAACAGTTGCCGAGCAGGTTCGAAGGCGATCAGCAGCGTATTGCAGCTCAAAGACTTGCGTCAATCCGACCGTTCACCGCGTTTCAATTCGTCGTGCGATGACTGGCCACAATTCGTGCACGGCCTCGACGAGGGTGCTGAAGCCAAGACCTTCCAATTCGGCGCGCGGGTGGATGCCCCAGGTGACGCCGATGGCCTCCATGCCGGCCGCGCGGGCGGCCTGGACGTCGGGACCGCTGTCGCCCACGAACAGGCATTCCGCCGGCACGATCCCGAGTGCCGCAGCCGCATGAAGCGGTGCACGCGGATCCGGCTTGGTCGCCGGCAGATCCTCTTCGCCGAAGATGCCCTCGACCAACCCCGCCAGTCCCAGCTTGCCCATGATCATGCGGATGCAGGCGCCCTGGTTGTTGCTCACCACCGCCTGTTTGAGCCCTGCCGCCCGCCCGCGTTGCAGGAGTTCCGCCACGCCCGGATACGCCTGGCAGAGGTTCGGCGCCCGGGCGAAGAAGATCCGGTAGAAATCCTGCGCCATGATGTGCATGAGCGCCGGATCCGTGCAACCCGCGTGATGCCCCATGCGCGGCGCCGTCGGCAGCACCATCCCGCGCATGACCTGTTCGCGCGAGGCCACCGCGAATCCATGCTGCGCCAGCACCGCATTGGTCGCCGCCACCACCGCCGGGATCGAATCCACCAGCGTCCCATCATGGTCATAGAGAACGGCACGGATCACGGAAACCTCAGGAAGTGACGATGAAAATCGGTTTTGCCAGCGATCGAGGACAAAGGACTGCCGCGTGACCACCACCCGGCCAGCGTCGGGCCGGCGCCCTTAGTCCAGTCAGTCCCTATCCGGGCCCCCAGTTTCTTGGTGAATGGACACGCCAACTCCGTTCATCCCGGGCAAAGACACGTCATCAACGCAAGAGCGCGGTCACAACGCCCCTCAGGGCAACCACGGGTCCAGGGCCCCCAGGCCCTGGCGGGGCCTGCGGGGCGGAGCCCCGAGGTTAAAGGAACTCGCACCAATAGGCGGCTTCCGCCGCCGCCACGATGTCGAACCCGCTCTTCGCCGGAACCTCGAACGCGGTGCCCTGCGGGTAGTTGCGCCACTCGCCGCCGGCGACCTTGATCTGGAGTTCGCCGCAGACCACGGTCATGCGCTCGGCCCCGCCGGTGTCGAAGTGGTAGGTGCCGGGCGCGATGACGCCGACGGTCTGGCGGCGGCCGTTGCGCTCGAAGCCGAGGCTCTGGACGGTGCCGTTGAAATAGGTGTTGGCTTTGATCATGGGCGGGAGGTTGCCGCCGCATCGCCGCTGTCCAGCGCGAGTCTGCCGGTGGTTCCGGTGGTTGCCGTTGGCGGCTACGGCTATTGGGCGGGAATCGCGGGCGCAGCCGGGTCGGGGGCGGCCGGTGCGCCGGCGCGGGCCAGTTCGGCGAGGCGCGCCGCGATGCTCGGCCTGGGGTCGATAGCGTGGGCGCGCTCAAAATAGCGGCGGGCATCGTCACGGCGGTTCGCCGCCAAAGCGAGTTCGCCCAGGCGGATCTGGGCCTCCACCGCGAGCGGGTCTTCATCGATGAGACGCAGGAGGAGCGTCTGCTCGAGGTCGGTCTCGTTGGTCATGCGCGCCAGGCTGGCGCGCAGTTGCAGGCTCGGGAGGTGCTTCGGATCGCGGGCCAGGGCCTCGTCGGCGAGTTTGGCGGCGCGGACGGTGTCGAGGCGCATCGCCGCCACCGCACCCATGCCGTACGGTCCCCACGGCGATTTCGGCGCCATGCGATCGAGGTCGCTGAAGATGCTCTCCGCCTGGGCATGCTGCTTGAGCACCAGGTGGCAACGCGCCTGCAGCAGACGCGGTTCGATCCAGAGCGAACTCGCGGCGATGGCCTTCGCGCACCACGGGATCGCGCCCTCGGCGTCACCGCGTCGCCACAGCAATTGCGCCTGGAGGTGGAAGATCAGCGGATGCTGGCTGCCCTGGGCGACCAGCGCGGTCAGGCGATCCTGGGCGACGGCGTAGAAGCCATCGTCGATCGCCTGGCGTACCGCGTCAATTTTGCGCGCCTCGCGGCGTTCCGATTCGTCGAGATCCCGCTGTCCGTTGCCCCAGCGCCACCCCTCGATCGAGCCCGGTTCGGCCTTGGGGTCGACGACCTGGACCGGCGCAGTGACAATGACGGACGGTGGACGAGCATCCGAGGTGGCGCAGCCAGCGATCGCCAGCAGCAGCGGCAATGCTGAAAAGACGGCGAAATACCTGAGATCTGCAACCGGACGGAGTGCACGTCCATTCATAGATCACCTCCGACGGCAAAGGCCAAGGCGGCGGCCTTGGCGCGGACCTCGTCCCACTCGGCGGCCCCATCCGAATCGGCGACGATGCCGCCACCGGCGTGGAAGGTAAGCGCGTCTCCGCTCAGCTCCAGGCACCTGATGGCCACGGCCAGTTGCAGCGCGGCCGGACCGATCCAGCCGAAGCAGCCGCAGTAGGCCCCGCGCGGCCCGCTTTCGATCGCGTGGATCAGCTCCATCGCCCGGCGCTTCGGCGCGCCGGTGATCGAGCCGCAGGGATGGTTCGCTGCCACCAGATCAGCCCAACCGTGGCCGGGCGCCAAGCGGGCGGTGATCCGGCCGGCGAGGTGATGCAGGTGTGGCAGATCCACGACCACGGCGGGATCACTGACCCGCACGCTACCCGGCACCGCAACCCGGCCGAGATCGTTGCGCACGAGGTCGATGATCATCGCCAGTTCGGCGCGATCCTTGGGTGCGGCCAGCAGTTCCACTCGCGTTTCGGTTTCCTGCCCGGCGATGCGCCGTCGCGTGCCTTTGATCGGCTCCGCCGTCACGCAATCGCCATGCGCACGCAGGAAGCATTCCGGGCTGTGACTCATCACCGTGCGCCCCGCCTGGCGGAAAAAACCCGCGTAGCCGGCCGGACTGTGGGCAATCAGGCGCAGGAACAACGCGAGATCGCGGTGGACCCCGTCGTGCAGGCGCGCCCGGAACGGCAGGGTCAGGTTGGCCTGGTAGATCTGCCCTTCGGCGATCCAAGCGCGGATGCGCTCGACCCGCTCCGCGTGGCCAGCGGCGTTCCAGGCCGGGATCAGCGCACCGTCGATCCGAGGTGGGTCCAGGTGTCGCGCGGGACGCGCCAGGCCCGCGCGTAGCCGCGCGAAGCCGGCCTCGTCCCGGGCATGCAGGACGCAATTCCCGGCGGGACTCCAGGCGCACCAGGCATCCGGCGGCCAACGCCGGCCGGCGACGGAGGGAAACTCGTAGTCGAGTTGGATCACGTCTGCGCCGGCAGCGCCCGGCCCCCAGGCCATGTGATCCCAGGGTTCGGTGGTCGGCGTTTGGTGAGCCGCACGTCCGAGTTCATCGTACGACCGGATCAGCTGCGGCGGTGCACCCCAAGCGAGCCAGGTGTGGCCGAGGGTGCCACCATGCAGGCAGAGCAGGTCCGGTTCATCCGCAAGCGCCCGCAATGCATCCGTAGAGGTGATCGGCGGTCCGGGTTGTTCCTGCCAGGCGGCGTTCACCGGGTCGTCGGGGCCGCGCAATGCAGGGCCAGATCTAATGCCGACACCGAATGCGTGATCGCTCCGGTCGAGATCCGGTCGACCCCGGTCAGGGCGTAATCGCGCACGTTGGCGAGGGTGATGCCGCCCGAGGCTTCAAGGCCGACACGGGCGCTGATTCGATTGCGGATCTCAACCGCTGTGCGGATCTGCTCCGGCACCATGTTGTCGAGCAGCACCAGATCCGCGCCGGCCGCGATCACCGGCTCCAGTTCGTCCAGGGCGCTGATCTCGACCTGGATCACCACCGCCGCACCGACCTGGGCGCGGCAGCGACGCACGGCCTCGGCCGAGGCGCAGCGGACGCCGGCAAGGCCTTCCATCAGGGCGATGTGGTTGTTCTTGATCAGCACCGCGTCGTACAGGCCCATGCGGTGGTTGGCGCAGCCGCCGCTGGCGACCGCGTGTTTTTCCAAGAGCCGCAGCCCCGGGGTGGTCTTGCGCGTGTCGTAGACTTTGGCGCGGGTGCCGGCGACGGCCTCGACATACCTGCGCGCGGCGGTGGCGACCCCAGACAGGCGCTGGCAGAGGTTGAGCGCGGTGCGCTCACCGGAGAGCACCGTCGCCGCCGCGCCCCGGATGCGACCGACTACGCTACCGGCCGTGACCGTCGCGCCGTCAGCGGCAAGCCCCTCGACGAGGACGCCCTGGGCCGGAGTCCCGTCGGCGAGCATGGCGTAGACCACGCAGAACAGTTCCAGCCCGCAGACCGTGCCGGCCTGCTTGGCGATGATCTCGCCGTGCAGGACTGATCCGGTCGGTACCAACGATCGGCAGGTCAGGTCGCCGGCGTGGCGCAGGTCCTCGTCGAGGCAGAGCCGGACCAGGGCGGCGACATCAGGATGGTCATAGACGTTCGCGGGCATGTCCGGAGTCGAAGCGCAGTGGACACCGCCGCAAGGGTGGCGGCGGACGTCGGCGTCTCCGCCTGCTGGATCGGCTACTTCGCGTCCTTGATCAGCTTTGAGAACTCAGCCAGCACATGCTGCGGGCCGACGTACTGGCCATCGACGTAGCTGCGCAAGACGGCCTCGTCCTTGTCGTCCAGCACGGTCAGGCAGGGGATGCCCTTGCCGCCGTACTTCTTCTGGATGTCTGCCGTCTTGCTCGAACCGAAGCGCAAGCCGGCCCAGGGCATGGAGGTCTCTTTCATGTAGGCACCCATCTTGGTGCTGTCCTCATCGGAGGAGACGAAGAGGATTTCGAAATCCTTTCCGCCGCCCTTTTCATTGTAGTAATTCACGAGTTTCGGCGTAAACGCCCGGCACGGCGGGCACCAGTGGGCAGAGAAGTAGATCAGGACGTACTTGGGCTTGAGCAGCTTGGCCTGGTCAATCTGTTTCCCATCAGCGCCAACCAGCGACTTCGCCGCCACTTTGAGGTAGGGGTGATTGTTCGCCTCGCCAGCGGCGAGGAAGTTTCCGGTGAGCAGCAGGAGGAGCGTGGTGAGAGTGAAGAGGTGGCGCATGGCGAGGTCCTGGATGGGTTGGGGGCGGGCGAACTGCTGGTGGGTGAGCATGTCGGTTCGGAGTGAATGGCAATGCCGGGATGCACGACCGCGCAGGATAAAAACCAGCAGCCAACCGCAATCGCACGAAAAACCCCAGGCTTTCACCTGGGGTTTATGTGGCGCGCTCGTGTGGATTCGAACCACAGACCTTCGCCTTCGGAGGGCGACGCTCTATCCAGCTGAGCTACGAGCGCAGAACCGTTCGTTTGGCTGCGGCGCAAACGTAGCGGTCCGCCGCAGGCGGCAAGACCTCAGGCCGGGGCGGGGGCGGCCGGTGGGACCGGCGGGGGGCCGGATTGGGGCAGCGACGACGAACCCGGTTCGGCGGGGGGATTGCCGGGGGACTGCGGGCTGAAGCCGGAACCGCTGACGTTTGTGATCGGCATCTGACTCTCTTCCGGGAACAGCCGGGCCAGGTAGCGGGTCAGCTTCTCGTTGGTCGGGCCGTAGCCGCCGTCGTACATGTAGTGTTCGAGGTCCTGGTTGAACTCGCGCGCGGTCTGGTAGCGGTTGGCCGGGTTGACCTCCAGCGCGCGGAGCATGATCTTTTCCAGCTTTTCCGGGATGTGCGGGTTCAGCCGGCGGGGCGCCTTGATCGAGTAGTTGTCCATCTTGTCGACCAGGTCGTCGATGTCGTTGACGTTGTAGACCACGGTGTTGGTCAGCAGTTCGTACATCACCAGGCCGAGGCTGAAGATGTCGCTCTGGCGCGTGGTGCCCTGGAACTTGGCCTGCTCGGGCGACATGTAGGGCAGCTTGCCCATGATCACTTCGGCCTCGTCCGGGGTACTCATGATCACGGCCTTGGCGATGCCGAAGTCGGTCAGCTTCACCACCCCGCCGTAGGTGATGATGACGTTCGACGGGGTCACGTCGCGGTGCACGATGTTGAGCGGCCGGCCCGACATGTCGTGCGCTTCGTGCGCGTAATGCAGAGCCCGGCAGACGCGCGAGACGATGAAGGCGCCGATGTCGACGTTGGTGACCTTGTGCAGTTCCTTGTGGGCGCGGATCAGGTCGGCGAAGTTTTTGCCGTGGGCGTATTCCATCACGATGTAGTAGACGCCCTTGGTCTGGCCGAGCTGGTAGACCTGGAGCACGTTCTCATGGATCAAGTCGGCGACGAGCTTGGCTTCGCCGACGAACAGGTCGACGTTTTCCTTGTTCTTCAGGTATTCGCGCTTGATCGTCTTAATCGCCACGATCTTGCGGAAGCCGTCGGCGCCCAACTGCTCGGCGAGGTAGACCGACCCCATCCCGCCCGACGCGATCTTGCGCAGGATCTGGTAGTTGGTGAGGAAGCTGATTTCCTGCATAGTGGCGCTCCGCGCGGTCGGCTGACAAACGTTGGATAGCGCCGGAACGCAGCCGAGTCAACGCGAGGTTCGCGGGTCAGGTCAAGCGATGCAGGCCAGTCGGCGGAGTCACTTTCCGCTCGCCGCCGCCTTGTCGACCCAGGCGTCGCTGGTGGCCTTGGCGGCGAAAGCGGCGTACGGCGAATGGTCGCCGGTGCGCACGCTGGCAAGCAATCGGCCGATATCACCACGGATCTTCGCCAGGTCGATGCCCGGATGGTCCTGGTAGGTGCAATGGATCTGGAAGGTCATCGCCCGTTCGGCAGTGGGCCAGGACATGGCCCAGAACATGAGATAGTTGGATTGCGTCTTGCTGGGATCTTTGCACCGCAGGGCGAAGGCTATGCCGCCTTCCACATCGCCGGAATCAAGAATCTCCCACTTCCGCTTCTGGGGATCGTCGGTGGTCAGGCGCTGTTGGTAATCCTTGCGCTTTTCCTCCAGTTCCTCGGCGGTCGGCTTCTTGCCAGGTTCGAAGTCGAACTGCACCGTGAATTCGCCCAGCTTGGTTTTCGCATCGCCAGGAGCGGTGATCTTGGGGACCAACCGAGCAAATGCATAGCGTTGCTTCAAGCCGCGGCGTGAACGTGCCCCATCCAGCGCGGTGAGTGGCGTTACGCCGCGGGTTGAAGCAACGAGTGGTTGGACATGGCCATCAGCGCTGTGGGTGGCGCAGGGTATTTTGCTCCTGGGCGAGTA
>CAMCMZ010000035.1 GCA_945876185.1 Candidatus Kuenenia stuttgartensis | reverse complement strand
GCTCGCATCGTTCGCCAACCCAGGCTTCGACCGTTCGGTTACCCGATACGATCGCCAAGTCAGCTACATGTTGCAGGCTTTTACATGGTCGATCCTTTCAATCGACAAGGTTGGTCAGGCTTGGCCTGACGCACCAAAGAGCACAAAGGACACAGAATGGAATCACCTTTGTGCCCTTTGTGTTCTTTGTGTTCTTTGTGGCCATCCCCTGCGGTCTAGCCGACCTTCACCCACGCCGCGTTCTTTGCGCTCGATTCAACGCACGCGTTGATGAACGCCATGCCGCGCAGGCCGTCGTCGATGCCGGGGAAATCGCGGGGGGCTTTGGGATCGCGGATCGCGGCGGCGACGCGGGTGTAGATGTTGGCGAAGGCTTCCAGGTAGCCTTCGGGATGGCCGGGGGGCACGCGGGCGCCGCTCTTGGCATCGGCGCTGAGGTACCCCTGGCCGGTGCGCAGCAGTTCAGCCGGACGGTCGGGATGACGCAGGACGAGGGTGTTGGGTTCCTCCTGCGACCACTCCAGGCCGGCCTTTTCGCCATAAACGCGCAGGCGCAGGCCATTCTCGCAGCCGACCATGATCTGGCTCGCAACGAGCGCGCCCTTGGCACCGCCACGGAAGCGCAGCAGCACCGATCCGTCGTCATCGAGTTGGCGGCCGGGGACGAAGGTGCTGAGATCCGCCGCAAGGGATTCGATCGGCAGGCCGGTGACGTGTTCGGCCAGGTTCGCCGCGTGGGTGCCGATGTCGCCCATGCAGCAGCTCGCCCCAGCTTGGGCTGGATCAGTACGCCAGGCTGCCTGCTTCTGCCCAGTTTTTTCCAACGAACCCGCGAGCCAGCCTTGGGCGTATTCGACCAGCACCTTGCGGATCGCGCCCAGCCGGCCAGCACGCACCAGGGCGCGCGCCTCGCTGATGAGCGGATGCGCGGTGTAGTTGTGGGTCAGGGCGAAGATCCTGCCGGAGGCGGCGATGGCGGCGGCGAGTTCCTTGCCCTCCGCCACACTGCCGCCGAGCGGCTTGTCGCAGATGACATGGAATCCGGCCTTGAGCGCGGCCAGGGCCATCGGCACATGGAGGTGGTTCGGGGTGACAATTACCACCGCCACCGCGCGCTCTTCCGCCGAAAGTTTCGCTTCGCGCGCCAGGCATTCCTGCCAGGTGCCGGAGGATCGTTCCGGGGCGAGTCCCAGCGCGGCGCCGGTCTCGCGGCTGCGTTCGCTGGTGGACGCGAAGCTGCCGCCGACCAGGCGCCAATGCTGGTCCATGGCGGCGGCGATGCGGTGCACCGCGCCGATGAAGGCCCCGGGACCACCGCCGAGCATCAGGTAGGGAAGTGCGGGCATGATGTAATCCTTAGGAAGGCAGGGGAGAGGGGATGGCCACAAAGAGCACAAAGAGCACAAAGGGTAGGGGGAACGATTGCCTGGGTCTAAAGAATACTTTCCTGGTTTGATCGCTGGCGCGGTGATGATCGCCAAGGTCACAAAAATCACAAAGGAGCTTCAAGGCCTGGCTGTTTTTTGTGCCCTTTGTGCTCTCTGTGGCCATCCTCTTCTTCAACCCAGACCGAGCAGCCGTCGATTCACCGCTGTATCCGCGCCGCCACCAGCGAAGTCGTCGAAGGCTTTTTCGGTCACCCGGATGATGTGGTCGCGGATGAAGGTCGCGCCTTCCTTGGCGCCGTCTTCGGGGTGCTTGATGCAGCATTCCCATTCGAGCACCGCCCAGCCGGGGTAGTTGTACTGGGCGAACTTCGAGAACACCGCGCCGAAGTCGACCTGACCGTCGCCCAGCGAGCGGAAGCGGCCGGCCCGCTCGGCCCAATCGAGGTAGCCGCCGTAGGCACCAACCCGGCCATTGGGCCGGAACTCGGCGTCCTTCACGTGGAAGGCGCGGATGTAGGGGTGGTACAGATCGATGAATTCCAGGTAATCCAGACCTTGCAGCACGAAATGGCTGGGATCGTAGAGCAGGCAGCAGCGCTTGTGGTCGCCCAGCGCGGCTCGAAAGCGTTCGAAGGTGGCGCCGTCGTGCACGTCCTCGCCGGGGTGGGCTTCGAAGCAGGCGTCGACGCCGTTGCGGTCGAACTCATCCAGCACCGGCTTCCAGCGCGCCGCCAGTTCGGCGAAGGCGTCGGCGATCAGGCCCTTCGGCCGCTGCGGCCAGGGGTACATGAACGGCCAGGCGAGCGCGCCGGTGAACGAGGCGTGCGCGGTGAGCCCCAGGCGCCGGCTGGCCTGCGCCGCCCACAGCATCTGCTGCTTGGCCCAGGCACGCCGCGCCGGTTCATTCCCACGCACGTTCGCCGGCGCGAAACCGTCGAAGGCCTCGCCATAGGCCGGATGCACCGCCATGAGCTGGCCCTGCAGGTGGGTCGACAGCTCGGTGATCGCTAAGCCCTTCGCGGCGAGTTTGCCCTTCACCTCATCGGCGTAGGTCTGGCTGGTGGCGGCTCGTTCGAGGTCGATGACCCGCGCATCCCACGACGGCAACTGCACGCCCTTGAATCCGAGTTTTGCTGCCCAGGCGGCGATGGCATCCAGGGTGTCGAACGGCGGCTGGGAACCCATGAACTGGGCCAGGAACAGGCCGGGGCCGTTGAGCGTACGCATCGGTTTATTCCTTCAGTTTGGCCAACGCCTGCAGGCACGCGCCCGGCGGAGGTCCAGATGGGACAGGAAGCGCTTTCATATAAAAGCATCGCCACCACGCCAGCGATTCCTGGCGCCACGCTCTTGCTTCCGGTGAGTCGCCGGGAATACCGCGCCCATGTACGGAAAACCCCACGCCAAGGCGCATTCACGCACCCGCCACACCCGTCTGCGCGGCCCCGACTGGTACGTGTCGGCGCTGATGCTCGACCGCAGCCTCGACGCGATCTCGCGCCGGCTGGTGCTCGACCGCAATTTCCACGTCCCCTATCTCGCCGGCTACAGCACCGACGGCCGGACGATCTACATCGACCGCGACCTGCCGCCGTCCTTCACGGCGAAGGCGGGCGGGACAGTCCAGGTCGACCGCTACCTGCTCTTGCATGAAGCCGTGGAAAAAGCCCTCATCGACGCCTTCGACCTGCGCTACCAGCACGCGCACCAGATCGCCCTGCGCAGCGAAGAGGCCGCCGTGCGCGCCGACGGCATCCAATGGCGCGAATACGACCGGTTCATGCAGGCGAGCATCAAGGAATTGGTGGAGCAACGGCCGCTCCACCTGCCCCCCGACCTCGACCTGAAGCCCTACGTCGACGAACACGACAAGGATCTGCTGGTCCTGATGAAGAAGTGGATGAAGGCCTACCGCGATCCCAAACACCACGCGGCGGTGGCGGAGGCGAGCCTTGCGGCGTCGAAGCCGAGTCGCCTCCCCCGCCGTCACCGGTAACCGGCTTGCGCATGCCGGGACCCGCCTTCAGCGGTTGCCCAGCAGCACCAGCCAGCCCGAGCTGACCGCCACCGTCAGGGCGGTCGCCAGCGCGGCGATGAGCAGCAGTATCCCGGCCCAGATCCACCAGCGCGGGCGCGGCGGCGGCAAGGTCGGTCCAAGGTCGATTTCGGGCAGTGACGAAGGCTGCAAGCGCCGTTGCACCATTTCACTGGGCGAGGATGCCCCTTGGATCAGGCGCGCACGCACCTCGGCCAGGAACGGGCCTGACGTCACCACCTTGAGATCGGTGGTCTGGAGCAGCACTTGCCAGGCCTCGCGCGCCACCATGGCGCCATCAGGGCCCCGCAGCAGCTCTGCCAGTTCCTCCAGTTCGACCTGGGTCAGCTCGCCCAGGCTGAATCCAATCGCCAGTTCGTGAATGCGGGCAGGTTGGGGACCATTCATGACGCGACCCCTGCCAACCGGCGTTCGACGCAGGAGCGCAGCCGCCGATGCAGCCGGCACAAACGCTGGCGACAGGTTTCGGGGCGCAGGTTGAGCGCGTCGCCGGCGCCGGCGCTGTCCAGGCCCTCGGCATAGACCAAGCTGATCAAATGCCGTTCCGGCTCTTCCAGACTGGCGACGCAGTGCTCCAGCGCGCGCCGACGTGGTTCCAGGTTCGGGTCGTCTTCGGCCGGGCGGTGGCGCAGCAGTTCGGTGCGGATGATCTCGGCGAGGTGGCGTTCGCGCCGCACCACCCGCCGCTGGTGGTCGATCAGACGCGTGCGGGCGATGGCCAGGATCCAGGCGCGCGGGCTGGTGCCGGGCCGGTACTGATCCCGCCGATCCCAGGCGTGCACCAGCGCGTCGGCAGCCAGATCGTCGGCCAGGGCCGGATCGGCGGTGGCCGTGAGCAAGGTGGCGCGCACCACATGCTCGACCCCGCGCACCACTGCGGCATAAGCCTCGGCGTCCCCGGCCTGGGCCAAGGCCATCAGCGCATCAAGGTCATCGGCCATGCGGGCGGCATAGCGCACAAAACGCGCGCGCCTAGCACCGCACGCTGGCGGCAAGAAACCTGGTCACACCTCGCCAGGACCCGCGTTCTTAGGGTAAGAAGATAGCGCTGCTAGCTACCGCACTGCCGCCCTGCCGTCCTCCTACCGCCCTGTCGTCCTGTCGTCCTGCCGCCCTGCCGCCCTGCCGCCCCGAGGTGAACCAATGGCCGCCACCATCCCCACCGATCCCGCCACCAGCGCCTTGGTGGCGCGCCTGCTCGACCTGCGCGCGCGCTTCCTCGACGAGGCCCACAAGGTGGTGGTGGGCCAGGACACGGTGCTGGAGCAGATGCTCATCGCCCTGCTCTGCCGCGGCCACTGCCTGCTCGAGGGCGTGCCCGGCCTGGCCAAGACGGTGATGGTGCAGACCCTGGCCCGCACCATGGAGTTGAGCTTCGGCCGGGTGCAGTTCACCCCCGACCTGATGCCCAGCGACATCACCGGCACTGACATTTTGCAGGAGGACCCCCAGACCGGCCGGCGCCAGTTCGAGTTCCTGCCCGGACCGTTGTTCGCCAACCTGGTGCTGGCCGATGAGGTCAACCGCACCCCGCCCAAGACCCAGGCCGCGCTATTGGAAGCAATGCAGGAACGCCGCACCACCGTGCGCGGCCGCACCTACGACCTGCCCGAACCATTCTGCGTCCTCGCCACCCAGAACCCGATCGAGCAGGAAGGCACCTACAACCTGCCGGAAGCCCAGCTCGACCGCTTCATGTTCCGCATCCTGGTCGACTACCCCAGCACCGCCGAAGAACGCGAGATCCTGCGGCAGACCACCAGCGATGGCGGCGCCACGGTGGTACCGCTGATCAATGCGCGCGAGCTGGTCGCCCTGCAGGGGGTCATCCGCCAGGTGCCGGTGGCTGACCATGTGCTCGACCACGTGGTGCGCCTGGTGCAGGGCACCCGCCCCGGAATCGCCCCGGTGGCGGGCGTGACCGAGCACCTGCGCTGGGGCGCCGGGCCGCGCGCCGGGCAGATGCTGATCCTCGGGGCCAAGGCGCTGGCCCTGCTCGGCAACCGTTTCCACGCCGCCATCGAGGACATCGACTCCCTGGCCAAGCCAGTGCTGCGCCACCGCATCGTCCTCACCTTCGCCGCCCAGGCCGAAGGCCTGACCTCCGACCTGCTCATCGACCGCCTGGTCCAGGATCTGGCGCGCGGACGCCGCGCATGAACCTGCTCCGGCGGGTCGAGGGCGAGGTGCTGGAGCGCCTGGGCCGGGTAAGCGTGGTCGCCCGCCAGGCGGTGGAGTCGCTGCTGTCCGGGCAGCACCACAGCATCCATCGCGGCCTGTCGGTGGAATTCGCCGGGCACCGGCCCTATGCCCCGGGCGACGATCCCCGCCGCATCGACTGGCTGGTCTACGCCCGCACCGACCGCCACGAGGTGCGCCTGTATGAGGAAGAAGCGCGGCTCAATGCCCTGATCGTGCTCGACGTTTCCGGCTCGATGGCCTACGGCGGCAAACTCGACCGCGCCTGCCTGCTCGCGGCCGCCCTGGCGGCGCTGATGATGCGCCGGGGCGACCAGGTCGGACTGGCCCTGGTCGACACCGCCCTGCGCCTCCACCTGCCGCCCATGGCCAGCATGCCGCACCTGCTGCGGCTGCTTGAGGCCCTGGAGAAGCTGCGCCCAGCCGGCGAGACCGCGCTGGGCCCGGTGCTGGAAACGCTGGCCCTGCGGCTGCGGCGGCGCGGTCTGGTGCTGCTCATCAGCGATGGTCTCGACGACCCTGAACGCCTCGGCCGCGCCCTGCGCCACCTGCGTCACCGACGGCAGGAGGTGCGCCTGGTGCAAGTCCTCGATCCGGATGAGCTGGCCTTCCCGTTGCGTGGGCAGGTTCTCCTGGCTGGGCTGGAGGGCGAGCCGTCGCTGGGGGTAGACGCTGACCGCCTGCGCGACCGCTACCGCACCGCGGTGGCGGCGCACCAGCAGGGCCTGATGCGCGCGTGCCGCGAATCCGGCGCCACCTGGGATCTCTGCCGCGCGGACGAGGATCCGGTGCTCTTCCTCGGGCGCATGCTGGCGGGCGGGCCATGATCCTGCTCAACGCCCTGCTGTTGGGTGGGCTGGCCGCCGCCGGCTTGCCCCTGCTGGTGCACCTGCTGCACCGGCGCAAGGCCCGGCGGGTGGACTGGGGCGCGATGCGCTTCGTCGCGCTGACCTTGCTGCGCGCGCGTCGCTCGCTGTTTCTTGAGCAATTCCTCCTCTTGGCGGTGCGTACCCTGATCCTCGCCACCTTCGCCTTGGCGCTGGCGCGTCCGGCCCTGCTGCCACGTGACCAGGGCCAGGAACGCATCGTCCGCCACGGCCGCACGGCGGCGGTGCTGTGCCTCGACGACAGCCTCAGCCTGGCGGTGCAGGGCCGGCGCGACGCCGCACTGGAGCTGGCCCTGGCCTACCTCGACACCCTGCGTCCGGGCGACGAAGTGGTGCTGCTGCCGCTGAGCGCTTGCGACGAACCGCCAGCCGAGGCGCTGCACGACCTGGAGGCGGTACGCCGGCGCCTGCACGCCCTGCAACCCGGCGCCCACGCCAGCGACCAGCCGCGACTGCTCGCCGCCGGCATGCGTCAGATCGCCCTGCTGAGCAACCCCAATGCTGAACTGGTGCTGATCGGCGATGGCTTCGACGATGGCTATCCGGCCGGCCAGGCTGCCTGGGCCGACCTGCAAGGGTCGCTGTGCCGCGATCAGCGCGCCGCCAGCGGCACCCCCGGCCGACCCCGCCTGGTGGTGCTGACGCCGCTGCGGCCCGGCCCGCGCAATCTCAGCGTCGGCCTGCTCGAATGCACCCAGGAGGTTTTGCCCGCTGGGTCAGCCGGGGTGGTGCGCGTCGGCCTCGACGCCACCGGACTCGGCCCGACGCCCTTCCCCGCCACCGTAGGCCTGCGCATCGACGGCCGCCCGCTGGCGCGCCGCACCGTTGCCGTCAGCACCGGTCGCACCCCGTTGGAGCTGCCCTTGCCGCCCCTGGCCGTCGGCCTGCACACCATCGAGGTCTGCCTTGAGGACGCGCGCGACGCGCTGCCGGCCGACGACGCCCGCACCCTGGTGGTGCAGGCGGTCCGTGACCTGCCGGTGCTGCTGGTCGATAGCGGGCGCAGCCCCGGCCTGGGCGGGCTGGACTTCGTCGCCCACGCGCTGCGCCCGACCGGCAGTGGCGTATTCGCCCCGCGTCGCGTAGCCGTGGAAGCGCTCACCGAGGCCGACATCGCTGGCGCTTCGGTGGTGGCGCTCGCTGGGCCACCGCCGCTGGGGCACCGTCTGATCGGCGCCCTGGAGCGCTTCGTGGCCGAAGGCGGCGGCCTGCTGATCGCGGCGGGGGACGATCCCGGCGCCGAGGCCACCTGGCAGGCCCTGTGGCGGTCCGGCACCGGCGTGCTGCCGTTGGCGGTGGGGGCCGTCAGCACGCTGCCCCAGCCCCAGGGCCTGGTGCTGCCCGGACTTGATCACCCCCTCGCCGCCGCCTTCGCCGCTGCCGGGATCTCCTCTCTGCCGGCGGTGCATGTGCGCACCCTGCGCATCCTCGACCCGAAACGCACCAGCCGCAGCGCCACCGCCTGCCAGGTGCTGGTCACCACTGGCGACGGCCAGCCCGTGGTGGCCGCGGCCCAGGTCGGGCGCGGCCAGGTGGCGGTGCTGGCGGTGGCCCCCGACCGTACCTGGTCCGACCTGCCGCTCGAACCGGGCTTCGTGCCGCTGATGCGCCACCTGGTCATGCATCTGGCCGGGAACCTGGTGCCGCCGCGCAATCTCACCGTCGGCGACCGCCTGGTCGCCCCCGCGTCCACGTCCACGGCGGCGAACGCCGGGCAGACCGTACGCGCCCTTGGCCCCGACGGGCGCGAGGTGCCGCTGGCGAGCGGGCGCTGGAAGGACCGTCCCGCCCTGGTCAGCCCGGCCCTGACCCGGCCCGGCCTTGTCGTCCTGCACCGCGACGGGACGACATCCCCCTATGCCGTGCGACTGGCGCCGGAGGAAAGCCGCTGCCGGATGCTCGATGCCGGCATCCTCGACCGCCTGGGAGCCATGGGCGCGCACCACCTCAGTTCCGTGGCGTCGGTGCAGCGCGCCTTGGGCGGGGCTGCGGTCGAGCCGGTGGAATGGACGTGCTGGCTGCTGCTGGCCTGCCTGGTGCTGATCTTCGTCGAGATCCTCATGACCGGCCGGCTGGTGACACGCGACCGGCTGCAGGTCGGGTGACTCATGCCAGACGCCTACGCTTGGGACTTCTTCTGGCTCGGCTGGCCCTGGTGGCTGGTGCTGCCGGCGCTGCTGGCGGTGGTCGCCCTGGCGGTCGTCCTGCTACGCCGCCACTACCGCGACCTGCCCGCCGCCGAAGGGCGCATCCTGGTGGCGATGCGGTCGCTGGTGCTGGCGCTCGTGGTGCTGGCCCTGGCCGATCCGGTGCTGGAATGGACGCGAAGCACCCTGGATCCGCCCCGCCTGGCGGTGGTGATCGACCGTTCGCGCTCGATGGCTGCGACCGATCCCCAGGCGCCGGCCGCAGAGCGCCTGGACGAGGCCGAGGCGCTGGGGCTGCTGCCACCACGCCGCAAGCCGTTGGCCGTGGCGGCAGCGGCGGTGGCCGAGATCGCCGCCGCCTGCCCGGCGCTGGCGGGCACCGACACCGAATCCCCCGCCTTCGGCGCCGCCTGGGCTGAAACACTGGCCAGCCACCGCGCGGCGCTCGCCCCGGCCGATCCGCTCATCCCGCGCCTGGATCGCACCATCGCGCTGATCCGCCGCTGGCACGCCCAGCCCCACGACCGCACCCTGCGCGCTGAGATGGCGGCCTGGGAAGGTGAAGGCCGCGAGTTGGCCGAGGCGCTGCGCCAGGCCCAGGCTGCGGCCGATCACGCCCTGGTCGCCGCCGGCGGCGGTTCGGCCCAGGTGCTGACCGAGTTGGCCCAGCGCCCACGCCACCACCGCGCCCTGGCGCTAGCCCGGCGCCTGGCCGAGCGCCTGCACGGCCAGGCCCATCTCAGCCTGCTGCCGCTCGATCGGATGGACACGCCCTTCACCGCCGCTGAGCTGGATTCCGGCCCCGGGCCCCTGCAGCCCACCACCGACTTCGCCGCAGCCTTGCGCCGCTTGGCGCGCGGTTCAGCGGGCGGCGACGGGGGCAGCGGGTGCGACGGGGTGCTGCTGCTCACTGATGCGCGGCTCACCAGCGGCGGCGATCCCGCCCCAGCGGCGCGCACCCTGGCCGCGGCCGGCATCCGCACCGGGGTGGCGGTGATCGGTTCGGCCACGCCTGGGCCCGATGTGGCGGTGGCCGCGCCTGAGGGCCTGCACGAAACCTATCGGGGTGAACGGGCACGCGTGCGCGTGCGCTGGCGCGGCATGCAGGTCGACAAGCGCAGCTTCCGCCTCGTGCTGCTGGTCGATGGCAAGGTGCAGGAGGAACGCCCGGTGACCTGGCGCCCTGAACTCGCAGCCGACGGCTGGCAGCAGGAGACCTTCGACTTCCCCACCATCCGCGCCGGAGTGCTCAACGTCTCGGTGGCCATCCGCGAGGACGCCCCGGCAGCGCTGCGCGCAGCGAGGCTCCAGGGCCTGACGCTGGAGACCTGGCCGGCGCGCGGCGGCAACCTGGTCGACGAGGCCAAGCGGCTGGTGCGCGAAAAACCCGAGCGCCGTGAGCGGGTGGACAAGGCCGAAGCGGCCCAGGCCCAGGGCGCACGCGCCCGCATCCAGCGCCTGAGCGGCTTCCTGCTGCCTCCGCTCGGCGGCACCTACCGGCTGCGGCTGCGCGCCGATCATCTGGCCCGGGTCTGGCTGCAGCCGCTGGGCAGCGGTCGCGCCATCGCGGCCGCCGCCGCCAGCCCCGACGCCAGCACCACCTGGGAGCGCGCCGCGCTCAGCGAAGGGGTGATGCTGGGCGCCGGCGAACCGGCCGCGATCGTCATCGAACACCTCGACCCCAGCGGTCTGGGCGCGGTGGCGTTGGGGTGGGAACGGCCCGACGGCCTGGTCGAGGCGCCTATCCCCGGCATCCACCTGCTGCCCGACCCGGCGGCAGTGGCGGCGGTGCGCGCCCTGCCCGCCGCGGCCGGGGCGCAGATCAGCCACGAGAACGACACGGCCGCGACCGCCGTGGTGGTGCAGGAGGATCCGCTGCGGGCGCTGGTTCTCGACCATCAGCCGCGCTGGGAGGCGCGCTATCTCACCGCCCTGCTCGAACGGGATCCGCGCGTGACGGTGGAACGCCGCTTCCAGGCGGTGCGGCGCCCGCGCGGCCAGCGGGAGCTGCTGCCGCCGACCGACAGCGGCCTCGCCACCCATGATCTGCTGGTCCTGGGCGACCTCACCCCGGCCGAGCTGCCGGTGGCGGAGCAGGAGCGCCTGCTCGCCTTCGTGCGCGACCGCGGCGCGCTGGCCATCATCCTTGCCGGTCCACGCGCCATGCCCGGCGCCTACCTGCCGCTGGAGCCGCTGGCCAAACTGCTGCCGGTGACCCTGGTGCCGGGCGTCCGTCCCGACCAGGGCGGTCCGATGGCGGTCGCCCTGACCCCGGCCGGCGAGGGAGATCTCATAACCCGGGTGCTCGACGACCAGGTGCTCAACCGCCGCCTGTGGCCGCTGCTGCCGCCGCTCGACCGGGTGATGACCGGCCTGGCCGCCAAACCGGGCGCGCAGGTGCTGGTGGCAGGTGCCGCCGAAGGGGCGCCGGTGGTGGTGACCGGACGCTATGGCGCGGGCAAGGTGGCCTATATCGGGTCCGACGCCATCTGGCGCTGGCGCGACCGCGTGGGCGAACGCGTGCATCAGGTGTTCTGGCAGCAGTTGCTGCGCTGGGGCCTGGAAGGCCGCCTGCGCGGGCGCGATTCCGGCCTGCTGGTGGCGCTTGATCGCAACCGCCTTGCCCCCGATGGCGTCGCCACGTTGCGCATCCTCGCCCGCGATCTTCAGGGCAATCCCGCCACCGTGGCACCCACGGCCACGCGCCAGTGCGGCGATGGACCCGCCACCGCGCTGGTGCCCACCGCCATCTCCGACATTCCCGGCGGCTGGTCGGTGCCGCTGACCGGCCTGGCGCCCGGATCCTGGCGCATGCGCGTCGAGCACCGGCGCACCGGCGCGCCGCCGCTGGTGGAAGACCGCGAGCTGCTGGTGCTGGACTCGCCCAGCGATGAGACCGCCGACCTGCGCGCTGATCCGGGCCAGGCTCGGCGTCTGGGCGAGGCCGGTGGTGGCGGTAGCGGCGGTCCCGACGAGGCGCTGGCCCTGGCGCAGCGCATCCTCGCCGAGATCAAACCACGGCGACAGGAGGAACGCCGCATCCTCCACCTCGCCACCGGATTTCCCGCCCTGGCCGTGCTGTCGCTGCTACTGGCGGCGGAATGGATCTGGCGCAAGCGCCGGGGACTGCCATGAGCCGCCCCAAGAACCCCGCATCGGAGTCCGCCATGGCCCGACCCCCGGACACACCGCTGCCGCCTCCTTTGGCCCATGGACTGGCGCGCTTCGCCGCCAGCGAGGGCCGCTGCCTGCTGGCCCGGCGCACCCTGCCGCTCAGCGCTGCGCTGCTCGCCATCCTCGGCGGCGCCGTGGCGATCGACGTCGCGGTCGAGACCGGCACCGCCGGACGCTTCACCCTCGGCGCCGCGACCTGGACCCTGCTCGCCGGCGCCTGCCTGTGGACCGCCTGGCCGGCGCTGCGGCGGCCACGGGCATTGGCCGTGGCGCACCTGCTGGAGGCCCGTTGCCACGATCTGCACGGGCGCCTGAGCAGCGCGGTGGCCTTCGCCCAGACCGGACTCGAGGGCTGGATGGTGCGGCGCACCATCATCCTGGCCGTCCGCGACCTTGATGCCCTCGACCCGCACCAGGTGGTGGATGGCCGCCGCGCGCGCCGCGCCATGGCCGGCGCGGCGGCGCTGCTGGCCCTGGGCGGATCGGCCCTGGTCTTCCCGGCGGTGCGCCAGCACCTGCTGCGGGTGCTGCTGCCGACGGCGGAACTGGTCCGCCCCAGCCGGGTCGAATTGCGCGTCGATCCCGATCGCGATGTGGTGCTGGTGCGTGGCCAGGCCCTGACCATCACCGTCGTCGCCCATCCTGATCCGGGCTCGGCCGCCATCGAAATCGAGGAGGACGGCCGGGCCGGCGAGCGCCTGACGCTGACCGGCACCGCGGGAACCTATCGCCACACCTGGGCGGCGGTGCTGCGACCGCTACGCCTGCGCGCCGTGGCCGGCGACGCCCGCAGCGTCTGGCGCCAGGTGGCGGTGGTGGCGCCCACCGAGGTGACCGACCTGGAACTTGTGGTCGCCCCGCCGACCAGCAGCCGGCGCGCCGCCTGGACGACGCCGCTCAGCGACCTCGTGGTGCCGACGGGATCGACGGTGACGCTGCGCGGCAAGCTGACCGGGCCACGGTTGGCGCAGGCGGTGGTGGCGGCCGAGGACGGCCGCGCCGTTGATCTCGACCGTGCCGCGCTGAGCGAGAGCCGGCTTCACGGCACGTTCACCCCCGACCGGACCGCCACCTACCGCCTGCGCCTGATCGACGCCCAGGGCCGCACCATCGACGGTTCCCGCCCGTGGACCATCACCGTGAAGCAGGACCGGCCACCCAGCGTGGGCCTGGAAGGCCCGGCCCTGGAAAACGGCCTGTTCGCTGCAGACGAGGTGGTGCCGCTGGTGCTCACGGCGCGCGACGACGCCAGCCTGGAGACCGTGGCGCTGACGCTGGAGCTGCCGGATGGACGGCGGGAACGCCTGCCGGTGCCAGCGCAGGGCCTGGCGCTGGAGACCTCCTGGTTGCTCGACCTGGGCCATTGGGCGCTGGAACCGGGCGACCTCGTCACGCTGGGCCTGGAGGCCACCGATGGCGCACGCCAGACCGCCGCCACTGCGCTGCGGCGCCTGACCATCGGCGTCCCGGCTGCGGCAGGTCTGGCGCGGCAGTTGGCCGAGCTGGCCCGCATCCGGCGCGAGGCCGAAGCCATCCACGGCCGGCTGCTTCAGATCCAGACCGCCTGGAGCGAGATCGCCGACCGTCGCCGCGCCGGTCCCGACCCGGGTTTGCAGAGCGAGATGGACCGCGAACACCGCCGCCTGGTACCGCTGCTGCGCAGCGCCGAAGGCTTGGCCACGCGGGTGCAGGACCAGACCGTGCTGCCTCTGACGACCGCGGCCGGGATGTCGGCCCTGTTGCGCCGCATGCTGATCGAGCTTTATCTGGTCCAGGCTGCGGCCGGCGAGGCGCTGGCCCAGGACGCGCCGCTGCGGATCGAGGAACCGCTGACCGCAGCCTTGGGTTTCAGCGCCCGCGGCCTCGCCCTGGCCCAGGTGGCCACGCTGCGCACCGAGGCGGTGGTCGCCGAGCTGCGCGCGCTCGGCGCCGAAGCAGCCGCTACCCGCCTGGTGCCACAACTGGCTGCTACGGCGGCGGCAGCGGCAGCGCCGCCGCCTGCGGGCGCCGAGCGCGAACGCGCGGTGGCGCTGATCGCCACGCACGGGGTGGCCGAAGCCCAGGCGCTGGCGACGCGGCTGGACGCGCTGCTGGCCCCGCTGGGACGGCTGTTCGAACCCCTGGCGCACCACCTCGTCGAAGCCGGGGCCGGGACAGATCCTGCCAGCAGTGCCGCGTTGGAAGCCTGCACCAAGGCCGAAGCCGAGACCACCTCCCTGCGCACCGCTCTGGCTGATCTTCCCGCCGGGGGATCGACGGTGTTGACGCGAGTCGCCACTCTGACGCGCCGGGCCGCCGAGGTGCGGCGACTGCTCGACGCCTGGCTGGGCCGCTCTGCTGCGGCCGCGACTGCCCTGGTCGATGATGACGGCCATGCCCTCCCCCGCCTGGTGGCCGAGCTGCGCGCACGCCTGGGTCAGGCCGACCAGACGAAGCGCTGGCAGGATCCTGCGCCCGAGGCCCGCGCCGAATTGATGGCGCAGATGCTTGCGGGCGTGCGGCGCCTGCACGACGACCTGGCCCTCACCGGGCGCGAGGCCGGACGCCGTCTCGCCGCACCCCGCTCCGGGGCACTCGAACGGATCCGCGCCGCCCATCTGCTGGTGCGGATCGCCCGGCTGAACTTGGTGTTGGCTGGGCAGAACCGCCTGGAACTGCGCGGCGACCCAGTCGCGTGGCGCCAGGCCATCGACCGTTCGTTGGTGGCGCTGGAACCGGTGGGGGCCGAACGCCGTGCCCTGCATGAGGCCACCGGACAGACCCTCGTCCGCCGGGCGTTCCTCGACCTCACCCGGGCTGACGGGCGCTTCGCCGCCGTTAAGCTGATCCGCCGCTCGGCCGGGGAAGCGCTGCGGGCCAGGCAAGCGGACACCGCGCGCTCGCGCTCCGCCCTGGCGGATCAGGTCCAGCGCGCAACCGCTGCGGCCGCAGCCCTGGAACCGACCCTGCGCCAAGAGCTGCACACCACCCTTGAATGCCGTCCGCTGGCACCCGAACTGGCGCAGCTCGCCGAAGCCGATGCGACGGTGCGGCCGGCGCTGACCCTGGCATTGATCCTGGAACTGCACCGCCGCGCCCTGGCCCTGGAGGCGCAGTGCCGCAACGCCCAGGCCCAGGCGCAACGCTCCCTGGCCAACGCGCTGGCAGGCAGCGAACCCCCGGCCCAGCCGCAGGAGGCGCAGCGCGTGGTTGAAGCCACGCCGGAACGCACCGTCCCCGACGTCACGCTGATGGCCATCGCCGCCACGGCGGCGGGCGGAAACCGCCAGGCTATGGAAGAGCTTCTGCGCCGGCTTGCCGCCATGCCAGACGATCCGACGGTCGCGGTGGCGCACGAACCGGCCATTCACGCTGCGGTCGCAGCCCTGGTGGCTTGGGAGCAGGCCGCCGCCGAGGTGCGCGGCGCCGCCACGATGTTGACGGAGGTGGTGGCGGCACTGCCGGCCGACCCCGGACGCGCCGCGTTGACCGAGGCGGCGGCGCAGCTTCCACCCCTGCCAGCCGGTCACGAACCGGCCCGACCCGATCCCACCGACGCGGCCGCGCTCACCCTGGTCCGCCAGGTGCATGCGCTGGGACAGCTCGCCGCCGCCGCCGGATCCCAGGCCGGGATCCAAGCCAGCGCGCGCGTCGCCCAGCGCTGGGGCGGTCCCGAGCCAGAGACCACGGCGGATCCGGCTGCGGCGCTGGCAGCCCAGGCCGAACGGTGGTTGCACGCCCAACGGCGGGGACTGCGCGCCATCCTGCCTGGCGCTTTCGACAAAGCCCAGCCTGAGGCGACCTGGATGCCTGCGGCCCGCGGACTGACCCGGGTCGGGCAGGCCCTGGTCGTGCTCGATCGCCGTTCAGGTGCGCTGCGCCATCGCGGCCGTGATCTGGCCGATCGCCTGCTGGTGGCCATGGAAGCACCCGCCCCCGGACTGCGTCCACCCGCTCCGTCGCTGCGTGCCGCGCTGGAACCATGGGGCCAGGCAGAGCAACGCCTTGCGAACAGCGCGACACCGGCCGGCGAGTCTGGCCGGGCCATCGAGACAGCATTGACGGTGACCCGGCAATGGCGAAGCAGATGGGAAGATGCGCTGACGGCAGCGGTGGATGCCGATGATATCGCCAGCCTGGCGCTCTGCGCCGTTGAGGCGCATCAGCTTGCTGACCGCGTCGGCACCGTCGTCGGCGGGGCCGTGGCCCTGGGTCAGCGACAGCCAATCGCCGGCCAGCCCATAGCCGGACTTGGCGCAGCTGGTTTGGGCGCAGCTGAAATCGGAGACCAGGTGCAGCAGGAGGCGCGCGCGCTCCAGCAGTGCGGCGACCGCGCCCTGGCCGCCATCGCCGCCGTGGCGCCGATCCAGCTGCAGCAGGCCGAAACCCTGCGTCGCGCGCGGCAGGCGATGGCCGCGCGCACGGTCGACGATGAAACCGCCGCACCGGTCGCCACGCCGCTGCCTTCGCCGGCGCGGTTCGCCGCCAGCGCCTTGTTGGCCATCGACCAGCGCGAGACCCAGATCCAGGGGGCGCGGGTGGTCCAGGCCGCCCTCGCCGATCAGGCCCTGGCGACGGCCGCTGCCCGCCTGCTGCGCCAGGCGGTGCTGCAAGAGGACGAAACCGAGGTTGAGTCCGCCGTGGCGGCCGACGCCGCCGCAAAGGAGGCCACGGCAGAGGCCCAGACCGCGAAGGCTGCGGGCACCCGCCCTGAGGAGGATGAAGAGTCACGCACCGGAGGAGGAGGCGGTGGCGAGACGGCAACGGGCCGCCACCGCGAACGCAGCATGTTCGTCGAGGGCAACCGCAACGGCCGCGACCAGGCGGATTGGGCCCGCTTGCGTCCACGCCTGGAGCAGGCCATCCGCCAGGCCGGCGAGCGCGGCTACGGCGAAGAGGATCAGGTCGCGATCCGGGCCTATTTCACCCGTCTGAATGAAGGTCCGCCATGAAGCCAACCACGTTGATCCTGCGGTTGACCGTCCTGGCCGCGTTGCTGCCGGGCTTGACGCCCGCGCTGTCGGCCGCGGTCGGCGATGATGAGCAGGTGCTGCGCACCGTCTCAACCCGACCCGCGCGCGATGCCGCCATTGAGCGCGGCCTGGCCTGGCTACGTCGGCAGATGCGCCCCGATGGCACCTTCGCCGAGGGCCAGCACCAGGGGGCGCTGAGCGCGCTGGCGTTGATGGCGCACTTCGCCGCCGGCGTCACCGGCACCGATCGCGAACACGGTGGGCTCATCCGCCGGGGCCTGGCCAGGTTCCTGGAGTTCCAAGACCCCAAGGGCTACTTCGGCGCCGCCGACGACAGCCGCATGTACGGCCACGGCATCGCCACCCTGCTGCTGTCCGAGGTGGTGGGGATGAACGGCGATCCCGCGCTGGACGAGCGCCTGCGCGCCGCGCTGGAGCGCGCGGTGGCGCTCACCCTCGCCGCAGCGCGCATCCGCAAGGACGCGCGCCATCGCGGCGGCTGGCGCTACCATCCGCACGACCGGGACAGCGATCTCAGCCTGTCAGGCTGGCAACTGCTGGGTCTGCGCTCGGCCCAGGCCATCGGGGTCACGGTGGACGAGGCGGTGGTGCGCGCCGCCGCCACCTATGTGCGCAGCTGCATCAGCGCTCAGGGCCTGGTGTGCTATCAGCCCGGCGACCGCGAGGCGCCGGCGCTGCGCGGGCTGGCCCTGCTGGCCATGGCCAGCACCGGTACGGCCGACGCCACCATCACCACCGCGATCGTGCGCCGCCTGCGCGCCGATCCCATCGCCTGGGGCCAGCCGTTCTTCTACTATCGCTGCTACTACGATGCCGTCGGCGTCAGCCGCGCGGATCCCGAGGCCTGGGGCGCCTACCGCACCACGATCGAGAATGCCCTGCTGCCGCGCCAGCAGACCGATGGCTCGTGGCCGCAGGGCGAGGCCGGCCCGGTGTACGCCACCAGCATGGCCGTGCTCGCCCTGGCGGTGGAGCGCTACCTGCTGCCGGCCTACCAGCGCTGACTCCGGCAGGTCGCGGAAGTCTCCGGGGAGGCCAGGAACGCCCCTAACTAAAATGGGTCAGCGTTGCGCGCCATCAGCGTTGCGCGCCACCAGCGTTGCGCGCCATCAGCGCTTGGCGCCCAGGCCGCGCAACACCTCGCGGTTGATCCAAATGTATTCGATGATCGATCCGATGCTGGCGATGGCGCAGATCCAGACCAGAACGCCGGTGACCACCAGGAACCACGGGTTCCTGGTCTGGGGATTGGCCATTCGTACGGGGTGATCAGGCGAGCCGGTCAAGGCCCACCATAATTATCCTGCAATTCATCATCTTTTCGGCCTTGGCCGGTTCGCCTCGTGGTCAGCGGCCGGTTGCAAACCGGCGGTCCCAGACGCAAGCGTTTTTGCAGGTTTTTGTAGTATGACGACGCAAATGGCCAATCCACAGACCAGGAACCACGGGTTCCTGGTGAACGTCAGGCCGGGCAGAGCCGAGATCGCGATGATGCTGCTGGTCCTGATGAAGAAGTGGATGAAGGCCTACCGCGATCTCAAACACCACGCGGCGGTGGCGGAGGCCAGCCTTGCGGCGCCGTCACCGCAGCCACGCGGGAAAATCATTTAGCGTCGAATACGTTGTGGCGGCAACCACCTGCCTTGCAGAAGTGCCTGGAACTCCTCCAGGCGGCGCGGCAATCCCGGTTCGCCCTGGAGCGTGCGCCAGGATTCTTGAACCGCCTCGGGTGGTTCCGGAAGCCGGGTCAGCAGCCAAACCAGGCGCGGATCGGCGGGATCTTCGGTCTCGAGTTGCGCCAGGATGGTACGTGCCTCGGCCAAACGCGCGGTTTCGATGAGCAGACCCGACTTGAGAAGTCTTGCCTCCTGATGGCCCGGTTCGGCGATGATGAGTCGATTGAGCAATTTCAGGGCCTCGTGGCGGTTCCCCAAGCGCAATTGATCCAGGGCCAGGATCATCAAAGCAGCGAAAGTCGGGCGTTCGGCGGCGACTGCCTGCTGCGCTGCGTCCGTGGCGTCCTCGCCCTTCTCTAACAAGGCGGCGGACAACAGCATCCAAGCCTCGCCATCGCCAGGATCTTTGGTTGTGGCCTGACGCAGATGGGACACCGCACCCGCCAAGTCGCCGATGCGGTATCGCAGCCTTCCTGCCGCAGTGCTGCCCGCCGGTGCCTTTCTGAGGGCAGTGGTAACGTGACGACCATGGACCATCGCCTCACCTAAACGCTCATCAAGACTGGGGTCAGCCAGAACCGCGCGGATTGCTTGATAACGGCGGGGGGATGAAGGATCCATTAGGGCTGGCCCGGCAGTCAAGGTGATCTCCTCTGTCGTGCTGGAGCGGACTATGCGCTCGCCAGTCCCATCAGCCAGAAAGAGCGGCTTTTCTGGTCCGCAGGGTCCAACCACCTCCCGATCATCTCGACGAAGGCGCAAGGTTGGCGTGTCGCGCCAAGTGATGGCCCGCAGTCCATCCGGTCCTCCGCCCACCGCTCCCAAGGCATCGGCATAGATGACTTTCCCAATGTTGTGCGCCAAGGCGAAACGATAGGTCAGGTCGGTAGCGTGGCCGGATTCGATCCAACTGGCCACGCCCTCAAAGACCGCATCGGTGCCGCCCCAGAGTTCAAGGAAGTTGTCCATGTGGCGTTGGTCTGAGTTTTCGCGCCAACCACCCGTGCCATTGAGATAGATTTTGGCCCCCGGCGCTCTGTCCAGGCCCGGATTCTCGATCATGCGCAGACGATTCAGATCCGCCTGCGGATAGAAAAATCCACAGAACGGCAAGGGATCCCAGGCGAAGACGGAGTTGTTGGCGGCAGTCCAGGCAGATGCCATGGCCATCTCTGACGACCACGAACGTTCCAGACGACCCCAGTGGTCGCTGATCGTTTGCGCCGGGAAGATGAACCGGGCGTCGTCCATCTTCGGCGGTTGGTTCGCGCCCTGGATGCAACCTGTGGCGGCCTGAAAACGAGGGAACAAGGCATCGCACCAGAACTGGCGACCCTGTCGATAGAGAGTCGGGTTCGTGATATGGTACCGGATACTGAAACAGGCTTCGCCGGGCCGCAGGGTCACGATTTGCGACAGGAACATAGTGCTGTGCCGACCGAACATCTGACAGTGTTCGATCCCGGTATTGCGGCTGAATTCCTGCCAGAGCGCCAACGAGACAGATCCGTCGTCGTGATGGAGGATTCGCCAACCGCAGGGTGCGCCATCGGTGGGAACGCCATGTTCTCGATACGGAAAACTGGCCTTGACTCCGGATTCCCAGAAGGGCAACCAGTCCTTGGCCTTGCCCTCCCAAAAGAAGAGGTCTTCGCCGGTTGGCCGGTACACCGCCCGTGCCACCGGCCCGCCGACCTCAGGGAGTACATCCAGGGTCAAGAAACGGTTTTCGAGGCGTAGTCGTTTGAAGGATCGGTCACCGGCTGGCCGACGGGTAGAGGGATCGAACCACAAGGCCCGGCCACGGGTCTTATTCGCCGGATCGACCTGATGCCACGCAGTGCTGACCGACCAAGGGATGGTGACAGCATCCTGGGTGAAACGAACATGATCGGCCTCACTGCTGCAAAGGGTGGCACAGAAGCCGATGAGCAGGCCGAGACGATGGTTCATGGAGATGATGCCTCGATGGTGAATACTCGCATGCAAGCCTGCCGTTGCATTGGCGGCAGGGTAAGGCGACAGGTGCCGCTGAGGGGAAAGCCCGGGAAGGCAGTGCAGGTGCCAGCGCGTGATCGGCGAGGGCCAGGGGGCCGTGAAACGCAGTTGATTTACTCCCTGACCACCTAAAGGGTCTTCAGGAAGAATTCGAGGTGCAGGGGCTGTCAATGCGATGTGGGGGTGGGTCCGAGGTCGAGCAGCAGGAACCAGCCATCGCTGATCCCGCCGCCATACCTGGGCTGGATCGGGCGGTGGGATGGTGCCGGAATCGCGGTGGGGCCGTAGCCTTGCTGTTCGGCGATTGCGCCACAGGTCAGCAAAACCTTGCGACGGCCGCCGAAGTCACGCGAGACGATGCCCCAACGTTCCTCTTCGCGCAGCCACGACGATGGAACCGTCGTCCTGGAAGCCGCCGCCAGCCAGCCATTCGCTGCCGGGGCCGCCCAGGTAGGTGGCAACCTCGATCCCGGCCGGGTTGGGAACCTTATAGAATTTCCTAGCGTATTCGTGAAATCGGGTGTTGCCTGGTGGCAGAATAGGTTGCGCGTTGATGGCTTTGATCCAGGTGGGATCGAATGGCACGACCCCCCTCATCAGAGGCAGGTCGATTGGTGGCAGAGACTTGGTGGCTGCTCGCCCTTGGTTGATCGAACCTTGCAGGTCGGGCATCGCATCGGGTACGACGACAGGAATGGCGGGAGCGGTCCCGGCATGGGGAGGCTCTCGACGCGCGGTCGGTGACCACAACCAGGCAGCGACGATTCCTGCCGCAAGCAAACCTGCGGCTCCCAGTCCTGCCTTGAAGGTTAGGGATTGCCGCGTCAGGGCGACCGCATCGTTCACGATGGTTCGCCCTGCGAGCACGACTCCAGCCGAGCACTTGCCTGCCACCACCGTCTGGCTCGTCTGACTGGCCCAGGTTGGCGCGGCCTCGCAGGCGACGGATTCGTTGCCGAGGAAAATCCCAAGTCCCGTAACGCCGAGCACCACGCCGCGCTCGGCGTACCAGGACCGCAACCATTCCAGGCCGCGTTGGACGCGTTTCTTCTGGGCCTCAGGAGATATGCCGAGTTCCGAAGCTGCCTCGCCACGATTACTGCCGCCACTGCCGCCCAAGTATTGGGCAATCAGCGCGGCCGAAAGTTTGGCCGGCATCGCGGTCAACGCCGCATCGAGGTGCTGGCGGGCTGCGCTGAAGGCGTCGTCACCCGAAGTCCGGGCCTGTTCCATGGCGGCGTTCCCTTCGTTGGATTTGCGGCGTCCAGCCTCGCGACGCAGGGCCATCGCCGCCAATTGGGTAGACCGTATCAGCCAGCCCGGCAAAGCCTCCGCGTTTGGCACTGCCTGCGTTCGAGTCCAAAGCGCCCAGAACGCGGCTTGGGCGGCTTCATCCGCCAACCCAGGATCGCGTGGGAACTGGCGCTGGGACGCCCGTCGCACCAGGCCGGTGTGGCGGACGACCAGACGTTCAAAGGCGGCGACATCCCGGCTCAGAGCCACCGCGACCAGGTCCTCGCGCAAGCTGAGCGGGGTGGTCGGGGGTGATTCCATGGTGAGGGTTCCTAGCGTCATTGCGGATCTCCTTCCATAACCATCCTGCCGCCGGCCCCGGGTCGGGGACATCGCGGATCAGTCCGCTCCATGTGCCCCAGGATGAAACCATGGCAACTACGTTGCGCGCGCCGACGGCATCACCAGACGGGAATACGACTCCTTCATGCAGGCGAGCATCAAGGAAATGGAGGAGCAACGTCCGCTCCACCTGCCGCCCGACCTCGACCTGAAGCCCTACGTCGATGAGCACGGCCGATCCCATCAACCGACCCTGGGACCGCCAGGCTCCAGCCTGGCCGCATGGTGCTGGACGTCGGAACCGCGGAAAATCTGTACCGTTCTCATTCAGTGTCAGGCAACGAGGGACGAGATCCCGGCCACGCTGGAGCGTGGCGGTCCCAGGGTCGAGGTCTTGGACGTGGAGTGGCCCAACTGCAACCAGGCCGATCCCATCAACCGACCCTGGGACCGCCAGGCTCCAGCCTGGCCGCATGGTGCTGGACGTCGGAACTGCCGAAATTCTGAGCCGTTCTCATTCAATCTCAGGCAGCGTGGGACGAGATCCCGGCCACGCTGGAGCGTGGCGGTCCCAGGGTCGAGGTCTTGGACGTATAGTGGCCCAACTGCAACCAGGCCGATCCGGCTGATCCTCAGCGCTTCGCGCCCAGACCGCGCAACACCTCGCGGTTGATCCAGATGTACTCGATGATCGATCCGATGCTGGCGATGGCGCAGATCCAGACCAGGACGCCGGTGACGACCAGGAACCACGGGTTCCAGGTGAAGGTCAGGCCGGGCAGAGCCGAGATCGCGATGATGGTGCAGCATTGCAAGATCGCCTTGACCTTGCCGGAGGTGCGTGCGGCCAGCACCAGGCCCTTGGTCGCGGCCATTGCGCGGATCGCGCCGGCGACGATTTCGCGCATCGCCATCAGGAAAACCGGCAGCCAGGGCACACAGGCGGTGCCGACGAGGACCGCGCCGTCTGCGCCGTGGCCGACGACGAAGGTGTGCGGCAGCAGGAACGCGGTCCATGCGGGCAGAGCGCCCTGGGCGAGCTGGTAGCCGACTCCGCCCGCCGGCAGCAGGAAGGCGAGGAACACCGACATGCGGTAGAGCACATCGCAGAACGGGTCAGCCAGCTTGCCGAAGTCGGAGACCTCGTGCCGCGCGCGCGCCACCATGCCGTCAAGCCAGTCGGTGAGTTCAGCAATGGCGCAGATCCAGCCGCAGATCCAGAAGCAGAGGAAATGCTCGGACGGCGCGAGCAGATAGCCCGCCACCGCGATCGGCGCGAGGGCGACCCGGGCGAGGGTGATTTTATCGGCGACGGTCAGCATGGGCGGGAGTGACGGCTGGTATGGCGGGAAAAGGTCACGACCGCCCCGCGCCTTAAGCGAGCAGGCCGTGCTTGCGCAGGCAGGCGAGCAGGGCGGTCTTGCGCGCCGGGGTGATCGGCACGAGCGGCAGGCGGTATTCCTCGCGGATGAACCCCAGCGCGGCGACGGCGGCCTTGGCCGGGATCGGATTGGTCTCGGCGAAGGCGTGCTTCGCCAGTTCGACCACGATGCGGTGCAGGCGCCGGGCCTCGATCAAATCGCCCTTGGCACAGGCGTCGACGAGCTGACGCATGATCTTCGGGGCGAAGTTGGCGACCACGCTGATCACGCCGACTGCCCCCAGCGCCATCGCGGGGAAGGTCATGCCGTCATCGCCGCTGATCACGGTGACGCCGCGCTCAATCAGTTCCTGCATCTGCTCGATCGAACCCGACGCTTCTTTGACCCCGGCGATGCCACCCAGGGCGGCGACGCGGGCAGCGGTCTCGGGCAACATGTTCACGCCGGTGCGACCGGGGACGTTGTAGAGCACCAGCGGCAGGGCGGTCGCGCCGCGCACCGCCTTGAAGTGCTCGAACAGGCCGTCCTGGGTCGGCTTGTTGTAGTACGGGGTGATGGTCAGGATGCCGTTGGCGCCGAATTTTTCGGCCGCCTTGGCCAGGCTGACCGCTTCGCGGGTGCTGTTCGAACCCGCCCCGGCGACGACCTTGATCCGGCCGGCGACGTGCTGCACGACCTCGGCGATGACCCGATGCTGTTCATCGTGGCTGAAGGTCGCGGATTCACCCGTGGTGCCGCAGGGCACGAGGACCTGGGTACCCTCTTTGATGTGCCAGTCGATGAGACGCTTGAGGGCCGCGAAATCGACCTGGTCGTCTTGGAACGGGGTGACGATCGCGACCATGGAACCGGTGAACATGGAACCCTCGGGAGGCGCGGAGGTTGCCGCCAAGCCCGGCACGCGCCAGCGGAAAGGACAGGGCCGCCGCCCGGCCCGGCCGACGCCGGAGTTTGGCGCCCGGCGGTTGGCACCGCGTGCGCGTGCAAGGTACACTCGCCCATGACTGTCCCCCCCCATCGCCGCCTGGCCCTGATCCCGCTCCTGAGCTGCGCCCTGGCCGGTGCCGGGCGGGCGGAGGACCACGCCGGCCACGCCGCGCCGGATCCGCATGTGCTGCCGCCGGTAGAGAAGCACGAAGCGCTAAAACCGCTGAAACCGCCGGACCCGCACGCCGAGATTCCGGCGGTGCCGACCCAAGCGAAGCCAAGTGATTCGCACCACGTCGCCCCGGATCCGCATGCGTCACCCACGGTGGAAAAACACGCACCGAAGAAGCTGGGCACCCCGCACGCCGAGGCCTCAACACTTCCGGCGCTTCCGGCGGAAACGAAGACCAGCGATCCGCACCACGCTGCCGCTGAAAGCCACGCCGTCCCTGATCCCCATGCACCGTCCCCGGTGAAAAAAACTGAACCAAGGAAACCGGCCGACCCGCACGCCGAAACGCCAGCAGTACCGTCGCCGACACCGAAGCACGACGCTCAGCACGGCCCCACCAGTCCCGCGCTCCCGGCCCCCGCTTGGTCGGCCCAAGCACATGGGCCGTCCCAGGCACATGCCCCGTCCCCGGCACATGGTCCGGCCCAGGCACCTGATGCTCCGACCGCCCACGCTGGCGATGGCCATGGAAAGCCAGTCCAGCCCAAGTCGAAACTGACTCATCCGGCCCCGGCGGCACATGCAGCGGCCCCAGCCGGCCACGCGGTGAAGAACCAGCCCGCCGGAACCGGCGGCCACGCCGGCAGTCATGGCGACCATGCCAGCAAGCCGCCCGCCCCGGGGGTCGGCGATCCCGCCTACGACAGCCCGGAACTGCGCGAATTGCTGGGGCACCTGCGTGAACTCGAGGCCGAGGTCGGCCTGGTCCGGCGCGAACACGCGGATCCACCCGAGTCCGCTGAATTGTGGGCGGCGGCGCGACGCGGCCTGGTGAAGGCGCTCGATCCGCACAGTTCTTGGCTCGATCGCGACGAGGTCGCCCTGCGCGGCTCCGGCGACGTGCCGCTCGGCTTCGGCTTCGGTTTCGACTGGGTGGTGCGCGATGGCAAACCCACCGTGGTGCGCGTGGTGCCGGGTTCGAGCGCCTCCAGCGCCGGCCTGGAAGCGGGCCTGATCATCGTCCGCGCCGGCGATACCCTGCTTGACGGGCAACCTGGCGCCGCCCTGGTGCGCGCCTTCAACGCCCTGCCTGATCGGGCCGGGTTCGAGGTCGCCACCGCCGACGGCGCCAAGCGCACGGTGGAAGTCCTCCGCAGCGATCTCACCGACACCGGCCTGGGCATATGCGATGCCCCTGATGCGCGCGGCCTCGCCCGCATCACCATCGGCCGATTCTTTGCCCCCCGCCCGGATGCGGATGGCCGGCCGGCGACCTTGTCGACCGCCCAGGCCCTTGCCGGAGCCGTGGCGAAAGCCGCCTCGGCGCGGGCGATCGTACTCGACCTGCGCGGCTGCGGCGGCGGCAATCTTCAGGTCGCGGTGGATGCCCTCGCCTGCTTCCTGCCGCCCGAGGCGATCGTCGCGCACCAGGTCTCGCGCAATCCCGCCCGCAACCGCACCCTCACCGTGCCGCAGCCCGGCACCCGGTTCACCGGGCCGATCGCGGTGCTCCTCGATCGCCACAGCGCGTCAGCGGCCGAGGTCTTCGCTGCCGCCTTGCAGCACCATCGGCGCGCGGTGGTAGTGGGTGAACGCAGCGCTGGAAAAACCTCGGTGCAGCAGCTTTTCCTGCTGCCCAGCGGCGATGCGATGCTGCTGACCGTCGCCAAGCTGCGGCGACCGGACCAGAGCGAACCTGCGGGCGGCATCGATCCGGACCTCCCGGCCAGTCGCCTGCCAGGAACCGCCGACACCGTGCTGGAGCGCGCCCGCGATGCCCTCGCCGCGATCCTCGCCGCCGGACGCTGATCCCGCCGACGGTCGGCCGCACCGGTGGTTGACCCCACCCCGGCCAGCACCACAAGGTCCGGCGTGACGATCGCCGGAATCCTGTCCCCAGCCCCAGCCCCGGATCCATGCGCAGCGGCCTGATCATCGCCGTCGAAGGCGTGCTGATCCCCGGGGCGGGGGGCACGCTGGAGGCAGGGAGCACGCTGGCGGCAGAAAACCTCGCGCTGGCCCCAGGCGCCGGAACCATGATCCAGCGCCTCAACCTGGCCAAGGTCGTGATCGTGCTGGTGGCCGCGCGCGACTACGCCGACGATCTGGAAACCGCGCTGGAATTGTGCGGCGCGCGCAGCGACTTCACCAGCATCCGCCCAGCGGGCTGGACGCCGCGCCTGATCCTCGGCTTGATGCGCACCGCTGATCTCGATCCCGCGACCACCTGGCTCTGCACCTGCGACGACGCTGCCATCGACGCTGCAGGCAGCGCCGGCCTGGCCGGCGTCGTCCTGGTCGGGATCGACCCGCCACCGGGCGACCACCAGTGCGTGGTCGCGCGCGCCGAATCGCTCGCCGATGCCCCGCGCGTCATGTTGCCACGCGGCGGCGGCTGCTGGCACACGCACCAAACCTGATCCCTGGGCCTTGCCACGCTGTGGCGATCAGCCGAACAGCCGACGAGCGACAACCTGGATCAGCGCTGTCGAGTGAGTCCGAGTCCGTTGGGCACCTCGTAGACCTACCGCTTTCAGGAGACCAAACCGATGTCGGATCGCCCCAATGTGCTGCTCATCCTGGTCGACGAATGGCGTGCCCAGGCCACCGGATTCGCCGGCGATGCGAACGTGCGAACGCCCCACCTCGACCGGTTGGCGGCGGAAAGCGTGGTGTGCGATCAGGCGGTGTCGGGCAGCCCGGTCTGCTGCCCGTACCGAGGCAGTCTGCTCACCGGCCAGTACCCGCTCCGGCATGGCGTGATCATCAATGACGTCGAACTGGCCCCGGATTCACCGTCGATCGCGCGCGACTTCAGCGCCGCCGGCTACGAGACCGCCTGGATCGGCAAGTGGCATCTGTTCGGCAGTCCGGGTGGCGCCTGCGAACGCCGGGATCATCCGGTGCCACGCTCGCACCAGATGGGTTTTCACCGTTGGCTCGGCAGCGAGTGCTCGCACGACTACTGGCATTCGCCTTACAACGACACCGACGACCAGACCCTTTGTCATTGGGAAGGCTACGATGCATTCGCCCAGTCCCGCGCCGCCCTGGATTGGATGATCGCTGCCAAGCGGCGGCGGCAGCCTTTCCTGGCCTGCCTGTCGCTGGCGGCACCGCACTTTCCTCTGTTCACCGCACCCCAAACCTATCGCGACCGGTTCCGCGCCGAGAACATGCGTCTGCGGCCGAACGTCCCGGCCGTCTTCGCCGACCAGGCGCGCAAGGAACTGGCCGGACTGAGCGCCCACTGCGCCGCCCTCGACGACTGCCTGGGCGAATTGCTGCAGGGGCTCGCCGTCGCCGGTCTGGAAGACGACACCGTGGTGGTCTTCACCAGCGACCATGGCAATCAGCACCACAGCCATGGCCTGAACTTCAAGTTGTTCCCCTTCGAGGAATCGGTGCGCGTACCCTTCCTGGTGCGTTGGCCGGCCGGCCTGGGCCGCAGCGCACGCGTCTGCGCCGCGCCGGTCGACGCCCCTGACATGCTGCCCTCGCTTGCCGGCCTGTGTGGGGTGCGCGCCCACGCAGCCTGCGAAGGCCAAGATTGGTCGCCAGCCTGGCGTGGTGCTGCGGTCGCCGCCGACGCGGCAGCGCTGATGCTGGTGCCGGTGCCGATCACCGCGATGCGGTGGCACGGATTCCCAGCCTGGCGCGCCCTGCGCACGGCACGCCACACCCTGGTGCTTGACCGCCAAGGGCCTTTTCTGTTCTACGACAACCAGACGGACCCCTTCCAGATGCGCAACCTGGCCGGCGACCCGACCGTTGCGGGCGTACGCGCCGACCTCGAACGCCGGCTGTGGCAGCGACTCGACCGGCTGGGCGACGGCTTCGCCAATCCCGATGACCTCCTGCGACAACGCGGCCTGGCCCATTATCACGAAACCCAGGCCCCCGTGGTGCGTCGCTGGAACGATCCCTGGGCCCCGGGTGCTTCGCCCCTGGCGCCCGAGGCCTGGACCTTTCAGGCGCCCTGATCACGGCTGCGGGTCAGACGGCTGCAGGTCAGACGGCTGCAGGTCAGACGAAAGTGTAATACCCCGGCCGGTGCCGCGACGTGGTCAGCCGGCCAGCGCGGATGCATTTGAGGATCCAGTTCTCGGCAATGATCTCGTTCAGTTGCGACGTGGGATCAAGCGACAGCACGAAACGCAGCAGCCCGCTGGGTTGGAAGTCGAAGGGTGAGGCGTGGTCGCTGCGCAGGATCACCAGCCGGCCCTGATCGCGGTGCTGGCACTCGAAACCACCCTGGCGCAGCACGGTGAGCGACCACGGTTCGCCGCCCAGGCTGAACTCAATCTGGTTCCGCTCGGGAAAGACCGGGTCATAGGGCGGCACCGCCGCCGCGTTGTCCTCCAGCCAGCCGAGCAGCCGGTACTGGTCCTCAATCAGCGCGCTCAACTGCCCGATGGTGACCAGTTCGGCCATGCGCACCTCTGGCGACGCCTTCTAGAGGAAGCCGGGGGTGGCTCAAGCCGGCAACTGGCGCAGGTGGGCGCAGGTGGGCGGACGCGAGCGGTCAGCCCTCGCCGACCGCCACCGCGTCCAGGCGCTGCAAACGCTCGCGCCAGCGGGCGACCGCGTCCGGTCCCGCATCGGCGACCTGGGCCAAGGGATACTCCAGGCCGAGGCGGGCCCATTTGTCGCCGCCCAGGCGATGGTACGGCATGAGGTCCACGCCGACGATGCCCGCGCGCCGGCTGAGCGCGGCGATTCCCGCCAAGTGTTCGTCGTCATCGTTGATCCCCGGCACGAGCGGGCAGCGCAACCGCACCGGCACCCCGGCCGCCAACCAGGCATCGAGCTGCGCCGCGATCGCGGTCTGGTCCACGCCGGTCAGTTCGCGATGGCGCGTGGCAGAGGCCTTCCAGTCGAACAGGACGAGATCGGTGACCGGGGCCAGTTCACTGACGATGCGCACCGGGGCGTGACCGCTGGTGTCGAGGCAGGTGTGGATGCCGGCCTCCTTGGCCAAGGTCAGCAGAGCGCGGGTGAACGCGGGTTGCGCCTGGGGTTCGCCGCCACTGAGCGTCAGGCCGCCGCCGCTGGCCGCGTAATAGCGCCGGTCGCGCAGCACCGTCGCCAGGATTTCTGCCGCGCTAACGCTGCGCCCGGTGGCGGTCAAGGCGCCGCTGGGACAGGCGGTGACGCAAGTCTGGCAGCTGGTGCAGGCGGCCCGGTCGAAGCCGTGGGTTCCCTCGGCGACTGCGTGGCAGCTCTTCGGGCTAACTGCGGCGCAGGCGCTGGCGCAACCTGCGCAGGACGTGCATTTCCACGCGCTGTACAGCACCTGCGGACGCGGCGACCAGGTCTCGGGGTTGTGGCACCAGGCGCAGGCGAGCGGGCAACCTTTCAGGAACACGGTGGTGCGAATGCCCGGGCCGTCGTGGAGGGCGGCCCGGTGCAGGTCGGTGATGGTGCCGGTGGTCCGACCCATCGCGTCGATGGCCGGATCAGGCGCCATGCAGGGTGCGGGTGGCGATGTCGCGCTGGAGTTCCGGGCACAGTTCGACGAACCGCGCGCTGTAGCCGCCGACCCGGACGAGCAGATTGGGATGGCGCTCGGGATGGGCGATGGCGTCCTCCAACTGGCCGGGATCGACCGGCGTCAGCATGATCTGGGTGCCGCCGAGGGCGAAGTAGGTCTCGACGAGCGGCCAGAACCGCGCCCGCTCGCGGGTGAGCAGCCGTGGTGTCACCGAGACGTTGTGCACCGCGCCGGCGTGATGGTCGGCGCGCAGCTTGGCCATCGACGACAGCACGGCGGTCAGGCCGCAGTGATCAGCCCCGGCCATCGGCCCGTTACCGTTGCTCAGGGCCTGGCCGTGTCGGCGACCGTCCGGCGTGGCCGAGGTGTTGCGCCCGAAGTAGTAGTGGTAGCCGTTGTTGATGCAGACGATGAGGTAGCTGGATAGGCCAACCCGCCGCGCCTGGGCGCGGGTGGTGTCGCAGAGCAGGTCGTGGACCCGGGCCGCCATCGCATCGGCGACGTCATCGTCGTTGCCGAACTTCGGTGCTGCGAGCATCCGTTGGCGCAGCGCATCGGCCCCGGCGAAATCACGGCGCAGCGCATCGATCAGCGTCGTCGCGTCACAGGCGCGCTCGCGGAAGAACACTTGATCCAGCGCGGTCAAACCATCAGCGCAGCCCATGTCGCCGTAGCCTTCCAGCGTTCCCCCCAGGTGGTCGATGCCGCCCTGAATGAGGCCCAGGCCGCGCTCCAGGCAGCCGTGGTAGAAGTACGACGTCAGCGGAAACGCCAGGTCCGCACCGACGACCTGGTAGATCAGGGCCTGCGCCTCAGCCAGGCGTTCAACGTGGAAGGTCACATTCGCAGTGAACACGTGCCAGAAGTCAGCGAAGGTGGCGCAGCCGTCGAGCCCGCCCAGGTCGGGGCCGACGCGCCGACCGCTCGCGGGATCGCAGCCATGGTTCATCGCCGCCAGCAGCACCATCGCCATGTTGATGGTGCCGTTGGGCGTGTTCATCGATCGGTAGGGCAGGGTGTATTCGCCGCAGCCCAAGGGGAAATACTCGCGCGCCAGCTCGCGTGGGATGGCGGCGGCGGTGGCATAGGCGTCGACGTTGACGCGGTCGTTGAGGAAGATCGGGAAGGTGTTGCCCTCGGCCAAGCACGCCAAGGCGGCGTCGATGAGGTCCTGCGGCGTGTCGTCGGTCAGGCGCAAGGTCAGGGCCGGGGCCTTGGCGTGATGGCGGCGGGTGGCCTCGATCGCCAGGCGAGTGAAGGTGTGGCTGGCGCGGCGATCGTGGTCGCCCTCACCCAGGCAGATGATGCGATTGTTGGCGCTGTTCTTCAGCGCCAGCATCAGGCGCCAGGCGCCGAGCAGTTGCTCGACTGCTTGTTCTTCACTGATCAATCCGGCATCGAGATCGCGTTGCAGGAACGGCCCGGCCCAGACGTCCATGCGGCCGTGGTTGAGCGTGCCGGTCGCTTGCAGCAGGAGCCAGAACAACTGGATCGCCTCGCGCAACGTCGACGGCGGCAGGACGCGCACGTTGCCCAGCACCTGGGCCAGCGTGGCATCGCCCAACGCGAGCGCCTCAGCCTGATAGCGGCCGATCAGCGCGTCGACCGCATCGAGTTGGGCCAGGATGGCGGCGCAGAAGCGATCAACCCCGCCTTGGCGTCGGCGCGCTTCGACCTCGGCGCGCATGCCCGGCAGGCCGAGGCTGAGCGCGCGGGCGTAGTCCGGCACGGTGCCGGCGATGCGGTAGAGCGGGAATCCGACCTGCGGCGCCGGGGTGTCGGCGCTGCCGTCAGGTCTGCGCCAGGTGGTGACGAACGCGTCGATGAACGCCTCCGGCAGTCCCTGCAACCCGCCCCCTCCTGGTCCCCAGGAATACTGCGCGTTATCGGGATAGGTCTGGCGCTGGGCGTCGCTGTAGCGACGTCGCACCTGCTGCACTAAATCATGAAGGTCCCAATAGGCCTTGAGCGCCTCCAGCACCGGGCGGGCCTCGCTGCCGGCCGCCAGGATCGCGCGCTCCAGGTTGGGGAAATGGCAGTAGTACCCCACGCTCACCGATTCGCTCGCGAGACCGATGCTGGGATGGTCGAGGCGTCCAGCGTAGAAATCACCGGCCTGAATCGGCGCGGCCCAGTTGGCGATGTGGCAGCTGATGCACGCCGCCTCGCGCTCCAGGCCGCCGACCGGATGGGCCTGGTGGATCGCACTGAAGCGCAGTTCGCGGCGCCAGGCGTGCAGGGGATGGCCGGGCGCCGCAGCGGCGTCGGCCCAAAAAGCGAAGTCGCAGGACGCTGGCGCGATGGGGGCGTTCATGCCGCCAGGCTATCACGTGCCCGTCGACGTGGACGGGTCGGCGGGAGACGTTTCCTGTCCTGGCGTGATCTGACGCGCGTCGGAATCATCTTGTGCGACTTCAATAACCCTCATTTTACCGGGACAGGCCTGGAACCGTAGGGGAACCGAGGCTATCCTTCGGTGATGAACGCCACCACCGCCACGCTGGCCTGGGGAACCCTGGTCGACCGCCAGCCGGCGTTCCACCTGGCGCGCGCTTTCTACCGCCCCGGCATGGTGGTACGCACCCACCGCCACGACTTTGCCGAGGTCGCCTGGGTCGAGCAGGGTCGGCTGCGCCACGAAGGTCCGGACTGGTCCGGCGAACTCGGTCCCGGCGAAGGCGTCTGTGTCCTGCCCGAGCACGCGCACGGATTTCTCGCCGGCGAAGCGCCCGCGATCCTGGTCAACCTCGCCCTGCCGGCGGCCGATGCGGACGACTGGACCCGACGCTACGGCGAGCGTCTCTGGCGACCGGGACCACGGCCGTGGTCGTTCACCCTGGCACCCGGCGATGGCGAAGCGCTGGCGGCGGCGGTCGCCGCCCTCGCCCACGGCGCGGGCGATGCCCTCGACCGCGATTGGCTGTTGCTCGACCTCGCCCGCCGCCTGCGCCCCGATCCGCTGCGCACTCGCCTGGGCGCGGCGCCTGCCTGGCTGCATCAGGCGATCGAGGACCTGCGCCGCCCGCCGCTGCTGGCGGATGGCCTTGCCGGGCTGGTGCAACGCTGTGGTTTGCGCCGCGAACACGTCGCCCGTACGGTGCGCCGGCATCTTGGCCTGACCGCCACCGCGCTGGTCGCCGAACTGCGCCTCGCCCACGCCGAATGCCGCCTGCGCCTGGGCGAGGAATCCTTCGCCGCCATCGCCAGCGAATGCGGCGCCCGCAACGTCGCCCACCTGCACCGCCAGTTCGCCGCCCGTTATGGCCTGACGCCCGGGGCGTATCGACGGCGGTTGCGCGGCCTCGCGAGTCCCGGCTGACCCCGACGGCATCCCCAACCCCAAGGTGCACCCGCATGCATCTGGATCTCGCCTGCGGCAGCACCAGCATCCTGCGCCGTGTGGGAATCCCTGATCATTTCTGTACTGATCGGCCTGGCGATCGTCGTCCCCTGCCGCCTGCTGCGGGTGCTGTCGACCAGCGGCATGCTGACCGCGTGGGCCTTCGGTTCCTCGGTGGTCTTCTGGGGCGGCCTCGCCTGGGCGGTGCCGCTGCTCACTGCGTTTGTCACCGCCTCGCTGTGGTCGAAGGTCCTGCCTGGCCGCGACGCCCGCGCCAAACGCGATTCGTGCCGCACCATGACCCAGGTGCTGGCCAATGGATCCTGCGCCTGGGCGTGTGTCGGCTGGTGGGCGCTGTCCGGCGACCCGCTCGCCTACGCCGGATTTGTTGCCGCTTTCGCGGTGCTCGCGGCTGACACCTGGGCGACGGAGTGGGGACGGCTGTCGTCGACCCCGCCGCGCCACATCCTGACCGGTCGGACGCTGGTGCGCGGCGAATCTGGTGGCGTCAGCCTGATCGGCACCATCGCCTCGGCCGCCGGCGCCGCGACCGTGGCCGCGTCGGCCGGGATCGTGCTTGCGCTCCAGGGTCGAGCCGCCGAATGGTGGTGGCTCGCGGGCATCGCCCTGACGGGACTCGCCGGCTCGCTCCTCGACAGCGTCCTCGGAGCCACGCTCCAGGCCCGCTTCACCTGCCCGTCCTGCGGCACCATCACGGAGGACTCGCGCCATTGCGGCGTCAGCGCGACTCCGCGCAGTGGCTGGCACTGGCTGGGCAATGATCTGGTCAACCTGACGAGCATCGTGCTTGCTACCGCTGGATGGGTGCTGCTGCTGGCCTGCTGCCGGTGATGCGACGATCCAGCGTCACCAGCGCCACGCCGCCGTCGCGGCGATGATGGTTCCGATCGCGGAACCCTGCACCGGCAGATGCTGCTGCCGGCGGGTTATGCCGCTGAGCGGATCGTGGCTGTTCACTTCGACGCTCTGCTGCTTGGAGGCGACACTACCATCGATGAGCGCGACCAGACTGAGGTCAGTGCCGGGCGAAAGGCGCGCCCCGAACCCGACGCCCGCCGCCGCGCGGGCGACCACGGCATCGCTGACGACCTCGGTGCCGCCATCGGTGCTGACGAAACCGTGCGCGACGAGGCGGGCGTGGCTCCAACCGACGCCGACCTCCACCGGCAGCGACAGATGGAACCAGCCCCAGCGCACCAGGTCCGGCATCAGGCCGACCCCGGCCCAGAGCAGTCGCCTGCGGGCGTCGAGATCCAAAGAATACGGCACCTGGATCCACTGGTCGCGCAGACCGAACATCCCATACCACGGCCCGGCCCCGATGGGGAAGGCGGCTGCCGTGTCGAGGCCGTGGCCGGGGACGCGGGATTCGCCGGTGAAGAGACCGAAGCGGCCGATCCACGGCCGATCCTCTGCCGACGAACGTGGCGATCCGGGCTCGGGCTGCCACGCCAGGCTGATGCGACCGGTTTGACCGTCATTTTGCAGGTTGCGGGCGGTCTCGATGGTGATGCCGACCGGATCAATGCGCAGGCACCAGCCGACCACCAGCGAGGTCCCGTGTTCGTGCTCGCCCACCCGCGCGGCGGTGGTCGAGATCGCCGGCCCGGCTGCGAACTCCGTCTGCACTCCCGCCCAGCAACCGCCGCCCGGCGCGGTGACGGTCAAAAGCAGGTCGGCGATGCCCTGCCGCCAGCCCGACCCGGTGACCAGGCCAAGGCCATCAGCGACCAGCGCAACCGGCCCGCCCAGCTGCCAACGGCCGCCCACGCCGACATGGAGCAGCGCCTCGGCGGTGGGTTCCAGACGTTCGTAGACCATCCCCTTGGGACTGCTGCCGATCAGCCCATGCGTGCTGTTCTGCAGATCACTGCCGCTGAGATCGCCGGTGATGCGCACGCCCGGCCCGACCTGGATCCAACCGCTGGCCGGACCAGCCGAGCCCCGACCGCGCCAGCCGGCGCTGAGGGTGAGTTCATCCATGCGCCTGGACCCAGCGCGGTAGAACTGGAGCGGATCCGGCAAGCCCCAGTAGACCGGCGCGCCGCTGGGATTGGCCAGCGTGAGCATGCTGTGATCGATGCCGGCGAACCAGGATCCCGCATCCCAGGTGAAAGACAGGGAATTGGTGCGAAAATCGTCGCTTTGCGCCCCGCTCGCCGGGCCGAAGGCGTCATTGCCCCAGGACAACCGCGCAGCTTCGGGTCCGAGCGGCCTGGGTCCCGGGATCCCAGGCAGTTCGAGCGCAGGCAGATTCAGGACGATGCCGACCAGGATGAAGCCGCCGGTCTTCATGCCTGCATCCAAACGGCGAGCGATGTGGCAAACCCCAGGCGCCCTGCTTCTAGCGACGCGACCATGTGCATTGACGCGACCAAGGTCGCGCCGCTCGGGGCCACCTGCCTCAGCTCATTATGCATGGGCACAGTATCCGCCCGAATCGGGGTTTCGGCAACAAGTCCAAAGTCAGGCTGGTTCTAGGCTACCACCATACGTCTGGCTCGTATGTCGGCACGCGCAGCCTGCACTGACTCACCGCGGGCCGAGCGGCCACCTTATCCATCGACCCAACCTGATCATCCCGCCCGCCGGATCGGCGGCGGCACGCACCGCGACGAACCCCAGGTATTACGGGATTCGTCATGAATAAAAGACATCACCACCGCCACCGAGCAGGCCAGCCAGGTCGCCGAGGCCATCTACTCGATCGCCTTCCAGACCAATCGGCTGGCTCTCAATGCCGCAGTCGAATCGGCCCGGGCCAGCGAAGAGGCCAGGCAGGCCTCGCGCATGCTGAGCGAGGCCATGCAGGCGGTGCGTACCACCACCATCCACTCAGACGAGCTGGGCGGCTTCGTCGAGCGCGAACTCGGGGCGATCGGGGCCGAGACGATCGAAGTGGTGGTGGAACGGGCATCCAAGGCGGATCCATTGATGGACGCGGTCAGCAAGGGCATCGCCGACCAGGCGAACTCGGTGCGCTCGATGGCGCAGGCCATCCAAACCATCGGGACCTCCAGCCAGGGAGCTGCCCAGCAAGCCGAGGAAGCCTCCGCCGCCACCGACACCCTGCGCGAACAGGCCAGCCAGGTCGACGCTGCGGTCGCGGACCTGACCCGGATGGCTTGAGGCAGGCTGCTGGCGCAGGTATCGCCTGATGTCCGACGCCAGCCGCACGGATGATGGGTCGCAACGGGCATTTTGGCACTTCACCAGGTGTGCTGGTTGTCAATTGACCGACAGGGAAAACCCAGGATTCAGGGATTAGGGGTCGTGGGACCAATCGCTTGATGCGACCATCCCTTCCTGTTTCCCTCCTTAAAATACTTGAATGGCACCGCGTTAGTCAATTTGCGCCGCCATTGTTGCATGTTAGGGTATTTGTATTCGTATGAGAAAGATATGAAATACATCCCGTTGGGGATCAGGATGTCCTTATAAATCTCTAAGTCGCCCGAAACATGGATGATCCCGCGTGGTGGAATCCTAAGTTCCCTGGGCGGGCCTATTTCAAAAACCCTTAAGGGTTCACCTTCGATCGCGGTGCCAATTGAAGTTAATATCACAGATTCATGCCAAAACGATAACTCGAATTGAATAAATGCTTCGTTTTGCTCTGGATTATAAAATGACCACAAGTAGGTGTTCGACCCCGATTTCTGAGCGGCTATAGCAATCGTTGATTCAATAGTTGGCTCAATATTCGATCCCCTAAACGACATCTGCCATGTTGCAGATTCGTATTTTGACCTTTGCGTAACGCACCCACAGGCAATCAATGGAATCGCAATTAGCATTAACTTAACAATGTTGTGGTGTGGCATATCTCCTCGATGGGGTCGTGACTTGGATGGATTTGCGGCACCTTGGCTGCGACGTGCGCTGGCCGAGGTTCGGATGGAGGCGGCCGTGGTCACGTCGGGCAAGCTACCGGTGGCGAGGGCGATGTCACCCGGCGACATCGGGGTCGGGGGCTGGGGGTGCGAGGATGGCGAGCAGGATTGATCTGGCCATGGCCAGATCACCCCATGGCCAGCGGCCGGTTGCAAACCGGCGGTCCCAGGCGCAAGCGTTTTCGTTGGCTTTTGGTGCTTACCGGCACCAATTGCCAAGCCTGGGCCGGTGGGAAACCGGCGGCACCAGGAGACGGCAGGGCACCGCTGTCGTCCGCTTGGCCGTGGCTGAGCCGTTGCGAGGATGCCCGCATGGCCACCCCGTCCGCTTCAACGTCCGACAGCCGCCCTGAACCCCGCTCCCGCCTGGATGCGCTCGGGCTGCCGGCGTGGGCGAACGAGCTGATCACCCAGTACGAGAGCAACGCGACGAGCCAGTTCATCCTCTACGGCAACGTCAACGACCGTTTTTTGCTGCCGGCGTTGCCGCAGGCGGGGGCGCGGGTGATGACGGGGACCAGCGGAGCGGGCGGCACCGGCGGCGACGCCGGGGCCGGACTGGGCACGTTGATGGACTTCCTGGTGAAAGTCTTGATGCCACGTTTCGAGGTGGTGCTGACTTATGATCTGGGCAACGGGCTGCGGGTGGAACGCGGCAACGAGGTGTTCAGTCAATGGCCCCGGCTGAAAGAGAATCCGAACCTGCCGCGTGCGCCGCGCGAGGCGATCGAAACGGCAACGCACTATCTGCGCTACTGCGTGAACCTGGCCCGGCTCGGGCGCGCCGGCGCGCGGGCGCCGCAGGTCGGGATCATCATCAGATCCGCTGATCTGGTGGTGCCGGCCGGGCTGGGCAATGCGAGCTACGAACTGAGCGCACTCCAATGGCATTGCTCTAATACCAACGCAATTTCACATGCTATTTGAACATTGCCTTTTTTCTCGGGGCTCTTCTCCCCGGTCGTATTCGTTGAGCTCTCCGTGCCTCAGTCTCCGCAGCTATGGCACATCGGTCGAGTTTGTCAGGGT
>CAMCMZ010000034.1 GCA_945876185.1 Candidatus Kuenenia stuttgartensis | reverse complement strand
AATCCCAAATGGGCACCCATTCATAACCCAAAAACCCCTTCGCGTGTTACGTTGTTAAACACCAAGAACTGGAGACAAAGCATGAAACGACAACTCACCGGCCTCATCCTGGCCGCGACCATGGCGATGAGCGGTACGGCCTTCGCCTTTGAGCAGCCGCCGATCTACCAACTCAAGCCGAAGGATCAGGTGCTGATCTTGGGCGATTCGACTACGGCTGGCGGGGTCCAGATGGGCGGCTACGTGCGTTTGGTCGATCAGGCACAAAACGAGCAGCGACCGGACCAGGGCATAGTCGTTCGGGGGATGGGGTGGTCGGGCGCAACCATGAGAGATACGCTCAATGGCATTCCAGGTCTGAAACCTTTATTTGCGAAACCGGCGGCGCCAACCGTGGTCATCGTCAACTATGGCTTGAACGATTCGAAAGAAGGCGAAGCGAATGTCCCGGCGTTCACCGAGTGTGTCCGCAAAGTGGTCGAAGCCTTGCAGCAATACAAGGTGACGGTGATCCTCTGCACCCCGACCACCTGGGGCGGTTTGACGCAGACAAAATCCTATGCTGAGGCGGTGCGGACCGTGGCCGCAGAACTGAAAATCCCGCTCATCGATTTATATGCGACGCACGCCGACCATATCACCAGCAACACCAAGGACGGCCAACGTCTGCCGGGCACCAATCCAACGACGGATGGAACCCACCTCAGCATGGTTGGTGAAACGCTGTCGGCCAGCGCCATCCTTCAAGGTCTCGGACTGAAACCGACCTGGCAAAGATACCAACTCCGGCTTTCGATGGGTAGGGTGAAAAAACTCAGCTCGAAAGGAAAAATTAAGGTCGTTCCAGACCAAGTGTCCAATGTTCAAAGTTTCACAAACTTTGATTGGACCAACATGGCCTATGGGAAAGGTTTCGAATATCTGCCCAATGTCGCAGATATTCCCAATCCAGGGGAATGGCACGCGAACTGGCCCACCAAACAGGCCTCTTTTGCCCCAGGCACCAAGGTCACCCTGACGTTTGAACCTGACGCCGAACACACCTTCGTTGGCTGGGAAAGCAAGGGTGGACCTGTGATCACGGAAACCTCGCCATCTCTGACTATAACCATGGATCGGCACCAGTGGATCTTTTGTGTCGCCAAGCCGAGCGGTGGGAAATAACCGGAATCATCAGTAACTGCAGGTGCGCGACTGCGCCAGCGCTCTGGTCTGAGCATTTATGTTCCATCAACAACCAGCAACCCAATCCCAATGAAGAAGGAATACTTAACCATGCGTCACTTCACTTTCACCGCAATCCTGGCTTTGGCTGGCACCCTGCTGGCCGCGATTCGCCCTCTCCGACCTTGACCGGCTTTCGGGGTCCGGAGGGCAACGGAGTCTGGCCGACGGCCAAACCGCCCAGCACTTGGGACGAGGCCAGCGGGCAAAACATCCGCTGGAAAGCGCCCAATGGCGTTCACTTAGCCAAAGGCCGCCCATATTGTATGGGTGTTTGCGAGTGCAAGGTTCATTGCGTCCTGGTTGTCTTTTTGCAGCGTATCATGCGAGATCGTTGATGTCATCGGACATTGATTCCATGAGATCGTCGTGGCTGACGGTTCCGGCCATGATCCGGTAGAACCAATCGGTGATGATCGTGAAGAGGCAGGTTCTTCGCACCTGGCGTCGGTTGGGATAGTTCCAGCGCTGCGGCCTGTATTGTCGTCGGATCGCCTAGTCAGCTGATGACTGCGCGGCAGCAGCGATGGTGAGCCACGTGAGGCAGGCATAGAGTTCCTGTTCGACTCGTTCGGCAGTGCGGCTGCGAGGTAGGTGAACCCCAGCAACCAGCGTATCGGTACGGTGGCGATGAACGTGGAGGTCACCTTGCCCCAGAAGGTGGAACCTGGAAGGGGACCTACAAAGGTCAGTATGGCTCGGCCTGGACCAGTGGCCGAATGATCGGCGCTGCCCTCCCTGCGCCGAAGGGGAAACTTCCCCCGAACGAAGGTGTAAAATGAGGTGTCAGTCATCGACCGCCGTCGCGCCAAGACCTGGGCGAACACCGAACACCAAACACCAAGAGGTCATCGGCCACCTCGACGGTCGTCTTTTTATAAGTGCCCATAGTGCCCATGTATCAAAATTCATCAGCCTGGAAGTCGGTTGGACGTCGCACGGAGGCGATCCAACCCACACGCGAGGGTGATCAAGTTCAACCCCGCAGTTGATCCCAATGACTATGTGACCATGTTCCCGCCCATGCGCCGCCTGCGTTTGTCCACTTCCGCCGTCCGTATCATGACCACCTCTACCGGTACCGGTTCGAGGTCGGGTCCGCGCTGAGTTTCCTGCTAACGAAACCCTTCGCGACCCGGCCAGGAATCTGGCCGGGTCGTTCTCATTTCCGGGATACCCCATGCAGCCTTCTTCTTCACCCACACCATCATTCGCCATTCCACCCAACCTGCCCGAACCATGGGCCACGGCCTGCCGCGAGGTCTGCGCCTGGATCGCGGCCGACCTGCCGGCGCGCGCGATCATCGTCAGCGGCACCGTGGTGCGCGGTGGCGGCGACCGGGCGAGCGATCTCGACATCCAGGTGATCAACCGGGAATCATGGAGCCAACGCCAAACCCGCCTCTTTGCCGAGGTTCCCTGCGAGATCTTCGTCAATCCCGTGCACCGCCTGGTGCGCTGGTACCGCGAGGAGGCGTCCGAGGGCTGCCCGAGCACCGCCCACATGGTTGCCACCGGCGCGGTGGTGTACGACCCCGACGGGATCTGCGCCGATCTGCAGGCCGAGGCGCGCACGTGGCTCGACCGGCCGCCAACGCCGAATCCGGTGCGGCTGAACCAGGCCAAGTATGGTCCAGCCACCTGGATTGAAGATAGTCTGGATGTTTTGCAGCGCGATCCGGAACTTGCGATCTTGTTCGCAGGAGAAGCGTTGCCGCGGATCCTCGACGCCTGGTTCCTCGACCGCCGCCGCGTCCGCCCCCGCCGCAAGGATCGCTTGCAGGTGCTGGAGGCCGAGGATCCCGCCGCCGCTGTGCTCTTACGCCGCGCCCTCGCCGCGCCCGCCATCCGTGATCGGGTCACGGCGGCCGGGGATCTGTGCCAGCGTCTGCTCGGCGTGCGCGGAACCTTCGCCTGGGAATCGCCGCGCGAACCGGTGCCGGAACCTCTGCCGCAATTCGGGACGTTGCGCCTGGACGCCGGTGGTGGGGTCGTGCTGCGCGACGCCATCGACACGGACATCGAACTCATTTTTGCCATCATCGATCGTGAGCGCGACCGGCTCGGGCGATTCATGGGTTGGGTGGCGGCCACCCGAGAGGTGGACGATGTTCGGGCCTATTTCCGCAGCCAGCAGGCAGATGTCGATGCGGCCCGGGTGCGCCACTTCACCATCCTGGTCGAGGACCGGTTGGTCGGCCGCATCTCGCTCGAAAATATCAAGCAGACTGAGAAGAAAGTTCTGATCGGGTATTGGCTGAGCGCCGCTGTCGAAGGTCGCGGGGTGATGACCCGTGCCTTGACGGTGGTGTGCGACCACGCTTTCGGCGAACTCGGGCTGGAACGCCTCTCGCTGTTCACCCACCCTGACAACCAACGTAGCCAGGAGGTCGCCCGCCGATGCGGCTTCCGCCAGGAAGGCGTGTTCCGCCAGGCAGCGATGCTCAACGGTGAGCGCGTCGACCAGCTCTGGTTCGCGCGGTTGCGCGCCGGATCCAGCCCAACGGCGCGTCTGCCGCAGTACGGAACGCTGCGCTTGGACGCAGGTGGCGGGGTCCTACTGCGCGACCAAAACGATGCCGACCTACCGGCCGTCTTCGCGATCATCGAGAACGAACGAGAACGGATGGCCCGGTTCCTGACGCCACTGCCCAAGACGCTCGCGGACTTGCAACTTCTCTACCGAGATTTTGCCCGGGAATGCATCGAAGGCCGCCGACGCATTCTGGTCATCCTCCTTGATGGTCGGCTGGTCGGACGCATCTTTCTCAAAGGCATCGATCACACGGTGAAAACCTGCGAAATCGGATATTTCGTCAGCCAAAACGCAGAAGGACGCGGGGTGATGACGCGCTCCCTGGCGGCCGTGTGCGATCATGCCTTCAAGGACCTGGGTCTGGAGCGGCTGACGTTGTCCACCCACCCCGACAACCACCGCAGCCAGACAGTCGCCCGCCGATGTGGGTTCCGCCAGGAAGGCGTGTTCCGTCAGGCGGCGATCCTGAACGGCGAACGCGTCGACCAGGTCTGGTTCGCGCGGTTGCGTGGGGATCCCCCGCCCGGAAACCCCAGCCCATGACCATCACCTACCGTCGCGAACGCCCGCCCCTTGATGATCTGATCGCGGTCTATCACGCCTGCACTCTGGGTGGGCGACGGCCGGTCGATGATCAGCCGCGCATGGCGGCGATGCTCGCTGAGGCGAACCTGGTGGTCGGGGCGTGGGAATCGGAGGTGCTAGTCGGAGTCGCGCGGGCGCTGACTGATTCCGTGTACGTCACCTACCTGTCCGACCTGGCGGTGCGCGACAGCCACCAACGTCGCGGTGTCGGCAAGGGGCTCATCGCCCAGGTGCGGGCGGCGGCGCCCGGGGCATCGCTGGTTTTGTTGTCGGCACCGCAGGCGGTGGATTACTATCCGCACCTCGGGTTCACCCGGCACGACTCGGCGTGGGTGGTTAAGCCGGGGCAGGAACTGCGTGCGTAGATTCGATCAGACGGTTCAGGGCGCGGGCTTGGCGGCCGTCTCCGCTTCGGACTTGGACTTGCCGACGGTCTCGTTCTTCTTGTCGCCCAGCATGGCGGCATCGATTTCGAGGTCGTTCATCTTCAGAATCTTTTGGCGCTGCTGCTGAAACTCGATCTCGTTGATGAGTCCGGCGTCGCGGGCCTTCTTGAGGTCGATCAGTTCCTGGCCGACCGTGGTGTAGCGGCTGGAGACCAAACGGGTGTCGTTGAAGGCGGCGCAGCCGGCGAGCAGCACCACAGCGGGGATGAGGAACAGGGTTGGTTTCATGGGGGTCCTGGTATGAGTAATTCCGTCGTCTCCTGACGACTGGTCTTGGGCAACCAGGGCCAGCCGTTAGAAGCGGCATCCGCTGCCGGAGAGCACGTAATCTCCTTTGGGGCTCGACCCCGTCCCCGAGATTGTGCCTCCTGTGGTGAGGTCCAAGTCCGAGTCGGCACCTTGGGGCATGACCCCGCATTCCACCAGGCTGGTCTGATACCTCACCGCCACAGGAGCTCCGGAGGCATCACCCCGAACCCAGGAGTCCCCTTGCCCGAACCCCTCATTGCCGTTGGCTGCGATTGCAGCAAAGGCCGGATCGACGTCGAGATCCGTAATCACCACGGCACGGTGCTGCACACCGGCATCTTCGACGATACCCATCCCGATCATGCCGCGATGAGTCGGCTGGTCGACGACCTGCGGGAACGCCACCCCGAGGCGCGGTTTCTGGTCGGCATCGAGTCCACCGGCGGTATGGAGCGCAATTGGCTTGCGTTCTTCCGGCGTGAGAAGCGCTGGGTGAAGCAGCTGCGCGTCTTCAAGCTGAATGCGGCGGCGGTGCATGCCTTCCGCTTGTCCCGCCTGCATCGCGCCCCTGGCGACGCGGCGGCGGCCAGCGATATCGCCCGCTTCCTGCTGGAGCGCTGCGCCACGCGCCAGCCTGAGGTGGAGGCCGAATCCGGGCCGATCGTGTTTTATCGCACTGTGCGCGCCCTCTCGGGCGAGCTGACCGCGACCAGCCAGCGGTTGCAGACCCTGCTGGTGGGGGCCCAGCCCGATCTGGTGCGCTTCTGCCGTTACGGTCTGCCGGCCTGGGTGCTGGCGCTGCTGGAGCGCTACCCGACGGCAGCGCTCCTGGCCAAGGCGGAGGTGCCGGCGGTCGATGCCATCCCGCACATTGACGGCATCCGCGCCGCTGAACTGATCGAGAACGCCAAGCGCTCGGTGGCGAGCCTGACCGATGCCGCCACCGCCGCGACCATCCGCCTGCTGGTGGCGCACTTGCGCGACACCCAGATCCGCATCGACCAAGGCCAGGCCGACCTGCTCAAGATCATCACTGCCGATCCCCAGTCGCCCCTGGCCAAGGCCGTCGATCTGCTGGATAGCATACCTGGCATTGCCGCCTGGACCGCTGCCTGCCTGGCCTGCGAGATCGGCGATCCGACCCGCTTTCCCCACGCCAAGTCCCTCATCGCCTGGGCCGGACTCGACCCCATCGCCGAGGCCAGTGGCGATGAACGGCACGACTACGGCATCAGCCATCGCGGCAATGCCCATGTCCGGGCCGTCCTTTTCACCTCCGCCATGTCTGGCGTCCAGTACAACCCCGTGCTCAAGGAATTCTATCACCGCCTCATCACGGAGAACGGCAAGACCCGCCTCGAAGCCCAGGTCGCGGTCATGGCCAAGCTGCTGCGCATCGCTCACGCCATCCTGCTCACCGGCAAGCCATTCGACCCCGCCCACGAGGCCAAGCGCCGACAGCAGGCCGATGCGGCCCAGGCCGCTCGCGCCGCCACTCCATCTGCCACCCCGACGCCACCACCGGCCAAGCTGGATGCCCCCATCTCGCGACGCGAAGCCAAACGAAGAAAAAACGCGGCCGCGCCCAGCGCGAATTTGCGGGATCAGAGTCCCAAGCGCGTTCCCAGGCGCGGACCGCAACCGCAGGATCCACCCCTCGCCACCCATGCCAAGGGTTAGCTGAGCCCCCGCCGGAGGCACTTCGTCGCACACCAATGACCAGGCCCCGCCGCAGGCGGCGCGCAGCGCCCTTGACGCCGAGCACGGCAGCCAGGCTGACCGGAGGGCGAAGGGACCGGCACGTCTGCGCTTCACCCACACGCCAAGTGTCCCTTCGCCCGCAGGGAAGACAGGCTGCCGCGCGCAGGGGTCAAGGGGGCCGGATTCAACGGAAGGATCCCCCGCACACTGGGCCTTGATTCGCTCGTGGCATCTCGGGGGATGGCACAGGGGTGGTGAACGAGCCGATGCTGGTCGGGAAAGGTGAAGATCCATGGTGGGGAATTCATCACGGGCGTGGCCATGGTCGCTCATGGGTGTATGTCCTCCCGGACAGCGATTTACGAAACCGATTCCGATCTGATTTGTCCCAGACATCTGGGCGATCCCGCCAGACGCGCTCGAATCGCGCGCTTGACCGTCTTGACATGCTTCCTAGCCTCCCCGCCCTCACCTTCGGGGACGTGCGGTACCGAGCGTGGGCCTCAGGCTCACGCTCTTTTTCTTACCGCGCACCCTGTTGGCCTTCCTGGCACCTTCCTTGGGTGGACGATGAACCTCGGCAATTTCATGCAACGCGTCGATGCGCTGGCCCGCGAGCGCAACCTCGACAAGAACCTCATCCTCGACCACATGGAGCGCGCGCTGCAGCAGGCGGCACAGAAGCGCTTCGATGCGGAAGGCGAATTCACGGTCACGATCGACCGCGAGACCGGCGAGATCCGCGCCTTCGAGGACGACAAGCCGGTCAATCTTGAAGAGCTCGGCCGCATCGTCGCCAACGTGGCGAAGCAGGTCTTCGTCCAGGGGTTGAAGGAAACCGAACGCGACAGCGTGTATGACGACTTCATCACCCGCGCGCAGACGGTCGTGAGCGGTACGATCATGCGGGAAGAGCACGGCATGTTCATCGTCTCGCTCGGCCGCGCCGAGGCGATCCTGCCGCGCGAAGAACAGATCCCCGGCGAGGTCTACCGCACCGGCAGCGTCATCCGCGCCTATGTACTGAAGGTCGAAAAGAAGGGTGCGCGCGTCCGCATCGTCCTGTCGCGCACCCACGGCAACTTCGTCAAGGAACTGTTCAAGGCCGAGATCCCCGAGGTCGCCGACGGCCTGATCGAGATCAAGGGCATCGTGCGCGAACCCGGCCGCCGCACCAAGATCGCGGTCGCCTCGGTCGATCCGCGCGTCGACCCGGTCGGGTCCTGCGTCGGCATGCGCGGCAGCCGCATCACCAAGGTCACGGATGAGCTTGGCGGCGAGAAGATCGACATCATCCCGTGGGCCGAAGATCCAGCCCAGTTCATCGAAAACTCACTGAAACCCGCCCGCGTGCTGCGGATCAGCTACGACCACTTCCGCGACCGCGCCCGAGTCGTGGTGTCGCAAGACCAGCTGCCGCTGGCGATCGGCAAGGCGGGCCAGAATGTCCGCCTGAGCGCGCGCCTGACCCGCTACAAGATCGACGTGATGAGCGAGGAGAACGCTGCGTTGCAGCGCCAGAAGGGCTCGGACCAGCTGCAGAAGCTGATCGACGAGAAGCTGATGGACGACTTCCTGCGTGAACAGTTCCTCGACAACCACCTCGACAGTCTGGCCGTGCTCGCGGCCCAGACAGCTGAGCGCATCATCGAAACGCTGGAAGGCGCGAGCATCGATCTCGACCGCGCCGGCAAGCTGATCGAGCGCGCCGAAGCGCTGCTTGATCCCGAGCAGCGTGCGGAAAAGGACGAGATCGTCCGCCGCCGCCTTGAATCCGAACGCATCGCCGCTGACGAAGAGGCGCGCGCCATCGCCGCCGCCGAAGCCGAGGCCGCAGCCCAGGCCGCCGCCGCCGGCGTCACCCTCGACCCGGGCGCCAACGCCCAGGAGCCTCCGAGCAGGGCGTAATCAGCCGCGTCCTGTCGGAGCATCACCCCGGAGTCGTCATTCATGAAGCTCAGCGAGCTGGCCAAGCAGCACAACCTCGAACCCGGTCTCCTGCGCGAGGTCGTCGAGAGTGATTTGTCGATCAAGCTACCCAAGGGCATGGATACCGACCTCAAGGATGACGTCGTCGCCCGCATCCTCGCTTCCGATGGGCTCGAAACCGTCGACAACAAGGCGTTCACGCCGATCATCTCGAAGGAATTCGAGGAGAAGCACAAGCGCAAGGTTGCCTCGAAAAAGGGTGCCGAGACGCGCAAGAAGAAGCTCGAAGAGGACGCCGACAAGAAACGCCGTGAAGACGAGGAACGCCTGGCGAGCGAGCGCAAACGCCATGAAGAGGCCCTCGCCCTGCGCCAGCGCGAAGCCGCCGCCCGCGCCGCCGCCCAGGCCGAGGCGGAACGCCGCTTGGCCGAAGAACTCGCCGCGTCGAAACTCAAAGACGAGGAATCCCGCGTCAACGCCGAAGCCGATATGCTGCGCCGCGAAGAAGAGGCCCGCCGCATGGCGGCTGAATTCGCCGCGATGCGCCAGCAGGAAGCCATCGACCGCCTGCCGCCGGTACCTGCCGTGGTGGAAGAGCCCGCCGCGGTTGCACCGGTGGCCGCACCCGCCGTCGCGCCGGAACCTCCAGCCGCCGCAGCCGCCGCCCCCACGGGCGAAGACCAGCCGCCCACCGGATCGCCCGTCGCTGAGACGCCCGCCAAGCCGGGCCAGCCCGTCGCCAAGGTTTCCGCGGCCGCCGGCCAGGCCGCAGTGTCAAAGCCGCCGGCGCATCCGACCGCCGCGACTCCCCCCGCCGCTCCGGTGATGCCCGCCAAACTCAGCGCCCTCGGCTCGAAGCTCGCCAGCCTCGCCAAGGCGACGCACGAAAAGGCCGACCACTCGATCAAGGCCAAGCCGGGCGGCATCGTCCAGGCGCCCGCCGCGACGCCGGGCATTGATCAATCGCTCTCGCCCGAAGACCGCCGCCGCCTGATCCAGGCCAACATCCAGCGCAACCTGGAGATGGCCAAGCGCGTCCAGGCCGCCAAGTCGGCGGTTCGGCGCAAGCCCGGCTTCGCCGCCATCGACCGAACGAAGACCCCCGGGCCGAACCGTGGCCCGAACCGTGGCCCGAACCGCCCGGGCGGCCCGCCCAAGCCGGGCGGCACCGGCGGCCCGCCGCGCGGCCCGCGCCGCGACAGCAAGGACCACCGCACCGACGCCGAGATCGAACAGGCCGAGGGCAAGGCTGCGCGCCGCTTCCGCTCGACGCTTGAGGAAGAAGACGTCTCCGGCGTCACCGCGTTCTCGATCTCGCTGCCATGTACGGTGCGCGAGTTCTCCGAAGGTTCAGGCATCAAGTCGTCGCTGGTCATCGCCAAGCTCTTCATGGCCGGGATGATGGCGAACATCAATTCCGTGCTCGACAAGGATTCGGTAGAGCTTCTTGCCGCTGAATTCAAGAAGACTGTGACCGTGGTCGAGCAGACCGACGCCGAGGAAGCCGCCGAGGCCGAGCACGCCGAAGCGCTCGCCGAGGACAAGGATGAAGACCTCGCGCCACGTCCGCCGGTGGTGACCATCATGGGCCACGTCGATCACGGCAAGACCAGCCTGCTCGACGCCATCCGCAAGACCGACGTCGCCAAGGGCGAGGCCGGCGGCATCACCCAGCACATCGGTGCCTACACCGTCACCGCGCCCAACGGTCAGGACGTCACCTTCATCGACACGCCCGGCCACGAGGCCTTCACCGACATGCGCGCGCGCGGGGCCCAGATCACCGACGTCGCGGTGATCGTGGTCGACGCGGTCGACGGCGTCATGCCGCAGACCAAGGAAGCCATCAACCACGCCAAGGCGGCAAACGTCTCGATCGTGGTGGCGATGAACAAGATCGACAAGCCGGAAGCCAAAGAAGCCGGCCAGAAGGACAAAGTCCTGCGCCAGCTGGCTGAAGCCGGCCTGCAGGCCGAGGAATGGGGCGGCGAAATCGGCGTCATCGGCACCTCCGCCCTCACTGGCGAAGGCATTCCCGAACTGCTCGAACGCCTGGCGCTCGAAACCGCGATCAAAGAACTCAAGGCCAACCACTTCGCCAACGCGTCGGGCGTGGTCATCGAAGCCAAGCGCGACGAGGGCCAGGGCGTCACCGCGACCTTGCTGGTGCGGCGCGGCAGTCTCGCAATCGGCGATATCGTCCTTGCTGGCGTCGGCTACGGCCGCGTCCGCCTGATGGTCGACTGGAAGGGCGAACGCACCGATCTCGCCGGCCCAAGCCAGGCGGTCGAAGTCATCGGCCTCAACGAACTCCCCCGCGCCGGCGACAAGTTCCAGGTCCTGGAAGACCTCCAGTCTGCCGTCCAGGCCGCCGAGATCCGGCAGCAGAAGCTGCGCGAGAAGGAACTGCAGGCGCGTTCGCGCATCCCGACCTCGGCGACCGTGCTCGGCGACATCGCCGCGAGCAAGCGCAAGGAACTGCGCATCGTCATCAAGGCGGACACCTCGGGTTCGCTCGAAGTGCTGCTCAAGACCATCCACGATCTCGCCACCGACGACGTGCGGGTCAGCATCATCCACCAGGGCGTCGGCGGTATCAACGCCAGCGACATCAGCCTGGCGGAGGCCTCCAAGGCTTTGGTGCTCGGCTTCCATGTCATTGCTGATGGCAAAGCGCGCCGGCTTGCCGACGACAACGGCATCGAGATCCGCTCCTACACCATCATCTACGAACTGCTCGACGAGCTGCGCCTGGCCATGGCCGGCAAGCTCGACCCCGAGACGCGCGAGAACCTCATCGGGCACGCCGAGGTGCGCCAGACCTTCACCATCACCAAGGTGGGCGTGGTCGCCGGCATCTACCTCACCGATGGCTTGGTGCGCCGCGATGCGTTCATGCGCATCACCCGCGACAACAACATCCTCCACGTCGGCCAGGTCGGCAGCTTGCGCCGCTTCAAAGAGGACGTCAAAGAGGTCCGCACCGGCTTCGAATGCGGCCTGACCGTCGAGCGCTTCCAGGACATCAAGGTCGGCGACATCATGGAATTCTACACCAAGGAGAAGGTGGCGCGCTCGCTCTGAGCCGCTGCCTGAACCATGCCCGCACCGGCCGGATCCAAAAGAAATAGCCACGGTCCTTCCCGCAAGGCGCGCCTGGAATCGCTGCTTCGGCGCGAGATCGCCAGCACGCTCCAGGCCCTGACCGACGATCCCCGCTTGCGCGTGGTCACCATCACCCGGGTCGAGATGAGCGGCGACCTGCACGAGGCCAAGGCCTACTGGACCGCGCTGGGCACCCGCCCGGAACGCCGCCAGGCCGAAGCCGCCCTCGCCGCCGTGCGCGGCCGGATCCAGAGCGCCTACGCCAAATCGGTGACCACCCGTCTGCTGCCCATCCTGTCCTTCGCCTACGACGAGAACGAGCAGAAGCGCACCGGCATGGATGAACTGATCCGCAAGGCGCGCAGCACCGATCCTGACCAGGGAACGGTGCCGACGCCGCCTGCACCGGAACCGAAGCCGGAACCGTTGCATCCGGAGTAGGGAAAGATTGGAATGATTTCCAGGCTTTCGAAAATCCAAGATTCCATCCTGCGAAATGTCGAAAAAACCAGATCACCTGGAATCGGACCAGGGACGGACGCGCCTCGTTTCAGTCGTCCCTACAGGACTGATGCCGATTTGTCCCCATCCATCCCGGGGTTGAAACCCCGGGCTAGCATCATGCCGTCCCTACGGGACTGCAGATGCGTAAGTCATGGTCAATTTCAAGAGATTCACGAGATAAATGCGTCCCGTAGGGACGCATTGGGGATTGGCCATTTGTGCATAGTGGACCGGCGATCCGGCCAAGGCCGATTACGATTTCGCTGCAATTCCATGGTTATTCCGGCCTTGGCCGGATCGCCACATGGCCAACGGCCGGTTGCAAACCGGCGGTCCCAGGCGCAAGCGTTTTATCATCGTTTCCGTGACATTGGGGGCGAATGGCCAATCCCCAGTGCGTCCCGTAGGGACGCAGCGAGGTTAGCCCGGGGTTTCAACCCCGGGTGTGGCGTGAAGCCAGCGGCAAGTCCCGTAGGGACGACTGAAGTCGGGCATGGTCTCAAGCAGCCTACCCAGCCACGAAACCGCCTGCACATAGATCGGTGAGGTAAAAATGTTGAGAATCCATGAGATTTCACGGCGAATTGATGTCCCGAAAAAGGCTGGTCTCGGACTGGTGGTCCGGGGTCCAGATGTGTGCAACCCATGATTACCATCCTTGGCACTGGCACCTTCGGCCTCGCCCTTGCCGCGACCGCGCTGCGCCATGAGCCAGTGCTGCTGTGGGGCCGCGATTCCGCCAAGGTGGCACGGCTCGCCACTGAACGCCGGCATCCGGAGCTTGGCGCGGCGGTGCTGCCCGATCAGGTCGAACTCAGCAGCGATCCGGCCCGACTCTGCACTTGCGACCTGATCCTGTGGGCGGTGCCGACCCAACACACGCGCTCGCTCGCACGCCAACTCGCCCAAGCGATCCCGGCAACCTGCGCCGTGGTCTCCCTCGCCAAGGGCATCGAAGAATCCACCGGCAAGCGGGTGACCGAGATCCTCGCGGCGGAACTGCCCGGTCGGCCGCTCGCCTGCCTGTCCGGGCCGTCGATCGCGGCCGAGATCGCCGCTGGCCTGCCCTGCGCCCTGGTCGCGGCTGGGGCACCGGGGGCTGAAAATGTCCTGCGGACGCTCATCACGCGCGTGCACCAGCCGCGCCTGCGTCTGTACACCAGCAGCGACGTGGTCGGGGTCGAACTCTGCGGCGCGCTGAAAAACGTGGTCGCGATCGCGGCTGGTGCCTGTGATGGCCTAGGCATGGGCGACAACGCGAAGGCGGTGCTGATCGCGCGCGGCCTGGCCGAGATGCGCCGCCTTGGTCGTGCCCTGGGCTGCCAGGATGCGACCTTCGCCGGCCTGGCCGGCATCGGCGACCTGATGACCACCTGCTATTCCACCCACGGCCGCAACCGCGCCCTCGGCCTGCGCATCGCCAAGGGCGAGTCCCCGGCGGCGATCCTCGCTGGCCTGCACACCGTCGCCGAAGGCGCCTGGACCAGCCGCGCGGCGGTCGCACTCGCGGCGTCACTGGGCGTGGAAATGCCCATCGCCTCTCAGGTGGATTCTTTGCTCTGGCACGCTACACCGGTCCACACCGCCATCCAAACCCTCCTCTCCCGCTCCCCCAAGGATGAGAACGCATGAATCCGACCCGATCCGCTCAGCTTTCTTCGATCACCTTCGCCCTCGGCCTCGGGTCGCTCGGCGCCGTCTCCGCGATGGACAGCGAACAGGTCTTTGGGCCGAACGACGTGCGCTTCTCGAATGCGCTCGAATCCAAGCAGTATGACCGCGGCGTGATCCGCGTCGACGACGTGGTCGACCACGCCGCGTTCGCCGCCCGCTACTACGGGATCGGGGTGAAGCTGGACGGCTGGATGGCGCTGGGTCAGGACAAGCAGTCGGGTGCGGACACCGTTTCCCCTGGCGAGATCACGGGATTCAAGGCGCGCGCCGACTACCTGCTCCAGATCGACTACCAGAAGGGCATGCCGCTCGCGCAGATCCTGCCCCACTTCGAGGTCGTCACCTACCCCGACCAGGGCACGTCGCTGGTCAAGAACCACCAGCGCTGGCTCGGCGTCGACGGCTGGGTCAACCCGCCATTCGTCGGCTTCCAGGGCATCTGGTTCGGCGGCAACATGGAATGGAACGTGTCCGACCAGTGGCTCGCCTTCACCGGTTCGTTCGGCGCCCGCGAACTGATCCAGTACGCGCCCTACGACTTTCAACTCTTCCAGCTCGTCAACTTCGGCAACGCTGCCTACAACCGCCAGTTCGGTGGTCTCGACGACAGCGGGGCCGCGACCATCGAGATCGGCGGCAAGATCACCTACCCGCTCATCGCCCAGGAATGGTGGAGCTTCGTCAAGGTGTACGGCTACTACTGGCTCGACTCGCGCCAGCGCGACCTCAACAAGAAGAGCAGCGTCGACAGCGGCGGCATCGTCATGTCGGTTGGGGTGGAGTGGGTGATCGACAAGAAGCGCCTGCGTTGAGGTTCCGGGGCGCTGCCCCGGGGCCCCGCCAGGGGCCTGGGGGGCCCTGGACCCGTCTTTGCCCGGAAGGGCGTTCTGGCGTGTCCTTCCGTTCGCGCCTCTTATTGCCCTTGATGAACGGGGTGGGACGGGGTTGACAGCAATGCTTTTGCTTCGGGGGCTGCTGGCGCAGCCCCCTCGTTGTTATTTGGGCAGATAGGCCGGACGGACGAAACGCAGCAGCTGCCGTTCGGTCATCGCCAGGACCTGGTATTCACGGGCGAGCATCTTGTCGGTGTCGGCGCGGTCCTTGGCGTCGCCGCGCACGACCAGGAAGTCGCAGCCGGGGGCGATCTTGTCGATGACCTTGTTGCCCATCGCGCGCACGAGGAACGGGCGGGAATGGGGGCGACAGCCGTGCTTTTGCTTCGGGGCGCTGCCAGCCCGCTCGGGGCTATTTGGGCAGATAGGCCGGGCGGACGAAGCGTAATAATTGCCGTTCGGTCATCGCCAGGACCTGGTATTCACGGGCGAGCATCTTGTCGGTGTCGGCGCGGTCCTTGGCGTCGCCGCGCACGACCAGGAAGTCGCAGCCAGGGCCGATCTTGTCGACCACCTTGTTGCCCATCGCGCGCACGAAGTTGGCCAGATCGTCGACGTTGTATTCCGAGAATTCACCAGCGAAGACGAAGGTCTTGGGGCGGTCGAGGCTGTAGAGCGGATTGCCGATGCGGTCGCCCTTGTGGATGGGCCGGCGGCGGGAATCGATCTGGCCGACGATCTTGCATTCCGACAGGTCGGGGCCGGATTTGATGACCTCAACGGTGCCTTTCTCGACGAAGCGGCCGAGGTCGTAGCTGAACACGATGAACAGCATGCCGGGCACGATGCGGTCGCGGCTCGACAGGTCGATCATCACCCGGTCCTGGCGGTCGGCGACCTCCAGCACGTTGCCGCACGGCAGGATCTCGTTGAGGTATTTGAGGTCGAGTTCGAGCAGCTTGCGGATGCGGTCCTGGTATTCGAGGACGGTGCTGGCGCGCACACCGCGGTCGTTGGCGCCGGTTTTTTCGATCTTCTCGCGCGAAGCGATGAGTTCCTTTTCCTGCTTTTCCAGGTTGAGCTGGTCGGCTTTCCAGGCTGCTTCCGCGGCGGCGATCTGCTTCAGGGTCTCCTCGGTCTGGGCCCGGCGCTGGGTGATGGTGTCGTCGAGCTTGGGGTATTTCTGCTGCTCATCCGAAAGCACCTGCTGGTTGTGCGCCTTGACCTGGGCGACGGCGAGTTGGATGTCGTCGGTGGCGAGGCGGCGGGAGGAACTCTTCAGTTTTTTCTTCTCTGCGCCGCCCCGGATCGGTGCCTCGAGGGCGTTCGGATCGGGCTGGGCGTCCTTGGTGCGCTTACCTGGCAAGGCGGTGCCCTGGAGGAGGCCGTCGTGGCTGTACGCAACCCGGTGCTTGGCGAGTTCCATGTCGAGGCGGGCGAGATCAGCTTGGCGATCGACGAGTTCGCGCTCTTTTTGCCGGATCTCGTTGCGGGACTCACGATTCCACTTCTGCAGCGCCGGCAGGGTCTGGGTGGTGGAGACGCCGTCCCCGCCCTCGGTGATGGTCTTGATGCCGGTGTTCCAGACCCAAGCCATGATGCCAAGGATGACGGTGGCGAGGGCCAGGAGGATCAGGGAGAAGAGCGAGAAGGCGGGGATGCGAGCGGCCACGGTCGGCTCCTGGGGTTACTGCTGCCGAAGGGATGGATACCGCTACTTGGCGTTAGCGTTGGAGATGGCCTTGACGTCGGCGCTGGTCAGATGCTCGAACTGGCTCTGGTCGATGATCGGCAGGTTGCGGCTGCGCGCTTGCTGCATGGTTTCCAGGGCTTTGCTACCTGCGACGACGATGTCGGTGTCTTTGCCGAGCGAGGAATCGACCTTGCCGCCGAGACCTGAGATCAGGTTCACCACCGATCCGCGATCGGCCTTGGTGAAGGTTCCGACCACCGCGAAGCGCTTGTGGGCGCGCGCGCTGGCGACCACGAATTCCCAACCTTGCAGGCTGGCGAAGCGCGGCCGCAGGTGGACGAGGTCGAGCACCTGGTCCTCGCTGAGGATGCTCAGACCGAGCTTGGTCGCGAGGCTGAGGTCGTTCTGGCAGTTGGTGCCGGCGACCAGGTAGTCGGTGTTGACGCTCAGGTCGGTCTCGATGCGGCCGCCGACGTCGAGGATCAGGCGTTGCAGCTCTTCCGTGCTGAAGCGCTGGAAGTCGCCTCGTATAGCAAAGCCGTAGACCTTGTCGGGGTCATAGACCGGATTGTGCAGGAGGTCGCCGGCGATGATCGGGTCGTTGAGGTCGTATTCGGCCGCCACGCGGGCGACCGAGGTCTGGTCGCCGACCTCGATGACTTCGATCGCGCCCTTGACGACCGGCTGGCCGGCGCGCTTGAGGTAGACGGCAAAGCGGGTGCCGTTGCGCAGCCGGTGCTTGTGGCCGCGGTCGATGACCACGAAGCCGACCGCAGCGGCGCTGGAGATCACGCTGCCCTTGGGCACCAGCCTGCGGTTGGCGTTTTCGCGTTGATTCGTCAACTGCTGCACGCGGGTTTTGAGCTCGGCGATGCGGGTGTCGAGTTCCTTGTTGGCGTCACGATGCTTCTTGCTCTGGCCTTCGATCTCCTGCGACAGGGCCTCGATCGCGGCGCGCTTTTGCTGCCGGCGGGTCTCCTGGTCCTTCACGTTGCCATAGAAGTGGTCTTCCTCGGTGTCCAGCTCCTTGCGGCGCGTGGTCATCTCCTTGAGCAGTTCTTCATAGGCCTGGGAACGCTTGGCCCGACCCTCTTCGGTAGCCTTGAGGGTGGTCTGGAGAAGGGCGAGCATGCTCGCGACATCGTTGTCGGCGGTCTTGTCGTCGTCGAGGTACTGCTGTTTCTCGTGCTTGCGATCCGCGATCGTGGCTTCGGTGTTCTTGATCTGCTCAGGCAATTGCTGCAGCAGGGCGCGCAGGCCGGGCTGGGAGGCCTCGATGCCGCGCTTCTCCTCGGTCATCGCCCGCAGCCGGGCATGGCTGGCGAGCAGGAAGAGGAACAATGACAATGTCGCAACCCCGAGAATCACGATCAGGGCCATGACCCAGCCCGGGGTGCGCGAATAGGTGGATTCCATGTCGGGTCCCTCAGTCTGACAAACGTCTCGCTAGGATGCGTCGGGGCAACGTAGGCATAGCCCCGACCCCCGACAATCCGCGGCGGCGAGGCCCCTCCCCCGGTGTGTCAGCACCGTGGAATATCGGTGGCCAAGTGCAAACTCGCGCGGGATTCAGGCCAGAAGCAGGCGTTCCAATGCTTCGGGACGCAGCCGCTGGCCGAGGTGGAAGGCCCCGAATTCAGCGTAGCGACTGCTCGCGGGATCGAAGCGCATCTCGGTCACCAGCTTCTTGAAGACCAGCGGATCAGCCCCGTGCAGGTCGACCGACCACTCCCAGTCGTCGAGGCCGATCGCGCCGCCGATGACCTGGACGACCTGTTCATGGTACTTGTGGCCGATCCGGCCGTGCCCGCGCATGAGGGCACGCCGCTCGTCGACCGTCGCCGCATACCAGTTGTACTGTTCGCCCCGGCGCTTGCTCATGGGATAGAAGCAGACGTGCTCGTGATCGGGGATGCCCCGGGTCAGACGGGCATCGAGGGCGGCGCGGTGCTTGGCGTACTCGACCGCGAACGCCGCATCCCAGTCCGGCGTACCAGGCCTGAGGCCCTGTTGCATCAGCCTTCCGTTGGCCTGGGCCGTCGCCTCGTACAGGCTGACCTCCAGCATCGACACGAAAGCGTAGGCTGGCCGCAGGTATTCATGCAGCCGGGTGCGACGGAACGAATGCTGCGTCGCGAGCAGCTCGGCCAGGTCCGGGCGATAGAAGATGAACATCAGGTCCGACTTCTGGCCCAGCATGGCATAGGCCGCCGCACTGCCCTTGGCCGCCGCCGCCTCGGTCAACCATGTGACCGCTTCGCCAGCGATCCCCTCGCGGTCGCGCGGTTCCAGGTGCCGCCACAAGGTCCAATCGAGGCGCCACAGCTCGTGCAGAATGCTCCAGCCCTCAAGGGTCTGGGGTGGCTCGTTGGCCGCCTGGGCATGCGCCGAGGGTGGGGCGGAAGGCGAGGCGGCAACAGCAGCAGGGTTCGTCATGGGGGGCGGACTTGAGGCCAGCCGCCAGCGCAGGCAAGCGGAAGCCGAGGCAGGTTGATTCGAAACGGGGAATCAAGGCGCATGCAGCGCCGCGTTGAGACCGCCCCAACCGGCGGTGCCACGCGGCAGGGCCTCGACCGCGCCGGTCTGGCTGTTGCGGCGGAACAGAATCCCCGGCTTGCCGGCGAGTTCGCTCGCTTTGACCACTCGGCCATCGCCGACCAGCAGGACCTTGGTGCCGGCCGTGACGTAGAGGCCAGACTCGACGATGCAGTCGTCGCCGAGCGGGATGCCGAGGCCAGAGTTCGCCCCGAGCAGGCTGCGCGCGCCGACGCTGATCACCGTCTTTCCGCCGCCCGACAGCGTACCCATGATCGACGCTCCGCCGCCGATGTCGCTGCCATCGCTGACCACGACGCCGGCGCTGATGCGGCCTTCGACCATGGATTTCCCCAGGGTTCCGGCGTTGAAGTTGACGAAGCCCTCATGCATGACCGTGGTTCCCTCGGCCAGATACGCGCCAAGACGGACGCGGTCGGCGTCGGCGATGCGCACGGCTGATGGTACCACGTAGTCGGTCAGGCGCGGGAACTTGTCCACGGACCTGACGCCGACCTCGACGCCACGCGCCTTGAGGCGCAACCGCGCCTGGGCGAAGGTGTCGGGATCGAACGGCCCGACCTCGGTCCACACCACGTTGTTGAGCACGCCGAAGATGCCCTCCAGCGACTGGCCGTGCGGCTTCACCTTGCGATGCGACAAGAGGTGCAGGCGCAGGTAGGCGTCGTGCGCGTCGTGCGGCTTGTGCGCGAGGTCCTCGATGAAGGTGACCACGACCTCGTGTGGGATGCGGATGCCGCTGCCCTGAATGTCGCGCGGCGCACGCAGGAATTCGCGCAACTCGACCAGCACGTCGATGTTGGCGTGGGTCTTGCCGTCGTTGCGGAACGAGGCGAAGTGCACCAGCGCGGCGTCGATCTGTTCGGCGGTCAGGCGATAGGTCCCAGGCCCGTTGCGGTGGCCGGCGATTTCCGCAAGCGCCGCCGCCGCGCCGAAGTTCTCGCCCAGGTTCGGATGCGGGAACCAGGTATCGAGGATCTTGCCGCTCCCACCGCTGGCATAGCCGAGCGAATACGCGGCGAGCCCGATCGCCCAGGCGGCGGGACGTTTGTAGCCGGGCTGGGCCTCGATGCGGGTGACGTGTTCGGCGAAGGCGGTGGTCATGAGAATTATTCCTTGCGGGAGGAGCAGCGTCAGGGTGCTGATCGCGTGAGTCGGGTCAGGGCGGCGATCTTCGCCGCGAGGCCATCATAGAGCGCACGATTGGCGGCATAGGTCGCTGCCTGTGACGGATTCCGGCATGGTGCGATGACGATCGGGATGGTACCCCCGCATTTTGCCGCCGCGTAAAACACCCGCTCGATGGCGCGATCGCCGATGGCGATGCAACCGATCGAGGCATCTTTGCCATGGATGTAGATGTCGCCGCCCGGATCCACGATGCCGGCGGCGCGGGCGCGTTCCTGGTCGTCGGCATTGGGGTACGAGACGCGCAGCGACAGGTGGTAGCTGCTGTCCGGGTTCAACCCGGCAACCGTGTAGATCCCTTCCGGGATCTGGCCGTCGCCTTGCTGCCGTTTCGGCCCGGGTTTGCCGGAACGCGCGGTGAAGGGATGCGACTCCCATAACCGCCCCTCGCGCCAGACCTCCAACGCGCCCGGATCCTTGTAGGCGATGAGCGTCAACCCGGAGAACGTCTGCCCGACCAGCTCCGGCTGGGCGCGCTCGATCTCGCGCAGGCGATCTTCGACCCGGGACGAACCGCTCACCAGCCGCACCCAAAGAGGATGCCAGAGGGAGCGGCCGCGGTGATAGGCGACATAGAAGCCGATGGCACCGAAAACACCGAGAGCCGCCAGGAGGATCCAAGTGCGATGATTGATCCGAACCATCACCGATAGATCGGAAACCGCTCGCACATCGCCCGCGCGCGGGCCTTGGCGTCGGCGAGCGCAGCCGCGTCGTCGCGCTTCTTGAGCGTCTGGTCGATCAGGCGGGCGATCTCGACGGCCTCGGGGACGCCGAAGCCGCGGCTGCACACGGCCGGGGTGCCGATGCGGATGCCGCTGCCGGCCTGGGCAGGCTGGGTGTCGAAGGGGATCAGGTTCTTGTTCACCGTGATCCCGACCTCGTGCAGCTTGTCCTCGGCCTGCTTGCCGGTGACGCCGTTCGACATGACGTTGAGCGAGAACAGGTGGTTGTCGGTGCCGCCGGAAACCACCTGCCAGCCCAGGCGCTTGAACTCGTCCGCCATCGCGGCCGAGCTGGCCTTCACCCGGCCCATGTATTCGGTGAATTCGGGGCGCAGGGCTTCGCCGAAGGAGACCGCCTTGGCGGCGATGACGTGCATCAGCGGCCCGCCCTGGATGCCAGGGAAGACGCGGCTGTTGACCTTTTTGGCGTGTTCTGGGCTGCGGCTGAAGATCATGCCGCCGCGCGGGCCGCGCAGGGTCTTGTGGGTGGTGGTGGTGACGAAGTCGGCGTGGCCGAATGGGCTGGGATGCAGACCGGCGGCGACCAGGCCGGCGATGTGCGCCATGTCGACGAACAGCAGGGCGCCGACCTGCTTGGCGATCGCGGCGAAGCGCGGAAAATCGAGGGTGCGCGAATAGTTCGACGCCCCGGCGATGATCAACTTGGGCTGGAACTCGGCGGCGATGCGGGCCACTTCATCGTAGTCGATGACCTGGGCGTCCTTGGTCACGCCGTAGGACGCGATGGTGTAGTCAAGGCCGCTGAAATTGAGCTTGTAGCCGTGCGTGAGGTGCCCGCCGTGGTCGAGCGACATGCCCAGCACCTTGTCGCCCTTGGCAAGGCCGGCGGCCATGTAGACCGCCATGTTCGCCTGCGAACCGGAATGCGGCTGCACGTTCACCGCGTAGTCGGTCTTGAAGAGCTGCTGCGCCCGGCGGATCGCGAGTTCCTCGGCCTTGTCGACCTCTTCACAACCACCGTAGTAGCGCTTCCCGGGGTAGCCTTCGGCGTACTTGTTGGTCAGCACCGAGCCCTGTGCCTCAAGCACGGCGGTCGAGACGATGTTCTCGCTCGCGATCAGCTCGATGGTGTACTGCTGGCGGTGTTCCTCGGCCGCGACGATGGCGGCGAGTTCCGGGTCGGCGACGCCCAAGGCGCGCTTCACGGTGTGGTTGGTGGAAAGGGTGGAAGACAGCGGGGCGGACGAGGCCATGGGGGCTCCTTGGCAGGGGTGTGCGTGGGATGCCCAGGCGCGCGGCGTCGCACCGGTGGCTTCATCGCGGTCGTCCGCGTCGGGGAGATACCCCTGAGCGCCAGTCGCCACCGGCGACGGCGACGGCGAATGCTCGCGGCCGTGCCGGGCACTCAAGGGGCGGTTGGCGGAGCCGCGACGAGTCCATCTGGACGGTTCGGTGCCTGGTGTTCGGTTCACCAGCTGCGAACGGGACGCCACTCAAGGTTCAGGATGTGTAGACCCCGGATTTCACGTTTTTCAGGTCATCCTTGGTGCTGATGGTCGTCATAACCATCTTGCCATCGAAGACGGAACGGGCGCGGAATGACCACCAATGGGGTTCGACCACGACTGGCAGATGGTGATCGTTGACGAATCGAACGAAGTCTTCCTTGTCAAGTTTGAAGAAATCTTCCGGATTCGAACGGAATACGCCTACCATGATGATGGCGAAGATGACGAGAAAAATGAAAGATGCGCCGTCGTTCATGGGAATTCCCTGGCTTATATTGTGATTGGTGTCGAATCGGGTTGATGGCCAATCATCGCAGACCCAACTGCCTGACTTTGTAGCGGATCTGGCGGAAGCTGATGCTCAGCAGCTTCGCGGTCTCGGTGAGGTTGTTGTCGCCCTTGGTCAGCGCTGCTTCGACCAGGGCGCGCTCGAAGCGTTCGACCTCGCGCTCCAGGTCGATGCTTTCGCCACGACCGAGGCGGGCGGCGAGTTCGCTGACGGCCAAGGAGGCTGCGCCGTTGTTGGCGACCGGGCCCGGCACCGGCGCACCGCCGGGGGCGAGGGCGCCGAAGAGCGCGGTGGCGTCGATGTCGCCCTGGGCGGTGAGGGCGACGCCGCGCTGGATGCAGTTGTCGAGTTCACGCACATTGCCGGGCCAGGCGTGCGCGAGCATGGCGTCGAGCGCAGCGCGGGTGAAGCCGGTGACCCCACGGCGCAGCTTCACCGCATGGCGGGCGAGCAGATGTCCGGCGAGCAGCGGGATGTCCTCGCGTCGTTCGCGCAGCGCCGCGAGGTGGATTGGGATCACCGCCAGGCGGTAGTACAGGTCCTCGCGGAAGGTGCCGGCGCGCACCATGGCCGACAGGTCGCGGTTGGTCGCGGCCACCAGGCGCACGTCGCAGATCAGCGGCTCGCGGCCGCCCACCGGCACATATTCGCCGGATTCGAGCACGCGCAGCAGCTTCACCTGGGTTTCGGGGGCGAGTTCACCGACTTCATCCAGGAACAGCGTCCCCTTGTCGGCGAAGGCGAAGAGGCCTTGGCGATCCTCGACCGCGCCGGTGAAGGCGCCTTTGCGATGGCCGAACAACTCGCTTTCGAGGAGATTCGGCGCGAGCGCGCCGGAATTGATCCGCACCAACGGTCCGTCGGAGCGCAGGCTGGCATAGTGCAGCGCGTTGGCGACGAGTTCTTTGCCGGTGCCGGATTCGCCGGTCACCAGCACGGTCGAATCCGTGGTCGACACCTGCTCGATCAGGGCCTGGATCGCATGGACGGTGGCGCTGGAGCCGACCAGGTGCACGGCGCGCGCGGTTTCACCGGCGGCCTTGGCAGCGACGTGGTGCTCGCGGGCCGCCAGGGCGCGGTTCACGAGCAGCCGCACCGAGGAATTGTCGAACGGCTTGCGCAGGAAATTGTAGGCCCCTAGCCGCATCGCGCGCACCGCCGTGTCCCATTCCGCAAAGGCGGTCATGATGATCACGAACGGCGCCTCGGCGCGGGTGCGCAGGTTGGCGAGGACCTCCAACCCGGTCAGGCCGTCCATGCGCAGATCGCAGAGCACCACGTCGATCGGCTTCAGCGCTGGCGCCACGTGTTGGCCAGCAGCGCCAGGAACCGCAGGAACCGCCACCGCCACCGGCGCAGCCTGGATCCGATTCAGGGCCGCCATGCCGTTCGCCGCGACCTCGACCTCATGCCCATCGCGGCGCAGGACGACCTCCAGCATCGCCCGCACGCCAGGCTCATCATCGACCACCAGGATGCGTCCCATGGACGAAGGATCGCCTGCGATCAGCCGGGGGGCAAGCCCAGGATCGCCCCGGTACCGGCGATCTCCGCCACCTGGCGGTGGTCCTGGGGATTGGCCATTTGCGTCGTCAAACTACAAAAGCCTGCAAAAACGCTTGCGTCTGGGACCGCCGGTTTGCAACCGGCCGCTGACCGCGAGGCGAGCCGGCGAAGGCCGGAAAGACGATGAATTGCTGGAGAATTATGGTCGGCCTTGGCCGGCTCGCCTGATCAGCCCGTACGAATGGCCAATCCCCAGCGCCACCTGGCGGTGGCCCACTCGGGCGCCGCCGGCGTGCTCTGCAACCGATGCTGAGCTTTGGCCTGGAAATGAAGGTCGCCTCCCTTCCGGGCAAGGATGGGTCTGGGCCCACAGGCCCTGGGGAGCTCGACTCAGCTGCCGAACCGACGTTCCCATTCCGCCTTCGCGACCGGTTCGCGGGTGACGATTTCGGCGTTGAAGCGGCGGAGCAGATCCTGTACCAGCGGCGTGGCCTCGGCGGCGCGGTAGCGGTCGCGTGCAGCGGCGGCGGCGGGATCCAGCGTCTGAGTCCGAATCAGCGGTCCCAGCGGTTGGCCCAAGGGACGTAGCGGTGCCGGCGCGCTCACGCTGGGCAGCGGGCTCACGCTCGGCGGCAGGAACGCAGCGGGCGGGGTCGGCGCGGCTCCCGCCGCAGGCGCCGACCCTAGCGAGGGCGCGGGGGCGCGGCCGGCGGGGCGGCTTCCAGGCGTTCGAGCCGGCGCAGCAATTGGTCGATGTCGACCAGGTTGGCGAGCGAGGCCAGGCGCACCACGGTGAGTTCGGCCAGAAGGCGCGGATCGACGCCGTGGCGCAATTGCTGCTGCGCGTTGATCAGCACCTGGCACATGCGCTGGGCGCGTTCGCTCGGCATGCGCTTGGCATGCGCCTCGGCGGCGGCGACCTGGGCGCCGAGGCGGGTCACCGCCGGGCTGGCGGCACCGCAGGCCTGGACGAGCAGCACGGCGCGGACGTGGTCGACGAGTTGTTCGATGAAGGTCGCGGGCGCGACGCCGCCGGCGCAGATGCGGTCGAGCGCCTCCAGGGCCGGCGCGGGCGTGCCGGCGATCAGCGCGTCAGCCACCGCCACCAGGTCGTCGCCGCGGGCGGCGCCCAGGAGCAGGTCGAGGTCGGCCTCGGGCTCGCCGTCGCTCACCGCGATGAGCTGGTCGAGCAGGGTCTGCGCGTCGCGCATGCCGCCGCCGGCGGCGCGGGCAATGCGGTTGAGGGCGCTGTCGGGCAGGGCGCTGGCGCCTTCCTTATCAGCGATTTCGCGCAGCCGGCGCACGATGGCGTCCTGGTCGAGTGGACGGAAGTCAAAGCGCTGCACGCGCGAGAGCACGGTCTCCAGCACCTTGTCGACCTCGGTGGTGGCGAAGATGAAGCGCACGTGCGGCGGCGGTTCCTCCAACACTTTCAGCAGCGCGTTCCAGGCGCTGGTCGACAGCATGTGCACTTCATCGAGGATGAAGATGCGGAAGCGCGCCTGCGCCGGGGCGAAGGCGGCGCCGTCGGCGAGATCGCGGATCGCGTCGACGCCGGTGAAGCGCGCGGCGTCGATCTCAGCCACGTCGGGGTGGGTCGAATCGGTGATCATACGGCAGTGATCGCAGACCCCGCACGGGGCATCGCTGGGCTGGGTGCGGCTGCCGTCAGGGCCGGTGCAGCTCAGCGCCTTCGCCAGGATGCGCGCCATCGAGGTCTTGCCGACCCCGCGCGGCCCGGTGAAAAGGTAGGCGTGCGCCAAACGGCCCTTGCGGATGGCGTTGGTCAGGGTGCGCGCCACGACCTCTTGGCCGGCGACCTCGGTGAAGGTCTGGGGGCGGTACTTGCGCGCGATGACGAGGTAGTCCACGCCGGGGATTCGACCCTCGGCAGCGGACAGGGCAAGAGCGCGGCCGTCGCCGTCCGCCTTCTCCCGCCTCCGCCTCCGCCGCTGCCCGCCGTTGCCCGCTGACGTGGCGCGGCCTTTCGCCGCCGGAGTTCCGCCGCAGCATCCGGCCATGCCCAAGCGCGCCGATGCCGATCCCGACGACCAGTCCCTGGGGTCGGTCGATCCCGCCCTGCATCCGCCGATCGCCTTTCCCGAGCCCGACTGGCAGTGGTTCACGGCCCGCACCAAGGCGCTCGGGATCAGAGATCCCGGTCCGCATCGCCCGGTGTTGGAAGCCTTGTTCGGGCACCTCTGCGGGGTCAACCGCTGGTTGAACCTCACCACCATCACCGCGCCGCGCGAGTACCTGAAGCTGCACGTCCTCGACAGCCTGGCCGCCGAAGGCGACACCCGGCTGCGCCATCTCGGCGAGGGCGAACCCTGCCTGGACCTGGGTTCCGGCGGGGGCTACCCCGGCCTGCCGCTCGCGCTGTGGCACCCAACGGTGCCGTGGGTGGTGGCCGACGCCCGGCTTAAAAAGGCGGAGTTTCTCGCCGCTGCTGCCCGGTTGACCGGCCTGCCGCGCCTGACCGCCCGCCACCTGCGTGGGGGTCAGACGAAGTCGGCCGCCACCGATCTCTTCCGCCGCTGCCAGTTGGTCGTCTCGCGTGCCATGGGTCGCTGCGCCGCTGTCCTGGCCGAGGCCGCGCCGCTGTTGGCCCGGCACGGACATTGCCTGGTCTACAAGGGTCCGGCCTACGCCGGCGAGGAGCGCGCCGAGGCCCGTTCGGCCTGCGCGGCCATGGGCTACCGTCCCCTGGGTGAGCGCTCGGTCGCACTCGAACCCGGCGATCCCGAGCGGGTGATCGTCGCTTTCGAACGGATCTGAAATTAGGACAGGTGTCCGGCCATTGGGCCGCTTAGCCTTCACCACGGTTCGCGCCTGCGACAGGCATGTAGAGGTGGCAAGACACCTGTCCGTACACAAACGGTATTCCCTTGCGGCTTGCATGTGAGTGACACTTCCCGCTCATCGTCCCACCGACCCGGCTGCAACCCCCGACCTCGTTCTCATGCTGCGCCGGTCCGGTGCCGGAGGGGCTCCATTCCGTGATCCGGATGTCGACCGCAACACACCAGCCGCCACGGTGTCTGCGCCTCGCTGCTCTTTTTGCCCCATTTTGCTTTGCCTGATCGCCGCCAGTTCCATTGCTTCGCGCCCGAGCCAAGGAATCCGTCCCATGCGCACCCGCCAGCTCCCCATGATGCCGGTGATGATCGCCCTCTGCGCCGCCTGCGGCCCCGGGTTCGCCGGCGAGGCCGAGCAGCCGCCGGTGAAGCCGCCGGTGCCGTCGGTCACCGACGAGCTCGCGCGCGCGCAAGAGACCCCGGGCACCAGCGCGAACCAGCAGGCCGTGCAGGCCGACGCGTTGTTCGTCGCGGCGCAGGCGCAGGCGAATCAGAACAACTGGATCGAGGCGAAGGCGCTGGTGCAGAAGGCGATCGGCCTCAATCCCGAGCACGCCGGGGCGCAGAAGCTGCGCGAGCAGGTGCTTGCCGTCCTTGGGGAACGGCGGCCGTCGGTGGCGGTGACCGGCCAGTCGGCCCAGGAGCAGGCCTCGGTCGCGCAGCAGGAATTGGCCGTGCGTGTCGCCGCCTTGAAGGCGGCGGGCGAAAAGAAGATGTCCGCCGGCGACTACCTCGGGGCCGAACTCGAATTCGACCGCGCCGAGGTCGCGATCCGCGCCAGTTCCTACAATTTCGACTGGGAGAAACTTCCCGCCCAGGTCGCAGGCCTGCGCCGCGAGGCCCGCGCCCGCGCCGAGATGACCCGTCTCAAGGCGCGCCAAGAGGCTATCCGCACGGCCAAGGTCCAGGCCCAGTTGATCGAAGCCGCCAACGACGATGCGCTGCGCAAGAACGTCGACGAACTGCTGCGCCGGGCCCAGGCCGCCTACGCCCGCAAGGACTTCCGCCGCGCCGAGGTCGACGCCTGGAACGCCTACGAATCCGACCGCCGTCGCGAGGACGCGCGCCAGCTCTTCCTCGATGCGCGGCGCGAGAGCCACAACCTGTTCGATAAGGACACCGCCCAGTTCCGCCTCGAAACGATGACCCGGGTCCATGAAGAGATCCACAAGTCCCTCATCCCCCAGAACGAGATCCTGCTCTTCCCTGAGGACTGGTCGCGCCGCGCCCTGCGCTCCGCCGCCAAGCTCGGCGACGACAGCCAGGTCGACACCTGGCGCAAGGCGATCAACGACCGTCTGGAACAACGCCTGTCCGTCCCGTTCGTCGAGACTCCATTCGAAGAAGTCATCACCTACCTGCGCCGGGTGAGCGGCCTCAACATCATCATTGATCCCAAGGTCACGGTGAACAGCCCGCCTGCGGTGACGCTCCAGGCCAAGGACATGCAGTTGCGCCACGTCCTGCGCTGGGTGCTCGACCTGACCAAACTCCAGATGGCGATCCAGGATCAGGCGATCTACATCACCACCGAGATCCAGGCCGGATCGGTGACCATCGCGATGTACGACGTCACCGACCTGACCATGGTGATCAAGGACTTCCCCGGCCGCGACATCGGTTTCGCCGGCTTCGGCGGTGGTGGCGGCGGCGGTGGCGCACCGGATCCCGCCGCCGCGACCGCGCCGACCGCGGCTGATCTCCAGGGCTTCATCCAGAAAGAGATCGCCCCCGGCACCTGGGATCCCGCCAAGGGCACGGCGGTCGAGATCCGAGCCTCGTCGACGCTGTTCGTCAGCCACAACCCCGAGGTCCAGAAGCAGGTCCAGAAGCTGCTGGATGAGATGCGCTCGCGGCGGTCGCTCCAGGTCAACATGGAGATCCGCCAGATCGCCGTGCGCAAGGGCTACTTCGAGGAAATTGGCGTCGACTGGAACAACAATCCGGTCGGCCTGCTCGGCTCCAGCACCAGCAACGGCTACACCCGTCTGAACGACACGATCAGCTACAACGGCACCCTGGCCAACAACATGCCGTCCAACAGCAACGGCTACAGCGCGATCAATCCGTCGTCGGGCAACCGCGGCCTGACCCTGGAATCCTCGCTCCGCCCGTTCAACTTCTACAATGTCGATCAGGTCAACTGGATCCTGACCGCGTCCGAGGAAGAGGTCGACATCAACGTCCTGCAGGCACCCTCGGTGACCTGCTTCAACAACCAGCGCGCCAACGCGCAGTTCCTGCAGCAGTTCTCCTACATCCAGAGCTACGATGTCGTCGGCGGCAACTTCGATCCCAAGATCGCGGTGCTCAACTTCGGCACCACCATCGACCTGCGACCGGTGGTCTCGGCCGACCGCAAGTTCGTCACCGTCGACATGCAGCCAACCATCAACGAGTTAAATGGCAACTTCCTCGAGACCTTGATCGCCCCGCGCATCATCAATGCCGGCGACCAGTCGGCGGTGCTGGGCAACCGGCCGTACCAGCTCGAATTGCCGAACGTCAGCACCAACCGGCTGCGGACCACCGCCCGCCTGCCCAACCGCGGCAGCGTGATGCTGGGCGGCTACAACAACAGCAGCACCCAGCGGACGCATTCCGGCATCCCGTTCCTGAGCCACATCCCGTTCCTCGGCCGCCTGTTCAGCCGCAACGGCGTCTATGACCAGCATTCCCAGACCTACTTCCTGATCACCGCCCGCATCGTCGACGTCGCCGAGCAGGAAACCCGGCAGTGACATCAGGGGGGGACATCTTTGCGGCCGGCGTGCGTCGGCGGTCAGTTGGCGGTCGGGTACTTGTGCCCGGCCTGCTGGCGATCGCCTGCGCGCTGCCTGCGGCCGATGGTGTTCCTCCGGCCGACACCTCGGCCGACCAAAAGGCCGCGCAGCAACAGGCCGCCGCCCGGGCGCGCGCCTTCGCGTCCGAGGCCGCCACAGCGGTCAGTGCCGGCGAGTTTGATCGCGCCCGGACCTTGTACCGCAGCGCTCTCGCGCTGGACCCCGGCCTGGCCGAGGCACGGACCGGACTCAGTTCGGTGGAGGCCATCCTGGCCGGGCGGCAGGCGGCGGCCGCCGATCCTGCGGGACTGCCAGCGGCCCTGCCAGCGGACCTGGAAGGCCAGCGCGAATCCGAAACCCGCCTCGCGCTGGCCCAGGCGGATGCGCTCTCCGCCGCGAAACGCTGGCGCGAGGCGATTGATGTGCTCGACGCCGCACGGACCCGGATCATCGGTCTCGACCGCCAAGGCCGGTTGCGGGACATGGGCGCCGAGATCGAACGCCGGCTGGTCGACTACCGCCGGGCCGAAACCGCTGGCGCAACCGTGGGTGCGACCGTCGACCGGGCGCAAGCGGCCCAAGCGGCATCGGACGAGCGCGGCCGCGACACGGCCGGGGCGCGCTCGATCCTGCTCGAACGCCTGGCGCGCATCCGCGCGGTGCGCGACCACGGCCACCTCGAACTCGCACTCGCCCATGCGCGGCGGCTGGTCAGCGATTACCCAGGCGAAAAAGTCGCCGAGGATCTCAACAACGAACTGTTGGCGGCAGTGCACGAACGCCGCCGCCTCGATCTCAAGGAACGCTCGCGCGAGGTGCGCCAAGAGATCGCTGAACGGATCGAACGCAGCCTGATCCCGACCGGTCAGAACGGCATGCCGCAGTACCCGCAGGACTGGCGCGACCGGCACGTCGGCGGCACCAACGAGCTGGATCTCATCCCCGCCGTCCCGGCCTGGAAGGAAGCCATCCTCGGCCATCTGGTGACCCGGATCAGCCTGGATGTCAACGCGCAGAACGGCGTCGAGGTGCTGAACCAGCTCGCGCGCCAGGCTGGCGTCAACCTGATCATCGACCCCGAGGTCATGGCCGCCGGCGAGCGTCCGGTCACCCTCAAGGCCAGCGGCGTCACCTTCGAGAGCGCGCTCAACTGGATCACCCGGCTGATGGATACCAGCTGGATCATCGCCGACGGCGCGATCGCGATCGGCGGCAAGGTCAGCGAACCGCCGTTGGTGCGCATCTACGATGCCACCGCCGCGCTCTTCCAGGCGCGCGACTTCCCAGGGCGCGAGGTCGGCCTCGCCGGCCTCGGTGGCGCTGGTGGCGCTGGTGGCGCCGCCGCTGCCGCACCGGCCGCTCCGGCGCCAGGCGCGACCGCCAATGACCTGGTCGAGACCATCAAGAAGATCATCACCCCGACCATCTGGGCCAATCCCGCGAATGGGCTCGCCGTGGTCACCGGCAACCGCCTGGTGGTCACCGCGCCGGCCGACACCCAGCGCCAGGTTCTCGAATACCTGCGCGCCCAGGAGCGTTCCCGCAGTCTCTTGGTCAAGGTCGACCTGCATTGGCTGTCCATCAACGACGGCTACCTGGAACAGATCGGGGTGCAGTGGAACACCCAGAATTCGCTCCTCCAGTCGCAGAACCACGGCCTAGAACGCTTCAACAACACGAGCTACACCACTGCATCTACCTGGAACCAGCTTCCGGCGGTGGCGGTGCAGCAGCCCAATGCGGGCGCCGGGCTCAACCTGAGCCTCAGCCTGCTGCGTTCGGCCAACCTGTACCCGGTGCTGACTGCGATCGAACAGTCCGGCCAGGGCCGGGTGCTCGCCGCGACCAGCGTGGTCACCCTCAACGGGGTGCGCGCCAACTGCCAGTTCCTGAGCCAGTTCTCGTACATCCAAGGCTACGATGTCGTCGGCGGCAACTTCGATCCCAAGATCGCAGTGCTCAACACCGGGTTCACCCTCGACGTGCAGCCCTATGTCAGCGCCGATCGGCGCTCGGTCACCCTCGACCTCGATCCGATGCTCAGCAGCGCGACCAACTTCAATGAGGTCCTGATCGCCCCGCGCATCCTGCCCGGCCGAGGCGGTGATGGCAAAGGTGATGGCGATGGGGCTTTCATCGAACCGGGCCGCACCTTCCCGATCGACCTGGTCAACGTCAGCCGGCGCAGCGCCCGCACCACGGCCAAGATCGCCGATGGCAGTTCGCTGATCATCAGCGGCTTCGGCAACACCGTCGAACAGCAGGCGGCGACCCGAGTCCCGGTGCTGGGGAGCATTCCCTTCCTTGGCCGCCTGTTCGGCCAGCGCGGACGCTATTCGAATCGTACCAAGACCTTCCTCACGGCGTCAGTCGCCGTGATCGACTTCAACGCTCTGGAGGCCAGACTGTGAGCACGACCATCATCCGCACCAATTCCGCCGCTACCGGCCCCGCCTCCGCCGGCCCGGTTTCCGCCAGTCAGCCGCGCAGGCTCGCCCTGTCCCTGACCCTGCTGGCCCTCGCCTGTGCCGGCTACGCCGGAGAGAGCGAACCGGCCCCGGTGCGTGGCAAGGAGGACGCGCCTGCGGCCGTGCCGATGCCCGCCACGGCCGCGGCGCCGACGCCTGCCCCCGCCCCTGCACCGGTGGACAACGAGGCGCAGCAGAAGGCTCTGCTCAGCCAGCGCGAGGTTCTCGCGTCGTACCACTTCGACCAGGGCGTGAAGGCGCGCGACGCCGGCAAGCTCGACGTGGCGATCGGGCATCTTGCCAAGGCCAGCGACTACCAACCCGACAACCAGCAGTACCGCAAGCTGCTGAACGAAGTCCGCGCCATGGCCGGCACCATCAATGATCCGGGTTCGTTGGCAGGTGAACGCGCTGCCGGCGATCTGGAAGTGAAGCAGCAGATGCTGTCGCAAGAGGCCTCCGCGCTTGTCGACCAGGGTAAGAAGCGCCTGGAGGCCGGGGAATTCCTCGAGGCCGAGCAGTCCTTCCAAATGGCCGAGATCCGTCTGCAATGCCTGCCCTTCGCCACCCCCGACCGCGAAACCCGCCTGCGTCTGGCCTCGGGTCTGGCCAACGAGGCGCGCCAGCGCCGGATCAAGGCGGAGCAGGTCGAACAGGCGCGGAAGAACCGTCTCGCTGCTGATCGCGGCCGCAGCCTGCGCGACCGCGCGGTGGTCATGGAGCGCGAGCAGATCGCGGCCATGTTGACCCGGGCTGAGCGGGCGCGCCAGCGCCGCGACTACGACCAGGCCATCCTGCTCTGCGAACAGGTGCTCAAGATCAACCGGGCTGAAATGCGCGGTAGCGAACTGCTCGCCCAGTGCCGGCGCGAGCGCCACGCCTACCTGCGCCAGGTCACCGCCGAGCGCTGGGACGAGGAACATAAGCAGCTCAGCGAGCGCATCCGCCGGGACATGATCCCGCAGATCGAGATCGTGCGCTTCTTCAGCGATCCCGCCGTGACCGCTTCGGCCGGCAGCCAGGGCACCTCGGGCGAGGACAACGAAGCCGAGAAACCCTGGGTCAAGGCGATCGAGAACCGCCTCGAACAAGAGATCTCGGTCGACCTCGAAGACCGCGCTCTTGAAGAAGTCGTCGACTTCCTGCGCAAGATCAGCGCGGTGAACTTCATCCTGGATCCCAAGGTGCTGGCGAAGACTCCGCCCACCGTCAGCCTGCCGAAACTCAACAAGATGAAGCTGCGCTTCGTCCTCGATTTCGTGATGAAGCAGACCAATCTGCGCTATTCCTTCCGCGATGAGGCGATCTGGATCTCTGACGCCGAAGGCACCAAGGGCGGGGTGGTCACCAAGCTCTACGACATCCGCGACCTGACCCACACCACCCCGAGCTTCCCCGGCCCCGAGCTGGAAATGCCCGAACCGGGCGGTGCTGGTGCCAAGCCGTTGCCGCCCCTTGATTCCACGCCGCCCGTCGCCGCCAACGAGTTCGCCGAGATCATCCAGAAGGTCGTCGCGGTCGGTTCCTGGACCACGCCAGGGGTCGCCGCGCCGTCGGAATGCCAGGGTTCGCTGTCGATCACCCATACCCCCGAGGTGCACAAGCAGGTCGCGGAACTGCTGCGCAACCTGCGCAATCAGCGCGGCAAGCAGATCCACATCTCGTGCAAGTTCCTGACCATCGAGAACTCCGCCCTGGAAGAGATCGGGGTGAACTGGAACAACTACACCGGCAACCCGCGTGCCAGCGGGCCTAACGACGGCGGCATGCCGCTGCCCGGCATCGGCACCTCTGGCGGCATCCCGCCCAACGCCGGCCAGCCGGCCAACATCGGCGGCTATTTCGGCGATCCCGGTACCCAGTTGCTGACCGCCGCCGCCCTGAACAGCCAGCTTCAGCCGTACAGCACCTCCAACTCGTTGCCCCGGCCCGGCCCGAACGATGGCATGCGGTTCCAGACCCAGTGGTGGAACACCAAGACCAATCTGTATGCCAGCGCAATCATCACGGCAGTCGAAAAGGAGCGCCGTGGCAACGTCATCTGGGAACCATCGGTCACGATCTACAATGGCCAGCAGGCCCACGTCCTGCACATGAACCAGCAGGCCTACATCGTCGACTACGACATCGTCCAGGGCCAATATCAGCCGGTCGTGCAGACCCTGAACTACGGCACCGTGCTCGACGTGCAGGGCATCGCCTCGGCCGACAACAAATACATCACCTTGACCATGCGCCCGACCAACTCGCAGGTGAAGCAGTGGCGCCGCTTCGGTTCCCCGATCGACCCCAGCAACCCGTTCCCAGGTGGCGCCACCGTGAGCGCAGGTGCCGCAGTGGCCCTGGAATCACCACTGCTGATGCCCGAGATGCTCTACCATGCGGTGCGCACCTCGGTCACCATTCCCGATGGCGGCAGCCTGGTCCTGGCCGGGATGACCAACGGGGAAAGCGCCCGGTCCCATTCCGGCATCCCGTTCCTGAGCCATATCCCCTTCCTGGGACGACTGTTTAGCACCAACGGCCGGCAGGACACCGAGCTCAAGACCATGATCGTGGTCCGTGGCGACCTCATCCTGTTCGACGAGATCGAGAACAGCTTGTGATCGTCGCCGCCTGCCCGTACGCGAATGCGCCGACCGCCCCCCGGTCTCAAATTGAGACACCCCGGGGGTCGCTGCGGCACGTGGCGGGGATCTTCAGGCGGTACCCGCTTGCACCGGTGGTAGATTCCTCTCAGAGCAACTGACGCCCCAGCCGATTCCCGACGCTCCCACCCCAGCCTCGACCAAAACAGCCTCATCCTCTGCACGCAAAGGGCCACCCCATGAGCACCTCATCTCGCCTTCTGATCGTTCCGGCCATTGCTGCCATGCTCGCCACCCTGGTTGCGGCGGACCAGAAGGTCGTCGCGGATCAGGCCGCTCCGATCCTGGTCTATGTCGACCATCAGTCCGTGTCCGCAGCGGATGACCTGCCTGCGGCGGTGGTCGAACGCGTCCGCCTGCGTCCGATCGCGATCGCCCATCCCAGTTCCAACGCCACCCTGGTCACCGCCTTGAAGGAATACGGTGAACGGGATCCGCGTTTCGCGCTGCGCTCCGGGGTGCGGCCGAGCAAGGACTGGTTCGCCGAGGGTGGCGTCGGCGGCTATCCAGTCGGCAAGAACGACACGCAGAGCCGGGTCAGCGACTTCCAGACCGCCGTTGGCCTTTACCACCTGGGCGAAAACGTCCAGGCGGCGATGGTGGCGCTCGACCCCAACGACCTGCCCAGCGGCCGGCGTGTCGAGTCGGGCTACACCCAGTTCTCGTCGACCATGGATGTGCGTTTCACCTCGACCAATCTCCAGGGAGTCTACGTCGAGACCCTGATCGCCTGGCGCTTCATCGGCGGTGGCGGCGGAACCCTCGGCGGCGCCGCCTACCAGACCACCTATCCCCTCGAACTGCCCAACGTCATGGTCGATCACGTGAGCACCACGGTGCGCCTGCCGATCGGGCTCGCGACGCCGGAATCCGGTGGCGGTTCGGCTGCGGCCCCGGCCGGTGGGGTGGCCTCGGCTGGTGCCTGGCCGCGTGATCCCCGCGTCGCTTTCGCCAAGTACCGCGATGGCCTGGAGGCGATCGAGAAGTCCAGCCCCAAGACCAAGGTGGTCTGGGCGACCATGCCGATCACCGAGTCCGACAACATGCAGCGCTCCTGGTTCAACCTGCAGGTGCGGCAGTACTGCGCCGCCAAGGGCAAGCCGCTCTTCGATGTCGCCGCTTTGCAAAGCCACGGTCCCGACGGTCGCCTGGCCTATGACGACCAGGGCGAGTCCCTGGCCAAGGGCTGGAAGGAACCGGCCAGCCGCTCCGATCTCAATCCGGCCGGCCGCGAACACCTGGCCCAGGCCTGGTGGACGCTGATGGCCAAGCTCGACGGTTGGAAGCCAGAAGCCAAGGACGTCAAGCCGGCGGAGTGAAACTAAAAATCGCGTAACTACTCAGCCCTGCGGCTGGACCAGGCCCGTTGAGCAATCATCAACCATCATCGCGTCCCTACAGGACGCGAAATCCGTAATAAACGACTGGTTCCCGGGGTTGAAACCTCGGGCTCATGTCACTGCGTCCCTACGGGACGCGCAACCCAGTCCGAAAATCAGGACAGCTGGCTGTCCGGCGATTGGGCCGCTTCGCTGCTTACACCAAGTCACTCGTTTTCCACCAGCGCCAAGGCTTGACCACGGGCTCGGGTCACACCAGGGCGGAATCGTGCATGTCGCCGTCGACCATCAGCGAGCGGTGCGACTTGCTCTGCTCATCCAGCAGGCGGTGAAGTTCCATCAGCGCGAGTTCGACCAGATCGTCGCGGCGGACGACGATGGCGGCGGGGCGGCGGGTCATCTCGAGCAGGCGGTCGTCGCCGATCACTACGCGCTCCAGCTTGCCGCCGAGGGCCTTGATCGCCTGCACGGCTTCGACGCCGTTGGAATCGGGCATGATCAGGGCGTCGGGCAGTTCTTTGAGTTGGGCGGCGCGGGCCGGCACCTGGCTGATGTCGTTGAAGATGAGTTCGGCATGGATGGGCAGGGTGTCCTCCATGAAGGCGCACTGCATGCCGGCGAGTTCCTTCAGCGACTCGGCCTCGGGCAGGGTGACGCCGCGCACTTCGCGCACGCGGCCGATGAAGGCGATGCGGCGGCAACCCTTGCGGATGAGGTGTCGCGCGGCGAGGTAGCCGGAGCGGTAGCTGTTGGGCACGATGGATGAGGCGTTGCAGCGGCTGGGCGCACAGCCCAGGACCAGCATCGGGCGGCGCAGGTCGGACAGTTGCTTCAGGTGCGGTTCGTGGGTCAGGCCGATGCACAGGATGACCCGGCCCGGCTTGCGGATGCGGTCGACATCGGGGCCGTAGGGCGGATCGCCGGCCTGGATGAAATAGCGTTCGATCTCGATGCCGTCGGCCTGGCAGCGTTCAGCGATACGCTGTTCGACCTGACCGTAGAAGTCGTCTTTGGGCGTCGGGCTGGTCGAGCCGACGAGCAGGGTCAGCTTGCGGTTGGGCAGCGAGCGCACGAACAGGCCGACACCGCGCCGCGCGGTGCACAGGCCCGATTCCATCAGGCGCGACACCACCTTGCTGATCGTATTCGGGCTGGCGGAAAAGCGCTTGGCCAAGGTTCTGACCGAGGGCAGCCGGCTTGACGCCGGGTAGCTGCCGGCCTCGATGTCCGACCGCATGATGCGGTAGATCTCTTCCTGGCTGGCTTTTTCCTTCATGGGCGCTCCTGGACTGGTGAACCGGGCATCGTTCGGATCACACGACCTGTGTCCTCCAAGTCAATGCGAACCATCCCGGCGTGGGCGCAGGTGGTGCGGGCAGTTGCGCACGACGATCGTTGGAGAGCATCCGCGCCTCGCGCCGGCCCGTGGCGGCGTCGTGACCCGACCGAGGAGCCCGCCATCACCCCCGCCGTCATCGCCATGGATCTCGAAGGCGTCCTGGTGCCCGAGATCTGGATCAACGTCGCCGAGCGCACCGGCCTGCCCGAACTGCGCCGCACCACCCGCGACGAGCCGGACTACAACAAACTGATGCGCTACCGCCTCGACATCCTCGATCGCGAGGGCATCCGCCTGCCGCTGATCCAGGAGGTCATCGGCACCCTTGATCCGTTGCCAGGCGCGGCGGATTTCCTGGAATGGCTGCGCGGCCACACCCAGGGCATCATCCTCAGCGACACGTTCTACCAATTCGCCGGCCCGCTCATGGCGAAGCTCGGCCGCCCGACGTTGTTCTGCCACACCCTAGAGGTCGACGACAACGGACGCATCACCGGCTGGCGCCTGCGCCTGCCGGACCAGAAGCGCAGCGCAGTCGAGGCGCTCCGGGCGCTCAACTTCCGCGTCCTCGCGGTGGGGGATTCGTACAACGACACCTCAATGCTCGGCGTCGCGGACCAGGGCATCCTTTTCCGGCCGTCAGCCGCCGTGATGCGCGACTTCCCGCAGTACCCGGTGGTGCAGGACCACGTCGCGCTGCGCGGGCTGGTCGAGACGTTCTTGTCCCGCTGAAGCCTGGTTGGCCAGGGCAATTCGAAAGAGTTGGCCACAAAGAGCACAAAGGTCACAAAAGGGTGACTGTCGCGTGGTTCATGAGCAGGGTGTCAACCGTTTAGCCAGCGCGTTCACCTGCGGCAATCCGTTATAAATGATCCGAACTTTGTGACCTTTGTGCTCTTTGGTGCGTCAGGCCAAGCCTGACCAACCTTGTCGATTGAAAGGATCGACCATGTAAAAGCCTGCAACATGTAGCTGACTTGGCGATCGTATCGGGTAACCGAACGGTCGAAGCCTGGGTTGGCGAACGA
>CAMCMZ010000033.1 GCA_945876185.1 Candidatus Kuenenia stuttgartensis | reverse complement strand
GCTCTACTCGGTTTCCCTTTCGCGCGCGACTTGCATGCCTAAACCCCGCCGTCAGCGTTCGTTCTGAGCCAGGATCAAACTCTTCATTATAGTTTGAGCTCTGCTCTTATCCGGACTTGCGTCCGGGCTTCCGGACTCGCGTCCGGTGTATTGCTTATCCAACGACCTTGCGGTCGTCGAACACCTGACCCCGAAGGATCAGGACTTTGCGCCACCAGGTGAATCCCAGTGACTTCGCCGGCTTGCGCCAGCGCGACATCCCCTGCTACGGATCTTGATTTGTCAACCATTCCATTCGCAGAACCAGGGTTTTCCCTGGCTTTCCCCATCGCCTTCAGGGCTGTTTCCAGCCCCTCGCGGTGGGGAGGAGGCTTTTAGGACGGGCTCAACCACTGTCAAGGGGGTGCTTTGCTTGGCCAAGCACCCCGGTTGTCGTCCTTCCTCGTCGCCTCCCCTTGGCATCAGCAGGCCGTTTCCAGCCCCCCGCTGCCGTGGGGGGGGCTTTGTAGGAAACCATCGGCGGGTGTCAACGCCCAGATTTGGCCGGGGAGCGCCTCAGCGCGGGGGAGCGACCGGGGCCACCGGTGGAGCGGCGACCGCGACTGATATCCCGGCCCGCTGCTTGCTCAGGTCCTTTTCCAGAGCGTTGAGGAAATCCGAGAACTTCGCGTGATTGGCCTCGCTGAGGACAGACAGGCTCTGGTGCGCACGGCGGACCAGTTCCATGCGCTGGGCCAGGTTAAGTCCGCCATCGTCCTGAAGCGGCACGAACTGCAGGTCCGGCATGGCGCAGTTCTCGACCACCGGCAGAACCTCAAAGATTCCGAGCATCTTCAGCAGGCGTACGCTGCGTTCGGACGGGCGCACCACCACCAGCTTTCCGCCAGCCTTCTCGAAGGAATGTCCCTGGCCGACCAGCATGCCCATGAAAGTGCTGTCCATGCCGGTGGTCTCTGCCAGATCGATGCAGGCGGTATGTGAACCGCTGGTACGCGCGTTGTCGAGGTAGGCGTCCAGCACCGGAGCGTTCTTCATGTTGGCCAGGCCATGGCAGCGGACGTACACGGTTTTCCCGTGGCTTGAGACCTGGTAGTGGATCGCGCCCTGGGATCCGCTCGGCGCGCTCATGCGCGAGCATCCGCGAGAAGTGCTTGGGCCTGTTCCAACGCTTTCTGACCGCCACCGAGCATGTCCGCGATTTCAGCGCCACGGGATTCGCCCGTCAACTCCTCGACTCCGGTGTGCGTTTCGGCTTTGCCCTGATGCTTGCGCACCACGACGTGGCGGTCGGCGACGGCGGCGATCTGGGGCGAATGGGTCACGCACAGGACGGTGCGGCCCCGGGACAGTCGGCGCAAGGTCGAGCCGATGGCGGTCCCCAGGCGGCCGCCGACCCCGCTGTCGACCTCATCGAACACGAGCACTGGCGTGCGTTCCTGGGCGGAAAGGACCGCCGCGAGGGCGAGCGCGATGCGCGAGGTCTCGCCGCCGGAAGCGATCTCGGCCAGCGAACCCGCAGGAAAACCCGGGTTGGTGCAGATGGCGAATTCCTGCGCCACGCCGCCGTCCGGGCCAGGTTCCGCCAGCGGTTCTTCCCCAAGACTGATGCGCGCCTTGGGCATGCCGAGGTCGGCGAGCGCCGCGTGCACCGCCTTGGCGAGGCCGACGAACGCCTCCCGGCGGGCCTTGGCCAAGACGACACCCAGGTCGACCGTCTGGCTACGCGCGGTGGCGAGGTCGGCCTGCAGCCGATCGCGTCGGCCATCGAGGTCGGATAGCAGTGCGACGCGCTCCGCAATCGCGGCCCAGGCGGCCATCAGGGCGGCCTCGTCAGGGCCGTGCTTGCGCAAAAGGTCGTTCCAGGCGTTGATGCGATCCTCGACCCGCTGCAATTCAGCCGGGTCGGCGTCCATGCTTTCGCCCACGTCGGCACAGGCGGCGGCGGCCTCGCGCAGCGGCTCACAGGCCGACGCCAACGACTTGCCTGCGGCGGCCAGGCGCGGTTCGGGTGCGTCCTGCAGGCGGCGCGCCAGACGGGCCACGCGCTGGATTATTCCCTGGCCATCGCCGTCAAGCTGGGCGTGCGCCTCGGTGGCGGCATCGCGCCATTCGCCGATGGATCCCAGCAATCGATAGCGGGTCTCCAGTTCAGCCAGTTCGCCGGCCTTCGGCGCCAGCGCCTCGATCTCGCGCAATTGGAAGCGGAGCCAATCGAGTTCCTTCATCCCGCCACGCGCGGATTCCTCGAGGTCGCGCAGGTCGGCGCGCAGCTTGGCGAGGGCGGCATGGGCCGCGCGGTAGCGGCTGCCCAGGTCGTCGAGCCGGCCCCAGGCGTCGAGCATCCTGAGCTGCACCACGGGATCGGCGAGGTGCAACGGCGCATGCTGGGCGTGGATGCTGACCAGCGTGGTGGCGGCGGTGCGCAGGGCCGCCGCCGTGACCGGGACATCGTTGATCCAGGCCTGGCTGCGGCCGTTGGCGCCGATGCGGCGGCGGAGGATGAACTGACCGTCCTCGGCTGCGACCGCTGCGCCGCGTTCAACGGCGGCGGCCAGTTCCGCGTCGACCTGGAAGCACGCCGTCACTCCGGCCGCATCCGCCCACGGGCCGACCTGGTCGGCGCTGCCGCGCCCGCCGCAGACGATCTCCAGCGCATCGAGGAGCAGACTTTTTCCGGCACCCGTTTCGCCACTCACCACGGTCAGACCTTCCCCGGGGCGGATCGTCGCCTGCTGGACGATGACGAGGTTCTGGATGTGGAGTTCGACGAGCATGGGTGGCGGCGCTTTCAACGGGTTCAAAGGGTCCGCGCCATGGACCAAGGGGCAAGTCCCGCCACGGGCTCAACGACGCAGCCCCTGCGTTCCTGATCGACCCGCGGGCCACCTCAAAAGTTGGTTGGTGGCATCCTTCGGATGCTCTGGGGATTGGCCATTTGCGTCGTCAAACTACAAAAACCAGCAAAGACGCTTGCGTCTGGGACCGCCGGTTTGCAACCGGCCGCTGACCGCGAGGCGAGCCGGCCAAGGCCGGAAAGATAGTGAATTGCTGAATAATTGTGGTCGGCCTTGGCCGGCTCGCCTGATCACCCCGTACGAATGGCCAATCCCCAGGGCATCCTTCGGATGCTGCTTTTCCGGCCGGCGAGACGCCGGCGCTCCCAGGAAGGCCGACTTTTGAGGCGCCCCGGATCGACCCGGTTGACCTCGGTTGCCAGACGGGATCGCACATCCAAGGTGCGCGGTCATGCTGAGGATCCTGGCGCTCACCGTCCTGGCCATGGTTTCAATCCAGGCCGCCGATCTGACCGCGAAACTTGACGCGATCCTGGCCGAGGTTCCCGCCGGCGGACTCGCCTCGGTGGTAGTTGCCGACTGCGCCTCGGGTGCCGTGCTGTACCGCCACCGCGCCGACCGACCGCTGATGCTCGCCTCGACCACCAAGCTGCTGATCACCGCCGCCGCGTTGCGCGGGCTCGGCGCGGACTACCGCTTCCGCACCCGGCTCGTCGCGCTCGGGCCAGTCAGCGACGGCACCTTGCCCGGCCTGGGCGTGATCGGCGGCGGCGATCCGACTTTCGACGAGCATTTCAACGACGATCGCAATCCCGCCCGCATCTTCGCCGACTGGGCGGCACGGCTAAAGGCCGCCGGCGTCCGCCGCATCCAGGGCGATCTGGTGATCGACGCGCGGCTGTTCAGCGGGCCGATCCGACCCGACACCTATCCCAAGGACGCCGAGAACATCCAGCGCTGGTATTCCGCTCCGGCAAGCGCGTTCGCCTGGTCCGACAACTGCATCGAGGTCCGCGCCCTGCCTGGCAAGGCCGGCGCTCCGTGCCGCATCGAAACTCGGCCGCATTCGCCCCGCATCCAGATCGACAACCGCACCAGCACCGGGGCCGGGAAAGTCATCATCGGTCGGGCGAAGACGACCAACACGGTGACCGTGAGTGGATCAACCGCGACCGCGACGGACTGGTTTCCGCTCGCCATCGCCGAGGACCCCGACCTGCTCGCGGGCGATGAACTGAAGTACCAGTTGGGTCTCGCGGGCATCGCCGTCACGGGTGCCGTGCGCCTGGATGCCGTCGACCCTGAAGCGGGCCGGACGCTCATCGACCATCGCAGCGACCTTGCCCCCGCCCTGCGCCTGATGAACCAGCGCAGCCAGAATTTCTACGGCGAGCAGGTGCTGCGCCTGATCGGCGTCGCTGGCGGTGGACGTGGCAGTCTGGAGGACGGCCTGAGCGCCGCCCGAACCAACCTGGAAAAACTCGTCGGCAAGGACGCCGGTCCGATCACCCTGATGGACGGCTGCGGCCTGAGCTACGGCAACAGCGCGTCGGCCGGCACCCTGGTGCGCCTGCTCACCGTCATGGCGGGCGACAAAATCTTTGTCGAAAGCCTGAAGGAGGAGAAAAAATATGACCTGTCCGGTGCGCACGGGCGGGTCAAGACCGGCACCCTGGCGGTGGCGGTGTGCCTGGCGGGCTACGTCGAGGCCGACGGCCGCCGCCATGCCTTCGCCCTGCTCTTCAACCGGGGGGAATCCACGCGCTGGTACTGGGCGACCGGGTTGCGCGACCGTTGCTATGCGGCGATCGCCGCCCACGTCGCGGCCAGCGCACGCTGAGCTAGGGTCATTGAGTGAAGGGAGTTTGACTCAGGAAGTCAAACTATTGCAGAGGTAGGGTCCGTGCGGGTTCAGGGGCGAGAGCCCCTGGCGGGGCGTAGCGGGGCGTAGCGGGGCGTAGCGGGGCGTAGCGGGGCGTAGCGGGGCAGCGCCCCGCGAGGAGCAATCCCCCGAGCGCTAGCGAGCGGGGACGGGCTTGGTTCCGCGCAGCGGAACACGGTGGCGCAGCCACCGTCGCAACAGACCGATCCCCGCGCAGCGGGGACATGCGCAGCATGCCAGCCGCGTAGCGGCGCAGTCGGGCTGGGGCGCAAGCCCCGCGAGCATTATCGCCGTCGCGCCGCCAGGCGGCCGATGATCCAGGAGATGGCGAGGATCACCGCGATGCCGACAAACCACTTCGCCCCAGCGACCGCGACCCGGACCTTGAACACCGTGCTGAGCACGAACACCGCCGCGATCAGGATCAGGAAGATGATCCAGGCCCGGTCCGGCGGTTCGCGCCGGGTTGCCGGAGATCCTTGATCCCTACTTGGCGGCAGGAGCGGCCTCGGGCATGGGCGCACCAGCCTCGATCCAGCGCTTGAGCGCGGCGAGTTGATCAGCGGTCAGCGGATCGCCCTTGGGCGGCATGCGGTCGTCCTTGTTGGCGGTCGCCGCCATGGAATAGATCAGGCTTTCCGCCGGCTTGCCCGGCACCAGGACGACCTTGTCGTGGCTGCCCTTGCGGATGCCGGCGGGCGTGTCGAGGCGGAGGTCCTCCTTCGCCTTCTTTGGGCCGTGGCATTCGACGCAGCGCGCTTCGAGGATCGGCTTGATCGTGGAGGTGAAGTAGTCCGCGTTGACCGCATCCCCGGCCGCAGCGACGGCGATGCAGGAGGAGGCGACGAGGATGGCGAGGTGACGCATGGCGGTGCTCCGGTGAGGGCGCGGATGCTCAGCCGGCAGAATAATCCGACAAGCGGTAGCAGGCCAGGCCATCACGGCGAAGTCGCCGGCGCTGCAGTGGTCGGCGCAGTAGTCGGCATCAGCACGCTGGCGACCGCCATCTTCACCGCAGCCGGGTCGAAATCGCCGGCAAATCGCACGAGTTCGCGGCCGGCGACGCCGTCACGCAGGATCATTTGCGGCGTGCCCGCACCGTACAGAAACTGGGCCAACGCGCGCGCGTCATCGGCGATCAGGCGGTCGACCGCCGTGGGATGCGCGGCAAGGGCCTGCTCGATCGTGGCCGGATCGGTGACCTCTTTCAGACGCGGGCGGAACTCCGTCCAGCCAACGCCCTGGCCGAGGCCGAGGCCGGTCTGGAGCAAGGCCAGATAGGCCTTGCCATCGACCATCGCGGCGGCGGCGGCGTAGCGGGCGAGCTCACCGGTGGACGGATCCGACGGCCGCATCACCACGCGGTGGACGAGTTCGAGCCGCCGACCGGCGGGGACCTGCGGGGCCGCAGCAAACGCCGCCCGCAGCGCCGGCCAGACCTTGGCGCAGACCGGGCAGTGGAAGTCGAGCGCGAGTTCCAGGCGCAGCGGCGGATCGACGCCGGGGACGAGGACCAGGGTGCGGCCGGCGTCAGCGCGTTGGAGCGCAGCCGCTTCGTCACCGGTCAGGGCCGGGGCAGCTGGTGCAGGTCTGCCAGCGCCCAGAAACGCCGTCACGCCCGCGTCGGCGTTCATTGGCACCGGGGCCAGGTCGGGGACGACGGCGGGATGGTAGGCAAAATGCAGGCCGAGGAACACCAGCACGACGACGAGCAGCCGCGCCGCGAACGGAAACGCATCGCGCAGGGCGCCGACCGCCCCGGCCACGATCGCGGTATGGAAGGCCAGGCATTGGCCGCAGGTCAGGTTCAAGCGCCAGCCAACGTGGATAAAGTAGATCGTTGCGCCGAGCAGCGCCCAGGTCAGCAGGGCGGATACCGGCGAGGCCTGGTCCCGCCGCCGGTCAATGAGCGCCGCGAGCGCCCACAGCAGGCAGCCGCCACCGGCGAACCAGCGCACGTCGATGGCGAACAGCGTGCGGTAGTGCCCACCTCCCTGGCAGGTGGCCTCGCAGAGCCAGATGCGGTCGCCGGCCAGGCCGGCGGCGGCGACCAGCAGCGCGATCAGCGCCGTGGCCGGCAGGTTGGCGCGCGTGCTGGCCGGACTGAACGCACCGACCAGCAGCGCCGTCCACACCGCGATGCCCGAGGCCCACCAGCCCGCCTGGGCCGGGAAGAAACGCCACGCCAGCACGGCGGAGAGCACGGTGAGCGGCACCACGATGCCGAGGCGCGATGGAGTCTGACCAGCAGTGGCGGGGACGGGATCGGGCATGGCGGCGATGCTGGCGCCGGAACGGCGGTGCGGAACCGGGAAGCTCTTTGCCAAGCCTTGGCCAAGCTGCCTGACGGTCAGTTGGTCAGACCGTCAGGCCTTGGCGATCGCAGCCACGGTCTTCGGCGGCAGGAGCGCCATCAGCTGCATGCCGCCGGGGCGTGGCAGGCCATCGAGGATCGCCACTCCGGCCTTCTTCAGCGGCAGACTGCTGATGCCGGCGCTCGGGCCAAAGCCGCACAGCCAGGCGGCGGCGATGCCGAGGTCTGGCTCATGGCCGACCAGCATGGTGTCGACCGCCGGATTCAGTTCCTCCACCCATTGTGCTGGAGGTGCGGCCTCGCCCGCGAGCCAGGCGCACTCCTTCAGCGGCAGTTCCCAGGCGGCGGCGAAGATCTCAGCGGTTTCGCGCGCTCGCCGCCAGGGGCTGGTGCAGATCAGGCCGGTGCGCACCACGGGCCGCAACAGGCGGGTCAGCTCGCGGAGCTGGTCCTGGCCCTCGGCCGTCAATGGCCGGTCGGCGTCGCGTTCGTGCCAGAGCGCCCGGTCCACCGCCTTGCCGTGCCGCAGGAAGGTCAGACGCATGGGTGCGTTTGTGGGTCGGGCCGGGCCGGGCGCAACCGCAGCGTCGGCGAGGTCGGACGACATTCATTTCCCTGCTGGCCGGGTCCCTGCTGGCCCGGTCCCTGCTGGACCGGTTACTGCCGACTCGGTCCCGACACATCCTGCCGGAAGCGGTTGCGGCTGCGCCGGGACGGCCGGTTCAGGGAAAGTCAGGTAGAACGATAAATTGTTCAGTCCCGCGATGAGTTGCGCCGGGCGCAGGCGGTTTTCCGGAATGAGCACAGTGATGGTGGCGATCGACCCCTTGGCCTCTTGGCCGGCCGGCGCTGGAGCCGTGACCTCGTTCGCAGGGATGAGCCGGAACCGCCAGGTCACGCCGCGCATCGGCTGCTTCAGCTTTTCGCCGTCCGGGCCGCGATCCTCGGCCCTGAGGACGGTCTCCAGGTTGGCGTTGCCGAACCAGGCGATGAGCGCCGGTCGGTCGGGCACGTCCCAGCCCGCGACCTGGACGTCGGTCTTGGCGCTGCGGGTGCTGCGATCGACCTTGGCCTTCCCGAAGGCGCGCATGAGTTCGAGCATCGGCGTGCGCGGCACCAGACTGCTGAAGCGCATCGGCACGCTGAATACGTTAACCTTGCCGTCCTGCACCAGCGCGGCCAGGTCGAGCGCCACGCCGGCGGCGGGTGGGTCGCCCGGCATGGCGATCTTCATCCAGCGCCAGATCCGACGTTCGTCCCGCTCTGGCGTGGCGGGTTCGATGATGGTCGGCGGGCCGCCGAAGATGAACTCGGGATCGGTGGGTTCGAGCACCGGTTTCTTCGCGATCAAGGTGAACGGCAGGCCCTCGGGCACGGTGAACCAGCGGTCGAAGTCCTCCATCTGGCTCTTCATGTCAAGAAGGCGCAGCCAGATGCAGCCGCTCAGGCAGAGCACGCCTGCGACGAGGGCGAACAGCAGGGCCGGGCGGAAAAATCGCGAGGACGCCATGGACCGCAATCTAGCCGGATTTCGGCGCCGGTCATCCCTGGCCCCAGACCGGTTCAGACCGGCTCAGGCCAGCGACAACAACAGCGCCGCCGCAGCGATGCGCCGCGATACGGCCCACGGCCCGGCCAGGGGCAGGAACAGCAGCGGCCAGGCGAGCAGCACCAACGCCGGCGTCGGTTCGACCGCGACCGTGGCCCACGGCCACGACGCTGCCCATTCCGCCACCCGCGCCAACGCGGCGAGATTCCATTCCAGCAACCGGTACAAGCCGTCCCACGGCCCGCCCGGCCAGCTCCCGGCAAGGACGATGAGCGGCAGGCCGACCCACAGCGCCACGGTCGATGGCGGGGTGGCCAGCAACGTCGCCAGCGGCCCCCACGGCTGCACGACGTGGAAGGTCCAGGCGAGGATGGGCAGGATCGCCAGCGTCGCCGCCACGCCGATCAGCAGGCCGTCGAGCAGCGCCCGTGCGCTCCACAGCCCCGCACGCCAGGTCGGCCGGTCGAGCGGCCAGGGGGCGAGCGGCAGCGCGCGTTCGCGCCACGCGATGAAATCGAGGCCAAGCGTGACGATGCCCGCCACCGCCGCGAGGCTGAGCTGGAACCCGACGTCGGTGGCGTTGCCCGGATCCCACAGCACCAGCGCGAGCGCCGCCAGCGACACCGTGGCCAGGCGGTGCGGTTCGCGCGCCAGGGCCGCCGCCGCGGTGAAGGCCAGGCCCATGACCAGGGCGCGCTGGGTTGCCGGCGAGGCCCCGGTCAGCCAGGTATAGCCGGCGATGAACACCGCGACGGCGGCCAACCGGGGCCACCAGCCGACCCCGAGCATCGCCAGCAGCCAGGTGCCGAAGGCGGCGGCGATGACCAGGTGCATGCCGCTGACCGCCAGGATGTGCAAAAGACCCGAACGACGGAAGTCGGGTTTCTCTTCGGGATCACCCTGGCCGAGGATCAGCGCCTCGGCGAGGCCGCGATGGCGGTCGACCTGGGAAAGCGCACGCCAGGCCCAGCCGCGCGGACCGGTTTCGCGGGGCGCCAGCATGGTGATTTCCGCCGCGGTGACGTATTCGCCGCCGTTACGCGAAACCCGCCACAGGCCGCGCACCCGCACCCGATCGCCAGGCCGCACCAGAGGCGCCAGCGATTCCAGGGCGGCACGCGGGCGCGTCGGTTCATGCCGACTGGCGGCCGGCACCTGCCGATTGTCGGTCGACTTGACGGCCGAAAACCGGTCAGGGCGCGTATGCCAGGGCTCATCGGCGTAGACGCGCAGCCCTGCGGGCGGCTGCCACGTTGCCGGGACGACACTGGTCACGGCGGTGAGGCGCAAAACCAGTTCCCGTCCATCGCGGCGGAAGGCGGACGCGATCTCGCCTTCGATCTCGACCAGCCGGCTGTCGCCGGGCGCGGCGGCCAGCACGGCGTTGCGGCCATGTCCCTCGCCCAGCCAACCGCCGACCAGCAGGGCCGCGAGCAGGATGCCCCAGCGTCCCGCCGCCGGCATCCAGCGGGCGAGCAGCACCGCGAACCCCGCCAACGACACCCCGATCAGACCCCACCCACGCGGACCGAGCTGGGTCGCCAACGCCTGATCCGCGACCCCGGGCACCATGGCGCCGACCAGGACACCGGCCGCGATCCAGGGCAGCCACGGCGCCGCGGAAACGACGGCCGGCATCACGGGTATGGCCCCAAGTTCCGCAGGCGGTGCCGGCCCGAGCAACGCCCGGATGCGCCCGACCATGCCATACCGGCCGGATCGGCCAGGTCGGCGTGGCTCTGCGTGGATCGGCTCGCCGTTCATCGCCGGCAGCGTGGATCGACCGGCATTTCCCGCCAGCACTGGATCCACCCCCAGGTGCGTCCGCCAGACTGCCTCAAAAGTCGGTTGGTGGCATCCTGCGGATGCTCCTTTTTCAGCCGGCGAGACGCCGGCGCTCCCAGGAAGGCCGACCTTTGAGGCGCCCGGGTGCGTCCGCGCGGACGACCCTGGCATCCGCGTCCAGGCGGCCACGATTCCCCGCGTGATCACCACCGTCCAGGTCGAACTCGGTCCGCGCAGCTACACCATCCACATCGCCCCCGGCGCGATCGAACGTACCGGGGCGATCCTCCAGCCGCTCCTGCCGGGCGGACGGGTGCTGGTGATCAGCGACGCCACCGTGGCGAAACTGCACGGGAAACGCCTGCTCGGCGCGCTCCAATCGGCCGGCATCGACGCGGTTCAGGAAACTTTTCCCGCCGGCGAATCCTCGAAGTCGCTGACCCAGGCGGATTCTCTGTGGCAGGCCTGCGCCAAGCACCGCATCGACCGCAGCGGCGCCGTGATCGGCTTCGGCGGCGGCGTCTCGGGTGACCTCGCTGGCTACGTCGCCGCCTGCTGGATGCGCGGCGTCGCCTTCGTCCAGGTGCCGACGACGCTGCTGGCGATGGTCGATTCGGCGGTGGGCGGCAAGACCGGAGTGAATTCCGCCGCCGGCAAGAACCTGGTCGGCGCGTTCCATCAACCGCGCGCGGTGATCATCGACCCGGATCTGCTGCGCAGCATGGACGACCGTGAGTACCGCGCTGGCCTCGCCGAGGTGCTGAAGTACGGCATCATCCGCGATCCCGAATTCCTGGCCTGGCAGGAGTCCAAAGCCGGCGCGCTCGCCACCCGCGATGCCGCCACGGTGGCGCACGCGGTCGCGGTGTCGTGCCGGATCAAGGCGCAGTACGTCGCCGAGGACGAGTTCGAACACGGCGCACGGGCGCAACTCAACTACGGCCACACGTTCGGCCATGCGCTCGAACGCGAGACCCGCTACACCACCTACCTGCACGGCGAGGCGGTCGGCATCGGCATGCGCATGGCCGCTGACCTTGGCGCGCGCCTGGGTGTGCTGACCGAGCCGGATCTGGGCAAGCGCCAGGATGAACTGCTGCGCCGCTACGGCCTGCCGCTGGTTCACGTCGCCGCTGGTTCCGCCGCTGGTCCCGCCGCAGATCCGGCCGCAGTCGCTCGCGTCCTCGCCGGGCACTGCTCGCTCGACAAGAAGGTGCGCAAGAGCCGCGCGCGGTTCGTCATCCCGGTGAAAACCGGCGAGGTCGTGCTGCGCGAGGTCGCTGATCCGGCCCTGGTCGAGGCCGCCTTCCTGAGCGCGATCGCCAGCCGATGAACCGTCCCGCGCTGACGCCCGCCGAGGCCATGCTCCGCCTCGCCCTGGTGCCCGGCCTCGGGCCGGTGACGGCGGCGCGGCTGCTGGCGGAAGCCGACGAACCGGGCGAGGTCTTCACCTGGCCGATGGAGCGGCTGCTGCAGGTCGAAGGCGTCGGGCCGGAACGTGCGCGCAAGCTCTGCGATCCGCGCAGCGAGGAACTCGCCGCCGCCGAGGTCGCCGCCTGCCGCAACGCGGGGGTGCGCATCGTCACCCGCGCCGACGAGGAATATCCCAAGGCGTTGGAAGTTCTCTCCGATCCCCCGCTGGCGCTCTGGCTGACCGGCGACCTGCAGCCGCGCGACCGGCTCGCGATCGCGGTGGTCGGCCCGCGCCGGCCGTCGGCCTATGGCCATCGCCAAGGCCAGCGATTGTCGACCGGCCTCGCACGCATCGGCGCGACGCTGGTGTCGGGCCTCGCGCGCGGCATCGACACCGTGGCGCACCAGGCCGCAATTGATCAGAGCGGCCGCACCATCGCGGTGCTCGGCTCCGGCCACGGCCGCCTGTATCCCCAGGAAAACGCCACGCTGGCCGCCGACATCGCCGCCGGCCACGGCTGTGTCCTGAGCGAATTCCCGTTCAACATGCCGCCCGCCGCCGGCAACTTCCCGCGCCGCAACCGGATCGTCGCCGCGCTGGCGCTTGCGGTGCTGGTGATCGAAGCCGGCAGCCGCAGCGGCGCGCTCATCACCGCGCGCCTTGCGATGGAACTCGGTCGCGACGTGCTCGCCCTGCCTGGACCGGTCGACAACCCGGAATGCACCGGATCCAACCAGCTCATCCGCGACGGCGCGACCCTGGTCGCCAGCCTCGACCACATCCTGGAGGAGATCGACCCCCTCCTCACCCTCGCCCGTGGCGCACCCCCGGCGGCCGCCAACGAAAGCCCACGCGCCGCCAGCCTCAGCGGCCGCGAGAAGCAGGTCTACCAGCTCCTCGACGACACGCCCCGCGTGGTCGACGACCTGGTGCGGGTCAGCGGCCTGCCGCCCTCGGCGGTCAGCGTCACCCTGCTGTCGCTCGAACTGAAGCGGCTGGCGAAGAAGATGCTTGGCGGGTTCATCCGGGCGTTGTGAGGCTGTGGGGCGCTGCCCAACGCTGGGAAGCCCTCCAGGCTGCGCAGCTCATACCAGCGCCGCATCACCTTCGAGGTCAGGCCCGAGCGTCCTTGCCGGGGCCTGGCGGTGGGAATAGTCCCCGACATGGAACTGGTGCTCATCCTGACTGCCCTGGCGGTGCTGCTCGCGATCAACGCGTTCTTCGTCGCGGCGGAGTTCGCCCTGGTCAAGGTGCGGCCGTCGCGGGTCGAGGAACTTGCCCAGACCGGCGATGCGCGGGCGCTGCTCCTGCAGCAGATCCTGGGTCGGATCGACGAATACCTGGCGGTGTGCCAGGTCGGGATCACCACCGCGTCGGTGGCGCTGGGCTTCGTCGGCGAACGCGCCTCGGCCTGGATGACCGGCGCCGGCGGTCCGACCGCGCTGCACGTGGCGGTCGCGACGATGGTCTCGCTCCTGCTGGTTTCCGGTTCGCACATCGTCCTTGGCGAACAGGTGCCCAAATACATCGCCATCCGCTTCGCCGACCGCTGGTCTTTGCGCCTGGCCTCCAGCCTGCGCTTCTGCCATCGCCTGTTCTTCATCCCGCTCTGGCTGCTCAACCGGGCTTCGCTGCTCGTGCTGCGGGTATTCGGGATCTCGGCCACGACGCACGAAGCAGCCCACAGCGAGGACGAACTCCGCATCATCCTCGACCGCTCGCAGGGCGCGGGACTGATCTCGTTCCGCCGCCTACTTTTCATCGAGAACATCTTCGACCTCGGCGACCTCAAGGCGCGCGATGCGATGCACAGCCGCGAGCGCACCAAGTGCCTGCACGTTGGCGCGACCTGGGACGACAACCGGAAAGTGTGGTCGGAATCGCGGTTTTCGCGCTTCCCCCTGCTGGAGGACGGCCACGACGCGCCGGTCGGCATTCTGCATGTGAAGAATCTGCTGCTGCATCCCGCCGACGGCAGCGTGCCGGACCTCAAGGTGCTCGCCCGGCCGTACCTGAGCGTCGCTCCAGACCGGCCGCTCGAATCCGTGCTCGCCGAGATGCAACGCCGGCGCATCCACGTCGCGCTGGTCTTCAGCGAGGGGAAATGGACCGGCTTCCTGTCGATGGAGGACATCATCGAGGAGATCATCGGCACGGTGCAGGATGAATTCGAGATCGAGCAGATTGTCACCCTGGCCGAGACCATCGTCCCCGGCCGGGTCGTGCTCGGACTGGAATCGAACAGCCTGACCGCCGCGATCCCGCTGATCATCGCAGGCGTGAATCCTTCCGACCTGCCCCAGCCGGCCGATACCGTGGTCAAAGCCGTGCTCGAACGCGAACGATTGGCCGCCACCTATCTGGGCAAGGGCATCGCCATGCCGCACGCCCGCCTGCCTGGGCTCAACGCGCCGGTGGTCATCTTCGCCAGCGCCCCGCACGGCATCCCGATCGACGCCGGCGGCCGGCACGAACGCATCCACCTGATCTTCATGCTGCTCACCCCGGCCGGCATGCCGCGCGTGCACCAGCGCCTCCAGGCCCGCATCGTCGGCGTGCTGGAGAACAGCGAGTTCGTAGTCGAGCGCCTGCGCGACGCGCAGGGGCGCGAAGAGGTCGTCGAGGTGCTCCGCACCGGCGAACAGGCCGCACTCGACTGACCATCGCCGGGCGGGTCAGGCGGCCGGTTTGGCGTAGCGGCTGCCAGGCACCTCGGTGCCGGTGCGGCCGCGCAGGGCGGCCCACACGCCGACGCTGGCGGCGATCAGGCAGATGCTGATGAGCTGCGCTGTTGTCAGGTTCAGACCGAGCACCGGCGTCTCGACCAGCGGGCCGTGGTCGCGCAGAAACTCGTTCACGAACCGCCAAGCGGCGTAGCCGACGATGGCGAGCAGGGTCACCGCGCCGTCCTGCCGGCGGCGACGCCAATACCAGGCTAAACCAACGGCCAGAATCAGGCAGACGGCGGTTTCGTACAATTGGGTCGGATGCACCAGCACCGTGCCATGGCCGCCGACATGCGGCACCGCCCACGGCAGGTGGCATTCCTGGCCGAAGCAGCAGCCATTGAAGAAGCAGCCGACGCGGCCGATCGCGAGGCCCAGAAGCAGCGACGGCAGGATGGTATCCGCCAGGGCCAGGCGCGGCAGGCGGACGCGCTTCGCGTAGATCCACAGGGCTGCGGTGGCCAGGGCCACGCCGCCGTACCAGACCATGCCGCCGCCGTCGATATCGAGCGCGCTGGCGACCACCTGGCCCAGGCCGCCCTTGGTGTAATCAGCCTGGATCACACCCGGGCGCTCCAGCAGGTACATCAGCCGCGCCCCAAGCATGCCGCCAAGCAGCGCCAAGATGCCGATGTCGGCCTGGCGCTGGCGATCGACGCCGATCGCGGCGCAGCGCCGCTGCATGGTCAGCCAGCCGGCCAGGAAGGCCGCGAGCATGCAGACACCGTACCAGCTCAGGTGCAGGGAACCGCGCCAGGGCACGCCGATTGCGATGGCGAGGCCGGCGGCGGCGAGCGCACTCGCTGCGATCGCGCCCCAGCGTAGGAGGCCGCCCACACGCTGCGGCAGCAGGTTCCAGGCGGCCGCAGCGCCCACCGCCGCTGCCGCGATGAGGGCGAAGGACACGAAGGGCAGGACGATGGTCTTGTCCACGATGCGCGCTCCTGTCGTCTGGTTGCCTGTCGTCTGGTTGCCCGGCGCCTGCTGCCCGTTTCCCGCTGCCGGTGGTCCGATGCCCGTGGACCGGGCTTCAGAGCACGGGTGCGCGGCCGGTGAGCAGGCGGAAGGCCTCGACGTACTTGGCGAGGGTGCGCTCGACCACCTCGGCCGGCAGAGCGATGCCCTTGCCGTCCTTGTTGAACTTCACGGATTCCAGGTAATCGCGGACGAACTGCTTGTCGAAGCTGTCCTGGGCGCAGCCGGGTTTCCACGTGGCGGCGGGCCAGAAGCGGCTCGAATCCGGGGTCAGCACCTCATCGGCCAGGACCACGGTGCCCTTGGCATCGACGCCGAATTCGAACTTGGTGTCGGCGATGATGATGCCCTTGTTCTTGGCATAGTCGCGCGCCTTGGTGTACAGCGTCAGGGCGTGCGAGCGCACCGTGCCGGCGGTGGCGCCGAGGATCTTCGCGGCCTGTTCGGGATGGATGTTCTCGTCGTGCTTGCCTTGTTCGGCCTTGGTCGACGGGGTGTAGAGCGGCTCAGGCAGCAGGCTGGATTCGCGCAGGCCCTGCGGCAGCGGCAGGCGGCAGACGGTGCGGCTGGCCTGGTATTCCTTCCAGCCGGATCCGGCGAGATATCCACGCACGATGGCCTCGACCGGCAGGATCTTCAGCCGGCGCACCAGCATCGAGCGGCCATCCAGTTGCGCTTGATGGGCGCGCAGCGCCACCGGCATCTGCGCCACGTCGGCGGTGACCAGGTGGTGCGGGCAGACGTCCTTGAGCAGGTCGAACCAGAAGCAGCTGAGCTGGGTCAGCACCTTGCCCTTGCCAGGGATGCCGTTGGCCATCACCACGTCGAAGGCGCTGATGCGGTCGGTGGCGACGAAGAGCAGGTGCTCGGCGTCGACCTCGAATACGTCGCGCACCTTGCCGCGCGCGAGCAGTTTGAGTCCGGGGAGGTCGCAAGTCAGCAGGGCGTCGGCCATGGTCAGAGTCCTTCTCCTTTGGCCGAGGAGAACACCTGTTGGCGGTAGCGGCCGAGGAAATACTGGAAGGCTTCCGCACGCTTGCGCTGAGCTTCGGCCGTTAGCATGGGCGTAGGCGCCGGGGTTACGTTCTTGACCTGGACCAGACTGACCTTGGGCGGTTCAAGTTCGCCAAAACGCCCGGCCTCCAAGGCGACCGGCCGGTCGGGCAGCGACATGCTGCCGACCATTCGGCTTTCTCCGGGGGTGCCATCGAGTTCATCGGCCGGCGGGTTGATGGGATCAGCGGCTGTTTGGGCCGAGCGCAGCGTCACCTTGGCATTCCACTTCTTGCCCTCGTCGCTTGCAGCCCAGGCGGCGAGTCCCCCCGTTCCAGCCTTCTCAGCAGCTTCGCGGATGGCCTTGGCCTTGGCGATCAGGTCCTTGTACGAACGCTTGGCTGCCAGGCGTTGCTTGACCTGATCCTTGACCTCGGTGAGTTCGCGCGTGGCGGCGGGCTTGCGCGCATCCAGGCGCACCACGATAGCGTTGCGGCTGGCTCCGTTCGTCACCAGCGGTCGGCTGATCAGACCAGGCTGGTTCACGGTGTTGAACAGGCCAGCCTGGTCGGCCACGGTACCGAGGGTGTGGAAGTCGAGTTGACCGTCCTTGCCGGGCTCGTCGATGACCAGCGCATCCACCACCAGGCCTTTTTCCTTGGCGGCGGCGATGAAGGCCTGGTTGTCCTTGGCCTCATGCAGGACCTTGTCGGTGACCACCGCGTCGAACTCGTCAGCGAGCGCGCGGGCCTTGGCAAGCACCCGTTCGTCGACCAGATCCTTCTTCAACTCGTCTTTCACCTCGGCGAAGGGTCGGTAGGCGGTCTCCTTCTTTGGGTCGGGGGTGATCGTGGTGCCAGGCAGCTTGGACGGTTCAGGGATCTTGTAGCGCTCTTTGTTCTTCTCGTACTGCGCTTGCAGTTCGACATCGGTCACGGTGATGCTCTCGCGCAGCTTGGCGACGTCGGCGTGGGCGACGCTGACCGTCACCGCCGCCGGACGGCGGAACAGTTTCTGGACCGCCGGATCCGTGCTCTGGGCGAGCTTGCGGTAGGTGGGATCCAGTTCGGCGTCGTCGTCTTTGACCACCGGAATGAGGTCCTTGGCTGATAATTCGACGACCTCAAGATCAATGCTCTCGGCTCCGCCGAAATCTGGTCGCGGAATCTGGAGGACATCCATCGCCGGGGCTATCGCAGCCACCGTGACATTGCGCGATTCCAAGCCCGTGACCGCACTGCGTTCAGCGAGGAACAGCGCGAGTTCATCGCGGGTTACCTCCTTCTTGCCACCGACGAGATCAAGCAGGACCTGGCCCCGGGTGCGACCGGAAGCGGTCTGGCCGCGTGGCCCGCCCTGGGCGGGTTCGTCGAGAAAGTCCTGGACGATGCGTTCCAGTTCGCGGCCGGCGGGTCTCAGGCCGTCTTTTTCCGCCAGACGCGCCATGCGGATGTTGTTGGCGTAGTAGTTCATCACCGAATCGCCGTAGCGGCGCGCATCGATGGCGAATGGGGGGTAGTTGCCGGGAAACGCCTGATCGAGCCGTTCCGCGATGTTCTTGCGCTGGAGCGCCTCGGACTCGGACACGTTGCCGACCAGGATGCGGCTCTGCTGCCCGAACAGGCTCATCGACCCGCCCATGCCGAAGAGCACGCCGACGACCAGGATCAGCACCCAGACGAAGAACTGCTGGGTCATGGTCAGCTGCTGCGGCGGCAGCTTGGCCGGGGCCTCGCCCGTGCCGACGAGGACTGCGTCCTTGATGTCGTCCTTGCCTGCTTTTTCCGGGCTTTTCCCGTTCGATCCCGGGGCGGGCAACTGGCTGTCGGTCATGGAGACTCCTGCGCGATTCCGGCCGGAGACTCCCGGCGGGGCGGGGGAGCCTAGAGTGCCATCCAGGGCTGGCAACCGCAGGCGGCGACGGCAAACCCCAAGTGCATCCCCACCATCACCAGACACCCCGCCCCGCGCAGCATTCGATCATTCCAGCCTGCGAGCATCAGAGAATTCAAGCATTCCAGCATTCGAGCATTCCCCTCCCCGCCCTCACAATTGACTCCGCCAACCCCCCGCTACCCTGCGCCTCCCCGCCATGCAGGCGGAGTCCCGAGGTTGCCATGGATCTGCTCGCCCACGTCGCCAAATCGTCCCTGCGCCAGTCGTCTGCTGGCGACTTCAAGGTCGGCGACACCGTCAACGTCCACACCCGCATCAAGGAAGGCGACAAGGAGCGTGTGCAGGTGTTCAACGGCACCGTGATCTCGCGCTGCAAGGGCCAGGGCGAGATCAACGCCACCTTCACCGTGCGCCGCGTGGTGTCGGGCGAGGGCGTGGAACGCATCTTCCCCCTGCACAGCCCGCGCGTGATCAAGGTCGAGGTCGTCCGCCGTGGCCGCGTCCGCCGCGCCAAGCTCTTCTACCTGCGCGACCGCGTCGGCAAGTCGACCAAGGTCCGCGAATTCCTGGCCGGCGCTGACGACACCGCTCCCGCCAACGCCGAGCAGGCTGCCGCGCTCGCGGAAGCTGCTAGCACCAAGAAGTAGTCGCTCCGGCCGGGCTGGCCGCAGTCTGCCCGGCTGTTATTCCGCTGCTGAATCTTCCGCCGGTCAAGCCGCCGTTGGATCCACGGCCACCAGGCCGAGTTCCTGGCGAAGCGCGTCCAATTCAGCGAATCCGTGCAGCACTTCAGACGGGCGATGGGCATCGCTCGACAAGACCACTTTCGCCCCATGCGTGGCGACGATCTCCCAGAACGGCCGCCACGGGTATGGCCCCGGTCGACCATCGGCGGGCGCGTTGCGACGCAGACCGTTGGCATTGAGTTCCAGCGGCACCCCAGTGGCAATTGAGGCCAAGGCGAGATCGCGGGCCACCGCGGCGCAGTCGGCGTCGAAAGCGGTCATGCCGCAGGCGAACACGTCGGGGTGGGCGACGAAGGCGACCAGGCCGGATTCCATGCCCCGGATCAGCAGGTCGGCGTAGGCGCGCAAGCCCTCGGTGCCGAGTCGGTCATAGAACGGGCTGAGCCGGCCCTGGGCGACCGGCACCGCGTGAACTGCCGCGATCAGGTAGTCGCAGCCGATGCGGCCGCGCAGTTCATCGCGGTAGAACCCCTCGTATTCGGGATGCCAGTCGCATTCCATGCCGAGCAGCACCCGCGCCTGTGGAAACGCGGCCTCGGCCTGGCGCACCGCTGCCACGTAATCATCGAGTTGATCCAGGTCCATGCGGACCTCGGGCCAAGATCCATCCGGCAGCGGGGTGTGGTCCGAGATCCCGATCCGGGGGCAGCCGCCTGCCACGGCAGCGGCGACCATGTCGCTGGCATCGCCCTGGGCGTGATTGCAGCGCCAGGTGTGCGAATGCAGGACGACGGCGTAGGTGGGCGCAGAGGCAGAGGGGATAGCAGCGGTGGGGGCGACAGCGGACATCAGCCGTTCCCCGCAGTGCGGCGCCGCACCAGCATTTTTCCGATGTTCGCGCGATGCCGCACGAGGATGAGCACCCCGGCGGCGAAGACCAGGGCGGTGACCGGCACATGGCCCCAGGCCCACGGCTGCGGGAAGACGACCAGATGCGCCACCGGCGTCACCACCGCCGCGACCACGCTCGCCGGCCCCACGGCATCGGCCCGGCCGATGCGGAAGACGAACGCGCCCAGGGCCCAGACCAGCAGCCAGACCGCGAAGGCGCAGGCGGCGGTGAGCCAGACCAGGCCGATCAGCACGCCGAGCGTTGTCGCCACCGCCTTGCCGCCGCGGAAGCCGTGAAGGCAGGTGAAACTGTGGCCAAGGATCGCCGCTGCGGCTACCGCCAGGTCGAGCCACGGCCGCTGCGGGTCAGCGCCCGCGCCCGGCACCAGATGCACGGCGATCAGCACCGGCACCAGCCCCTTCACCAGATCCGCGCTGAAGACCACCGCGAACCAGCGCCCGCCGAGAACGCGGCCGGCGTTGGTCGCGCCGAGATTGCCGGATCCCGCTTTGCGCAGGTCGACCCCGTGCAGCCGCGCAACGATCCAGGCGAAGGACACCGACGCGAGCAGGTACGTCGCCGGCACCAGCAGCCACCAAGCGACGTTCATCGACGGAAGCCTCCGCCGTGCCCGCTTTTCCCACCCTTTCCACCGTTGCCGCCCTTGCGGGCTGGCTTCTTGCTTTCCGCTGCGAATTTCCTCGCAGCGCCGCCTTTTGCGCCCGAATTGGCCCTGGTCCGAGGGATCTTCTGTGGTTGTTCCGGCGCGCCAGGATTGCCGGCGAGTTCGCCGCCGACATCCGGTTCATCTGCGGCCGGATCCGGTTTCTCCTCGCGGTGGTAGATCCGGTTGCGGGTTCGCGACGACGGCGGCACCACCAGGGTCGGACTGCGGTCGGCCCGGTTGCGGCCACGGATGACCCGGTGCGCGTCCTGGTTCTCATGCATGCGGCTGTCGCGCGACTTGAAGAGGATGCGCAGCGGCACCTGTTTGAACGGCAGGCGTTCGCGCAGGAAGCTTTCCAGAAACCGGCTGTAGCCCGGCTCGATCCAGTCGGTGCGGTTGACGAAGACGATGAACGTCGGTGGCTGGGTCTCGGCCTGGGTGGCGTAATAGATGCGCGTCGGCTGCGGCCCGACCTTGCGCGGCCGGCGGCGTTCGACCGCGAGTTCCATCAGGCGGTTGAGTTCCGAGGTCGCGACGCGCGAACGCGTCTCGGCCACCATCGCGACGGCGGTGCCGAGGATGTGTTCGAGGTTGAACCCCGACAGCGCGCAGGTCGTGACGATCGGCGCATAGGTCAGCCCGGGCAGGCGGTCGTGCAGCCAGTCGATGTACTGCCCGCGTTTGGCTCCGCCGGCTTCGGCCAGATCCCACTTGTTCAACACGATGATGACGGGTTTGCCCTCGGATTCGCAAAAATGCGCGATCTTCTTGTCCATCATGCCCAGGTCGTCGGAGGCATCGAGGACGAACAGCACCACCTGGGCCCGCTTGATCGCGCGCTCGGTGCGGCAGGCGGAATAGAATTCGAGGTCGCCGTCGACCTTGGCGCGCTTGCGCAGACCCGCGGTGTCGATGAGGGTGAATTTGCCTTCGGGCCGGTCGAGCTCGACGTCGATCGCATCGCGCGTCGTGCCGGGCAGGTCGGCGACGATGACCCGGTCCTCGCCGCACATGGAGTTGGTCAACGAGGATTTCCCCACGTTGCGCCGCCCGACCAGAGCGAGGCGGATGCGGTCCTCATCGCCATCGGCCTCGGCCGCCTCGCTGCCCTCGTACATTGCCGGCAAGGATGCGCTGAGGACTTCCATCAGGCCATGGATGCCGGTCGCCTGCGCCGCCGACAGCGCGTGCGGCGTGCCCAGGCCGAGCTGGGCGAAGACGTGGATGTCGCTTTCCAGCCCATCGTGGTCGACCTTGTTGGCGATCAGGATGACGCGTTCGTGGATCGGCCGCAGGCGTTCGGCGATCTCGCGATCGAGGTGCGCCACGCCTTCGCGGGCGTCGACCAGAAACAGGATGCGGTCGGCGGTGGCGATGGCGCGTTCGATCTGGCGGTGGACATCGGCCTCCAGCTTGGCCTCGTCGACGATGCCGATGCCGCCGGTGTCGACGAGGTCGAAGCGCACCCCGTCGCGCCGCACCTCATGCAGCAGGCGGTCGCGGGTCGTCCCCGGGGTCGGATCGACGATGGCGATCGGCTGGCCAACCAGGCGGTTGAACAGGGACGACTTGCCGACATTGGGTCGGCCGACGATGGCAACGGTGGGACGCATGTTTTTACCGATCTTTGCGGGCGGCGCAGCATGCCGCCGCCGCCCCCGCATGCCACCGGCAAGACCGGGACCGATTTCGCCGTCACCGGGGCGGAAAACACCCTACGGAACCGGCATCCCGCCACGATCTTCGCCGTCGCGTCGGCCGTCGGGCCCGGGGGGAACCAGGAGGTCGAGCGGCAGACTGAAGCGCGGGAACTCCAGGAGGAGGCGCCACGGGGTCTGGGTCCCCGGCTTCGCGGCGGGCGTGCTGACGCCGGGCCGGGGATCGCCGATCTCCATGCCCTTTTCACCCAGCCAGCGGGAAATCAGGGTACGCCCGGAGCCAACGCGCTCCGCGAGCGGGGTGTCGCCTTGCATGGCCAGGGCGGCGGCCAGCAACTGGGCGGAATTGCCGTCCCAGATCAGTTCGATGGATTCCGGCGCGCCATTGAGCAGGGCCTGGTACAGCGGTGGCGGTTCCGGCAGGCGGGTGGCGGACGACGCGGAACCGGGCCGGGAGCCGGAACCAGGAGTCGCAGCGACCGCCGACCGGCCGGAGGTTTCTTCGATCAGGTTCGGGAATCGCCGGGCCAACTGGACCGCGAGCGCGTAGGCGAGTGGGTCGTTGCGGTCGCGGATGAGGTCTGCGAACACGGCGGCGGCAGCGGCGGCGTTGGTCCGGGCGTTGATTTTCTCCTCTTTGAGCAGGAGTTCGATGGCCTGCTGCTCCGCCCGGGTCCGGTTCTCGATGATGTCGGTCGTGGCCAGGAGGGCCTGCTCATGCAGGACGATGAGGGCGCGCGTGAGGAGCGCCATGCGCGGCGGCAGGGACAGCCGCACCTCCGGACCCTGGCCGGGGTCCGCCAGCACCGGGTTGTCGAGCCAGGCGAGAGCATTCTTGAGCCCGACCAGTTCGCTGCTGGCGGCCGCGATAAGCGCGCGCACCTGAGCGCACATGGCGACCGCCGCCGCCGGCTCAAGATCGGCCGAACGTACCAGTCGCATCAGGGCTGAGGTGGCCGGATCGCGGGTCGCCGCATCCGCGACGAACACCGGTTCGGCTGGGATCGGCGGGAAACTCTCGACCCCGGGATTCCCACCCGAAAACGCCCGCCAGCGCGTGGACAGCCAGGCGGGGGCATCGGCGGGCAGGGCGATCGGTTCGCGCCGCAGCTCCTGCCGCACGGCGTGCGCGATGAGGCCGAGCTGCCGATGCAGGCCCTCGGCAGCGGGTTCGGCCAGCAGATCCCGCGCGGTCTCAGCCACGAGCAGCACGAGCCCGAGCCACTCGCGCCGGGTGACGGTGACAATCTGAGGATCGCGTAACCAGTCGGGTCGGGCGGTGGCGCGTTCGGTCAGGGGATCGAGAAGCGCGAGCAGGATGCCCGGACTTTCCGGCAGCGGATCCGCCCGACAGGTGGTGATCAGGTTTTCCACCGCGAACGCGGCCAGGCCGGGGGCAGCGCGTTCGCCCTGGCGTTGGACGGCGACGGATCCATCCGGGCCCACCCGCTGGGCCGCGCGGGCGATCGCCGTCTGCGCCTCGGCCAGGGCGAGCCATTGGCGAAAGCGCGGAAGGTCGCTCTGGCCGGATCCAAGCGCCCGCACCGCCAAGCCGGCCGAGCCGATGGCGGCGAGCTTTTTTTCAAGCGAGTGCTCGGCGTCGATGGCCAGGGCAGCGCGCAGGCGGTCGCGGGCGATCCGGCTGCGCTCCTCCACGCCCTGCACCGTTGCGTTCCGGATCGGCATCGTCGCGACCGTGGCCAGATGGCGGTCCAGGTGGAGCGACACGGTGCACTCATCGCGTGAGGCCCGGGTCTTGAAGCCCCACGCCGAGGGCGCGGCCAGGGCGTACGCATCGCCATCGCGCGCCTCGACCGCCGGGGCGGCATCGAACACCGCCAGCATCGGCCGGCCATCGGCCAGGACCTCCAGGCGCTGGCCACGCCGCTGGAAGGCGATCTCGGCCGGCATGCCGTCCAGGCGCACCGCCCCAAGCAATTGCGCCCGCGTGCCGCCGCGATGGAGCTGGAGCGCGAGCTGCTGCGGCAGCCAGTGCAGCTCATAGCCCTGGCCGGTGTCGCTGCCTTCGTGCACCACCCAGTCGGACCCCGGCGGGCGCACGCCGGCGTCATAGCGGACGTAGATGCGCCAGTAGGCGCAGGTCGCGGCCTGGCCGGGCGATTCGCCCGCAAGGCTGGCCAGGATCATGCGCTGCGATCCCCGCGTGCTTTTTTCCAGGGTTCCCGGCGGGCGATGGGTGAGCGCCCACCAGCAGCACACCCCGACCGCGCCGAGAACGACGGGCACCACCAGCGGATGGTTCAGGCGGGGCAGGGGGATCATGCGGCTGGGACGATGCTAGATCGCACCCCGGCGGCCGGAAGCGGGATGGAGCCGGCAGGACGCGGCAGAACCAGGCCGCCTTCACCAAGAACAGGCCGTACCTTTTTGCCGCAAGGCAGTAGCCACAAAGATCACAAAGATCACAAATCACAGCCTATGTGATCCTTGTGCTCTCTGTTGCCATCCCTTTGCTGCGACCCGCCGACGATGGATTGCCCCCCTCCACGACCACGCCAGCCTGCGACCATGCGCGCCGGATTCTCCCAGGTCGAGATCACTCCACCCCGCGACGTCGACCTGTTCGGGTACGACTTCCGCCAGGAACGCCTCGCGCCCGGCAACGACGGCATCCACGATCCGCTCTTCGCCCGGGCGCTCGCGATCGCTGGCGACCAGGCGGTTGATGGCGGGGTGGCCGGTGGCGGCGTGATCCTGCTCTCGCTCGACCTCTTGCTGATCTCGGTGCCCTTCGCCCGCCGGCTGCGCGCCGAGATCGCGCGGCGGCTCGGTCTCTCCAGCGAGCGCGTGGTCGTGGCGTGCACCCACACCCACAGCGGGCCGAACCTGGACGAACCCGAACTGGTCGCCGACCTTGCCCTCGCCCTGCCGCACACCGCCGCGCGGATAACCGCGGCGGGAAAGGACGGGACGGGCCAGCGCTACGCGGCCAGCGTCGTTGCGCAGGCGATCGAGGCCGCCGAGCGCGCCTGGGGATCGCTCGCGCCGGTGACCGCAGCTGCCGCCAGCGCTGCGGTGGGACTGGCCTATGACCGGCGCGTCGTTTCAGCGGATGGTGTGCGTTATTGCTGGAATCCGCACGAGACTCCAGAACTGGCACCGCGGCCGGCGGCCGATCCCGCCCTGACCGTGCTCAGCCTGCGCCGGGCCCACGGCGGCGCGCCGATCGTGGTGCTCAACCATGGCGCGCATCCGGTCGTTCTCGGCAAGACCAGCCGGGTGGTGAGCGCCGATTGGCCCGGCGCGGCGCTGCGGCATCTCGACACCCACCTGGGCGGGGCACAGGGCATTTTCGTCCTCGGGGCCTGCGGCGACACCCATCCCTGGATCGCGACCCAGGTCGATCCCGCCGGGATCGAACCGGTTGGAGCGGCAGCGGGCAGCCTGGCGGCCTGCCTGGCGCACGCAGCACGGCCGGGCCAGGCGCAGGACCTGCGCGCCGTCGGCCGCACCATCCACCTGAGTGAAATCGAACTCGATGTGGCTGCTTGGCGCATCGGGCCGGCGGTGTTGGTGGCGGCGCCGGTCGAGTTGTTCTCAGCCCTGGGTGCGGACCTGCGTCGGCGCTGCCGCCGGCCACTGCTGCTCGCCACCAACGCCAACGGCTGGACCGGCTACTGGCCGACGCGGCAGTCGTTTGCCGAGGGAATTTACGAGATCGATTTCGCCAAAGCGATCGGCCGCAAGCCAGGCGATGGCGAGGCGCTGGTCGATGCCCTCGCCGCACTCATCGCCGAGATCGACGGCTGACGGTTATTTCTTCGCGGCGGCTTTGGCCGCCACCAGTTCCTTCACCGCGGCGGCGACCTCATCGACGTGGCCGTCGACCTTCACCTTGCGCCATTCCCTGACCAGGGCGCCATCGGCCCCAACCAAGAAGGTCGAGCGCTCGATGCCCATGTAGGTTTTGCCGTAGTTGGTCTTCTCGACCCACACGTTCAATTTCAGCGCCAGTTCCTTCTCGGTGTCAGCCAGCAGCACGAAGTTGAGATTTTCCTTAGCGATGAACTTGGCGTGGCTGTCGAGCGAGTCGGGGCTGATGCCGAAGACCTTGACCCCGAGCTTGGTGAAGTCCGGCTGGAGATCGCGGAAGTTGCAGCTTTCAGTGGTGCAGCCGGGGGTCATGTCCTTGGGATAGAAGTAGAGCACGAAGGGCGTGCCGGCGAGGGCTTTCAGCGACCAGGTGGCGCCATCGCTGCCGGGCAGGGAAAATGCTGGGAACTTGGCCATGGTGGGACTCCGTTGGGGGTTGGCGCCAGTCTCGCCCCCTGCGGCGCGGGCAAACCGTACCGCCGGCAAGGCTCTACGCCTGCAGGTCGGTCGGAGCGGGCGCGGCCGGCCGCCAGGCGGCCAGGGCCGCCGCCGCAACGCGGGCGAAGTCCCAGCCCAGATGGTGCGCCGCCGCCGCGACCGCGGCGGCTTCAGGCTTGGCCCGTTCGCCGCCGTCGGGCCGGCGGACGATCTTGAGCGGGATCGCCTGGCCGGCGACGAGCACCGTTTCCTGCCGGCGCGGCAGGACGTAGCGATCGAGTTCCAGCCAGCGCAGGCCGATCGCCGGCGAGTGGGTGAGAACCAGCCGGGCCAGGCGTTCGCGCTCGGGCGGGGTGGCGAGCAGGCTGAACAGCACGCCGGGCCGACCCTTCTTCATCACCACCGGCGTGTGCCAGGCATCAAGCGCCCCGGCGGCGAGCACGCGATCGAGCAAATCCGCAAGCTGTTCACCCGTCACGTCGTCGAGCTGGCAACGCAGCTCGACCACCCGGTCGGTGAGGAGATCCGGCGCGGTCGGTGCCGGGACCTGCGCTGTGGACGCCAGCCCCAGCGAGGTGTCCGCCGCATCCTCATCATCGTAGCGAGCGGCCACGGCCGCTGCGGCCAGCGCTGATGCCGGCGCGTGGGCTGGCGCCGGCGCGTGGGCAACAGGGCCGTCCAGATCCTCGAGCACCAGGCAGCGCACCACGTTGACCTGGCGCGGGATCTCGCGCTGGCCGGCGCCGAAGCCGCTGGCGCGGACGTGAAACCTGCCGGGCGGCGCCTCGCCGTCGATGAACCGCGTCGCCAGCGCGGCGACCAGGGCGGCGCCGGTCGGCGTGGTCAGTTCACCGGTCTCGAAACCCAGGATCCGGCAGGGCGCCTTGGTCCGTTTCAGGATCTCCGCCACCGCCGGCACCGGCACCGGCATGCGGCCGTGGGCGCACGACACCGTGCCCTGGCCGGGCGTGAACGGCCCGGCGATGACCTCGCCAATCCCCAGGTATTCCAAGGCGAGGCAGCAGCCGACCACGTCGGCGATGGCGTCGACCGCGCCGACCTCGTGGAATTCCACGTCCTCCGGCGCGACGCCATGCACCGCGCCCTCGGCCTGAGCGAGCAGGCGGAAGACGCGCTGGGCGCGATCCTTCACCCGCGCCGGCAGATCGGCAGCGGCGAGCAGATCGCGGATCGCACGCCACGGCCGGTGCGGATGCGCCTGGGCGAGCAGCGGTAATGCCGTTGATCGGGGCAGGGATTCCGCCGGTCGGGCGGCGCTGAGGTCGACCGGCGACACCGGGACGACCAGCGTCGGCTGGTTCCAGGTCGCCTCCTGATCCGCCTCGACCTCGACCTGCACCGCGGCCAGTCCGCCCTTGCTGATCCGTTTCACCGTCAACCCGACCGGCAGCAGGCGGGCCAGATCGGCGCGCAGCCGATCCGGGTCCGCGCCGCAATCGATGAGCGCCGCCAGCAGCATGTCGCCGGCGACGCCACTGGGCATGTCGATGAGCAGGGTCCGCATGCCGGCAGGGTGGTCGGGACGGGCCGGCGCTCAAGCCGCGCGGCCGGGTCATTCCGGGTCGCGCGGCTTGACGGCGCCAGGAGCCGCCCCGTTCAATCCCGGCTGGAGTACTACTTCTTCGGTTTGGGAGGGATGACTTTTGCTTCGACCACGACCCCGGCCGAGGTGCATGTCCAGAGGATCCGGCCATCTGGGGTCACCGCGACGTCGGTCGGCTGGGGATCACCGGAGTGGACGATGGTCACCGCCTTGGTCTTCAGGTCCAGGCGCGACACTCGATTGGAACCACCGGCGCTGCCGGCGCGACCCGGAGTGGGAACCTCGGTGAAGTAGAGCGACCTGCCATGGATGTCGATGTCGATGCCGGTCGGCTGGGAAAGGCCGCGGGCGATGACTGTTTTCCTATAGGGTTTGGCCCGATCCCGCATCACAATCACCCCTGCGCTTTTGCAGGTCCAATAGATGCCCTCGGATCCGATGGCGACATCTGCAGGATAGGGATCGCCGTCGTCATTTTCGCTGGCCAGAAAGGCGAAGGCCGGGATCTGGGCCTGGTCGTAGCTGAAATCAGTGCGGGCCGGGCTGATCCGCATCACCCGGTTCGCGGGGTTGGGTTGACCGGGAGTGGCCACTTCGGTGAAGACGAGGGTGGTCGGGGCCCAGATCGGGCAGAATGAAGCTATGCCGGTGGGGTTTTTCAGTCCGGTCAGATATGGGGTTGGCTGGCCGTTCGGATCATCCAGATCGAGCTTCAGGATGACGCCAGCGGTCCGGCAGGTCCAATACAAGGAGCGATCCCAAGTCAGGGCCAGGTTCAAGGGTTCCGGCTCGCCGCGGTGAAGATCGCGCACCTTCCCGCTGGTCTGGTTGATGGCGATGATGCCATTGCGACCGCCCTGGCTGCCCGGAACCCCCGGGGTCGGCACTTCCGAGACATAGGCGGTCCAGCGATCCACCGCGATGCCGGTCGGAGCATTCAGCCCGCTGGCGACAACGCGGAACGCATAGGCTTCGCCTGCCGCCGCGGCGGTGGCCGAGACGACGAGGAGGAGGCAAGGGATTTGATGCATGGGTGTGGTCCTGTCCGCCGGGTGGGGGGATTGGTTGGTGGCGGTATCTCATTGGTCTCCCATCAACCCTCCAAGATTACAGATGGATTGTCGGCTCCCCGACCGCAGCTTTCAGCCCATGTCCGCCAACCCCATCGCATCTGATCAAAGTCCAGGACTGGCGCAGCACCAATGGATACTGCCGCACCTTCCCGCCTTGACCCGCTATGCCCTGATGCGTCTGCGCCAACGCCAGGACGCCGAGGACGCGGTCCATGACACCGTGCTGGCGGCCATCCGGGGCCAGGCATCTTTCCGTGGCGCCTCGCAGCAGCGCACCTGGTTGATCGGCATCCTCCGCAACAAGATCGCGGACCGTCTTCAGACGCTGGCACGCGACCCCGAGACCAACCAGGAATTCGACGCCCAGCATTGGACCCGCCTCGGGAAGTGGCGGATGGTTCCTGGACGTTGGGCTGAGGATCCAGAAGCGGCATCCGAGCGGGGAGAACTGCGGAGGTTGATCAACTTCTGCTTGGCGGCGCTCCCGGTGCGGACTGCCAATGCTCTGCTTTTCCGCCTGGTCGATGGGATGGAGGCGTCGGAAACCGCCGCCACGCTGGCGGTCACCCCCGGCAATCTGGCCGTGCTGCTGCATCGGGCCCGCTTGCGCATGCGCGACTGCCTCGAACGGCAGGGTCTGGGGCAGACCCCGTGATCTCCGCGATGTTCATGTGTTCCAGCGCGACCCGCCTGATCTCGGACGCCTGTGACCGCCGGCTGGCGGTGCGCGAACTGGTCACCTTGCGCTTCCATGTCACGATCTGTCCTCATTGCCGCAGGTACCGTCAGCAGTTGGCCGTCATCCAACGCCTGGTTCAGCTGTGCACCGGCGATCACCTCAGTCCCGAAGCGGTTTCAGCCTCGGTCCGGCGCGTCCTCAAGCGGCAGGGATTGGACCCTGACGCATTCCCAAGGTCCTGAACCTGATGGACGCAGGTGGCGACCGCCGCTGGGTCTGCCCTGAAGCCGGGGGATGAATGCCACCGCCCAGGCTGCGCGACAGCTCTTGTGCTGCCACAACCACGGATGGTCCGGCACGGCGCGTGCGCTGGCATTCATCGCGCTTTCCGGTACGGCTGGCGTCCATGCCTGGACCTTCGACCACGGTGATGCGGCTGGAGCGGCAGATCCGCGAAGAGCACTCGCAGGCGTTGCTCGCGCTGCGCCAGGCACATGAACGACTGGTTGCGAGCGTGCTCGCCGCAGCCCGCGAACGTGGCCACCTGGTCAGCGATCCGCTCCAGGCGGTGGCCAGTCTGCGCGCCGACGCGCCGGCCCTGCTGCAGGTCGGGCGCGACGCGGCGGACCTCTGGCTGACGTTTTTCTCATGCTTCCGCACCGACGAAGCGGCCTACGAGGCGAAGCACTTCCGCGCGCAGGCCGACGCGCTCAATCGCCGCCTCGCCGCCCTGCCGCCCGGCACGCCGCCCGATGGGGCGCTGACCCACGACCTGCTGACCACGCTCGATGACCTGTGGGAACAGCGCCACGAGGCGATCAGCCAGCGCCTCGACCAACTCATCTCTGACCTCGGCCGGCATCAGAGCGACCTCGGCACGGCCCAGCTCGGGGCCGCGACCCACAGCGACGAACTCGCCCGCGCCCAGGCGGTGGTCGACGCCGCCCTGGGCGAGATCGGCGAGGCGGCGGGGAAATCGGATCAGTTGGCGGAGCGCCTGGTGCGGTTGCTCAAGCGCTACCGCGCCATGGCCCAGGATGGCGGCCGGCGTGCTGACGAAGTGGCCGAGGCGTTCGCCACGTTCCTCACGGCGATCCGCCAGGTCGCGCAACGTGGGCAGCCGCCGCCGCTGCCGCCCGAGGCCCAGGCCGCCCTGGCCGAGGTCAGCAAGCTCGATGAGTCCCGCCGTGCCCTGGAAGATGCCGCCCGCGTGCTGCACCAGCGCATCGCCGGCCTGGAAGGCGACCGGCGCCAATTGATGGAAGAGGTCGCCGCGGCCCAGCACCGCCTGGATACCCTCGCTGCGGAAGATCCCGATCCCGACGCCCGCCTCGCGCTCTACCGCCAAGCGGTGGCGGCGTGGGAATCAGGCCAGGACGCGGCACCTTTCGTCGCGGCGGTGCGCAAGCTCGAACGCGTGATCCCGCTCGCCACCAAGGACCAGGCGCACTGGGTCAAGGTCTGCGAACGGCATCTGTCCGAGGGTGCGAAGGCCCTGGTCGAGCTGCGCCAGGTGGTCGAACTCGGCCCTGATCCCAAGCGCTACCGGCCGCGCCTGTTCGGTTCCGACTACGAGTTCAAGACCCTGCCCGGCATGATGGCCGCCTGCCGCGATGCCGCCCGCGACACCGCCAGCTATGCTGATCGAGCGCGTTGGGCTTTGGGCGTGGCGGTGCTTGCGCGCCACGTCCCCAAGCTGCGCGCAGTGTTCCGCGAACTCGTCGGTCTGGTCGCCCAGTGGCGGGAAAAGCTCGGCGATCCGCCGCCGGCATCCCTGTCGATCAGCCTCGACGCCAGCGGCGGAGTGCTCGCCCTGCCCGCGATCGTCGCCGCCGATCTGCAGCAACTGCTCAAGCGCCGCAAGGCGGCCGCAGCCGCCAGCGACCTGCTGCCGCTCATCGATGCCTGCACCGCGCTCTACCATGCTTCGCTCGCTGAAGCGCTGGGCGAGGAGCTGGCGCGAATGGAAGCCGACAAGCGCGAAGGCACCTTGGCCGGGGTCGCGCGCCTGGCGGATGAACTCACCTCCCTCGCCGCGCGTTGCGATACCACCTTCCGCGAAGCCGCCGCGAACGGGTTCCGCCTCGACCCTGCCGATGCCGCGCTGGTCGCGGATGAGCACCTGCTGCGCCGCGCGGTGCAGAACTGGGATGAACTGGCGGAGGAACTCGCCGGCCTGCCCAACGCGCCGGCGCAGGCGTTCACCGCCCTGGTGAACCGCAAGGACCCGGTGCGCCTGCACCGCTGCGCCGGCGAACGCGCGACCTGGCTCGAACTGCTCGCGCGCTACCGCGTGATCGGGGACTGACCGACGTGACAGGCGGCGTGACAGGCAGCGTGACAGGCAGCGTGACAGGCAGCGTGACGGAAAAAAAAGGAAACGGGCCACCTGATCCCTGGCGGGCCTACCTGCTGCGCTGCGCGGATGGCAGTCTGTACGCCGGCGTGACCAATGATCTCGCGCGCCGCACTGCCGCGCACCAGGCCGGACGCGGGGCGCGCTACACCCGTAGCCGTTTGCCGGTGGAACTTGCCTGGGCTTCGCGTGCGCTCGCCAAGCGCGCCGCGCACCGGCTGGAAGCCCGGCTCAAGCGCCTGTCGCGTGGCGACAAGCTGGTCCTGATCGGTCCGGCGACGACGCAGCGACGACGCCTGGTGCGGGCGCTGCTGGCCATCGCCACGGAGATTCCTGCGGCACGGAAGAACGCCTCCGCCTGATCAATTGTTGGTAGGTGAGGGATACGAGGCATCAATGCTCGTCCCTGGGAGCGCGCCGCTCCGCGGCGCTTTCTTGACCGTTCGAGCGCGGCGGAGCCGCGCGCTCCCAGGCCCACGCTTGACGACGCCGACCGGATCGGTCGCCTGCGCGCCCTCATGCCTGATCGCCCCCGTGTCCCGGCCCGCCTCGGCATCCTGCTCTCCGGTTCTGGCACCACCTACGCCAACCTGGTCGACCACATCCGCGCCGGCAGTCTGCCAGCCGAGATCGCCGTGGTCATCGGCAGCAAGCCGGGGATCCTGGGCCTGACGCGCGCCGCCGGATTCGGGCACCCGCATCTGATCGCAAGCCGATCCGACGAGGTCACCGCCGCGCTGCGCCAACACGGCGCGCGCTGGGTCGCCGCCTGCGGCTGGCTGAAATACTGGGATCCGCCTAGCGATTTCGCGGGTCGCGCACTCAACATCCACCCCAGCCTGCTGCCGAAGTTCGGCGGCAAGGGCATGTACGGCCACCACGTCCACGAGGCCGTGCTCGCCGCCGGCGAGCGTGAGAGCGGCTGCACGGTGCATGTGATGGCGGGCGACTACGACAGCGGGCCGATGCTCGCCCAGGCGCGGGTGCCGGTGCACCCGGGCGACACGCCCGACACCCTCGCCGCCCGGGTGCAGGCGGCCGAACGCGAACTCTTCCCCCGCGTCCTGGCTGAACGCCTCCGCGCTGATCCTGGCTGATCCGCATCCACGCCATCATCCCGACTTCGACTCCATCGTCCCGACCCCCTCCAACCAGCGATCCTCCATGCCGACCATCCTCGACCATCACGCCCTCGCCAACTGGGTTCCGCATCGGGGGGCGAATCTGATCCCGGACGTGATCGAACTCGCCGACGACCGGGTGACCGCGACCTCGCGCACCCGCATTGGCGCCGAAGATCCGCGCGGCCGGGGGATCTTCTCCCGCGACGGTGCAGTCAACGCCGATGGACAGCGCGGGAGGATCTGGATCGAGCCGTTCATTTCCGAACTGCTGGCCCTGACCGGCATCCCGCTCCTGACCGAGAAGCTCAACGCCCAGGGCCACGTCGCGGTGTTCAGCATGATGTCACGCCTGACCATGAAGCATCCCGCGCCGTTCGCCGGCGAGATGCTGGGATATTCCAAGATCACGCGCCAGCGCAGCGATTTCACGGTCTTTTCCACCAACGCCACGGTCGACGGGGCCGAAGTCTTCAGCGCCGAGGTCATGTCCGGCACCGCGAAGATGGCCGACATCTGCGCCTTCCCGGTGCGCCCGTTCGCCGCCGATCCGGGCGGCGAACCGGTCGATCCGGCACTGTTCGCCTTCAAGCCGCGCTCGCAGCGCTACGTCGACCGGGTGCTCGGGGCTGATGCGACGACCGGCACGCTGCGCTGCGCCTACACCTACCCGACCGACCATCCCTTCGTGCCCGGCCATTTCCCCGGCGCCCCGCTGATGATGGGCGTCACCCAGTGGCTGGCGATCGCCGATGCGACCTGGCTCGCCAAGCGCCGGTTCGGCCTGACCGGCCCGGTCATTGCCGACGGCAGCATCACCCGGCCCGACGGCGGCGCGGTGCTCGACGTGCGTGGTCTGGAACTGGCCGAAGAGGGCGGTCTGCCGCGCATCACTGCCAGCAACCGCATCGCCTTCCGCGAACCAGTGCGCCCCGGTGATGGCCTGGTGATCGAGGTGAAGCTGCGGGCGGGCGCTCTGTGAGCGCTTGGAAGCCCCAGGCCGTGGCCTAAGGTTCCCACCATGTTGCCGCCGGCAGGTGAAGCGTCCGACGAGCAGTTGGCAGCCCGCTGCCAGACCGGCGACTACGCGGCCTTCGAGAAGCTCTACCAGCGCTACCAGCGGCCGATCCTGGCCTACATCTACCAGATCACCCGCAACTACGAGCAAAGCGCCTGCATCGCCCAGGACGTGTTCATACGCGTCTTCGAGCACGTCGACCGTTTCGACACCCAGCGGCGGTTCTCGACCTGGTTCTACACCATCGCCCGCAACGCCGCGATCGACTACCTGCAGTCGCACCGCCGCAAGATGATGGTCAATTTCACCGACATCGAGCACGGTGAAGCCGGCAACTCGATCGCCTCCAACACCAGCGCCGTCAACGAACCGATCGAAGACCGCCTGTCCCGCCGCGAGGCCAGCGAACATCTGGCGAAAGCCGTGGCCAATCTGCCCCTGAGCAACCGCGAGATCATCGAACTCATCGTCTTCCAGGGCCTGACCTACGAGGACGCCTCGGTGATCCTCGGCGGTATCAGCCTCGGCACCCTGCGCAGCCGGATGTTCCACGCCCTGCGCCGCATGCGCCATGAACTGTCGCAGGTCGCTGGGGAAAACGGCGAGAACTTGCTATAGTCGGCTGCGGGCGGATCAGACCCAGGCCTCGATGACCACCGGGGCGGACGCAACCGACCAGCCGGCATCGTCGATGATCCGCACCGTGCGGCGGCTGGTGGGATCCGTCCGGCTGCGTTCGACCACTCGGCCATCGACCCTGAGGTCGACCACCCCGACTCCGCGCCCGCTGCGATTGCTCACCCGCAGGGTCGCGCGGCGGCCGAGGTGAATGAACTCGACCTCGGCCCCCGGCCAGGGCGGCGGCAAGCAGGGATCGATGATCAGGCCGTCCCAGGTCGGACGGATGCCGAGCATCCATTCGAAGACGATGCGAACGCCGTAGGCGGTCGACCCGGTCAGGAAGGTGTCCTTGGCGCGGCGGCGGAAACCGGGGATGTCCTCCCAGACGTTGACCACCGCATAGGGCGCGCGCAGCGAGGTGCCGACCGGGTGGCGTTCCTGATCATAGGGCAGCAGGGCGACCAGCGATTCCAGGAGCAGATCGCCGCGCCCGGCCACGGCGGCGGCGCGGGCGAGAAAACCATGGCTGCCGTGGTTGTAGGGATTGTGGTGCTCGCTGCGCCCGTCGGGCGAGTCGCCGCTGGTCATGCGGCCGCCGCAGGTGAAGAAATCGTGGCTGAATCCAGGATGGTGGAGCAGGAAGCCATCCGGGCAGCGCAGCCGCTCGGCCACCGCGAGTGCGGCCGGCTCAAGATCCGCCCTGGCCACACCGCTGATCACCGCCCAGTAGTTCGCCGGGCCGTAGAGGCGCGCCTCGCCATCGGGATCGCGCTCAGAGAACAGCCAGCGGCCCTCGTCGTTGAAAAAGCCGCTGAACCAGCCGCCGGCATTGAAGGCCTGCTGTCGCACCGCGCCGGTCAGGGCCGCGGCGAAGGCCGTGAACCCGGCACGATCCGCCCCGGCCAACCGCATCCCGGCGGCAGCCGCGCCGGCGAGGATCTCGTCGACCAGGGCCAACCCGTACACCACCTGGCAGGTCAGCATCACGTCTTCGCCCCGGCCGCGCAGCCCAGCTTGGTTGAGCGAATCGAGCCAGCCGCCTTCGCGCAGCTTGCACAGGCCGTGTTCCCCCAGGTTCTGGGGCTCGCGGTAGTAGGCGACGATGCGCAGGACGTGCTCCAGCACGGTTGCGGTTTCGTCGGCCGGACGATCAAGCCACGGCAACGGCTGGTCGAGCAGCACCCAGTCGCGGGTCTGGCAGAGGTAGGCGTGGACCATCTCCAGCACCACCGCGCCGGCGTCGGTGGGCTGGCGCGTGTCGCGTTCGCGCCCGGCGTGGCCCCGGGCGGAAAAATGCCGGGGCACCCAGCCGTCCGGCCGCTGGCAGGACAATTCGGTACGGATCATCTCGCGCACGAAGGCGGGATCGTAGGGTGCCAACGCGGCGAAATCGTTGGCGGCGTCGCGCCCGCCTCGCATGCCGGTGGGCCAGCCGCGATCAAGTGAACAAGCCCATTGGAGCTGCAACGGCAGCCATTCGCTGGCGAAGCGATCGAGCGCGGGCTCGGGCGAGCGCAGGGTGCGCACCGCCCGGACCGCCGCGAATTGCTGCCGCCGACCGGCAACCTCGCGATCGAACACCGCCGGATCGAGCCAGCGCGCCAGGGCCAGCGCCTCGGCGGCGGGTGGCAGCAGTCCGGCCGCCGTGGTCGGCAGCCAGGCGAAGACCTGGCGGATCGCGCGGCTTTCACCCGGCGCCAGATCCAGCCGGTATTCCAGGGCGCAGCATTGTGGATAGGCGAACAAGTTGTTGTCGTCGGTGTACGTGCCCCAGGGCGCGGCGGCGGCAGCGTCCAGGCGCAGACCGCCACGCACGGGGGCCTCGGGATGGACGCAGGATCCCTGGCCGATGAAACGCTCCAGGCTGACTTCCGCAGCGATGAGATCCTCTGGGCTCGACCACAGCACGGTGGCTCGGCGGTCGCGCGCCTTGCAGGTCGGGCTGGTCACGTGGGTGGAAAACCCGGGCGTGCCGTCGGCAGCGCGTCCAAACGCGGTGCGGGTGTACCATTCCGGCTTGTCCCACGCCGCCATCGTCCCCCATTGCGAAAAATGCCGCAGCGCCGGGAAGGCGGAGAGCTGCAAGGGATCAGTCCCCAGGTTGGTGATGGTCACACGCTGGCAGATCGCCGGCGCATCCTGCGGGACCATGATCTCGGTCACGCAACGCACCCCACGATGCTCAATCGTGTAGCGCGCCAGCTCAGGCGTGAAATCGATGCGGAAGACCGCCGGCCGCGCCGCCGGATCGGCCTCACCTGGGCAGGGCCGGAAGGTGTTGCTGATCAGCCCGGCCCCGAAACGCGACGAACGCAGCCAGACCGGCCACACCGAGGCGCGTTCATTGCGGTCGCGCATGAACAGGACGATGTCGCTCGGGGGAAAGGCGCCGGCATAGGCCATGCCATGCTGATCGAGCCGGAGCAGGACCTGGCGGTTCTCGTAGATGTAGTCCCAACCCGTCGGCAGATCGGGCGAGGTGATCGCAAAACTGGCCGGGGTGTCAGTGAACCGTCCGAGGTCGCCTAGGTCGATCTGTGTCAAGGCACGGTCAGGCATGGGAAATGGCTCCTGGGTGGGACCAGCCATGTACGCCGCAACCGGAAGTGATCAACCGCACCCGTCATTCGGCATGGGCGGCCTTGGCGGTGGGGAGATAGCGCATGCCGCGCCGCTGGCCCTCGGTACGGGCCAGGCCCTGGTCGATCAGGGTCTTGAACAGGCCGCGCAGGGTGGCGGGGTCGAGGCCGGTCGCGGCTTGGGCCTCGCTGCTGGAGAGGCTGCCGCGTTCGCGCAGGAGGGCGAGAAGGTCGGGATCGCCCTGGGAGCGCCGGGCACCAGCCCGGCTTGGCGATTCCTGGGAGCGCCGGGCACCAGCCCGGCTTGGCTCAATGGTCTCGGTAGGGACCGTTACCGACAGACTGCCCTGTTCATCCATCGCCCGGGACTCTGCGGCTACCACCTGCCGGGCTGGTGCCCGGCGCTCCCGGGAGGTGCCGGTGAGTTCGGCCACCAGGGCGTCGAGCAGGCGGGCGGCGGTGACGCGGGCGGTGGTGAGTTGGGATTCGTAGCGGTCGACCAGGGACATGAGGTGGTCGACTTTGGCAACGATGCGACGTTGCTCGGCAAGAGGCGGGAGGGGAATCCTTGCAGCTTTCAATAACTTAAAATGTCGGGCATATCCCCTGCTTTCCAGTGGCAGCCAACGGAGCGTCAAGAAATAAAAGCGCGGGTTGATAAAAATTGGCTTTAACAACTTCACGCCGTCTGCTCCGACAACGAAATCGAAGTCGATAAACTTCGTTTCCCGAGTGTGATCGCCAAATAGGACGATCGGTTCGACTGCGCTAATAACCTTTTCGGAGTCATCGCAGAACCCGCGAATGAACATCTTTCCCTGGTCAACCACTGGAAATTTCCCAGTATTAAGAATATCCTTGGTTTGAACCTTTTTGCCTTGGTCTGATACTATGGCTGCAGGGGTTGTAGCGCCAATCCACACCCAGTTAACTGGGACTTCAAATTGTTCATTGTTTGGAGTTTGGCCTGGATCTGAAGTCATTCGTTCATCGCGGCCCGCTTGGCGGCTCTTTTCAGCAAGAACTCTTTTTAGCAGTTCCGAGGCAGGCTCGTCTGCAATGTCCTGTAGAACGAGTTTTCCCCGCACCGCCAACTCCAACACCACCTCCCGCAACCGCTCCACCGCCCCCGGCGCTGCCGCGAACAGATCGAATTTCTCCAGAATCGCCTCGATGTTCACGCCTTCCCCTCCGACGCCAGCGTCCATTCCAGGAGTTTGCTTTGCAGCAGCTTCTTCGACGGCAGGTAAAGCTGATATTCCTTGGCGTGGATGTTGGCATCCTTGGGCAGGGTGAGCTCCACCATGGCCTGCTTCTTGCGTTTGCAGAGGACGATGCCGACGGTCGAATTCTCTGCGGGGAGCTTCATCGT
>CAMCMZ010000032.1 GCA_945876185.1 Candidatus Kuenenia stuttgartensis | reverse complement strand
AGCTTATCCGACGAGCGAATGCCGCGATCATCTCCGTCATCCGATGGATGCTGAAGCAAAGACTGGGACGATGCTACCGGCGAAAGCCGCTGCATCCGTATGCAAGAACCCTGTAAAATTATTAGAAATTAAATCAATGCCATTGGCCCAGACCCAGGAATACCCAGCCCCTTCACGGTCAGGTTGGGATGGTTTCCATTCCCCGACTGAGACATTCCTGGCATCGACCAGAAGTTCGAGCCAATTTCTGGGTGCAGGTCCTGCCCCTTTCCACGGCTGGGTGGCATAGGGGACTGAAACACTGTCGCCAATCACTCCCATGCGAATGACCGGATTGCTCGCAGTTTTTCCGGGAATTTCCCCAGCATTCAGGGAAATTAATCCCATCACAATGGCCAAAATGAAATAAATTCTCTTCATTGCGTCCTTTCCTTCAGCGGCGCGGTCAGGATGGTGATTTGCGGTTGCAACGTCCGATGCTTGTTGGTTCCGACCGGAAGTCCCAGGATCGGAACGAGCTGGTCAGCAAGAGTGGCGAGCGCGATTTCCGGAAGCGGCATACTCCGAGAACTCCATCCGACCCTGCTTTGAGCATCGCTACGTACCGCCATTCGGGCCGCTATCGCGGGATCGGCCGTGAGTTGGCCCATGATCTCGGTGAAATGGTATTCCGACGTCCCCTGGGTCGTAAAACCCAAACTGATGTGACCAGTGGCCTGATGAGTCTGTGGCGTCGTCAGGATGACAAGCACTGCCTGAGTACGGAGATTGACGCCAGAGGGCAAACGCCAGCGCTCAAGATTCTTGTAAGGGCCGAGGTAATTCCAGGCCGTGGGAAATTCACTCGTCTGGGCTGGGACCTGCTGCCAGTTCGGGAAATCAGCCTTGAAGGCTGCAATGAAATCCTCCAGTGAGGTGATCGCTGGACGTACTGGGATTGGGATGGTGGTTGGTTTGGTCGAAGTCGGGGAAGTCCAGGCAAAATATGGTACAGCGACCATTCCAGCCGTCGTCACCAGGCTGATTCCAAGACCGAACCACATGACTTTTATCCATGCAACTCCAGCCGAAGGTGCCCCAGCGCTGGTGGTGGTTGCGGCGGTCTTGCAAGCAGTCAGCGCCGGTCCCGTATCGAATCCGCGCAGGTCGCGTAATAATCCCAACATCCCCAGGGCGGCTACACTCATCCGGTCGTCGGTCCGCAGGCGGACGAGAGATCGCAGCCGGACCAGGGAACGCAGCAGGGATCGCTCAACACTCTTGGGGTCAATGGCCAGTTCTCGCGCGATGTCCCGATTGCTCAGGCCGCGTATATAGCGCATTTCGATGACTTCGCGTTGGACTTTGGGCAGCAGTCGGATGGCTTTCAAGACGGCCAGCAATTTCTCCTCGGAATCGTCATCCGTTTCCGCTCCAGATTCCCGGTCGATATGATCAGTCGAAACACGTCGTTGGTGCCGGTTTCGCACCCGAAGGTTCCGCGCAAAATTACGCGCCAGATTTCCCGCGATGGTATTGACCCAGGCTTGCGCCCGGCGGTCATCGTGCGGCTCAAAATTCGGCAAACCATCACGAATGGCTAAAATGGTTTCCTGGACGATGTCCTCGACGTCGTATCCGTCGCTCAGGTGTGACCGGCAGACGGCAGCGATGGCGTCCGATTGCAAGGTGATGAACTGGGCCCAGTCCTCTTCCCGGTCCGTTCGTGCAAGTTCCACCAGCAATTGCGTCAAAAAGGACCCTGGCGCCTGACGCGCATTTCTGCCCGCAGAAGCATCAACGCGGTATTCCGGGGTAGCGTTTGGGTCCATCGCCCTAATAACACGGTCGAGCCCCGGCAACCGACACGGGACAGCATCCCGTTCGACCATGTGTGTGACACAATGAGCTCGACCCTCATGGACCAGCACAAGAACACCGTGCGCAACATGGAATTGAGCCTGGAGACCATTCTTGCTGCGGGGCAGAAGATGCTCACGGACACGGTCACGGCGGCCGAAACCGACTCCGCCCAGGGCCAACGCCACATGAAGAACTTCTTCTACATCGGTCTTGGCGTCTCCGTGGTGCTCGGCCTGGTGGTCTCGTACACGATTTCCTGCCCAGTGCGGTTGGCGGCGCGACGCCTCGATGAGCTCGCGCATGGGCGAATCTTGGCAAGCAGGATCCCGGCGAAAAAACTCGCACGGATCACCAAGCGCTGGGACGAGATCGGCGATCTGGGCCGGGATCTGGCCCTGACCGAAGCCTACCTCAAGCGGTTCTCTGCCACCGCCCAGGCGATCGCGGATGGAAACTTGGCCTGCTCCGACGCCGCCCAGGATCCGCACGATGAACTCGGGCAATCATTCGTCCGGATGATCGCCGGCCTCAGGCAGATGATCGGCGAAATCCGCGAAACCACCCAGACCCTGAATGCGGCCGCGACGGAATTGGCTGCGACCAGCCGGCAATTGTCCCCCACCGCCAATGCCTCGCGGTCGGCGTCGACCAGCGCCTCTGCGGCGGCCCATCGGCCCATCAAGGGGCTGCCCAGATGCAGTCGACCGCTGCCGGTGCCGAGGAACTGTCAAGCAGCATCGGCGAGGTCGCCGGCAACAGCCAGCGCATGGCCACCCAGGTGGGCAGCGCAGCAGATGCAGCCAAGGCCATGGACCAGGATGCCGCCAAGGTCACGACCATCGCCAAGACCATCACCTCAATCGCAGCGAAGACCAACCTGCTTGCGCTCAACGCCACCATCGAGGCCGCCCGCGCCGGCGAAGCTGGTCGTGGCTTCGCCGTGGTCGCCAACGAGGTCAAGCAATTGGCCCAGGCCGTCGCCATCGCGGCGACCGACATCCAGCGCACCGTCGCCGAGATGACGCCGCGCGTGGCCTCCGTCAGCAAAGGCATGCAGCAGGCGCAGGCCGCCTCGCAATCCATCGCTGCCGCTGTCGAAGAACAATCCGCCACAACCAAGGAGATGGCGCGCGGCTTAACTGACACCGGCAGAGGACTCACCGACATCGTCGTGGGCATGGATAAACTCGCGAACCAGGTCCAGGAAACGACCGCCGGCGCAGCCCAGGTCGAATCGACCGCCACCGAACTCGATCGTCAGGCGCAGCGCTTGACGGCCATCGTGTCCCGATTCCGCATGGAAGTCACTTCCCCCGTATCGCCTGGGAAGGCAATCGCCTAATTAATTATCTGCACCCGCTAATGAAACGGCAACGTTGGGAAAACTCGCGATGCCAGCGACTCGCCGTCAGCTCACCCGTACGCCCCCATGCCGAAGAACACCTGGCTCTTCATGAAACGGTACAGCCACATGTCCTCGGGGATCTCATCGTCAGGCAGGTGGTGGCTGTTGCGCGGTACGATGGCATTGATCTCGGCCAACGCGTCAGGGCGGCCGCTGAAGTCGCGGGCGCCGTGGCTCTTGATGAATTTGACCAGCTCCTGCGGGTGCTCCAGGATGACGCAGCCCTTGGTGCGCTTCTTCACGAAGTCCTGGAAGCCGCGCAGGTAGCGGCTGTCGTTGATGGTCTTGAAGACGTCGCCGCCGTTGTCCTTCAGGGTTTCGACGGCGAACGAGAGCGGTGGGCAGGGTTCGATCGAGCCTTGCGGGCCGATGTGGAAACCGAGTCCGGTTGCGGCGGGGCAGAAGGCCTCGCCCTTGGCGGTCCAATAGGTATCGATGAGCAGGATCGGGTGGCGCTTCCTGAGGGCGAGCAGGCGGCGGCGCATCTCGACGATCTGCTCGCGCTGCATGCAGTATTCGGGATGCGGCGTCTCGCCGACCGGGCGGAAGATGTAGTACCACAGGTACATCGCGCCGCGCTTGATGAAGTGCTCGACGTAGAGGTCGTTCATGACCTCGTCCATGTTCTTGCCGGTCGTCGTGGTCGCGATGCCGAAGAGGACCTTGGCCTTCTGCAGCCGCTTGAGGCCCTCGTCGGCGGCCTCGAACACGCCCTTGCCGCGCCGCATGTCATTGTTCTCGCCGAAGCCATCGAGGGAGATGAGCGGCGTGACGTTGCCGACCTCGCGCAGGCGGCGGACGTTTTCTTCGGTGAACAGCATGCCGTTGGTGATGACCTGGAAATAGCAGTCGCTGTGCCGGCGGAAGATGTCCCAGATGCCTTTGTACATGAAGGGTTCGCCGCCGAGCAGGGTGTAATAGTGGGTCTTCTGCTGCTTCCCGCTGGCGATCAGCGCGTCGAGGTCGGCCTCGGGCAGGTAGTGGGCGGTGCCTTCCTTTTCGACCCAGCAGCCCTGACAGCGCAGGTTGCAGGTGTTGGTCAGGGCGATGAACATGAACGGCGGGAAGAGCTGTTTGTCTTTCAGCCGGCGCTTGTAGGCCGACACCGCGCGCATGCCCTTCCAGGCGTACAGGTATGCCGCCTTCCATGCCAGGCGGGGATGGATCTCGGTGAGACCACGGTAGGCGAGACGCATCAGCATAGAAATTTCCTTGGAGTCAGACCGTTGACGTAGCGGGAGCGGACGAAGGTGCGGGAGCGGACGAAAGTGCAGGAGCAGGCGAGAGCGTTGGTGTCGCCGTGCGCAGCCGGGCGATGTTCGCTGCGAGCAAATCAGCGGCGGTGTCGATCTCGGCGGCGGTGGTGAAGCGGCCGAGGCTGAGGCGCACCACGCCCTCGGCCTGTCTCCAGTTCAGTCCGATCGCGCGCAGGACGTGCGACGGTTCTGGTGTCACCGACGCGCAGGCGGCGCCCAGCGACGCGGCGATCGTTGGCGTTTCGACGAGCAGTCGGCGCGCATCGACGCCGTATATCGCCACACTCAGCGTGCCGGCCAGGACGTGGTCGGGGTCGCCTAGGCGTTCGACGTTGCCGAGAGACGACAGGCGTTGCCATAGGCGGTTGCGCAACTGGCTGATGCGATCGCGTTCGGTTGCCGTATTTTCCTGCGTTTCACGGGCGCCGCGGAGCGGCGCGCTCCCAGGCTGCGCCTCTTGAGCGCCGCGGAGCGGCGCGCTCCCAGGGTCGGCATCCAGGGCCTCGCGCGCCAAGGCGCAGGCGACACCGAAGCCGACGATGCCGGGGACGTTGAGGGTGCCGGGCCTGAGGCCGCGTTCCTGGCCGCCACCGGACATCAGCGCCGTCAGGCGCACGCGCGGGTTCCGCCGGCGCACGTACAGGGCGCCGACACCCTTGGGGCCATAGATCTTGTGCGCCGACAACGACATCAGGTCGATGCCCATCGCGTCGACGTCGATCGCTTCCTTACCCAGGGCCTGGGCGGCGTCGACGTGGAAGAGCACGCCAGCGGCGCGGGTCAACTGGCCGAGTGCGGCGATGTCGTGGATCGTGCCGATCTCGTTGTTGGCGAACATGCACGCGAGCAGCACCGTGTCTGGCCGCAGCGCGGCGACGACTGCGGCGGGATCGACCCGGCCGAGGCGGTCGACCGGCAGCACGGTGACCTCGCAGCCCTCGTCGCGCAGACGTTCGCAGGTCTCCAGCACCGCGCGGTGCTCGGTCGCGACGGTGACCAAGTGGCGGCCGCGCTCGCGGTAGCCACGCATCGCGCCGGTCAGCGCCAGGTTGATCGCCTCGGTCGCACCGCTGGTGAACACCACGTCCTTGGGTTCGGCCCGTATCAGCGCGGCGACTTCGCTGCGCGCGGACTCGACTGCACCGGCGGCTTCGCGGCCGAGGCCGTGCGTCGCACTCGCTGCATTGCCGAAACTGCCAGTGAAATACGGCAGCATCTCGACCAGCACGCGCTTGTCGACCGGCGTCGTCGCGTTGTGGTCAAGGTAGATGGTGGGCCGCACGGTGGCCTCGCACGACGGGCCAGCAAGCGGGACCGGGCAGGAGTCCCCGCTCATGCCGCGACCGACAAAGAAAGAATGGCCACAAAGAGCACAAAGGGGCACAAGATGGACGGCGAACCCGGGAATCGAGATACCGTTCCTGAACGATCGCAATCACGCTGCTGATGCGCGGCAATTGTGCTCGTCCCAGAAAAAGTGCCGGTCCCAGCGCAGCAGGGCCGCGCGCGCCCAGGCCCCTTTGTGACCTTTGTGCTCTTTGTGGCCATGAATTCTCTCACCTGACTGCTTCCGCCGGCTGCATCAGGGCCAGGTGCCCGAGCGCGAGTAGACCGTAATACGTGTACTCGATGTCGATCGCCTCATCGGCCCAATGGCCATGGAAGGCGCCGGCGTTGGTCCAGAGGGTATCGACGAAGTCGAGCGCGAGTTCGACCCGCTCCGGTGGCAGGACGACCTCCAGGCAGGCCAGCGCATGCAGCGCGGTCGCGGTCGACAGCAGATCGGGCAGCGGCGCGCTGGGATGCGCCAGGAATCCGCCGGACTGGTGCTGGCGTGCGAGCAGCCATTGGGCGCAAGCGTCGTCGGCCTGCATCCCGCAGGCATGCAGCGCGAGCACCGCCGCGACCGTCGCCGGAGTCGTGCCCTGCGGCACCAACGTTACCGGGCCGATGGCCTGGTTCGCCCAGCCCGCATCTGCGGCGCGAGTGGTTGCGAGCGAAGCAGCGATGACGTTGCCATCCGGCAACGGTTCGCCGAGATCCTGCAAGGCCGCGATGGCGAGGTACGCGCCATAGGCGCTGCCGACGTTTTCACCGGGCCAGAGCGCGTAGCCGCCGTCCTTGGCCCGGTGCGGCGAGATCGAGGCCACCAGCGCCGCGCGCACTGCCGGATCGATGCCGCCGAGTACCGACCACGTCCGCGCCAGGCAGCCGCGATGCACGAACGACAGATCCTCGCCGGTGCCGAAGCCGCGCAGGTAGCCGGCCACCGTCGCCGGGATCGGCTGGCCGAGGGCCAGTGCGGCCTCCAGGCCGAAGACGGTGTAGTAGAGGTCGCTCGCTCCGGCGCGGTCGCGCGTGCCGCCATCAGCGTTCCACTGCCCGGCCGCGAAGTCGGCGATGATCTCGCTGGACTCGCCCAGCACGCGCTGGGCGGCCCGGGCGACCTGGAGCATCTCGACGCGCAGGCTCATGCCGGCCTATTCAGGTGCTGGCGACGGCCGGCGCAACGGGCTGGATGCCGCGTAGAAATCACAACCGACGCGAATGGTGGAAGGTTCATGGCGCGGCCTTGAGCGAGGATGGAATGGCCACCGGCCCGCTCCAGGCGGCGACCAGGAAGCCTGTACGTCGTGCGCTGGGGTTCGTTGTTGGATTCAGGCCCATGTTTCATCGCTGGGCCATGTTTGGGGCCGCTGGACTTGGGGCCGGATCCAGCCGTCGCTTGCCGCGCAAACTGTTGTGGTGTACCGTAACAGTGGACAGACGACGATGGCCCTCCCTTTTCAACTCAGCCCCGGCAGCGGGGTGCCGGCCTACCGGCAGATCGTTGACCAGGTGCGCTTCCTCGCTGCGGCAGGAGCGCTCCCGCCGGGAACGCATTTGCCGAGTATTCGTGAACTTGCCCGCCACCTGGGTGTGAACACCGGCACGGTGATCCGGGCCTATGATGAACTTGCGGCCAACGGGACGGTCGAACAGCGCCACGGGGCTGGGGTATTTCTTTCTGGAGACGCTGCCGCTGGCATCGGCCAAGGTATGCGCGCTTCCGCCCGTCGCCTGGTCGATGCTGCCCGCAAGGCAGGACTCAACGACGATCTCATCCGCACCTTGATTGAGGAGGCCCTGCGTGCATCCCCCTGATTCCATTGATCCCCCTGATGCCGCCTCCGCCATCGTCGCCACCGGACTGACCCGATCGTTCGGATCGATCCGGGCTCTGGCCGGTCTGTCCGTGAACATTCCCGCCGGGCGCATCGTCGGCTTGGTCGGACGCAATGGCTCGGGAAAAAGCACGTTCCTGCGGCTATGCGCCGGCTTGTTGCCGCCGACCTCGGGCACGTTGCAAGTGCTGGGATATATGCCCTGGGGTGCAGGGACAGAACAGCGCCAGGCGGTGGCGATGGTGGTCCAGGATCAGCGTTTGCCGGCGCAGCAATCCCTGCGGAATCTGGCGGAAATCGTAGCTATTTGTTATCCGACCTGGAGTGCCGCACGCTTCGCCGCGATCTGCGCCCGGTCCCAACTCGACCCGCAGCGGCCGGTCGGGGGATTCTCTGGCGGGCAGCAGCGTCTCGCGGCTTGCGCCCTTACCCTCGCCACCCAGGCGCGCTTGCTGTTGCTGGATGAACCCGCTGCCGGATTGGATCCGCTCGCCCGCCGCGATCTGGTGCAGGTCCTCCTGGAAACCGTGGATGATGGCGCGACCACCGTGATCTACAGCACGCATCTGCTGGTGGATTTGGAACAGGGCGCTTCCCATTTGCTGTGCTTCGATGGTCGGCCGGAACTGGTCGCAGTGGCAGCATTCCAGGAAAATGTGCGGCGGGTGCAGGTCATCCTGGCTGACGGCATGGCCTGGGACGCGGTTCCCCTGCCGCCGCTGCATGGCATGAACGTCCTCGGGCCGGTGGCGTCCGGGGTGCTGATCGGATCCGAATCAGTTTTGGCACCCATGCAGGCCATGCCCGGCATCCGGGTGATCTTCACACCGGTGAGCCTGGAAGAAGCCTACATCCTCTCACGCCGCCAAACCGAGGAGACCCAACATGCAAACCGTGGCTGAATCCCAGGGCTGGTGGACACCGCTGTGCCGACATCCGGCCTGGGGTTGGGAACGCTCGTGGCAGCGGCCGTGGTTCGCTGGTGGACTGGTTGGTCTGTTATGGACGTTGTTCCTGCTGCCCATTGCCGGCGAACCGAGAGGGGCGCTGGCCATGCTGATACTATACGCGTTCTTCCTCGCCTATCCCGCTGGACGCGAAGTGACGGACGGCACCGAGGAATGGCTGCTCGCCCTGCCGCCCAGCCGGCGTTCGCGTTGGGTGGCCAAGGTCGTGCCGACCTGCCTGTGGTTGATGTTGCTGGGCGGCGCCTGCGCCCTGGCGGCGCGATTTCAGATCCCGAGCGCATTCTGGGCAATGTTCACCGATGGCGGCATCTATGATTCCCAACCGCAATGCGATGACCGATTTTTCCCATTCCTGGTGACTGGACCGCCGTTGGTGTTCCTGGCTCCGCTTGCCGGACTTCTGTCTGTCGGCGGCAGCCGTCGCGCCATTGGGTATCTCTTCATGGGCCCGGCATTGGTGGCAGGCGCCTTTGGCGGCATGCAGGCATGGGCGATCCAGAATGGTGTCACGTTGACCGAGGTGCATTATCTCTTCCTGAATCTGGTCTTGATTGTGCTAGCCGCAGGACTCGGCTTCATTTTCTACCTTTTCAAGCAACCAAGTGCTGGCGCCCGGCGCTGATCGGAGGTCCCATGTCTTTTGCCTTGCTGATCCTGATGGTGGTGATCCTGCTCGCCCAGTGGCGACTGGCACCGGCAAACTGGCGCAACGGTCTGCATTGGAGCGGAGCTGCGGTGGGTGTCGTCGCGCTCGTGGTGGTCGTGGTTGACACGATCCAGATCGAAACGATGCCGAAGATCACACTACCGATTCCGGTCAGCACATTGCCGGTGCCGAAGATGTCTGACTTCCCCCAAAAAACGGCGATGCGGTTGCCGGGCGGTCCCGATCCAACTCCATTTGCTGCACCATTTGCCATCGGCGATTGCGATCTCCATCTCTATTGGTTCATGCGCGATCGGGACACCATCCTGCCCACCATCGGTGCTCACAACGTGGTGCGTTGGCGTAAGGAAGAGGGCTGGGAGCAGGTTGCGCCGATGCGCTTGGATTTTTCGGGGCATCATTTGACTGGGACTCTGGATCATTTTTCCAGGCCACCACACTGGCATCCATCTTCCGTAGTGGGCGAACCTGGAATGATTCGAACCGACTTACAATTGCGGATCGACGGCTGGGCTCCGGTAAGAAAGGACGGATCTTCTGATATTTCCGTGTTGGATGGCTGGTCCAATGATTTGGGAATAATCGTCCGACAATACAGCGGACCCGGATTCCGACCGCAGCACAATGGCGATGGTGCGATGTTTCTCGCGATTCCAGCGCAACCGGGAACAAAAACCAAACAAGGTGGATGGGACGATCTCGTGCATTTTGCGGGAGAGCGCTATGCGACCCCGAGTTGGCAGATGGATGTGCTGATCACCCGTCGGGGTACAGCCGCATGGATGGCGACACAATTCGCCCTGCCCTTCCTGTTGGTCTTCTTGGGCAGCCTGATGATTCCTGGCCCCAAAGGATGGCGTTGGTTGTCGGCTGCTGCATTGCCGATTGTGATGATGATCCTGGTGTCGCAGGTCGATGGTTGGAATACGCGATGCAACTTGTCCTTGGCGGCAGATCCGGCAACTCCTGAATCCTTGCGCTGCGCGGCGGCCTTGCGAGCAGCCAATTCACCTTTCCACGCAGCATTGGTGAAGCGCGAATTTCAGCGTTGGCAATCGGATGGGAGGCCAGTGCCGCCATCGTTGCGAGCCATCCTCGAATGTCGGTACCTGTTATGTCATCAGTGGACCATGCTCAATTAGTCAAACGTTTGGGTCCAACCGAGCCCATGCAACATCAGTCGTCGAAATCGCTCACGCCGTGGCGACGGCCGGCGCAACGGCCTCGGCTTTCGTGGTCTCGGGCACGACGATTCCCTGCGCCTCCTGCGATTCCTTGCACCAGGCGCCGACCTTCTCGGCGAAGATCTTGCCCATGATACGGCGCAAGAGGCCCTTCAAGCTTTCGTTTTCCAGGTCGCGCAGCGATTGCACGGCGCGATCTTTGAATGAGCCGAGCAGGGTGCGGACGTGGGTTTCCACGTTGAGTTCGGTCATGATCTCGCGCATGCGGGGGGCCTTCGGGCGATTGGCGTCGCGGCGCCACCAGGCCAGGACCTCGTCGCGCAGCGGGCCTTTGGCGCGTTCGAGCGCGACGGCCATGGGCAGGGTCGGGCGTTCGGCGTCGAGGTCGTTGCTGGCGATGTCGAGGATGTCGTCGAGGTCGTCGTTGATCTGGTAGGCGATGCCGAGCGAGTCGCCGTAGCGGACGATGGTGTTGATCTCGGATTCGCCGGCGCCGGCCTGCATCGCGCCGAGGGCCAGGGCCACGTCGAACGCGGGCGCGGTCTTGCCGCGGAAGATGTTGAGCACGTCGAGCACCGCGAGGTCTTCCGGCGCGGTCTTCCATTCGAGTTCGCTGCCCTGGCCGATGCACAGGCGGCTCTGGCCGTGGCCGGTGAGTGCGACCATGCGGCCGACCAGATGCGGCGGGGCGGCCTCGGCGAGCAGGCGGTAGCCTTCGCCGAGGAGGAAATCGCCGACGTTCAGCGCCATCGGCACGCCGACCTCGGCGGCCATGGTGCGCTCGCCGTAGCGCATCTCATCGCCGTCCTGGATGTCGTCGTGGATGAGCGACGCCTTGTGGAAGCATTCCACCGCGAGGGCGAGCTTGTGCACGTCGGGCGGGATCGGCGCGTCCTTGTCCGCAACACAGGCGCGCCAGGCGGCGACGGTCAGGAAGGGGCGCCAGCGCTTGCCGGTCTTGCCGAGCCAGTCGCGGGCGAGGATGCGGGTGCGGCCCTCGGGCACGCCCATCATCGCGTCGATCGCGGCGGGGGTGAACCACGAGTCGACCTGCTTGCGCAGGCCATCAAGATCAAGGCGGCGGGTGCGGTCCTCGCTGGTGAGGTGGATGGCTTCCCACACCCAGTCGAGGTCGACACCGGTGTCGATGCAGTCGTCTTGCAGCAGCGGGATGGCGACGCCCGGGATGGCGGCGGCCTCCATGTAGGGAAACGCGCGTTCGAGCACGGAAATGCAGCTCACCCCGACGATCGCGTCGATCTTGCCGGTCTCGACAATCGACATCACGATGGCCGAGCCTTCGGCCACCAGCACGGCGTAGCCGAGGCGCTCGGCCTCAGCTTGCAGATCCTGGATGGTGCACAGGCCGCACTGCTTGCAGAGCAGGCCGAACTCATCGAACGGCGCCGGGCACTTTTCCTCGATGCGCAGGCACTTGGGCAGCAGCAGCAGGCGGCGTTCGTAGGGAATGGTCGCGAGCTGGTCCTTCCACAGTTCGTTGTTGATCAGGACGCCCAAGTATTCGACGTGCTTGGGGTTCAGGTCATAGGCCTTCACCATCGCTTGGGCGTGGATGCGCAGTTCGGCGATGGGCAGCGGCGGGGTCGGGTTGTGCTCGGTCACATAGCGTTCGACCAGGGTGCGGATGTGCTGCCGTTCGCCCAACGTGGCCGGGATGTTGTCCTTGGGCGGGCGGATGATCGGCACCGCCACCGGCTTGGGGATGGTCAACGTCGGAGCGACGGGGACGCTGGGCGATACGACGGTCGTGGTCATGGGGTTCCGATCAAAGGCGCACGAAGTGGCGGCAGGACTAGGCAGTGAGGCCGGCGCGGCGCATGGCGATCATCTTCTTGGCGCTGATCGCATCCTGGTCGGGCAGGGATTGCAGGAGCTCGTCCGGAATGTCCAGCGCCTCTTTGAGTTTTTCCAGGCAGCGCAGGCGTTCGGCCAGGGCGCGATCGCTGTCGCGCTCCTTGGAGAAGCGCGACTTGGCCTTGATCGAACGATCGCGCAGGGCCTGGTAGATGTCGCCGCCGAGCAGGGCCGAGATGTCGACCTTCATGTGCTCGCGGCGGATGTCGTCGCTGTTGACCGGTTCGCCGTTGATCGGACCGGATTTGTACTTGGGGAAGACGATCGCAACTTCGGGGCAGACGCGCGAGCAGGCCGGGCAGTTGGTCTTGCAGTTCGACGGGTTGGAGACAGCGAGCTTGCCGCCCTTGTCGACGCCGTAGACGTCGAACAGGCAGAAGCTCAGGCATTGCATGCAGTTCGTGCAGCGGTCGTAGTCGATGACCGGGAACCACGGCTTCCAGGTGCCCGGCGCGGTGCCGCCGACCTCGGTTTCGACCGCCTTTACTTTTTCCAGCACGGCTTCGGCGGTCTGGCCGTCGACATCGGCGAAACGCACCGCGATGCCGCTGGCATCCTGGCGCGGCTCGGGCACAGCGCCGAAACGGCCGAGAACGAGCAGATTCGGCTGGTCGCAGGTGACTTCGCCCCCACGGAGGCCTCCGTCGCCCGTGTTTTCGCCAGTGACGCTGACGCGGTAGCCCTTGCCGAGCAGCGTGGACAGCAGGCTGACGCGCTGATCCGGGGCGAAGGGTTGGGCGCCGGGACCTTCGTACAGGGCGAGCGCCAGGGCGTTCTTGGGATTGGAGGCAATCATGGCATGGCCTTCGTGAGCAGCGTGTCAGGCGCAACCAGTGCGGGCGCAGCCGGTGCAGCGGCCGCCTCGGCGGCAGGATCAATCCCTACGGCGGCCGGCGTGTCGACGTTGAGCGCAGGATTGAAAACCTTGCTCACGATGTCGTCCGGTTTCGATTCGCGCATGTTATGGACGACGGTGTCTTTCGGCAGTTCGGTGCCCGCGGCGTGCATCAGCCAGGAGACGGCGCGACGGTGGCAGGCGATGATCTGGGTGCCGGGCCGGCCCAAAAGGCGCGGCAGCGACGGATCCTTGCGGGCGGAAAGCTCGCACAGGTCGGCGACGGCTTCGAAGGCTTTGCCCGAACGCGCCAGCGCCTCCAGCACCGGGCGCTTGGTCGCGTCCGGCACAACCTGGGAGTGGGCGCAGTGGCAATACAGGATGGTGGGGGATTCGCTCATGCTTGGGCGCCTGTTCCTGCGTTGGCGAGGCGATGGGTCGGGGTCGGGCGGCCGGGGCGGAAGTGCTCCAGGTGCTCGACGGTGAGTTTCAGGCCCGGATCAGCAACGATTCGCGCAGCGAGAGCGCTTTCCACCGCGCTGCGCAGTAGGTCGGGGGCGGCCTCGGCGCGCAGGTTGATGATGAGCTGGGCCCTGCCGATGCCGTCGCTGAGCTGTGTACCCATCTCGGGGGCCAGATCACCGCGCACCAAATTGCCGGTCGCGAGTTCACCGCTGCCGTCATCGGGCGACAGGGTCATCTTGAGATGCGCGATCTCGATCCCGGGCAGGCGCTGCTGCACGGCTGACAACAGGTCCGCGACCAGGCGGTTGCCGTCGGCCGTCGCTGCCGCGCCGGCATCCACGGCGACCGTCGCGTTTAGCCAGCCGAGCAGTGCCTCGCCTTCGGCGTAGGTGTCATAGTCGACGGCCATGGCCGATTCGCGCAGAAGACCCGCGCCCTGGACGGTGCCCAGGACATGGGTGAACCAGGCTTCCAGGCCGGTGCCGGCGCGGGCGCTGATCGCGAAGCGGGTCGCACGGGGAAAGCGTTCGGCCAGGGCGGCGTCCAGTCGCGCGAGATCCGCAGCGTTCAGGCTGTCGATCTTGTTGATCACCAGGACGTCGGCCTCTTCGAGCTGCTTCAGGTAGATGTAGGCGACCTTGGGGGAGAACGTGCTCGTCCGCCGGATTGCATGTCCGGCAAGCGTGGCCTGTCCGGCAGGCGTGGCCTGTCCGGCAGGCGTGGCCTGTCCGGCAGGCGTGGCCAGTCCGGCAAGCGTTGCTGGCGCCGAAAGCTCCACGCCCAGGATGCGCGCCGCGCGGATCGGGTCGATGACCACGCTCAGCGGGGCGACGCGGAAGTTATCGCCGTACATCCGCCGCAGGGGGTATGTCACGGTGGCGACGAGATCGGTGCAACTGCCCACCGGTTCGGCGAGGAAGGTGTCAGGGCGGTCCGCTGCTTGCAGGCGCGCGGCGGCCTCGCGCAGGGAATCAAAGCGGCAGCAGAAGCAGCCGCCGGGGATTTCTTCGACCTTGAAGCCGCGCGAGCGCAGGGTGAACGAATCGACCAGTTGCGAGCCCTGGTCGTTGGTGATCAGGCCGACCTTGTGGCCGCGACCGCGCAGCCATTCGGCGAAACGCGCCATCGCGGTGGTCTTCCCCGCGCCCAGGAAGCCGCCGATCATGACGTAGTTGGCCGCCACGCTGGGAATCACTTGGTCGGTCGGCATGCGGGATCCTCGTCGGGTTCGTTCTCGGTGTATTCCTCGGCGTGGGCCTCGCCCTGGATGCGGTCGATGGCGCGGTCGAGGATCGCGGCGTAACCTTGCGCATCGACGGATTCGGGATCAGGCGTGCCGCTGACCCGGTAGATCCAGCCCTCGCCGTACGGATCAGCGTGGGCGCGTTCCGGGTGTTCGGTGAGTCCAGGATTCGCCGCGACGAACGTCCCGTCGACGACGCTGTAGAGATCGGTCGAGGCCTTGAAGCCCTCCATCCAGCCGATCACCGCGCCGAGTTCGACCGCTCCACCGGGTTCGACCTCGAAGCCGAACTCGACCACCTCGCCCAGCATCCGTGCTGCGAACTTGGTGAAGCCGATCCGCCACACCCGGTCCGCTGCGCCGGTGGCGCCGGCCTCGGGAGCGAGCCAGACGTGGGCCGCCGTGTAGCGCCGATCGAGCGGTAAACGCGTGGTGAAACGCGAGCGCTTATAGCGCAAGGCATCCGACAGGGGGGCAGACGGTATTGGTGTCATGGGCGCGGGGGCGACTCAGCGAAAGGGTAAACCTGCCTGGGACTGCCACTAGGTAGCGGCCAGGAAGCCTCTACGTGGGAGAGCAGTCTCCGTTGCCCGCCAAGATCGTCCAGACCGTCCAAAATCCCCAGGCGATCGCCCTGCCCGAACGCCGGAATCCGGGTGTAGTTGTGGACCGCAACCACAGCCTTCCCTGAGGCAGCACCCCCGCCAGGATGCCAAAGAGGCCCAGGGATGACCACCGCAACCGAACTGGCCACCATCGTGGACCTGGAGCGTCAGCCAGGCCGCTGTGAACTCATCGACGGGGAGATCATCACGATGTCGCCGACCGGCTATGAACACGCCGATATCGAGGGACAGATTGGATTCTTGCTGCGTGGGCACTGCCAGGCCACGGGACAGGGTCGTGTCCTGGTCGGGGATCCCGGTTTCATCCTGGATGAGCGCAACGTCCGTGCTCCCGACGTTGCCGTCATCGACCTGGAACAGCGCAGGCAGGTGCCGGTTCGAGGTTTCATGCCATTCGTCCCTCGTCTGGCGGTGGAAGTCGTTTCGCCTGGCGATGGCTGGTCCGAGGTGAAGGCCAAGGCGGCGTTGTGGATCCACCATGGTGTGCGGCTGGTGTGGGTGGTCGACCCGCAGACGCGTACGGTCGAGGTCCACGCTCCCGGTCGGCAGACGGTGGTGCTGGACGAGTCCGATACCGTTGATGGGGCCGAAGTCTTACCGGGATTCACCTGCGCGGTTGCGGAGTTTTTCGCTTAACGCCATAAAAGCCAAAAGAAAATCAAGAAAACCCATGCGGATGATCATCCTGTCCAAGCGAACGGTCACAAGCATCCTCATCGTGTTTTCCCTTGGGCTGTTGATTGGATGCGGGCGAGACGAGGGTTTTTGCTCGTTACGGGAAATCGAAATCGAAGCGAGGGAATTCGGCCGTAGAATGGCCAGGGCAGACATGGAGACCGGTAGGGTCAAGATTTGTGTTTCGTGGGGGGACTCTTCGGATGAAAAATTAATGAAAAAGTACAGGGGTGTTTATATGGGAAATGGATTAAAGGAAGTAGTGACAGATAGAATGCACGTTATCGAATATGAGTTCTGGAAGGGTTACGTCGAATGCGTTACCAAGGAATGGAAAGGGAAGGGTGCGAAGCTGTTCAGATTTATTAATGAACACCATAAATTACCCGAGGATCTCGATCCCGCCTTGAATTTTGGCCTCAAGCCAGTTTCTCCATAACCGAGAAGAGCACCCAACTTGAACGGTAGATGATAAAGGATGTTCCACATCCATCGCGACGGATCATGGAATCGTTCAGGGTAGGATCAACGTCTAGACGAATGCGCCGTACTGATTCCACTCAGCCCCGCTTGCGCGCAGCGGTGCGCGTTCCGCCCGCTGGAAAAAGGAGACCCGATGAGCCGTTTTCCCGTGTGTGTCCTGGGTGCTGGTTCAGCCGGCGTGGGGTTCATCAATGGCCTGGCGCGCGACTGGCGGGTCGAGGTGGTCGGCTTCACCAACCGTTCACCGGATCGCCGCGCTGCCGTGGCCCGTACCACCGGCGTGCCCGGGTTCGCTGACCTCAAGGAGCTGCTGGCCGGGGCGCGGGCGCGGCCGCGCCTGGCGGTGATCGCCACCGCCAATCCGACCCACAAGGAATTCGCCATCGAATGCCTGGAAAACGGCCTCGACGTGTTCTGCGAAAAACCCATGGCGATGACCCTGGCCGATGGCGAGGCGATGTTGGCGGCTGAACGCACAAGCGGCCGGGTGCTGCAGATCGGCTTCGAATACCGCTACGGTTCGATGACCGAGCGCCTGACCGAACTGCAGCGGCTCGGCCATTTCGGCCGGTTATGCTCGGTCGACATCAGCGACAGCCGGGGCCACTGGTGGCCGGAATCGCCCAACACGCCGATTTCCGAAGTCTGGCGCCTCAACCGCGAGATCGGCGGCGGCACGCTGATCCACTGCGGCATTCATCAGCTTGACCTGCTGCGGGCCTATGCCGGAGAAGTCGCTGAAATCCAGGCCTTCATCGCCCCCAATTCCCTGTCCTTTTATCCGCGCGAGGTCCCCGACCACCTCACCGTGCAGATGCGTTTCGCCTCGGGCGCGACCGGATCGCTGACCATCACCCACAACCGAGGCGCAACCTGGTACCGGCCCAGCCCGCCCTGGGTGCCGCAGTACCACAAGGTGCCCGGTCACGGCATGGACATCGTCATCGCCGGCAGCGCCGGCGCCGCGATCGCGGAACTTTACCGCGAAGAACTCCACGTGGTGCGCTTCGACGTGGCCAATCGCGAGTCCGTGCTCGACCGCACCGAGACGTTCCACCATCACCATCCCAGCCGTACGCACCATGATTCCACCGGGATGGTGCTGCGCTTCATCGCCAACCTCGAACGTGGCGCCGGGGCGTTGCACAGCGCGGCGGACAGCCTGGCGACGACCAAGCTCGCCTTCGCCTGTGAAACCGCCATCCAGGAAGCCATCGCGAGCGGCTGGACTTCGGCCCGGACCCACCTGCTCTGAGAGGACTTCCATGACCCACGCTGCGGATTCGTTGCAGGAATCCATCGAACGCACCGGATCCATCGCGGTGGTCGGGCTCGATCCCCGGCCCAATCTGCTGCCGCCGGCAGTGGTGCGCGCGGCGTTGGCGGTGCATGGCGACACCGCCGAGGCAGTCGGGCATGCCTTCCTGGCTTTCAATCACGGCATTCTTTCGGCGGTGGTCGGGCGCTGCGCCGCAGTGAAGCCGCAATTGGCCTGCTATGAGGCCTACGGTCTGATCGGCTGGTCGGTGTACCAGGAAACGGTCGCCGCCGCGCACCGCCTGGGCATCCCGGTGATCGCTGACGGCAAGCGCAACGACATCGGTTCGACCGCCGAACATTACGCCCAGGCGTTTTTCGGCGGCACCCCGGGACAGTCGGCTGCGCCCGGGCTGAACGGTACTCCGCTCGATAATCCATCGCCGGTCGACTGGGCGACGGTCAATGGGTATCTTGGTTCCGACGGCATTGCCCCGTTCCTGGGCCAGGCATCCGCCGGTACCGGCATCTTCGTACTGGTGAAGACCTCGAACGCGTCGAGCGGTGATCTGCAAGACCGCGAACTTGCCGGCGATGCGGGATCAGGCCACGGCACCGTGGCCGAGGCGATGGCGCGACTGGTCGCCCTCTGGGGTGCGACGCGTATTGGGTCCAGCGGTCTGAGCGACGTCGGCGCGGTGGTCGGCGCGACCTATCCATCCCAGGCGAAACGGCTGCGCGAGCTCATGCCGCAGGCGATTTTCCTCGTGCCCGGATATGGTGCCCAGGGTGGCAGCGCCGCGGATGCGCTGGCCGGCCTGCGCCCCGACGGCACCGGCGTGGTGGTCAACAACAGCCGGGCGATCCTGGCCGCCTGGCAGAAATCCCCGGCGTTGGCCTGGACCGATGCGGCGCGGGCGGCGCTCGAGGCCATGAACGCGGATCTCGCCCAAGCCCGCACGGCTCTGTTCTCGGGCGGTGGCCGCGCATAGTCCGGCCATGCCCAGTCTGGACCGTTGCGCCGTCTCGCTTCCGCTCGCGCTCGTCGTCGCTGTCATGCTGACCGCTTGCGTCAGCGCTCCTCGCGATCCGGCCGAGACCCAGCGGGCGATCCAGGCGCGGGGCGAGGCGCGTGACCAAGCGCTGCTGGCGCTGGCGCAGCAGATCGACGACCGGCTTGCTGCGGCGAAGGCCTTGCCGCCGGCGGAACGCCTGGCCCTCAAGCGAGGTCTGCGCGGGGATCTCCAGCGTTTCCTCGATGAATCGGTGGGAAGCCGGCATGAGAACAAGGCCCTCTACTACCTTGCCGACTGGCAGTTCGAGCTTGGTCCCGCCGACCGCATCGCGGTGGTCGAAGCGCTGCTCGACCGCTTGCAGCTGAAGGAATACCCGGCTTTCCAGGGCAACGGTCAGGACTTGCGGGTGCTCGTGCGCCTGCGCCAGGGCCGCGCCGCCGACGCCCGCGCGATCGCCACCGCCCGCGCCCAGGCCGTGCCCGAATCGCGCTGGCTGGTCGACCTCTGCGATTTCCACGCCCGCATCGGCAAACCGGCCGGGCGCACCCAGGGCAAGGGCCTGGTCGGCCCCGACGATCCGGTGACGCTGCCCACGGCTTGGCAATGGTGGATCTTCGCCGGAAACGTCGATGAAGACCTGATCTTCCTGGTCAAACGCCACCTGGATGCCATCACCAAGGCCGGCTTGCGCGACACGGTAAAGGTGGTGGTCGCCGCCGCTGCGGCACAGCCCTTACGCGCGGCTGCGCTGTTCAACGGCCTGCCGGATGGCCATGGGGCCAACCTGGTCTGGATCGACGCCAATGAAGCCGAGACCTGGAAAACCTGGCGCACATCTTGGGGCTGGCCGATCCTGCCGTGCAACGCGCTCCTGGGCGCGGGACCCGACCGGCGCATCCTTGCGGTGCAGGTCACGCCCGAGGAACTGGGCACCCTGGTCGGACAGAAGAAGTAGCCGGTAGCGTCAGGTCCGCGTCCAACCCTGGCGCAGACGCTCGACGTAGCGGTTGGCGGTGGCCACCGGCACGTTGTCGGGGATGTGGTTGCCGACCGCGAAGACGAAACCGGGGCAGCGGTGCGCGAGCGGCAGTGTCGCGTCGACCTCGGCCTCGACTGCCTCGGGGGCGCCGAACGCCATGGTGCGGCAATCGACCTTGCTGCCGACGATGACCTTGCTGGAACCCCAGCGTGCGACCAGTGGTTCGAGCGGCACGCAGGGTTCGATGATCACCCCGTCGGCGCCGGCGGAGAGCATTTCATCGAGGAACATGCTGCAATTGCCGTCGCAGCACCACAGCACCTTCTTGCCTTCGGCCTTGAGCACCCGCCACAGTTCAGCCAGGCGCGGCAGCACCGAGCGCCGGTAGATGGCGGGTTTCATGAACGGGCCGGCGCCCCAGACGATGTCGTCGTGGCTGATGAACACCTCGCAGCTGGTTTTCGCCCAGGCGCGGTAGTGGTGCAGGGTGAATTGTAGGTATCGTTCCATCAGCGCGTCGAACCCGTCGGGATCGGTGGCCGCCAGCAGCAGCCAGTCCCAGCCGAATGATTCCAGCGCCCCGGTGATCAACGTCTTGTAGTAACCGCCGGTGAACACCGCCGTCGGGTGCGCATCCTGGCCGCGCTGCCAGACCGCCTGGTAATGCGCGGCGAGCGCGGCGGCGTTTTCGAGGCCGTATTCCGTCACCGGATCGAAGGCGAGCACCTCATCGAGATCATTGAATGGACTGGGCGCGGACGGGCGCTGGTCGGTGCCGCCGGCGACGTAGGCGGCGTGGCCGAGGTCGGTGGTGCGGCCGCGCGTGCTCCAATGGGTCGGGCCATCCTGCGAATGCCAGAGCAGATCGAGGTCCCAAGCGCGCACGAAGGCATCGTTGCTTAACCAGTTGCCGGGCGAGCCGGTGACTGCGGACACGATGGTGTCGCTGTCGATGTATTCGGTGTGGGCCAGGCGCGGGGTGGGTTCCAGTCGCACCGTGGCAAGGCCGAGTTCGCGGCTCATGCGAGCTCCATCGTACGGAAGCCGCGCACGACCAGGCGCTGCACGGCGCGTTCGCGCTCGGCCGCTGAATCGGCTCCGGAATGGGCGCGGTTGGCCGCGGTGGTGGCGTGGGCGACGATGCGGTCGCCGATCGCGCGGTAGCGGTGGATGCAGACCGGGCGTGCGGCCTTGGAGCGGTTGGACGGGCTGCCGTGGATGCAGTGCTGGTGGAAGAAGATCGCATCGCCGGCTTTGCCGATGATCGGCGTGCCGCGTTCGATGCTCCAGGTCTGCGGATCGAGGCCGAGGTGCGACGTCGTGTCGAGGTGCGGCAGGTAGCCCAGCCGGTGCGAACCGGGGACGACGTGGAGGGCGCCATTGACCAGGTCGGTGTCGATGAGGTAGGTCAGGCAGGCGGCCGGGCCCAGGCCGGCGTGCTGGAAATAGGCGCTGTCCTGATGCATGTGCTTGGCGTGGCCGCCGGAGGGCTCTTTCGAGACGATCTGCCCGTCGTCCATCAGTTCGACATCCGGCCCCAAAATGGCGGCGGCGAGGTCGCACGCCGCCGGTTCGAGCGCGGCGCGCAGCATCGCTGCGCTGCGGCGGTAACCCAGGCCGACCAGCATGAGCTGGCGTTCACGCGCCGATCCGGGTGCGGCGGGGATGAACAGGTTGCCACCCAGCCACCAGCCTTCCTCGCTGCGCACGGCCTTGTCGGCCAGACGATAGGCCTCGTCGGTGGCGCGCTGGACGTCGACCGCGACGGCCGCGACGGTGTGGCGGTGCAGGCCGCGCACGATCACGCAGCCGTGCTCGGCATAGATCCGTGCCGCCCGCGCGAGGTCGAGCGTGGCGGCATCCAGGCTGAGATCAGCGGCGGTGGGGCTGGCAGTGGCGGAGGCAGAGGCGGAGTCGGAGGCAGAGGCAGAGGCAGAGGGGGTGGGGGCGGTGGCGGGGTTCATGGCGGCAATCTAACGCCTGGCGATCGCGAGTCTGTGGACGGGCCACCGGAATTGTGGACGATCCGCCGGCATGTCCGATTCGATCCGCGGCTTGCGCCTGGAAATCCACGTCGCCCGCCGGGAACGGATGGGGCGCGAATGGAACTATTCCGGGGTGGTCTCGCCGTTCTTCCGCCTTTACGCCATCCACGCCAGCGCCGGAGCCACGGTCGCCCACACCGGGCGCACCTGGAATCTAGATCCGCAGCGGCTGCACCTGGTGCCGGCCTTCACCAGATCCGACTACGGCTGCAAGGACCACCTCGACCACACCTACCTGCACGTCTCGGCGATCACCGGGAACGGCCAGGACCTGACCCGGGCGGTGGCTCTGCCGGCCGAACTGCCGGCCACGGCCGAGCGGTTGGCGCGCATCGAACGCATCCGCGTGGCGCAGGATCGCCCGGGCCTTACCGCGCGGCTGGCCAGCGACGGCGACCTGCGTCTGCTGCTTGCGGATTTCAGCGCCGGCGGGGATCAGACAGCGGTCGCGCCGGATCCCTGGTCCGATCTCGCCACCTGGATCATCGACCACCTCGATGCACCGCTGCCGCTCGACCAGCTGGCTGGCCGCATGGACCTGCGTCCGTCCTGGTTCGCGGAACGGTTCCGCGCCCGTTTCGGCCAGCCGCCCAACGCCTGGATCCGCGAACGCCGGCTCGAACGTGCGGCGCGTTTGCTCAGCGATGGCTTGCGCATCGAGGTCGTGGCCGGGCGCTGTGGTTGGCCGGATCGCGCCTATTTCACCCGCTGTTTCGCCCGTCGCTTCGGCGCTGGACCCGCCACCTGGCGCCGGCTGCGGCAGCCGGGCATGGGCTGAGCGTCGATCCGGGTGGTCGTTGCGCTGGTCGGTGCAGGCAGACGCCGGGGACGCCGGACCGGGTTGCAATCCCGACCTTGGCACCAGCATGCCCGCTCGGCTCCCGTCAGGCCCGGCTCTTTACTTCACGCCGTCCGCTCAGTCTGTGCCGTCCTGTCCTTTCCCTGGACGTCCGGCGCGAATCGTGCGGCAGCAAGGCAGCCATGTTCGAACACATCGCCGATCGTTTTTCCTCCATCTTCACCAAGTGGCGCACCGGCAAGCTGACGGATGACACCGTGCGCGAGGGCCTGCGCGAGGTCCGCCGCGCCTTGTTGGAAGCCGACGTCAACGTCGGCGTGGTGCGCGACTTCCTCGCCAAGGTCGAGGCCAAGGCGATCGGCGCCGACGTTCTGACCGGGGTCGAACCCGGCCAGCAAGTCGTCAAGATCGTCCACGACGAACTGATCAGCCTGGTCGGCGAAGAGGACTCGCAGATCCCCTTCGCCAAGACCGGCGCGACGGTCATCCTGATGGCCGGCCTGCAAGGCTCCGGCAAGACCACGACCTGTGCGAAACTGGCGCGTTTATTGACCGAAAACGGCAAACGGCCGTTGCTGGTCGCGGCCGACCTGCAACGCCCGGCCGCCATTGAGCAGCTCAAGGTGCTGGGGGCGCAGATCAGCGTGCCGGTCTTCCACCAAGCGGGTTTGAAGGCGCCGGAACTGTGCGCCCGGGCGCTGGCCGCCGCCGAACTCGACAACCGCGACGTGGTCATCCTCGACACCGCTGGCCGCCTGCACGTCGACGACGAGCTGATGGCCGAGGTCGCCGAGATCCACCGCCGCACCAGTCCGCACCAGACCTACCTCGTGGTCGACGCGATGACGGGTCAAGACGCCGTGAACTCCGCCAAGGCCTTCAACGACCGCCTGCCGCTCGACGGCGTGGTGGTGACCAAGCTCGACGGCGACAGCCGTGGCGGCGCCATCGTCTCGCTGCGCGCGACGGTCGGCAAGCCGATCAAGTTCGTCGGCATGGGTGAAAAGCTGGACGCCCTGCAACCCTTCCATCCGGACCGCATGGCCCGGCGCATCCTCGGCATGGGCGACATCCTGTCGTTCGTCGAAAAAGCCCAGTCGGTCGTTGATGAGAGCAAGGCCAAGCAGCTCGAAGAACGCATCCTCAAGAACAAGTTCGACCTCCAGGATTTTTCCGAACAATTGCAAGCCATCCGCAAGATGGGCTCGATCAAGGACCTGCTCGGCCTCATCCCCGGCATCGGTTCGAAGTTCGCGGGGCTCAACGTCGACGAGTCGATCTTCCGCAAGTACCAGTCGATCATCGGTTCGATGACCAAGGGCGAGCGCGCGCGGCCGGAACTGGTCGACATGAGCCGCCGCCGCCGCATCGCCCAGGGGTCGGGCACCAGCACCAACGACGTCCAGACCCTGCTCAAGCAGTTCGACCAGATGCGGAAAATGATGGGCAAGTTCGGCGACATCCAGGACATGGCCAAGCGGTTGCCTGGCCCCGAGGAAATGACCCCCGAGGCCCTGGCCAACCCGCAGGCGTTCATGCCCAACCCGAACCGGTTGTTCGCCACCCGCGAAGACAAAGAGGTGCTGAAACGCTACCGGGCCGAACGCAAAAAGAAAAAGCTGCAGAAAAAGAAGAACCAACGCCGTTGAGTCTGACCGGTATCACCTGCCCCTGATCACGACGAGACCATGAGCGACCCCCAGCAAACACCATCCCCGGCAGCGGAACCGGCCGGGTCCGCCAGCCCATCGACGCGGATCCTGCAACCGGGCGAGGGCATCCGCCCGCTGGTGGCGGTGTTAGCGGGGATCCTCGCCCTGGTCTTCGCGGCCTCGCAACCGTTTCTGAGCAACCGGATCGGGCTCGCTCCGGTGGCCGGCTACATGCCGTTCATCCCGATGACCCTGATCGCGCTGGCGACCGTGTTGTCGTTCTGGCGGCCCTGGTTCGCCCTGGTCGCTGGCCTGGCGGTGGCGGCGGGGGCTGGCCTGGCGCTCAACCTCGGCTGGGACCGGCTGGCCTGGATCCCGTCGCGCTATCAACCGTGGTGCCTGTTGGCCCCACTGGTGCTCGGGTTCGGGGCAGGGTTGGGCGCCTTTTTGTCTGGGGCACATTCGTCCAGAGCCGATTCGTCCAGAGCCGATTCGTCCAGGGCCGATTCGTCCACGAAAAGCAGCCTGAAGGCCTGGTATGAACGGAATCACCGCCTGGTTGCCTGGGGCGTGCTGGGAACCGTGTTCCTGGCTGGGATCACGGCGCTGACCCGCACCGCTTTCGCCGATCAGTCCTGGCTCCTGCGGGCGACCGTCGTCGGTTCCTGCTTCCTGGCCGCCGGACTGGTCCTCGCCCTCGGCTGCCTGCGCCGGCGCGAGATCGTCCTGGTCGGCATCCTGCTGTTTGTGGCCTGCGGCGTCCGCAACGTGGCGGAAGGCTGGGCGAACACGCTCTTCGCGCGCCAGGCCATGGCCCAGGATTCCAACCTGTCCGCCGTGGCGAAGGAATTTCCGCCCGCCCTGAGCGTCCCGGCCCCGGGCGAATCGCCGGCCGCCGACCAGGCCTACAAGCGCATGCGCCGTGGTGGCAACGAACTCGCCGACCTGCCGTTGGGCGTCCTGATCACCCCGTTGCTCCATTCCGGGTTGATCATTGCCCTGGGCCTCATCCTGGTGGTCGCGGTGATCGCCTTCACCAGCCGGCAGTGGACCCACCACGAACGCCTGCAGCACCCGCTCGCCCAGGTGCCTTTGGCCGTTTCAGACCGTTCGATCCTGGGCGACCGCGGCTTCCAGGTCGCGCTCGTGCTCGTCCTGGCGCTGTGGTTCTGGAACCTGTTTCAGGGTTGGGGTCTGAATCCGCTGCCGAAGATTCCGATCGAATTCGAGTTCAAGGACGCCTGGAAGCTGCTCGGCATGGACCAGGATCCGGGCAACCGCTTCGTCTTCACCAGTTTCTGGGTCAAGATCCTGCTCAAGCCGATGGTGATCGGGGTCGCCTTTCTGCTCACCCTGGAACTGGGATTTTCCGTGTGGAGCGGCTTCTGGTTCGGCTGCATCATCTTCGGCTGGCTCTACGCCATGGGTCAGCCGGTGAGTTTTTCCCAGGACGCCCGTTCGCTCGGGGCCGGGGCGATGATCGCCATGGCCTGCGTGATCGCCTGGATCGGACGGCACCACTACGGGGCCCTGCTGCAGGCGGCCTGCGGCCTCGGCAATGGGGCCGGGGATCGTATGGGGGTCTGGGCTGCCCGGGTCCTGGTGCTCACCGCGCTCGCCCTGATGACGATGCTCGCCTGGCACGGCGGCAGCCTGTGGGCCGGGGTGATCGGCATCCTGCTGCTGTTGATCTACATCGTGAACGTCGCCCGGGTGGTCGCGGAAAGCGGGCTGCCGATCTTCCAGACCGCCACCGATTTGACTCCGCTTCTGCTCAGCCTCGGCTTGCCCATGGTCCTACCCTATCGGGTGCTGCTGATGCTGTCCTATTTGGGTTCGACGATGGTGGTCGACACGCGCGAGAACATGAGCGGTTTCAGCGCCCAGGCCGCCGGCATGGCGGAACGCCAAAGGCTGCCCACCGGGCGCCTGCTGGTCGGCGCCGGCGTGCTGGTGGTTCTGGCGGCTTTGGTCACGGTGTTGGTCGTCACCGCCGTCAATTGGACCGGCGAAAAGGAAGTGGTCCTCGGTTTCGGCAGGGGCGATCAGATGCAGGAACAGGCTACCAAGGCCGCGCAGGATCCCGACGGCCCGGGCGCAGCTTTTGCCAAGATGATCCTCAAGGGGCCGGTCCTGGTCGGCTTCGTGCTGCTGTTCGTCGTGGTCGGCCTGCGCCGGTTGTGGACGGGGTTCATCTTCCATCCGCTCGGCCTGGTGGTCGCCGCCAGCTTCCCGGTCTGGCAGCTGTGGGGCAGCCTGGCGGTCGGCTGGGCCGCGAAATTCGCGGTGGTCCGCTATGGCGGGCCCGGACTCTACACCCGACTCAAACCGGTCGCCTTCGGCCTGATCCTGGGCGACCTGCTGGGCATGTTCCTGCAATTCATCGTGATCGGACTGGGCAAGCTCGGCGGCTATGAACTAGAGACGTGGATCAAATATTGAGGGCGCAGCCGCTGAACCGTCCCCTGGTCCAGCTGATGATCATCCTGGGCCCGGGCTTTGCTTCCGTGCGCCGGGGATGAACGCTGGGCGGCGATGACTGCTTCATCCTCACTATCCTCACCAGCCCCCACCGCTGCCAGCGCCGGACCCAGCGCCCTCCCCAGTGCCACCGCGGTCGCCGCCGCCATTGCCCAGGTCGAATCGGTCGTCCTCGGCAAGCCGCACCAGATCCGCCTCGCGGTGGCCTGCCTGCTGGCGCATGGGCATCTGCTCATCGAAGACCTGCCTGGGGTCGGCAAGACCACCCTCGCCAAGGCACTCGGCCGGGCGACCGGGTTGGCCGCGCGACGGATCCAATTCACCAGCGACCTGCTGCCCGCCGACATCCTGGGCGGGCCGGTGTTCGATCCCGCCACGCGGGCGTTCACCTTCCATCCCGGGCCGATTTTCGCCGGGGTGGTGCTGGCGGACGAGATCAACCGCGCCAGCCCGCGCACCCAGTCGGCCCTGCTGGAAGCCATGGAAGAACACGCGGTCTCGTGCGATGGCCAGCGCCACCTGTTGCCGGCCCCGTTCTTCGTCATCGCGACCCAGAATCCGCAGGAGCAGGCCGGCACCTTTCCCCTGCCCGACAGCCAGCTCGATCGGTTTCTGATGCGGCTCAGCCTCGGCCCGCCCGGGCGCGATGCCGAGCGTGAACTGCTCGCCGGCGGCGATCGGCAACGCGTGACCGATGCGCTGACTCCGGTGCTGTCGGCGGCCAGCCTGGTGGCGGTGCAGGCGGAGGTTCTTCGCGTCCATGTTTCGGCCCCGGTGCGCGAGTACCTGCTCGACCTGGTCGCCGCGAGCCGGGTCGGCTCGGCGCGCGGTCTCAGCCCCCGCGCCGGTCTTGGCCTGCAACGCGCGGCCCAGGCCTGGGCCCTCATCGCCGGGCGCGACGCGGTGCACCCCGAGGACCTCGCCGCCGTCGGCGAAGCCGTGATCGCCCACCGCCTGGGTTCGCGCGAACGCGCCCAGGCGCTGCTCGGCGTCGTGGCAGTGCGCTGACCGCCGGGATCGGCTCCATGCTTCGCCCGACCCACCACATCCTCTGGTTTCTGGTGGTGCTGGTGCTCATCCTGCTCGCAGCGATCACCTATCAGAGCAGCGCGGCCTGGCTGATCGGCCTGCTGGTGCTGTGCGCCGGCGCGGTGTCGGTGCTGCACACCTGGCGCAACCTGGCTGGGTTGACCACCGAGGTGCTGCCGCCGGTCGAAGCTGGTTCGGGGGCACCGCTCACCGTCGCGGTCATCGTGCGCAATCCGCAGCGCCGCCCCTCACGCGCGATCGAACTCCTGCTGCGCACCTCGGCCGGCGACGCCGCCGGCTGGATCGACGCGATCCCCGCCGGCGGCAGCACCATCGCCATGGTCGCCATCCCCCCGGCGCGTCCGGGCCGCCTCACCCTGCACAGCCTGCGTTTCGGCTCCGCCTGGCCCTGTGGCTTGATGCTCGCCAAGCGCCGCGTCGAGGTCGCTGTCGCGCTCGACGTGCTGCCGTCACCCGTGGGCCAGCCCCTGCCGCCGCGTTCGGACCCGGGTGTGGATGGCCGCGAGGAACGCGAGTTCGCCGGCCACCGCGCCTGGCGCGATGGCGACGGCCAACGCCTCATCGACTGGAAGGCCCTGGCGCGTGGCCGGCCGCTCATGGCCAAGGATTTTTCGCCTTCCGGTCAAGGTGGCGAGCGCTGGTTCGATTGGCGCGACGAGCGGACGGGTGGCATGGAGGCTGCCAATCCTGCCGCCGCTGATCCCACTGCCGCTGATCCCGCTGGCGCTCGGGCCGAGCAACTGACCCGCTGGATCGGTGAGGCGCTTGCCCTTGGCCACCGGGTCGGCCTGCGCTTGCCGGCTGAAACCATTGCGCCTGATGCGGGCGACGCCCACCTGCTGGCCTGCCGCACCGCGCTCGCCCGCGCGGTGCAGGCCACGCCCGCGCCGGTGCGCCCGCGCGCCGCCAATTCCTCCGACCAAGTTCCGCTGCCATTTCCGGCGCTGCTGCTGCTGTTGCTCGCCATGGGTCTGGGCACGTTGCTGCATGCGACGCTGGTGCCCTGGTGGCTGCTCGCGGTCGCGGTGGTGATCGCGGTGACCAGCCTGCGCGCCGCCTGGCTGGGTCGGCGGCTCAGGATCGCGCCGGCGCTGCGCTATGGCGTGCTGTTCGGTCTCGTCGGGGCCCTGGCGCTCAGCGGTCGCATCGGCTACGGCATCGAAGGTTCGGTTCCCGGGCTGATCGCCTTTGTATGGACCAAGGTGCTGGAGCTGCGCACCGGCCGCGACGTGGTCATCTGCTGCTGTTTCAGCTTCTTTCTCGCCGCCTCGACGCTGCTGGGTGAACAGGGCATTGGCGCCACCGCACTCAGTCTGGCCACCATCGTCCTGGTGGTCGCGGCCCTGGCTGCCTGGCATGCCGCCGGGGCGGGCACGCCGGCGCACGAAGTTCCGTCGCGAACCGGCGGCAACGGCCTGCGCGCCGCCAGCGCGCTGCTGCTTCCGGCGACGGTGCTGGCCGCACTCGCGTACTTCCTTGTCCCGCTGCCCGAGGTGCAGAAGCCATCGGTGCGCGGCGGCGCCCGCACTGGCTTGAGCGACCAATTGACCCCGGGTGCAATCGGGAGTCTGAGCAAGGATCCGACGCCGGCCTTCCGCGCTGACTTCGATGCACCTGCCAAGGTCCAGCCGGATCGCCTGTACTGGCGTGTGCAGGTGCTGTGGGATTACGACGGCCGGACCTGGACGCGTGGAGTCCAGCCCGATGCCGAGGCCGAGATCAACGCGCGCCGTCCGCCCGATGGCGTCCCGATGCGCGCCCAGATCGTGCTGGCGCCCAACGCTCGCCAGATGCTGCCGATCCCCGACTGCCCGCTCAAGCCGGTCGAGGCGGAACGCAGCCGGAAGCAATTGCCGGATGCGCTCTGCCGCCTCGACCTGCCGCCCGGATCCGGTTTCGCCTACAGCGTGGTATTCCATCCCGAGGCCCGCCTGCACGACCGCCCGGCTGGATACATCTTCCGGCGGGCGGTCAGCGTGCCGGCGAAGACCTCCAAGCCGGTGCGCGACCTTGCCGCGCGACTCGGGGCGGAGCGCATCCCCGGATCAGCCGGCGACGCCCAGGTGGTGCAGGCCGTGCTGGAATACTTCCGCAGCGGCGGCTTCGCCTACACCCTCGACCCGGGAACCCTGGGCGACGATCCGATGGGCGAGTTCCTGCTCCAACGCCGACGCGGCTTCTGTGAGCATTACGCCACGGGTTTCGCGCTGCTGATGCGCCTGAATCGCGTCCCGGTGCGGATCGTGCTGGGGTACGCCGGCGGCGAGGTCAACCCGTACGGCGGCTTCGTCACCGTGCGCAATGCCGACGCCCATGCCTGGTGCGAGGTCTGGTTGGGTGGCGAAGGCTGGCGTCGGGTCGATCCGACCGCGGTGGTGCAGATCATCGAGGACGGCACCACCCCGCCGCGCGCCTCCGCCGCCGGGATCGCCGCCGCGCAGGCCGGCAACGCCGAGGGTTTCCTCGCGTCCCGTTGGCAGCGCGTGCGCCAGGCCTGGGACTGGGTCGACATGCGCTGGCACGGCACTGTGATCGGCTGGTCGAGTGAGCGCCGCCTGGATTTCGCCCTGGCGCACGGCCTGAATTTGCGCTGGTTGGCGTTCCTCGGCGCTGGCCTGTTCGCGGTCGTGGTGCTGCTGGTGGTCTGGCTGGTGCTGGTCCCGCGCCGCCACGGTTCGGCCGCTGACCGCTGGTTTGCCCGGCTCAGCGACCGACTTGCCGCCGCCGGATGCCCGCGTCTGGTGAGCGAAGGCCCGGTTGCCTACGCCGCGCGTGCCGCGCAGCGCTTCCCCAGCGTGGCGGAACCGCTGCGCGCCGCCGCCGCTGCCTACGCCGATCTGCGCTACGGCCGCAACCCGGATCTCAGCGAACGTCTGAAAGAGCTGCGCCGCGCAGTACGGGCAATCGGCCGTCCGTAGCGCCGGCTTCAGCCGGCACGGATGATGGGCCCCTGGCGTCTGCACGTTCAGCCAGGATCGCTGGTGTGATCTGGTGAAACCGATTGTCCTTGCCGGCTGAAGCCGGCGCTACGGCGACAGCGCCGCGCCGCCGCCCGCTTCGCGCCAGGACATCGCCAGGCGTGCTAGTTCGGTGCCGTGCTCGATGCCGAGCTTCTTCTTGATATTGGCCTTGTGCGCTTCGATGGTTTTTTCGGATAGTTCCAGGCGGGCGGCGATGGCGCGCGTCGGCAGGCCGTCGCCAGTGAGCTCGAAGACTTGCAGTTCACGGTTGGACAGGCGTTCGATGGGCAGGCCGGATTTCGCCGACCCGGTCGCACCGGCAGCAGCCTCAGCGGGACCGGCGAGCGTTGGGGACAGGAAGGTCTTCCCGGCCGCCACCGCGTGCAGGGCGGTGGCGACCAGGGTCGCGGCTTCTTCCTTCATCAGGTAGCCCTTGGCGCCGAGACGCAGGCAGCGTTCGGCGTAGACCCGTTGGTCGTGCATCGACAGGACGAGGATGCCCAGGTGCGGATAGGCCGCGAGCAGCGGCGCAATGCGCTCCAGCGAGGAGCCATCGCGCAGGCGCAGGTCGAGGATGAGCACGTCGGGATCGTGCTCCGCCACCAACGGCTCGATCTCGGTTCCGGTTTCGCACTCGCCGACCACGATGAAACCGCCGTCGGCAGCCAACATCTGCTTCAGGCCCAGCCGCAGCAGCTGGTGGTCGTCGGCGATCAGGACGCGGGGACGGAGGTCGATTCCCATGGGGATTGTGCACGCAAGCCTGGGGCAGTGGCCCATTCCGGCAAGTCGCCGGAAATGCTGCGTCAAGCGACGGTGGGTCTGGGCAGGGTCAGCCGCACTTCCCAGCCACCCTCCGGATGCGCGCTGCTGACCAGGCCCCCGCCCAGGCGCTGGGCCCGCGCCCGCAGCGAGCGCAGGCCGACGCCCTCCGGCCCTGGGGCAGCGGCGACGCCGTCATCACGCACGGTCAGGCCCCACGGGCCGACCGTGATCGCGATCGTGTGCGCCTTGCCGTGGCGCAGGGCGTTGGTGATCGCCTCCTGCACGATGCGGAAGCAGTCCTCACCGGCGCTGGTCGGTGGGCCCGGCGCCTGCCAATCCACGGTGCAGACCGTGCCGGTGGCGCGGGTGGTGGATTCAACCAGTTCGCGCAGGGCTGCCTCAAGTCCGGCGGCCTGGATCCCGACCGGAGCGAGCCGGCGCGCCTGGGCGCGGCATTGCGCGATGGCCTCGGACAGGCCCGACGACAATCCCGTGGCAGCGGCCCCGGCCTCGACCGCCTTGGCCTGGAAGGACAGCGCGGTGAGGGTCTGGCCCAGCCCGTCGTGGAGATCCTGGCCGATGCGTTGGGCGGTTTCCGCGGCGATGAGCAGTTCGCGGTTCTCCAGCTCGCGTTCGCGCAGGATCTCGCGTTCGCGAATGGCGGTGCGCAGCCGCGCCACCGCCGGGCGGAAGACGATGAAGGCTTCGAGCACCAGCACGACCAGCAGCACGACGCACAGGCTGAGTTCGAGGGTGATCAGACGACTGACCCGCGCCTCGGCCTCGCTGCGGTAGAGCGCGACAATGCGCTCCATCAGGGGCAGGAACTCCTGCTGCGACCGTAACAGCACCGCCGCGCCCGCGCCGTCTGCCGCCTGGGTTCCCTGGCCTGCCTGCGCCGCCGCTGCCATCGCGCGAAAATGCGGCTCAAGCGCAATGAAGACGGCTTTGATTTCCGGGCTGTTGTCCAGCCCGGCGTTGGCGAGGTCATGTCCTGCGCTCAGACGCTGGTACGCCCGGGTCCATTCATCCAGCACCGTCGCCATGGTGGCGCGCAGGCCGGGATCGCGCTCGACCGCCAGCGCGAGCATGGTCAGGCGCTGCGACAGCATGCGCTGGCGGCCGGCGAGGTTGACCACCGCGGCGTCGCTGCGTGAACGGTGCAGGGCCAACTGCACCGCGACCTGCGCCGCGATGGTCAGGCAGGCGACCAGGCCCAGGGCGAGGGCGTAGCGCACCGTGAAGTCGCGCGCGGTGCGGCGGTCCAGGTCGTCCATGCCCGGCATGCTACGCGGTCGCGCCCGCCAGCGCACCGGCGCAGATCCGCGCGACTTCCGGTCGGCACGACCCGCAGCCGCTGCCGGCGCGCGTCGCGGCGCAGACCTTGGCCACATCGCCGGCATGTGTGCGCGCAGCCGTGGCCAGGGTGGTCGCCCCGACCTGCATGCAGGAGCAGACCAGTTTGCCTTCCACCGCAGTGCCGCCGCCGCCCGGGGCGAGAAGCCGGTCGCGTTCCTCATCCAGTTCGACCCCGGATTGGCAGAGGTCCAACAGGTGCGGCCACGGCCCCAGGTCGCCCAGGCAGATCGCCCCCACCACGCGATCCGCGCGCACCACCGCCTTCAGGTAGCGCCGCCGGCGCGGGTCGTGCAGGCTGATCACGTCGTCGCCGGGTTTTTCCTCGACTTCACCCACGCTGGCGAGCTGCAGGCCGGGCACCTTGAGCACGTTCGCCTGCGGCGCGGGCCGCCAGCGCGCGACGGGATCACCAGCGAGCACCTGCGCCAATACCTCGGCCTGGGCGGTGACACCTGGCGTCGTGCCGACCCGTACGGGCTCGCCAGGGCCAAGGCGGACTGCAGCGCATTCGCCGATCGCGCTGATCGCAGGATCGGCAGTGGCGAGATGCTGATCGACCAGGATCCCGCCCTGGCACGGCAGGCCGGCGGTGCGGGCGAGGTCGTCGTTGGGCGTGGTGCCGGTGGCGACGATGATCCGATCGGCCGGCAGGCGGTTTCCGCCGGCAAGGACGACCGAGCCGTCATCGATTCGTTCGACGCGGGCGTTCAGTTGCAGATCCAGGCCGCGTTGGCGCAGTAGGCCGGCGACATGGGCGGCAGCGATGGCGTCGAGTTGCTTGCCCATGACCCGGTCGCTGCGTTGCAGGACGGTGACGCGCCAGCCCAGGTGCAGCAGCGCGGCGGCAAGTTCGAGGCCAAGCAGGCCGGCACCGATGATCACCGCGGTTGGTTGGTTGTTCCTGGGACCGCCGGTTTCCAACCGGCAGGTGGGCAGATGGAATTCCTGGGAAACGGAACTGCCCGTACTGCTGGCCGGTTGAAAACCGGCGGTCCCAGGCGCAAGCGGGGACCGGGCTGGTTCAGCGGATTGGCTGTTCCTGGGACCGCCGGTTTCCAACCGGCAGGGTGACAGAACTGATATTTGGGAAACAGAATTCGTCGTGCTGCTGGCCGGTTGAAAACCGGCGGTCCCAGGCGTCGCCGCTCCAGCGAGGATCGCCTCGGCATCGGCGCGGGTGCGCAGACCGAGCACGCCGGGACCGGTAACGCTCATCGCTGGGCGGCTGCCCGTGGCGAGAACGAGATGGTCATAGGCGAAACGTTCACCAGCAGCGGTGACGATGGCGCGCGCGGCGCGATCGATGTGGGCGATGCGGGCACCGATTCGTACCTCAATGCCGTCCGGGAACCGCCGCCGCAGGCAGGCCCAGTCGCGCTCGCCGCTGATCAGGTGCGGCAGTTGCACCCGGTCGTAGCCGGCCTCGGACTCTTCACTGAAAACCGTGATGGAATCCTGGGGATTTTCCGTGCGGTGGGCGCGGCAGAACGCCAACGCGCCGGTGCCGCCGCCGACCACCAGAATGCGTCGGGCCGGAGGCCGGAAACGGCGCACCTGGACCGCGCTGAGCTTCAGGTCCGGCTCCTTCGACACCGGATCGAGGCGGTCGCTGACCACCGCGTTGGCGCGACCCTCGGCCCCGCCGAGCAGCGGCCCCCAATGCATGGGCAGGAAGCAGACCCCTTGGCGAATGTCCGTGGTCACCCGCGCCCGCACCCGGCAGGTGCCGCGGTGGCTGACCACCTCGACCAGATCGCCGGTCGAGACACCGCGCTGGGTGGCGTCGGTTGGATGCAGTTCGCAGAAGGGGGCCGGTTCGGCGCGGTTGAGCTTGGTCACCAGGCCGCTGCGGGTCTGGGTGTGCCACTGGTCGCGGATGCGGCCGGTGGTGAGGACGAGGGGAAAGGCGGCGTCCGGGATTTCGGCGCGTGCGGTCGGCTCGCCGGCCCAGAGTCGGCAGCGGCCGTCGGTGGTGGGAAAGATGCCGTCAGCGAACAGGCGCGGGGTGCCGGGATGATCCGGGGACGGGCATGGCCACTGCACCTGGCCGCGCTCTTTGAGCAGCGCGTGCGACAGGCCGGCCATGTCGCAGTCGGTGCCACGGGTCAACGCGACGTGCTCGGCGAACACGGCCGATTCATCGGCGAAGGAAAAATCCTTGGTGAATCCCATCGCCTGCGCCACATCGCGCAGGATCAGCCAGTCCGGCCTGGCGTTGCCGGGGATCGGCCGCGCCGCCTGGACGAGGTGCACCCGGCGCTCGCTGGTGGTCATCGCGCCGGTCTTCTCCGGCCAGGTCGCGGCCGGCAGCACCACGTCGGCGAAGGGCAGGGTGTCGTTAGCGTAAGCGTCCTGCACCACCACCAGCTCAGCCCGGCGCAGGGCTTCATCGCAGCCGAGAGCGGCGGGCAGGCTGGCGACCGGGTTGGTGGCGATGATCCACACCGCCTTGCAGCGGCCGTCGCGCAGGGCGGCCATGAGCTCAACCGCGGTCAGACCCGGCGCAGCCGGGATGGTGCCGCGCGGCACGCCCCAGAAGTCCTCGACCGCGGCGCGGTCCTCAACCTTGGCGAGCGAGCGGTGCGCCGGCAGCAGGTTGGCCAGGCCGCCAGCCTCGCGCCCGCCCATCGCGTTGGGTTGACCAGTGAGGGAGAACGGTCCGCAACCGGGCTGGCCGACGCTGCCGGTGATCAGCGACAAGTTGATCAGTGACGCCACCTTGTCGGTGCCGCTGCTGCTCTGGTTCAGGCCCATCGTCCACAGGCTCATCCAGCGCCGGCCGGTCAGCCACACCGCCGCGGTGCGGATGTCGGCGGCGGCGAGGCCGCACACCGCCGCGGCGCGCTCAGCCGGCCACGCCTGCAACAACAGGCGCAGCTCCGCCCAGCCGGCGGCGTGGTCGGCGATCCAGTCCTCATCGACCGCGCCCAGGCGCAGCAGTTCGTGCCCGAGCGCCAGGTGCAGCGCCACGTCGGTGCCCGGTCGCAGCGCCAGATGCAGATCGGCGACCACCGCGGTGTCCGTGCGGCGAGGATCGACCACGATCAGGCGACGGTCGGGTTGCGCCGCCTTGGCGGCTTCGATGCGGCGGAACAGGATGGGATGGGCAAAGGCCATGTTGGCGCCGCACACCAGCCAGGTCTCGGCGAGGTCGATGTCCTCATAGCAGCCGGGCACGCAATCGCTGCCCAGGGTCGCCTTGTGGCCGGCGACCGCGCTGCTCATGCACAGGCGAGAATTGGTGTCGATGTTGTTGGTGCCCAGAAAGCCCTTGGCCAGCTTGTTGGCGAGGTAGTACTCCTCGGTCAGGCACTGGCCGCTGACGTACAGCGCCACCGCATCCCGGCCATGCTGGGCCTGGATGGCGCGGAAACGCCCGGCGACGTGGCCGATCGCCTCGGCCCAGGCGACGCGCTGGCGCGGCTGGTCGCGCCTGGTCCGCAGTTCGGGGACGAGCAACCGGGTGTCCTGCCGTCCGGCCGCATGCAGCAGGGTGCGGCCCTTGCTGCACAGTCGGCCGAAGTTGCTGGGGTGATCGGGATCGCCACGCAGGCCCTGGGCATCAAGAATGATGCCGCAGCCGACGCCGCAGTACGGACAGGCAGTGCGCAGGGGCTGCGACAGCGCCTGCGTGCCGGGCAAAACCACGTCGTCCATGCGCCTGACCTCGCATTTCCCTGTGCACAATCCATGCCAGGGCTTTTGCACCAGACCGCTGCGCATTTTTCGTGCAGGGCGGTTCCCTGCCCCCGACCCTGAGGGCTTTCCTGAGGCGACGCTGATGCAGCGCGCAGCAAGCCCGGATTGGCACACCCGCGCTAAGGATCAACACGGAGACCACCGATGACCCTACCCCTCGCCTGCGCCCTCGCCCGCGTCCGTTCCCTCGCCCTCAGCCTGACCGCGATCGCGGCAGCAGTCACCACCGCAGCCGCTGCGGATTTCACGCCCTACCAGCGCACCAGTCCGACTCCGAACCTGCGCAAGGCGATCGATAACAAGTTGGAGGTGAAGCGCCCGCTCAAGTTCGGCATGATCAAGCTCACCGACTGCGCCGCCATCGTGGTCGCGAAGGAACTCGGCTATTTCGCCGAGGAAGGCATCGCGGCTGAAGTCATCGTCCAGCCCAACTGGCAGGCGGTGCGCGACAACCTGGTGAACGGCGCCCTGGACGGCAGCCACATGCTCTACGGCCACCCGGTCGGCGCGGCGATCGGCGTCGGCGTGCAGGCCGACATCGTGGTGCCCTACAACCTGGCCATCAACGGCATGGGGATCTCGGTTTCGAACGACATCTGGAAACGCCTGGCGGCGAAGGACCCCGCCCTGGCCAAGCCCGGCTATCCGATGCCGTTGTCGGCGGCTCCGATCAAGGACATCGCCACCGCGTATCGGGCCGAGGGCAAGACCCTGACCATGTTCATGACCTACCCGGCAGGCAGCCACAACTTCAACCTGCGCTACTGGCTCGCCTCGGGCGGGGTGAACCCTGGTTTCTACGACGGCCAGCAAGACGCCAAGGGCGTCACCAGCGCCGATGTGGTGCTCCAGGTCAATCCCCCGCCGCAAATGGTGTCAGCGATGAACCAAGGCAATTGCCAAGGGTTCTGCGTCGGCGAACCCTGGAACATGAAGCTGACCATCAGCGAGAAGACCGGCCGTCTCGCCATCCCGAGCCACTACGTGTTCGACGGCAGCCCGGACAAGGTCTTCGGTATGACGAAGAAGTTCACCGAGGACAACCCCAACACCACCAAGGCCATCGTGCGCGCCCTGATCCGCGCCGGCCGCTGGTTGGATGAGAGCACCGCCAACCGGCACAAGCTCGCCGAGATCCTCGCGCACAAGGACTACATCGGAGCCGCGCCCGAGATCATCGCCGAATCGATCACCGGCACCCTGGTCTATGGGGTCAGTGCCGACGGCACGCTCGATCGCCGCCCGGAACCGGACTTCAACATCTTCTACAAGAAATACGCCAGCTTCCCGCTGACCAGCCACGCCGTGTGGTGCCTGACCCAGATGCGCCGCTGGGGCATGATCAGCGAGGACAAGCCCGACTCCTGGTACCAGGAGATCGCGGCGAAAACCTTCCGCCCCGACCTCTACCGTTCCGCGTTCGCCAGTCTGCTCGCTGAGGGCCTGGTCAAGGCCGACGAGCTGCCCGAGAAGGACGCGCTCAGCTATCCCGCTTCGGCCTTCATCGACCACATCGCCTTCGATCCGGCGAAGCCGAACGACTACGTGAAGCAGTTCACGCTCAGGAAACCATAAGCGAGAGGGATGGCCACAAAGAGCACAAAGGACACAAATGAGCAGAACCCCGGATCCCCTGGAGTCGGCCCTGTGACCAGAGCGTCGCATCTCAGTCGTCCCTACGGGACTGAAACCAATGAGTTTCCACTCATCCCGGGGTTGAAACCCCGGGCTAGCATCATCCCGTCCCTACGGGACGGAAGAGGCGAAAATCATGATCAATATCATGAGATATATGTGCGTCCCGTAGGGACGCCGCGAGGTTAGCCCGGGATTTAAACCGGGATATCCCGTTCCTACGAGACGGAAGAGGCGAAAATCATCGTCAATATCATGAGATATATGCGTCCCGTAGGGACGCCACGAGGTTAGCCCGGGGTTTCAACCCCGGGATTGGCAAGACACATGAGGCAAGTCCCGTAGGGACGACTGAAGGCTGCGAATTACATCCCGATGATGATCGGTCTCGGATTGGGGGTCCTTATGGCCCTGACCTCGGAAGGTTTTCGGAATGGCGCTCGGCCCACATCATTTTGTGACCTTTGCGTTTTTTTGTGGCCAATCTTCTTTCCTCACCCTGGAATGACCATGCAACGCCTCGCCTCATCCCTTGAAACCTGCGGTCTGGGCTGGTTAGCACCCCTGGTGCGCCTGCCCGGTTCGCGCGACCGCACTCATGAAATACGCCAGTTCCT
>CAMCMZ010000031.1 GCA_945876185.1 Candidatus Kuenenia stuttgartensis | reverse complement strand
CTCGAATCGATACGAATGCGCCGCGGAGCGGCGCGCTCCCAGGCGCTCGAACCTTTAAGCATGCGCCGCGGAGCGGCGCGCTCCCAGGCCTGATCTTGCTGCTGCTCGTGCTCATCCCGCTCGCCGCCGAGGAACCCCGCGCGGTACCGCCCCCGGTGGCCGAGGTTTTGACCAAGGCCGCCCAGGCCGCGCCGGCCGAGGCGATTCGCATCCTCGACGGCTGGCTCAACGAAGGGAAAAACGAGGCGCATGCCCTGATCCACCTCGCCCGCGCACAGGCGCATTGGCGCCTGGCGCAAGACCGGGCACCAGCGGCGCAAGACCCGGAACGGCTGCGGCTGCTCTCGGCGGCAGAGTCATCCTTCGCCGCGACGCTGAAACTCGATCCCGCGCTCAAACAGGCCCACCTCGGCCTCGCCCAATGCGCGGCGGCGCGCGAGGACTGGACCACCGCCAGCCGCGAGGCCGCTGCCGGCATCGATGCCGCCAGCGCCGACCGCAGCCACCTAGTCTTCCTCGCCAATTCCGCTTTGCGCGCCAGCGATTGGCGCCTGGCCACGCTCGCCGCGCAGCAGGGCATCCTGCGTTTTCCGGAGGACTCCACCCTGCGCCGGATCGAACTGGCGGTGCTGGTGCACGCCGGCCGGGGCGAGGACGCGCGCCAGGCGGTGCTCGCCCTGCTCGCGCGCACGCCCGCCGACCTGGAACTGTGGAAGCACCTCGCCTGGTCGGCGCAGGAGACCGGCCGCGCCGACGAATCCGTCGCCGCGCTCGAAGCCGCGCTGGCTCTTGCCCCCGCCGACCGCGCCCTGCGCCGGCAGCTTGCCGAGGTGCAGTATGGCCGCGGCCTGATCCCGACCGCCCTGGCGACGGTGCGGCCGCTCCTCGGTGAACCGCCCACCGCCAGCGCGCTCAGCGACGACGGCCTGGTTCTGCTCGCGAGCAGGCTCGCCGCTGAATCGGGCGACCTGGCCCAGGCCCGCGCCTGGTTGGCCGCGGTGCCAGAATCCCAGCGCTCACGGCAGCAGCGGATTGCCGCCGCGCGCTACGCCGTCCAGGCCAATGATCCCGTCGCGGCCGGGGCCGCGCTCGACACTTTGGTGCAGGCGGGGGAAAGCGATCCGACGGTGCTGACCTGGGCCGCCTCGTTAGCCGACGCCAGAAAAGAAACCGCCCGCGCCGAGGCGCTCCACCTGCGCGCGAGCAACGGCGACAGTGCGGCCAGCGCGACCGCGACGCTGCACCTCGCCGCGTTTTACCTCAAGCACGACCGCCGCGACGAGGCCCGCACGCTGCTCGCCGCATATCTGATCAAGCGCCCCGACGACGCCCAGGCGCGGGCGCTGCTGGCGCAGATCGAACGCCGGCGCTGAACGACGAGCGACGACAGGCGGGCGAGACGCCCGCGATCCCAGGGGGGCATGCAACGCCTCACCTGGGACGTGACCAATCTGAATTGTTCGGGCTCGCGCGTGACGGTATTTGCTTTTATTCGAGCGTGTCCCAGGTTCCCCGCGTGGCCGCGCGAGTCCTTTCCTGGTTGGTGCTGCTGAGTCTGCTCGGGCTGACCGTGGCCGGGCCGTGGCATCGCGCCAACGGTCACAGTCAGGGTCAGTCCTGTTCTGCGGATGAAGTATCACTCATCGGGGCGATCTCGGTTGGTCCGACGGACGCCGGGGAACATTGCTTCACCTGCGATGGCTTGGCGCTGCTTCAGCACGTCAGCCTGAATGACTCGAGCGCCCCGCCCAAAGCAGATGCCGCAGGATTCTGCGCACCGAAACTGGTCCGAGTTGACGCCACTGAGTTCTGGATCTGGTTCCAGGCCCCGGCCCGGGCCCCGCCCACGGGTTGCTGATCCCCGACGCGGCCGTCGGCCGCGCCCTTGATCCGTCCGTGGCCGTCGGCTGCGGATAGCAAACCCGTTTTCCCGTTTCCGGAATCCAACCATGCCCTCTCCCATCCTGGATGGGCGTGCTGTCAGCACGCTCGTCTGCACCCTTGCGGCATTCGCTGCAGGCCACGCGATTTCCGCCGCTGAGACTCCCGCCAACGCCCTCGATCGCGCCGTGGCGGGTCTTCCTCCACCCACTACCCCAGAGCCATCCCGCACCACCACGCCGGTCGGCGTGAGGCTGATCGACGTATCGCTCAGCATCTTGGCAGCCGCTGGCGGTTCCTCGGCGGATGATCAGCACCTGTCCGGCCTGCTGGCCGGCGGGCACGATCCGCACCGCAATGGTTTCACTTTGCAAGGCGCTGAGCTGTCCCTGGCCGGCGTCGTCGATCCGTACTTCCAGGCCGAGGCCCACCTGGTCGCGACCGAGGACGGCGTCGAACTCGAAGAAGCCTTCGCCAAGACGACGGCGCTGCCGTATCGACTTGAGGCCAAGGGCGGCTACCAGCTCATCGAATTCGGCCGCATCAACGCCAGCCATCCCCATTCCTGGGCCTGGCTGGAGCAACCGGTGATCGCCTCGCGCCTGCTGGGTGGCGACGGAACCCGCAGCGCCGGTGGCCGGGTCGCCTGGCTTATGCCGTTGCCCTGGTTCAGCCAGATCACGGTGGGCGCGTACAACTCCAACGATCCGAGCGCGGCCAGCTTCCGCGGCTATGTCAGCGAGGACGACAGCACCTCGGTCGGCGGCCGGCCCTGGCAGGAGAACGAACGCGGCGTGCGCAGCCTCGGCGACCTGGTCTGGAGTGCGCGCTGGGAGGCGTTCCTCGACTGGCGCACCGCTGGTCTGCGCCTGGGAACGAGTTGGATGGGCGGCCCCAACGCTGCCGGTGGCCGCAGCGACGTAGCCGGCCTCGATCTGCACATGAAATGGAACCTGACTGCCGGACAGGCCCTTCGCTGGCTGGCGTTCACCGCTGAGGGCCTGGGTCGCCGCGCCCGGGTCGGCGCGGCGATCCTCAACCCCGGCACGGCTGAGGAGGTCACTATCGATGGAGCGCGCCTGCGCGACCTGGGCGGCTACGGCCAGATCCTGGTCGGCCTGCGTGAACGCTGGAGCGCTGGCGTGCGGGGTGAATTCGCCACAGCCACCGGCGACAGCGTGGTGCGCCGCGATGGGATCGACGGGCTCGATTCACCCAGCGCGGATCCGCTGCGCGACCGGCGGCTCAGGATCTCACCGCTCATCCAGTTCCATCCCAGCGAGTTCAGCCGCCTCCGCCTGCAATACGACTACGACCGCGCGCAGTTCCTGCCCGGCGGCCAGGCGCACAGCGTCTGGCTGGGGATCGAAGTTCTGATCGGCGCCCATCCGGCGCATGGGTACTGATCATGAATACGCCCATCTTCCCAACCATCGCATGGCCACAAAGAGCACAAAGAGCACAAGGATTTGGCTGGCGGACTATTATTGAACCCTTGGCGGACTGGGTGACGAACCATCTGCCGCTTTTGCCACGCATCGCATGGACACCGAGCGCACAGCAAAAAGCCCCGGCCGATCCCTGGCTGAGAACCTTTGTGCACTTTGTGCTCTTTGTGGCCATTCATCTGCCGGGCCTGATCGTGCTGCGGTGCGCCTTGATCGCTCTTCTCATGATTTCCTGTGCCGCTGGCGAACCCATCCCGGTCTGCGCCACCGTGCCGGAACTCGGCGATCTCGTGCGCCAGGTCGGCGGCGAGGCGGTGCAGGTCACCGTCTTCGCCCAGCCCGGCGACGATCCGCATCGGGTCGACTCCAAGCCCAGTTTCGCGGTGACTCTCGCGCGGGCGGAACTGCTGGTCTCGATCGGGTGCGAACTGGAGGTCGGTTGGCTGCCGCCGGTCATCGCCACCTCCCGCAATCCGCGCATCGCCCCGGGCCAGCGCGGATTCCTGGAAGCATCCTCGGCGGTGAGCGATCTGCTTGGCATCCCGACCGGCCCAATCGACCGGTCGGCGGGCGAAGTGCATCCGCAGGGGAATCCGCATTTCCTGCTCGATCCGCTCAACGGCTTGGCGGTGGCCGAGGCGCTGCGCGACCGCCTGGGCCAGCTCCATCCCGAGTCAGCCAAGGTCTTCGCCCGCAACTGCACCGCCTTCCGCAAGGCCTTGGGGATCGCGCTGGTCGGTGAGAAACTCGCCGCCGAGCTTGACGGCGCCAAGCTCGCGCTGCTTGCTCGTCACGGTAAATTGCTGGAGTTCCTCAAAACCCAGCAGCGCGAGGCGGAGCTCGGCGGCTGGCTGGGGGCGATGCAGCCCTTCGCCAGCGCCGCCATTGCGGCTGATCACGACCTGTATCCGTACTTCGCCCGGGCTTTTGGCCTGCGCCTCGTCGAACTGCTGGAGCCGAAACCGGGCGTGCCCCCGAGCGCCCGGCATCTGGTCGGCGTGGCAAAGCGCATGCGCGCGGCCGGGGCGACGGTGATCCTGGCCACGCCGTACTTCGACCGCCGCTCCATCGATTCGGCGGCCGAGGCCGCCGGGGCGAAGGTGGCCGAGATGGCACACCAGGCAGGCAGCCGGCCGGGCACCGGCACCTACCTGACGTGGATCGACCACAACGTGCGGGTGGTCGCCGCCGCGCTGGCAGGGCGCTGATGCTGACCAGCGGGATCGAGGCCAACGACCTGGTGTGGGCGGAAGGACTCGCGATCGGCCGGCGCGGCCGGGCCCTGGTCGCGGGCATCCACTGGACCCTGCGCTCAGGGCAATGGTGGTGGATCGAAGGCCCCAACGGCAGCGGCAAGAGCACGCTGCTCGCCACCATCCTGGGCGAACTGCCACCGATCGCCGGCCGGCTGGTCGTGCATCCCTGGATCGCCGACGGCGGTGGATTGTCAGTGGTGCCGCAGCACGACGCGCTGTTGCCGACCCTCCCGTTGTCGGTCGCGGAATACGTCGCGTTCGCGGCGAAAAATCCGGATCCAGCCGTGTTCGAGGAACTCGGTATCGCACCCAAGGCGAGTTGCTGGGCGTTATCAGGCGGCCAGCGCCAGCGGGCGCGCATTGCCCGCGCCCTGGTGCGGCAGCCGGCGCTGCTGGTGCTCGACGAGCCCTTCAACCACCTCGATCACGAAAGCATCGCGCGGTCGAGCGCCGCGCTGGTCCGGCGCTGCCTTGCCGGCGCGACGGTGGTGATAATTGGCCATCAAGTGCCCGAGGTCGCGATTCCGAGCGGCCGCATCGTCCTCGACGAGGGCAAGGCGAAGGTCACATGGAATCCCTGATCCCGGCCTGGCTGCACGACGGCTGGCCGCAGTTCGGTGCGAGCTATATCGCCGCCTGGGCGCTCGGGGCAGCGCTGCCCCTTGCCGGCATCCCGGTGGTGGCGCGCGAGCAGGCGTTGCTGGGCGTCGGCCTGGTCCAGGTCGGCGCCTGCGGTGTCGCGCTAGCGCTCGCTTGGGCCTGGCCCTTCCCCGCTGCCTGGGCATTTCTGGCGATTGGCGCGGCGACCCTGCTCGCCCAGCGCCCGCCGCCGCGTGAACGGCCCGAAGCCGTCGCCGCCTGGATGATCCTCGCCGGTTCCGCATTCACCGTCCTGGCGCTCGCGCGGCATCCGCAGGGCGCCGAACAGATGGCGCAACTCCAGGCGAGTTCGGTGCTCGGCGCGACCTGGACGCAGGCTGCCGTCGCGATCGGCTTGGCGGTAGCGACGCTGTGCGCCGTCGCCGTCGCCGGCCGCCGCCTGCTGCTTGCCGCCTGGGAACCAGCGACCGCACGCACCCAAGGCACGGCGCCGACCCTGCTGACGATCAGCGCCGCGATGGGCCTGGCGCTGCTCTTGGCGGCGTCCCTCAAGGTCACCGGCGCTCTGTTCACCACCGCACTGCTGGTGCTGCCCGTGCTCATCAGCCGACGCCTGCTGCACCGATTAGCTCCGCTGCCGTGGCTGGCGGTGCTCCTGGCCGAAGGCGCGATCACTGCTGGCTTCGCCCTGTCGTGGTCGTGGGACCTGCCCCCGGCTCAGGTCGCGGTGGCGATCCTGGGACTGATGCTGGCGGCGTCCTGGGCCTGGCCGCCGTCGTGGCGGGCGTGAATCTTAAGCCATGTCGGATAGCCAAAAGCGTTGCCCGTGATTGGTGTAAATCCTGATGGCAGGCTGGTCGACTCTAGCCCGCGTTGAACGGGAACAGCACCGTCATGGTGGTGCCGGTGCCGACCACGCTGTCGACCAGCACGCCGCCCTGGTGATCGCGGGCGCAGCCGAGCACTGACGGCAGGCCCAAGCCGGTGCCCTTGCCTGGCTGCTTGGTGGTCAGGAACGGTTCGAAGAGCCGGGGCATGACCGCCGGACTGATGCCGGTGCCCGCGTCAGCCACGGCGATCCGCAGCCAGCGTCCGGCGGCCAGGGCGGGACGGGCGCGGGCGGCGGTTTCCTGATCCAGGACGACAAGATCGGTGCTGACCCGGATGAGGCCGCCCTGGGGCTGGGCGTCGCGGGCGTTGACCAGCAGGTTGAGCAGAGCGCTGTGCACCTGGGTTGGAAACCCGGTGATGGTCGCGGCGTCGGCGCCCAGGGCGAGTTCGACCCGGAGATTGCGCTGGCAGGCGCCAGCGAACAGGTCGGCGACGGCGCGCACTTCGGGGTCGAGCGGAAAGACCTGGGGCTCCAGGCTGCCCTTGCGGGCAAAGCTGACCATCCGGGCCACCAGGGCCACGCCGCGTTCGGCCGCTTGGCTGATTTGCCCAAGCCGCTCACGCGATCGTCCGCTCAGACCAGGATCGACGGCGAGCATGGTGGCCTGGCCGAGCACGATGGTGAGCAGGTTATTGAAGTCGTGCGCCACGCTGCCGGCGAGTTGACCCAGGGCGGAGAGCTTCTGGGCCTGGCGCAAATCCTGTTCGTGGTCGAAGCGTTCGGTCACATCGCGCAGGGCGAGCACCGCGCCGAGCACGGTGCCGTCGTCGGAGCGCAGCGGATGGACGCCGACCTCGACCCGGCGGGAGCGATCCGGGCCGAGGTCGAGGAGCGTTGGCAGACTGCTGTCGACACTCATGCCCGTCAGGGCGGTGGCGACCGGATCCGGCAGCGGCTGGCGCGTGACCGGATCCAGGAGGCGCACCACCGCCGCAAAGGGCTGGCCGGCGAGCTGCGTCGGCGGCTGGCCGAGCAGGTTGCCGGCGGCGCGGTTCGCGCGCACCACGGTGCCGACGGCATCGAGCGCAAGCACCGCCTCGCCGATGGATTCGAGGATGGTGCGCTGCAGCCGCTCCGACTCGGCGAGGCGCCGCTCGGCCAGACGCCGGTGGCGGCGGCCCTCGGCCTCGCGCAATTCGCGTTCGACCGCCGGGATCAGGCGGGCGAGGTTGCCCTTCATCAGGTAATCATGGGCCCCGGCGCGCATAGCCTGCACCGCCGCGTCCTCGCCGATGGTGCCGCTGACCAGGATGAAGGGCAGCTCGGGATCATGGTCGCGCACGATCGCCAGAGCAGCCAGGCCGCTGAAGGCAGGCAGGGCGTAGTCCGAGATCACCAGATCCAGGCCACCTGCCGCGAGCAGCGAGCGAAATGTCGGCTCATCCTGGCAACGGTCGAGGCGAAGCTGCCAGCCGGCCCGGCGCAGGGCGAGCTCGACCAGCAGGGCGTCGTCCTCGGAATCCTCGACCAGCACGACCGCCAACGGTCTGGGTTCGTTCATCGCGTCACGACCTGCGGTGACGGGGGCGGCGGCGCCTCGTTGAGCAACAGCCAATAGATGCCGAGCTGGCCGACCGCCTGGACAAATTGCTCGAACTCGACCGGCTTGCGCACGTAGCTGTTGGCGCCGCGGCCGTAGCTGGCGAGCAGGTCGCTGTCTTCTTTCGATGTGGTGAGCACGACCACCGGCAGCAAGCGCGTGCGTTCGTCGGCCCGCAGCCGGGACAGCACCTCCAGCCCGCCGATCTTGGGCAATTGCAGGTCCAGCAGCACCACCGCCGGGAGGATCGGGTCTGCACCGAGGAGCAGCTCGATCGCCTCGGCCCCATCATGGGCGACGATGATCGGATTGCTGATCCGGTTCTTGGCGAAGGCGCGGCGGGTCAACAGTTCATCGTCGGGGTTGTCCTCGACCAGCAGTATGGGAGTCATGAGGCGTTCCTTGCGGCTGGCGGGAAGTGAATGGCGAAACGGGAACCCTGGCCGGGGACGCCGCTCGCGCGCAGGCGACCGCCATGGCGGTTGACCACCCGGGCGACCGTGGCGAGGCCGATGCCGGAGCCATCGAACTCGTGCACCGCATGCAGGCGCTGGAAGGACTTGAACAGCTTATCCGCGTAGCGCGGATCGAACCCGACGCCATCGTCGACGACCACCAGCCAGTCGACTCCGTCGTGGTTTTCGCCCACCAACTCGACTCGGGCCGGATCGCGACGCGCGGTGAATTTCCAGGCATTGTCGAGCAGATTGGTGAGGGCGATGCGGATCAGTCCCGGGTCGGCGTAGGCGGTCAGGCCTGGCGCAGTCTGGAAAGTGACTCGGCGAGCCGGATGCGCCTGGACCAGGTCGGCCGCGATCTCGCTCGCCAGGGCGCTGACGTCGACCACCTGCGGCAGCACCGGACGCCGGCTGATGCGCGCCAGGTTGAGCAGATCGTCGATCAGCCGGCCCATCTTCCCGGCCGCCGCCCGCACCCGGGTGAGCAGCATGACCGCCTCGACCGGCAAGGTGGCAGCGTGATCCTCGGCCAGGGCGGCGGAAAACCCATCGACCGCACGCAACGGCGCGCGCAGGTCGTGCGACACCGAATAACTGAACGATTCCAGCTCGGCATTGATGGCGGCGAGCTGGGCGGTGCGTTCGCTGACGCGCTGTTCCAGCTCGGCGTTGGCCCGGCGCACGGTGGCCTCGGCCCGGGTGCGCACATGCTCGGCCCCGATGCGGGCAGCGAAGATCTCCAGCACCGAGATCTTATCGGCGGTGGCGTGCAAGGGACGATCGTGGAGGGCGACCAGGACGCCGATCGGCAGCCCCGTGCTGTCGTGCAGCGGGGCGCCAAGGTACGCCTCGATGCCCATCTGGGTCAACAACGGATCGTCGGGGAATTGCGCCGCGACCCCGCTGGGGAAGTGGCAGACCCCGCTGCCAACCACCTTGGCACACGGGGTTCCCGCCAGGGGATAGCTGAGATCCCCGCCGTCTTTGCCATCAGCGACAAGGATGACCGCCTGGGCCGTGGCACGATCGTCCGACAACGTTGCCGCCAGCACGTAGCGGCAGCCGAGCAGGCGGGCCAGCTCCTGCGCCAGGAGCAGGTAGAACGCCCTGCCGCCGCTTACCACGCCGGTGGCGGTCGGCCCACCAGCGGCAGTTGCCAGAGCCTGCTGCAGACGGACCCGCTCGGTGACGTCGACATCCATGCAGACGAACTGCTGCCGACCCTCAGGTCCAGGGATGCCGAAGATGGTCGACAAGGGCAGAATTTCGTAGCCATCCCGATGCTGGACCGGAAATACCGCCGGGCCGACCGGTCGGCCGTCGCGCTCGATGCTGGAGAAGGCCGCAAGCAGATCGATGAACCCCTGACCGCGCAGAAAAGTCTCGTTCGCCAGCTTACCGACGGTGGTCTCGGCATCCCAGCCATAGAGAAGCTGCGAGGCCGGATTCCACAGCCGGATGGTGCCATCGCGCTCGTAGATCTGGATCGCGACGTTGGGCGTATGTTCGACGATCGCGGCCAGAGTCTGCTCGGTTCGGCGCTGGTCGGTTACGTCGGTGCCGGTGCCGACCACGAAGCGCACCTGGCCGGCCGCGTCGACCGTGCAGGTGTTGCTCCAGGCGATGGTCACCCGCGAACCGTCGCGGCGCAACCAGTCGTTCTCATGCCGGTTGGGGAAGTCGCCGCTGCGCAGGCGGGCGAAGACTGCGCGTACGCCGTCGCGCTGCTCCAGCGGCACGAAGATGCCGAAGAACGGCTGGCCCAGCACTTCGGCTGCGTTCCAGCCGGTGGCGGATTCGCAGGCGCGGTTGAAGCGCATGATCCGACCTTCGCCATCGAGCACGACAATGAGCGCGGCGATGGCATCGACGATCGCATCCGCATAGCCCTGGGCCTCGCGCAGGGCGACCTCGGTCGCGACCTCGCGGCTGCGGTCGCGCGCCAAGGCCACCATCTCGGTGTCGCCCGGCAGCATGGTGCAGGTGACCTCGACCGGGAAACAGGTGCCGTCGAGGCGGCGATGCCGGGTCGGGAAGGTCAGGGTCCGATTGTCCCGCAGTTCAGTCCAGTGATCAGGCCAGCGCCCAGGTTGGTAGTCGGGGTCAATGTCGGACACGCGCAACCGGATCAGATCCTCGCGCGGGCGGCCCAGGCGCCGGCAAGCGGTACCGTTCGCATCAAGGATGCGTGCGTCGACGTCGACCCGGAACATCGCCTCGCCGGCGTGATCGAACATGACCTGGAAGGCCTGGGGGGAATGCTGGGAATGCGGCATTCTGCTGACCGTATACGCGTCATCCTCCCGGGCTTCAAGGGGAGGATGCGTCAGTCATGAGCCGGTCAGGAAGGCTTGGACGGTTCGATCGAGACCGATCAGGGTGCAGGAGTGGCCGGCGCAGGCACAGTGGGTGCAGGTGTTGGCTCAGCTGCTGGAGCAGGCGCAGCAGGCGCAGGTGCTGGGACAGGTGCCGGGGTTGACGCAGCCGGCTGGACTTCCGGTTTGGCTTCCGGCTTGGGACTGGCCTCAGGCTTGGCTTCCGGTTTCACTTGGACCTTGGCGGCAGGTTTCGGCATCAGCGCCTCGGCCTTCAGCCGGTCTTTCTGCGCATCCAGCAGCTTGCCAGCCTCGGCCGGCGGCTTGTCGAGACGCACCACGGCTTCGAGGGTGGTAATTGATTCGGCGGTCAGTCCCAGCGCGATCTGGAGCTTGGCCAAAGCCAGGCCGGCTTCGGCGTACTTGGGGTGACCCTGCCAGAAGGCGGCGAGCAGGGGCAGGGCATCGGTCTCCTTGCCCTGGGCGCGCAGATAGTCGCTCCAGGCGACGACCCGGGCCAGGGAATCGGGTTGGAGCGCGGCCAGGGCCTTCAGATGCTTCAGCGCCTGGTCCGGCTTGGTCACGGCGTACTTGGACACCAGCGTCTCATGGGCGAGCAGGTTCTTCGGGTTCGCGGCGGTCGCCGCCTCATAGCGCGTCAGGGCCAGATCGATGGTGGCCTTTTCGCTCGCGCCACCCGGGACGGGGACTTCCAGGCCAAGACCGGCGGCAGCCTCGATCACCTGGCCGCTGAAGACCAAAGCCTCGGCGTCGGTCGGGTTCAGGCGGATGGTGATGTCGTATTCGCGCAGCGAGGTGTCGAAATCCTTCGCCTGAGACTTGCTCTGCTCGGCCTTCAACCCGCGGTGGAAATAAACGGCGGCGACCGCCTTGTGGATGCGGTAGTCCTTTGGCGTCAGGTCGATCGCCTTCTTGAGCGCCTCGATGGCCTCGTCGTAGCGGCCCTGGAGATCAAGAATGCGGCCCAGGTACCAGCGCACCTCGGCGTCCTGCGGGCGCAGGCGCACGGCCTTGTCGCATTCGCGTCGGGCTTCGTCGTACCGTTCCAGGCCGGCGAGGGCGATGCCGAGCACAGCATACGCATCACCGAGCGAGGGATCGAGGGCAAGGGCGCGCCGGGAATGGGTGACGGCCTCTTTGTAGCTCTTGGTCTCGCCCTGGGCTTTGGCAGCGAGGACGTAGAGTTTCGCCTTGTCGGCGTCGGTCAGGGCGCTGTCGGCTTCCGCCGCCTTGATCGCATCCTGGGCGAAGGTCGAGGTTTCGGCGTACTGGCCGGCAGCCATCAGGTTGCGGGCGCGCAGCCCAAGGACGGTGATGCGGGACCAGGCCGGCAGATTCTCGGCCAGGGCGGCGGCGTAGTGGTCTTCCGCCAGATCGCGCGCCGGGCCGTTGGGGTCCTCGGCCAGCTTGCCGGCCTCTTCGACGTGATAGAGCGCGGCATCAGTGAATGCACCCGACTTCGGCACCGGGACGATGGTCTCGACCAGCAACCAGGGCTGGTTGTCGTTGGTTGCCGCGACTTTGGCGAAGATCTCGACCACCTGGTATTTCCTGAACTCGCCCAGCTTGGTCGAGAGCGACAGGTTGCGATCGATGTAGAGCGTGGTCACCACCCCGGCGCGGGCATTCGGCGTCCAGAGTTCGCTGCGTTCCGGCCAGACCAGCAGGTTGGCGTGGGTCTGGGCCGCGAACTGGGTGCGCAGCGGATCGTAGAGCTCGCCCGTGCCCACGATCACCGCCCGGAAGCGGATCGCGGTGCTTTCGTAGGCGCGCGGACTCGCGACCACCTGTTCCAGTCCGATGGCGCGGACCTGGCTGGCCGCCTCGATCGGCGATACCGCCGCAGGCAGCACGGAGGCAGAGCAGGCGATGAGGGCGAGGATGGTCGGGACGGCGCAGGTGCGATGCACGGGGACTCCTTTGGGCCGCCAGCAAGGGTGGCGAGCCGGAGGGAATCTAGGCCGGAATCCGGACGGGCACAAGTACGTCTCTGCCGACATGGGTGGGGATCGCCGGGACGGATAGACTCGACGCTTGGAATTCGTCGAGAGTCCTGCGGCTTCCCCTGGCCGACCTTAGCCGCATCTTCCCGAGTATCCTCGCCAGGCCTGGCGAGGGGACCTGAACCACACCAGGAATCACCCATGCCCTCGATCAAAAACACCCAGACCGAAAAGAACCTCCTCAAAGCGTTCGCTGGCGAATCCCAGGCGCGCAATCGCTACACCTACTTCGCGGGCCAGGCCCGGAAGGAGGGCTTCGTCCAGATCGCCGCGATCTTCGAAGAAACCGCGAACCAGGAAAAAGAGCACGCCAAGCGGTTCTTCTCATTCCTTGAAGGCGGCGACGTCGAGATCACCGCGACCTTCCCGGCCGGCAAGGTCGGCACCACCGCCGAGAACCTTGCCCATGCAGCCGGCGGCGAGCACGAGGAATGGACCGAGTTGTATCCAGCCTTCGCCAAGGTCGCACGCGAAGAAGGCTTCCCGGCCGTGGCGGCGGTGTTCGAGCGCATCTGCATCGCCGAGAAGCACCACGAGGAACGCTACCGGGCGCTACTGAAAAACGTGCAGGACGGCACGGTGTTCAAGAAGGGCGAGAAGACCACCTGGACCTGCCGCAACTGCGGTTACACCCACGAAGGTGAAGAAGCACCCAAGGCTTGTCCGGCCTGTGCGCATCCGCAGGAGCATTTTGAGGTTCAGGCCGACAACTGGTAACTGACCCTAATTGCCAGCAAAAATCGCAAGTGCGCCCCAGATGCAAGGCGGGAGGAGGGAGTGTGGCAGCGCCACATGACCGACGACCAACGCAGCAGGTGGGATGCAATTGCGATTTTTAGGCTGACTACGTCAGGGTCGAACCTGACCGCTGCCCCGGCACACCCACTTGTAGGTGCACAGTTCCCTCAGCCCCATCGGGCCGCGGGCGTGGACGCGGTTGGTGCTGATGCCGACCTCGGCGCCAAAACCGAACAGGCCGCCATCCGTGAACCGCGTCGAGGCGTTGTGGTAGACGCAGGCGCTGTCGATCTGGGCGAGGTAGGCTTCGGCGGCGGCCGCATCGGCGGTGATGATGCCGTCGCTGTGGTGGCTGCCGTACTGTTGCGTGAAGGCGATCGCCTCGGCCAGATCATCGACGGTCTTCACCGCCAGGATGAGTTCGCCGTATTCGGTCGACCAATCGGCCTCGGTGGCGGGTTTGGCACCGGGCAGGAACGGCAACGCCCGTTCGTCGGCGCGCAGTTCCACGCCCTTCGGGGTCAGTGTGGCGGCGAGGCGGGGCAGGAACGCCGCAGCAATAGCGGCATCGACGAGGACGTTCTCGATCGCATTGCAGACCGCCGGCCGCTGGCACTTGGCGTTCTCGATGAGTTGAAGCGCCATCGCCTGGTCGGCGGCAGTGTGGACGTACAGGCTGCACACGCCCTTGTCGTGCTTGATCACCGGCACGCGCGAGACCTCGACCACGTGGCGGATGAGCGCTTCGCCGCCGCGCGGCACAACCAGGTCGAGCGCATCGTCGCGCTTGAGCAGGGCCGCGATCAGGGCGCGGTCGGGCAGGGCGACGAGCTGCACCGCATCAGCCGGGACGCGGGCCTGTTCCAGTCCAGCGCGGAAGGCGGTGGCGAGGGCCAGGTTGGAATGGGCCGCCTCCTTGCCGCCACGCAGAATGCAGGCGTTGCCGCTCATCAGGCAGAGCGCGGCGGTGTCCACGGTCACGTTGGGCCGGCTCTCAAAGATGATCGCGACCACGCCGATCGGAACGCTGAGTTTCGTCGCCTGGATGCCCAGGGCGATGGTGCGGCTCTCCAGCACCTGGCCGACCGGATCGGGCAGTTCGGCGACGGCGCGCAGATCGGCGATCACGCCGTCGAGGCGTTTCGCATCCAGGCGCAAGCGATCGATCAGCGCGTTGGACAGGCCGTCCTTCCGGCCCTGGTCGACATCGCGGACATTCGCCGCGAGGATCTCCGGTGCGGCGGCCGTCAGCGCGTCCGCCGCCGCCTGCAACGCCTCCTGGCGGCGCGCCGTCGGCAGCAGCGACACCACCCGGGCTGCCGGACGGGCGCGGCGGCAGAGGTCATCGACGTGGCTGGTAGTGGCGGCGGAGGAGGTGGAGGCGAAGGCGGAGACGGCGTGGTCGTTCATGGCGGCGCGCATGCTGCGGATCTGCCGGCCAGCGGAAGAGGTGGGCGCTTGCGGGCGATCACCAGGCCGGACGCGGTTCACCTGGTTTCACCCGCACCACCCCAGGCGAACCATTGCGGCGCACCACGACCCAGCAGCCTTCGCGCAGGCCGAACGGGGTCCAGCGCCGGAGCGCGACCGGTGTATAGGCGACCACCGCATCAGGTTCCGCCCCCGGCGCAGCAGCGCGCACGAACCGTTCGCTACCCTCGCCGACGCGGTAGGAAGGCAGCGCCTCATCTGGTGAACGCCACCAAGCGCTGGCATCCAGGCCTGCCTGCTGCGCGCGCAAGCTGATTTCCAGGCGCGGCACCAATTCCAGGTTGGCCAGGGTCGCCAGGTGGATGGCGATCACCGCCAAGCCGTTGATCGGCACCCGCCGCAGCCAATCACGCAGGCACAGCACGCTCCAACTGATGCCCAGTCCCGCACCCAGGGTCACCGATCCGATCAGTACCGGCACGAACAGGGCAGGGCCGCTGAAGACAAACGGCCATGGCAGGACGAGCAACGCCATGCCGATGACGAACCAGCCCAGGCCGGGGCGCTCGGGCAAAAGAATGTCGGCGAACGGCGATTCCTCGCTCATGTCCGGAATGCTGGTTTCATAAATCGTCGATGCCACTGCGCGCCGGGGTCTGCGCGGGAACTGGCGCAGGCACCGGTCTCGCGGGCTCACCCTCAGCCAGGTCAATGCCGCAGGCGGCCACCGCACCACCGATCGACTCCAGTCAGCGGCCCGGTTTTCGCTGCTAGACCGATGCGATGCGCCAGGCGCATCCAGCGGTCGCGAGGTCATTCGCCGGATGCGCGCGAAACCGCCGAGGCGAGGCTCGGTCGCCACGGAGGCGCTCATGTCCAGCTCGGCCGCACCCGTCTTCACCGAGGCGACCTCGTGCCAGGATTGCGCCCGCTGCGTGCGCGAATGCCCGGTCAAGGCGATCCGGGTGCGCGACGGGGTTGCGGCGGTGATGCCGGAGGAATGTCTCGCCTGCGGCCATTGCGTATCGGTCTGCCCGGCCGGGGCGAAGCGGATCCGCGATGATCTGGGTCAGGTTCAGGCGATGTTGGAGGCGGGACAACGGGTCGTCATCTCGCTCGCGCCGTCGTGGCTGGCCGAGTTCCCGGGGCTGGCGCCGGCCCGGATGGTGGTGGCGCTGCGGCGGTTGGGGGCGACGGCGGTGTCGGAGACCGCGCGCGGGGCGCAGCAGGTCAGCGCGGCGATCGCGCGCGACCTGGCGACCGGCGTTGGCGGCGTGCGATTGTCGTCAGCCTGTCCGGTGGCGGTGGACTATCTGAAGCGGCATCGCCCCGGACTCGGCGCGCTCGTCACCGATCTGTGCTCGCCCATGCTCGTCCACGCCCGGATGCTGCGACAGCACTTCGGCGACGACATCCGTGTCGTCTTTGTCGGGCCGTGCATCGCCAAGAAGCGCGAGGCCGACCTGCATCCGGAACTCGTCGCGGCGGCGCTGACCTTCGCCGACCTGCACCGCTGGTTCGCGCAGCAGGCGATCGACCCGGCGCGGATCGAGGTGGGGATTACGGTGGGGATCGGGGCGGGAATCGCGGATCAATTTCAGCCCTACGCCGCGCACGAAGGGTCGCTCTACCCGGTCGAGGGCGGCATGCTCGCCGGCATCCGTGCCGACTGCCCCGCTGCCGATCCGGCTTTGACCTCGGCCTCGGGGCTGGCCGATTTCGATTCTGCCCTTGCGGGTGTCGCCGACCTGCCCGGACCGGCGTTCATCGAACTGCTCGCCTGCCGCGGCGGCTGCATCAACGGTCCCGGCATGGCCAGCCGCGACGGCACCCTGGCGAAGCGCCTGCGCGTGATCGCAGCGACCCAGGCGCTGGGGCGCGAAGTGGATCCGGGCCAGCCGGCCGACGTCGCCGGCACCTGGCCGGCCCTGCCGGTCTTGACGCCGGTGATCGATCCCGGCCGGCTCGCGCTGCAATTGGCGCGCATCGGCAAGACCACGCCGGCGGATGAGCTGAATTGCTGCGGCTGCGGCTATGAAACCTGCCGGCACTTCGCCGCCGCCCTGGCACAGGAGCGCGCCGAGCCCAGCCGCTGCGTCTCGTACACCCGCCACCTGGCACAGAGCAAGGCCGCCGCGCTCATGCAGCGCATGCCGGCGGCGGCGGTGCTGGTCGACGGCAACCTCGCCATCGTCGAAGCCAACGCGCGCTTCGCCGCGATGTTTGCGGAGAACCAACCCCTGTCCGGCCTGGTTGGCCGGCCGCTCGATGGCCTGGTGCCGTTCGCGGCGCGCTTCCGCCATTGCTTGGCCCATTGCCTGGTCAGCGGCGGCGAACTGCCCACGGTGGAACTGCGCTGCGGCCGACGCGTTTTGTCAGTATCGGTATTCACCCTCGACCCCGCCCGGCTGGTCGGCGGCATCATCCAGGACATCAGCGCCCCCGCGGCCGAGCGTGAGGCGATCATCGCCCGCGCCCGAGCGGTGATCGACCGCAACCTGCAGACGGTCAGCCGAATCGCCGGACTGCTCGGCGAGAACGCGGCCGAGACCGAGGACATCCTTGGCCGCATCATTGAGGCGGTCGAACCGGGCGCGGGCACCGGAAGCGAGACTGGGTCTGCTGCCGGGGCTGGCGCTGACGTAGGCGCGCAGCATGCCTGACGCGGTTGCCGAGTGCGCCGCCGTCACGGTGCCCTGCCATGGCGAACGCCTGGCCGGCGACGTGGTGATCGTCCGTCGCATCGCCGAGGAGAGCCGCCTGCTCTGCCTTGTGTCTGACGGCCTGGGTCACGGCGTGAAGGCCAACGTGCTGGCGGAACTCGCCGCTCACATGGCGGTTACCTACGCCGCCGCCGGCCGTGACGCGGCCTCCAGCGCGGCCGCGATCCGCCGCACCCTGCCGGTCTGCCGCGAACGCGGCCTGTCCTATGCCACCTTGACCATCGCCGAGGTCGGCCCCGATGGCACAGTGAACCTGAGCGAATACGGCAACCCCACGGTGATCCGCTGCCACGGCGGTGCGGCCAACGCGATCCACCCCGACCACATCGAAACCGGCGATGGCCCGGGACGGGACCTGCGTCTGAGCACGCTCCGGCTGGAACTCGGCGACCGCCTGGTGCTGACGACGGACGGTGTCACCCAGGCCGGCCTGGGCCTGCCCGTGGGCGGCTGGGGCGAGGCCGGACTTGCGCGTTTCTGCGAGACAAGCCTGGCGGACGAACCCACCGCCGACGCGCTCGCCACCGCCGTGGTCGCGGCGGCGCGGCAACGCGACGGCGGCCAGGCGGCCGACGACATCTCGTGCGCGGTGATCGCCTGGCGCCATCCACGTCGCCTGCTGGTCGTGACCGGGGCGCCGTACGACGACGCGCGCGACGGTGAACTCGCCCGTGCCGCCCTGGAATTCGACGGACGGCGCGCGATCTGCGGTGGCACCACCGCTGACATCGTGGCACGTGAACTGGGGTTCAGGATCGCTAACGAAACCGGCCCCCGCGACCCCGAGATCCCACCCACCGCCAGCCTGGAGGGCTTCGATCTGGTGACCGAGGGCATGATCACCCTGGCGCGCACGCTCGACCTGCTCGACGGCCGGGCACCAATGCCCGCCCGGCCCAATGGCGCGAGCCGGCTCGCCGACCTGCTGCTTGGCTCGGATCTCATCACCTTCCAAGTCGGCACCCGGCTGAACGCTGCACACCAGGATCCCAGCCTGCCGCTCGAACTCGGCATCCGCCGTACCCTGGTGCGCCGGCTGGCCCAGTGCTTGCGCGAACGGCACGCGAAGACGGTGGAGATCGCTTTCGTGTGAATCCCAGTCCGGTTTCCGTCTGGAAGATCTGGCTTCGGGCGCTTGGCAAACCCTAACGCAGAGGCCACACTCCGGCATGCTCCGTGGTGCGTTGCTGCTCCTGGTTTTCCTCACGCTCCGCGCCGGCGAAGCCGTTCCGGTCGTGCCGGATCCTTATGGTCTGGGCGAGCGGCTGGCGCTCATCGACTGGCTGAAGAGCAACCGTCGCGACGTCGGCGATCCCCAGGATCTGGAGGGGCTGCGCAAACGGTATCGCGAAGCCATCGGACCGGTCGCCCCGGTGGCACCTGCTCCCGCGCGCGATGCCGAGTACGACCGCCTGGCGCGCGACCTGTGGGTGCGGTTTTCCAAGCCGACCCAGGCGGACTGGACCCACGACGACCTGCGCCGGGCGATCGCCGATGCCGAGGCGACCCAGGCGGCGCGTGATGCGGAACAACAGGCCTGGGCGCAGCGGCGTGAACAGGAATTAGCGCGCAAGGATGCCACCGAACCAGAGCGACCCAGCAGACCCGCACGCCCCAAGCCCAGCCACTGGTCGGTCAGCGACCAGGACCAGGCCCCCGCCCCGGAAGAAACCGGCACACAGGAATCGGTGCGGGTCGCGGCACTCGACCGCTCGCTCAAGGTCATCCCCCTGCCGGCACCGGTGCGCTCAGGTAGCGAGGCCACCGCGCTGGTTGCCGGGCGCGAGGACGAACCAATTCTGGTGATCTCGCTGGCCGGCAAGGATTACGCCCAATCCGTGGCGAAACTGCTGCTCGCCACCGCGACCGAGCGCAAGCGCGTCGGCGTGCAGCGGGCGGTCGCCCTGATCGGCCACAGCGATGGCCAGTTTCTCGCCGCGTTCACCGGCGACGCCGACACCCGCAGCATCGCCGGCCATCTGCGCCGCCACCGCGACTATTACGCGACTTTTGGCGGCACGAAACCGGCGGCACCAATCGACCTGTTCATTCTCATGGGCTGTAATCCGCAAGGCCACAATCAAGAGATGGAGATCCGCGAAGGGCTGAGCTACCTGCCCCACCGCCGCGTCTTCACCCCCGAAGGCGCCCTGACCAACGGCGTCGTCGCCCTGCCGGCCATCCTGCACCTGCTACGCCCGGCGAGCGACGTGCGCAAACGCGCCTTGTTCAAGACCGACCAACTGGTCGGCGGCAAGCCGGTGGAATGCTTGTCAGTGATCGGCGGCTATGATCTGGCCGGTGGCGACCTGGAAAAATGGCTGGTGCAGCCGGGTAAGCGGCCGGTGCGGATCGAGCGGTGACCGCGAACCCCCAGTCACCGTTTCCCCACCCGCTCTGCGATCCGCCGCGCTGCGTCTTCGAGCACCAGGGCGCAGGCCTCGTATTCGGCCAGGCCACCGCCGAAGGGATCGGGGACGCCGCCGCGTTCGACCGCGACGACATTCAGTTTGGCGGCGGGAACGCCGTGGGCGCGCATGAAGGCGGAGTGGTTGCCGGTCATGCACCATACCTGGTCGTACGTGCTGAGATCCAGGTCGAGCACGTTGCGGCTGCGGTGGGGCGCGAGGTCGAGGCCGCGCCGGGCCATCGCCGAGGCGGCTTCCGGTGAGGCGTGGTCGCCGGGACCGGCGGCGGTACCGGCGCTGTCGACCACCAGATCCTTGCGCCCCGCCTGCACCAGCGCCTGGCGCAACAGGGTGGCCAGCATCGGGCTGCGACAGGTGTTGCCGGTGCAGACGCAGAGGATCCGCTGGACGGGCGAAGTGGGCGAGGCGGGCGAGGTGGAAGAGCCGGGCGAAGCGGGCATGACAAAAAGCCGTTATTTCTTGCGCGCTTCGCGGCGTTTGCCGATGTCGCGGCGGCAGTGCTTGCCGTCGAAGCGGATCTGGTCGCAGGCGGCGTAGGCGCGCGCGCGCGCTTCATCAAGATCCCTGCCGATGCCGACGACCGACAGCACCCGTCCGCCGGCAGTGAGTACGGCCCCCTCTTTGCCCGACTTCGTACCGGCGTGGAAGACGGTGGCGTCGCGGACCTGGTCGAGGCCGCTGATCGGCAGGTCGACCGGGAACTTGCCGGGATAGCCGCCGCTGGCGAGGGTCACGCAGACGCTGGTCTCGGGCAGCCAGTCGACGTCCTTCGATTCCAGGGTGCCGTTGAGGCAGGCCAGCAGCAGGTAGACGAGGTCGGTCTTGAGGCGTGGCAGCAGCGCCTGGCATTCGGGATCACCAAAACGCACGTTGTATTCGATGACCTTCGGCCCGGCATCGGTGATCATGATGCCCATGTAGAGCAGGCCTACGTAGGGCCGGCCCTCGTGGACGCAGCCGGACATGGTCGGGACGAGGATGCGGCGGACGATCTCGTCCTCGTCGCGCGGACGGACCAGGCCGGGCACCGGGGTGAAGGCGCCCATGCCGCCGGTGTTGGGACCTTCGTCGCCGTCGTTGACCTGCTTGTGGTCTTGCACGTAGTCGAGCATCACTGCGTTGCGGCCGTCGCAGAGGGCGAAGACGCTGATTTCTTCACCCTTCAGCACTTCCTCGATGACGATCTGGCGCCCGGCGGCGGCGCCGAACTCGTGCTGCTCCATCATGCGGGTGACAGCCAGATGGGCCTCTTCGACCGTGCGCGCGACGGTGACGCCCTTGCCGGCGGCGAGGCCATCGCATTTGATGACGATCGGCGCGCCGACGTCGTCGAGGTAGGCATGCGCGTCGGCGGCGCGGGCGAAGACCTTGAAGGACGCGGTCGGGATATTGTGGCGGCGGAGAAACTCCTTCATCGCCACCTTGCTGCCTTCGAGCTGCGCCGCCGCCTTGGACGGGCCCCAGCATTTCAGGCCGCGCCTGGTGAATTCATCGGTGATGCCGAGCACCAATGGGCCTTCGGGACCGACCACGGTCAAGTCGATGCGTTCGTCGGTCGCGAACTTCGCCAGGCCATCGAGATCGTCGACTTTGATCGGCACGTTGGTCGCCAACGCTGACGTGCCGGGATTGCCCGGTGCGACGAAGATGGAGGTGACCAGCGGGCTCTGCTTGATCTTCCAGACCAAGGCGTGTTCGCGCCCACCCGCACCGACGACGAGCACTTTCATGACGGACTCCTGAGGTGGGGCGGAGTCTGCATCGGGGCGCAACGGCGCAACCTGGCCGCGCAACCTGGCCCAGCCTGGCCGGTAGCGGCGCAGCCTGGTCGGTAGCGGCGCAGCCTGATTAGGCCTCGTCGGCGTGCCCGTCCTTGAGCTTCGCGCAGGCAGCCAGGCCCGTCGCGACCAGGGCGAAGAGCGCCAGGACCTTGAACTGGCCGGCGGCGGTGAGGTGGCCGGTGAACAGCGGCAGGGCCAGACCAGTGCCGACCAGAAGGATGAAAACGTTGTGGACCATGCTGAACACTGTGCCGCCGCGACCGGCCATGCCTTCGCGACCGGCGAGAGCAAGAAAACGCGCGTCGATGACGTTGGTCGGCACCATGAAGACAAATCCGATCACCAGCATCACGACCGCCCCGGATTTGAAACCAATGATGAGATACGGCGCGGCATAGACCAGGACCGCCAAAGTCAGGTAGCCGATGATGACCCACCGCCGCTTGGCGAACCGGTCGGACAGGACATTGCCGATAATCGCCCCGATCCCGGCCGCGACCCCGAGAAACGTCGCGTTGAGCTGGTCCATCTTCAGTTCGGTGATGCAGAAGACGAGCGCCGCCAGGGCGAGGGCCGAGGTGATGCCCCAGGCGATGCCACCGCTGATCAGCAAAGCCCAGTGCCGGCCAACCATGAATGCGGTGCCGCCGATCAGTTCGCGCAGGCCCTGGACGAACGGGGTCGGCTGTTGTTCCGGCATGCGCAGGCGCAGTCCGACAATGGCCCCGACCAAAAGGAACCCGGCCAAGAGGGCATGGGCGAGCCAGTCGGCATCGATCCAGCGTCCCTTGGCGGGATCAAGTGCGTGCGGATCGCCCACGAAGAGCAGACCCAGGCCACTGCCAAGGATGGTGCCTGCTAGCAGCCCGATAACCAGGCCGGCATTGATGAGGCCGCTGACCAGGGTGTTGTGCCTGCCGCTGCCCATGGCCAGCAAAGGCACGGATTTGCCGCGCGCGGCGCAGGCGGTGCCGTAGACCATGCCCATCATCAGGGCCGCCAACCAGGGATTGATGAATCCCGGGATCGCGAGGAGGGTGGCCCCCGCCATGCCGAAGCAGGCCAACACGAACATCGCACCGCAACGCCAGGCCCCCGCCAAAGGCGCGTTCAGGGTGAAACCGATCAGGATGCCGATCGTGAAGATCACGGCGAGTCCCTGGGCAACGGCCTCTTTCAGCGGGATGTGGTCCTGCTTATCGAGGAAGATGCGCATGAACTCGAACGGCAGGCTGTGCCGCGCCGCCTCGACGTTGAGGGCGATCTCGCTGATCAGGATGAACTTGAAGATCGCGAAGCCGGCCGCCGTAAGCACCGCCATCGCCACGCCGGGCCAGAGCGGGAAGCGTTTGGGATCGGGGCAACCCGGCAGGTAGAAGCGCCCGGTTGGTGGGATCGCAGGCGCGATGGACGGAAGAACGGGGACGGAAGGCTGATCGGGCATGTTCGCTTATCGCAGGGGAACGAAAAAAGTTACCAGGCTCGCTGGCGTCCGCGACAACACCCAGGCCCGGGCGGAACGCCAAGACCCGGGCAACCGGTCGGTCAGCCGGCGGTGGGCGGAACGGCTGGCGACGTCGACGCGTCTGGGACCGACGAACCCGCTGCGGGCTGGCCTGCCTGTTCGCGTTTGGCCTCGTCTTCCAGTTCCTTCGCGAGCTGGTCGAGGTCTTCCAGGTCCTCATCGTCCCAGTAATCGTCCTCGCGCACCATGAGGTAGGTCAGGATGCCGCCGCCAAGGAAGATGTTGAGGCAGTAACCGAGGATGAGCGCGGTGAAGAGGACCTTCCAGAGGCCGGTGATGAGCCCTGGGCCCCAGGTGATGAAGGGATCCTGGACAGCCTGAACGGTGTTGTTGAAGTTGGGGTTGGAGTTGATTTGGAATTGGGAACCAAAAGCACTCAGGACTAACCGCACGCCCACATTGGGATCAATCGCACCGGTGAGTTCGGTGTTCACCGCGTTGGCGCGCGCCTCAGTGTTCCGCAACTCGTTCTGACCCAACAGAAGGCGCGAATCCGCTATGGATGTTAGCAGATTCATGCCGCCGTGGCTGATGGAATAGGCGGCGAAGGCAAGCACGCCGGTGAGAGCGAGACTGGCCACCAGAATGTGCGGCTTGGTGCCGACCGCCTCGATGGTGTCGACCACGTTGTCGAACCAACCGTGCCGGCGCACCGCGATGATGCCGGGGAAGACGAAGATGCCGAGGAAGATCGCGATTCCGAGCAACACCGCGAAGATCCCCATGAACAGACCGAGCGGATACAGGATGGCGTAGAGCAGGCTGCCGGCATACGGGATCGATCCGATCAGCATCGGCACCCAGAGCAGGAACACGACCACGCCGACCAGCAACCCGATCAGGAAGGACGGCACCAGTACCGCCGGCAGGATGCGGCTCTTGAACTGGGCGAATGCCTCAGACAGCGAGAGGAACTCGTCATCAAGCAGGTCCGCTTTCATGAACACCGAGATGAATGTCGCACCCAGGCTGAAGATCACGAGGCCGCCGATGATCCAGGCGATGAGCAGCGGCAGGTGCCAGATCGGCAAGGTGCCCATCGAGGCCAAATAATTCGAAATTAAACCACAAATCGGCTGGTTTCCGGTCCACGGAAAAGGATAAGCCAAGAGCAGGAAGAGCCACCACCACGCGCCGAGCACGGCGATGGTGAGCGCTCCGACCACCATGCATTTCGGTTTGAAGGCCAGCATCGGCGCGGTGAACAGGTCGCGCCACGACCACTGACGCGGTTCAGGTTTCCAAGCCGGCGCGGGCTGCGCGGTGCCGGTTCCGGCAGCTTGGTTGGATTGCGGGGCGGTTTCTGGGGCGTCGCTGACAGACATGCGCGGACTCCGGTGGGCGGAGGATGCCGCATGGCCGCACGGGTCAAGGCGACAGCCCAACAGACGGTGGCGTTGCGTTTTCTGCGTTCGAACGCGGTCCACCCGATCCCCCCGCGCTGGCATCGGCCTGCATACGGCTGGCCGGACCCAAACCACGTTCTGGCCCCTGGTGGGATCGCGGCGCTCGAAATGCCTCGACCGTGATCGCATGACATGATGTCGGATTCGTGGTCGTCGTGGCCGGCAACGCTTCTGCGTTCCCCGGGCAACCTGTTGGCTGTGCCCGATGGAACGTGGTGCCAGTCCTTCTTCCGTTGGCTCCGGACCCTCAATCTGCCGATTCATTATGTCATAAGCCTTTAAATGTTAATTATTTAATTATATATTTCAGCTCGAACCCAGAACTGAAAACTGGTATTTGCGCACGCGAAGATTACCGGATACACTACTATGTCCGCTACGCGATACATCGAAAGGTCCGGAAACCATGCGCTGCTTCGCCCCCACCCTGCTCATTCTGGCTGCCCTCACCCCTGTGGCGAATCCCCTGACCGCCTCGGTCGCCGGTGTACCCGAAGCACCTCGTCCTGGACCCCGCCCAGCAGCGTGGCTGGCGTGGGGCAATGATGCCTTCGGCGGTGAAATGGGCCGCAACACCGACGATTTCAAAACCAATTCCTTCACCTTCGCAGCCCAGTACCAGGGCTGGGTGGTCAACCTGGACGACGCGATGCTGACCAACCGCAATCAGAACGGTGGCATGCGCTGCGACCAATTGACGTTGTCCGTCGGTCATGAGTGGCAGATGTCGGCAACCCGCCACGACCGCCTCTGGCTGGCAGCGGGCTTGGGCTGCCGCGCCACCAACGATTTCGGGGGGGAACAAATCCAGAACCGCTGGCATGAGTTGAACAGCTTCAAAAAATACAGCCTGCCGGAAGACTCCAGCGCCTTCGAGGGCCAGGCCTGGGCGCATGGCGAATGGTTGCTGACCGGCGAACAGGCCGGCATCCCCGACCTGCCCTTCCTGCGCCCCGGGCAACTCGGCCTGGACCTGCGCGCCTCGGGCATGGCGACTACCGGCGGCGAATATCTCGGCAGTGTCGGCCTGAACCTGGTGGTGCTGGGCGCGGACGGCCACGCGATGGTTGGCCTCTGCCAGGACCTGCGCGGCGGCACGCCACCCAACGCGACCGCCGTCCGCGTGGCGGACCGCGAACGCGGGACGAGCATCACCTATGGCGTCGGTGCCGGCGGCTGGTTTTTCCAGGGTGGCTGGGAACTCGGCGGACCAAACACCTGGGGCGCCCTGGGCTGGCAATGGGGTCGCGAAAGTGCTCGCCGCCCGGTGATGATCGCTGATCTGGAAGGTGGTTTTGCGGTGTACCAGGGCTACGCGTTTGGTTTCCAGTACCGCTGGCAACCGGACTGGCTGGCGCAGGCGACCGCCAAACAGGTGTCGCTGTTCGCCGACTACCGTTTCGGCCGTTATCCCGGGCCGGCCTGGAAGGCGTCGAACACCGTCGTGCTGCGCCAGGGCCTGATCGGTCTCGACTGGGCGCCGTGGCGGTTCGGTGGTGAATCGTGGTCGGTGTCACCCTTCGTGCAGGGTGGGGCCGGCATCCGCGAGGAACGCATCCGCAGCGACGGCCGCAATCCGGCGTTCGCAGACCAGGAGACCCAGCGCATGGTTCTCGACGGGACGGCCGGCCTGCGCTTCCTGTTCACCATGCCCGGCAATGCAGCATTTCGCCCGGCCTACGGTTTCAGCTTGGTTTACGACGCCTGGAAGCCGCTCGGCGAGGCTCAGGCCGTGGCGAAGAACGGCACCACCGCGACCTACCAGGAAGCCGGCGGCGCCCTGGGTGTGCGCTTCAATGCACGCGTGGCGTGGTGACCGCGCAATCCATTTGACTCCCCGCCACGATTGCCAAAGGAGAGCATCCATGCAGGCGCTCGATCATGATCTTGAAAGCCGCATCCGCGCCATCGCCGGCAGTGCCAGCGATGCTGCCATCGCGCGCGAAGCCGGTTGCAGTCCGGGCACGGTGTCACGCATCCGACGTCTGGCCGGCATCCCGCCCTGGCGAGCACCAGCGCCGGAGCTGACCTGGCCCGAGGAGCGCCTGGCGTTGATCGGCTCGATGCCGGACGGCGAACTGGCGCGGCGCTGGGGCGTCTCGCGCGCTGCGGTCCAGGCCAAGCGGATCGAACTCGGGCGACCCGCGTCCGACGGTCGCGTGACCAATATCTACCTGTCGCCGATCATCCTCGACCGCCTGGGCCAAGAACACGACACCGTGCTGTCGCAGACCTACCGGGTGAGCCTGACCGCGATCCGCCATGCCCGCCGCCGCGCCGGATTGGGGCCGGGCCGGCGCGTGCGCCAGGTCGAATGGACCCCGGGGATGATCGCCGACCTCGCGGCGCTGCCGACGGGATTATTCTGTAAAAAACACCGCATTTCAAATCGCACGGTGGCAATCAAGCGCAGCGAGCTGAACTGCCCAAGTCCCAAGGCCGAACGCCTGGGCCAATGGAACCACGAGATGCTGGCCTGCCTGGGCACCGCGTCCGACATCGCGCTCGCCCTCGCCTGGGGCATGACCGAGGACGCCGTCCGCAAGCGCCGCACCCGGTTGGGTATCCCATCGTGGCGCGGACGCGATCCGATCCTGCCCCCGGCCCCAGCCACCTCCGGGCCCGCCCCTGGCGCATCGACTTTACCACCGATCGTGGCGGACGCTCCCATCCCGCAGGCGACGGAAGTGCTACCTGCGACTGCGCTGATCGAAGAACCAGATCTGCTGCCGCACGATCACTTCACTCCGAGCGGCCAGGGTTCACCGGTGGTCGACCAGTCGACCCCCACGCCCTGACCCTTCACCGCGATCACGCCGCCGGCCGGGGGTTCGGGAATGGTCACGCCCATGGCGCGGACTTCTTCCACCGTGGTTGGCCATTTTCCGGCCTCGCGCGCCTTGTCGGCGATGGCGAAGCTGGCCATGGCGAGCTTTTGCTCGTATTTGCGTCGCTCCAGGCCGGAGCTTGAGAATTTTCCGTCGGTGTATTTCCACGGCAGGCCCCAGGGATCAGGGCGGAGCTGCCAGCCGGCCGGCATGACCCGCTGGATCGGCGCCAAGGCGAGGGGCGGAACTCGCTTGCCGTCACCGGCCTGGCGGGCGAATCGCGCCGCAAGCTGGTGCGCCAGTTCATCCCAAGATGCGTCGGATGACGGATGCAGGCCCAACGCCAGATCCGCCCGCTCCTTCGCCACGGCGGCCATCTGCTCCACCGCCGATTTGACCAATTGCTCGCGCACGGTCTGGATCACGAACTCGTAGTTCGGCGTGCCGGGTGGCGTGATCTTCGGGTCGAGCCGGCCGAGCCACCAATCGAGCTGTTCTGCGCCGCGGAAGACCCGCTTCGCCAAGGCGGCTTTCCACTCGCGCACCTGACGCGCCTGGATCTCGTCCAATTCCTGCTCGTGCCATTGGTTGAGCACGGCATCTAAAAGTTCGGGATTCCGTTCCTCCATTTTGTAGTTCACGGTCAGCATCGCGGCGTACTGGCGCCAGATCTGGGTGTTGTGCGGCAGTTCGCTGGTGCCGCGCAACAGGTAGCCCATCGCCAGGTGCGGCTTGTCCATGATCCCGGCCAGGTTCAGGGTCGCGTGGTCGTAGTACGGCGGGAACCCGGGATCGAGGTCGATCAACGTGTCGTAGAGGCGCTGGAACACGCCCTGCGGACTGCCTTTGAGCGAGTCGTCTTTGCGGTCGAACATGAGTTGCTGGTACTGGAAACTGTCGATCCAGCGCAGCTTCGCGGCTGTCGACCGCTGCCCCAGCGCCAGCACCTTGGCGACCTCCGGCGACGGCAGGAAGGTCAGATCCTTCATCCGGATCTCGGCCTTGGCCTTGTGGAAACGCAGGGCGTTCCAGGCGAGGAGGCCGCCGGCGAGGAGGATCGCAGCGATCCAGAGCCCGCGTCCGGCCCAGCCAGCGCAACAGGTGCGGGTGGCAGCCATTGACTGGTTCACAACTGCTTCCGCCGGAAGATCCCGACCGTGATCGTCACCAGCAAGGCGATCCACAGCGCGCCGTAGACGACCGCCACGCCGACGTCGGCCCAGGCGATGGGCAGGCCGTTCACCGCCTGGTCGCGGTAGGTGTAGTGGCCGAGGTTGGGAATCAGGCTGGCCAGCGACACGGCGAGCATCTGATGCCAGCCCTTGAGGTGGTGCATGAGGCCGGGCAGCGAGGCCACCGCGTGGCCGAGGAAGTAGGTGGCGAGTCCCAGCACCGCCGCGAGCAACGGACTCGACAACGAGGTCCAGCACAGGCTGACGGCCGCCATCACCAGCACCTCGATCACGGTGAGGGCGCCGGCGACGACGAGCCAACGGGTGACCTCGGCCCCGGTCAGCCACAGGTAGCCGAGTCCGATCGCGAGCATCGCGACCTGGCCAGCGGCGAGGGCGAGGCACAAACCGAAGTACTTGCCGACGACGAACTGCCAGCGCGGCAGTGGCCGCGAGAGCACGGTGTAGAGCGTCTTTTCCTGGATTTCCTTATGCACCAGGGCGGTGCCGGTGGCGACCGCGACGAGGACGCCGACCAGGCTCTGCAAGGTGAAGACCACGCTGGCGGTGATCGCATTGCCGTCGGTCGAGCTGATCCAGCCGACCACCCGCGACAGGCAGACGCCGACGGCGTAGATGACGAGCAGCAGGATGAAGGTGCGCGAGCGCACCGCCTCGCGGCAGGTGGCCCAGGCGATGGTGGTGATCATGACGGATCTCCCGCATTGGTCGCCTGGCCGCTGGGCAGCCGCTTGCCCGCCGCGTGGTGGGCGCGGATGCGCGAGACGAAGTAGTCCTCCAGCGCGATGCGTTGACGTTCCAAGCGCAGGATGGTGCGTTCGCCGCCCAGGCCCGCCAGCACCGCTGCACGTTCGGTTTCCGGGAAGGTCCAGCGCCAGGTGCCGTCGCCGAGGTCATTGGCCGCGTCGGGACGCGGGCCGGCGCCGGTCAGCGCGAGCGGTGCCTGGCCGAGCAGGTCCGCAATACGCCCCTGTTCAAGCACGGTGCCGTGGTCGATCACCGCGAAGGAGTCGCACAGGTCTTCGACGTCGGCCAGGATGTGGCTGGAGAAGAACAGCGTCGCGCCGCGCTTGCGCTCCAGCGCCAGGACATCCTTGAAGCGCGCGCGCCAGAGCGGATCGAGGCCGCTGAAGGGTTCATCAAGGATGAGCAGATCGGGCTGGTGCACGATCGCCTGGGCGAGGCCGAAGCGCTGGCGCATGCCCTTGCTGAAGCTGCGCAGCTTACGCCGCTTGAGGTCGCCAAGGTCGAGCAGATCGCAGACCCGGTCGCAGGCCGGCGCGATCGCCGCCGGTGCCAGCCCGGACAACCGCGCGAGGTAGGCCAGATATTCGCCCACTTCCAGGTTGTCATAGAAATACGGCTGTTCCGGCAGGTAGCCGATGCGCGCGCGCAGGCGATGGTCGCCCAGCGGCTGGCCGAACAGGCGGATGTCGCCCTGGTGACCGAATAGCAGCCCAACTACCAGCTTGATCGAGGTCGACTTGCCGGCGCCGTTCGCGCCCAAGAAACCGAAGGCTGCGCCGGGCTCGACCGTGAGATCGACCTGCTTCAGGGCGTGTACCCGTTGCAGCCAATCCCCGCGATAGGTGTAGGAAACCTGGGCGAACGACAGGATGGGATCAGACATGGGAGTTGGTTTCCGATGACGCGGTCGGGGCCGAAACCTGTCCGACTTCCTGACCCGGCTTCGGGCGCGTGAGCCAGAGCATCAGGAAATACAGGGCGCACAGTCCTGCGATGGCGACGACGATCCAGAGCATCTCGCCTTTCACCGCCGCAATGAACTTAGTTGGATCGATGTTCCCCGCAGCGGTGATGACTTCCGGGTGGCGTTCGCCGACCCGCTGGCCGAACCAGGCCAGGACCCAGCACCAGATCGCCGAACCGATCAGGGTCATCAAGAAATAGGTGCCAAGATGCACCCGCAGGATGCCGGCCGGGATGCCGATGAGATGCCGCACGACGGGCAGCAGGCGGGCGAAGAAGATGCCGGCGGCGGCGTAGCGCCCGAGCAGGCGTTCGGCGCGGGCGACCTTTTCGGGCGGACAGAAGAACCAGCGGCCCCAGCGATCGACGAGCGATCGCCCCCACCAGCGCGAGACCGCATAGGTCGCCACCGCACCGATGCAGGATCCCACCGTGCCGGCGAGGACGACGAGCCAGAAGTTCATCTTGCCCTGCGCCGCCCAGAACGCCGCCGGTGGCACCACCACCTCGCTCGGCACCGGGAAGATCGACGATTCCATCGCCATCAGCACGACCACCCCGGCATAGCCCCAGTCGTGGACAAGACCGAACCAGGACTGGATGAGATCGTGCAGCATGGGCGGGGGTTCTATGGCGACGATCCGCGTCGGCCAGCCTCCGTTTCGCTTCCGCTCGCTATCGGTCGTGGACGGCCGCTGAGGGCCACTGACCCCCGCTGAAGGCCTGCATACGTTCCCCCTGGTTGCACCCGGCCCGCAGCAGCGACACTGCGCCCATGAAGCTCGTCCTCTGCGATGACCGGGCCCATGCCGGTGAATGCCTCGCCAAGATGCTGATGGACGCGGTGGTCAAAAACCCGCGCCTGAAGATGGCGCTATCGGCCGGGTCGACCAGCCTGTCGGCCTATGCCGGCCTTGTCCGCATGTGGCATGAACGCGGGGGTTTTTCCTTCCGCTACGTCACCACCTTCAACACCGATGAATACGTCGGCCTGTCGCCGTACGACCACCGCAGCACGCGGTACCTGATGAACTGCAACCTGTTCTGTCAGGTCGATCTGCCGCGCGAACAGACCCACATCCCGCGTGGCGACGTGCATGATCTCGAAGCAGAGTGCAAGGCCTACGATTTGCTGCTCGATGCCCGCGATGGGCTGGATCTGGTCGTGCTGGGCCTGGGCCACAACGGTCACGTCGGCCTCAACGAACCTGGCTCACCGTCGAAGAGCCGCACCCGCCTGGTCGACCTGACCCCCTCCACGGTGGCGGCGATCTCGGGCGGCGAACGCTTCAAGCGGGTGGAGGAAACCCCGATGCAGGCCATCGCCATGGGGATGTCGGACATCCTCGACGCCGGCCGCATCCTGCTCATCGCCTCTGGTGTCGGCAAAGCCGACGCCGTGCACCGCATGTGCACCGCCCGGCCAGGACCGAACAACCCGTCGACGCTGCTCATCAGCCACCCGCGCCTGACCGTCGTGGTCGACCGCGATGCTGCCTCAGGCCTGGATCCGCAACTGATTGAGAAGCTGTCCGGCTGATTGCCCTGAACGCTGGAATCTTCCCTGGCGGGCGGAGTATCCACCCATCGCATCCTCCATGCAGATGCGCTATCCGCGTTTGCTCGCCAAAGGTTGTTGGCGATCGTCCTCCTGCCGTTAGCTTTCCGCCCGTGGACCGAAGCTATCGCTGACGTAGCACGGTTCCCGACCCGGAGCATTCCCGAAAACTTATGGCTGATCGCGATCTTGTTGACCTTCTGGCCCAGGTTCCTGCTGACGGCAGCGGCATCGGCAATCAACGGCTGCGGGAAAAGCTCGGCTGGGAAGAACTCCGCTACCTGAATGCGCGCGATGCTTTGTTGGCCAAAGGCGATCTGGTGAAGGCCCAAGGGCGTGGTGGCTCGGTGCGTCGCGCCGATGCGGGGTCACCGAAAACGTCAGAAACCACGAGCGATCCGTCATCATCGGATGTCACGGATGACACTCCTACCGACGCCGACGCAACCGATGCGGGCGAATTGGTTGACGCTGCCGAGGCCACCCCCCCAGCGAAGCGCAAGGGCAAGGGAAGCGGGAAGGACGCCTCATCCGCCAACCTCGGTTTCGAGGCCAAACTCTGGCTCGCGGCCGACAAGTTGCGCAACAACATGGACGCGGCCGAGTACAAGCACGTCGTTCTTGGCCTGATCTTCCTGAAATACATCTCGGATTCCTTCGACGAACATCATGCCAAGCTAGTTGCCGGCCAAGGCGACTTCGCCGGCGCGAATCCCGAGGACAAAGACGAATACCTCGCCGCTAATGTCTTCTGGGTGCCCAAGGAGGCCCGCTGGGCTCATCTGCAAGGCAACGCCAAGCTGCCCAGCATCGGCAAGGACGTGGACGACGCGATGGTCGCGCTGGAGCGCGACAACCCGCGCCTCAAGGGCTCGCTCAACAAGAATTACGGCCGCGCTGACCTCGATAAGCACCGCCTGGGCGAACTGATCGACCTCATCGGCTCCATCCAGTTGGCCGACGCCGCCAGCCGATCCAAGGATGTCCTCGGCCGCGTCTTCGAGTATTTCCTGACCCAATTCGCCTCCGCCGAGGGCAAGAACGGCGGCCAGTTCTACACCCCGTCCTGCATCGTGCGCCTGCTCGTCGGCATGCTCGCGCCCTACAAGGGGCGCATCTACGACCCATGCTGTGGCTCCGGCGGCATGTTCGTGCAGTCGGAAAAGTTCGTCGAGGCCCACGGCGGCACCCTGGGCGACATCAGCATCTACGGCCAGGAGAGCAACCCGACCACCCGCCGCCTGGCGGTGATGAACCTCGCCCTGCGCGGCATCGAGGCCGACTTCGGGGTCGAGCACGCCGACACCTTCCGCCGCGACCTGCATCCCGACCTGCGCGCCGATTTCGTCATCGCCAACCCGCCCTTCAACGATTCCGACTGGTTCCGCAAGGATGACGACGTGCGCTGGCAATTCGGCGTACCGCCCAAGGGCAACGCCAATTTCGCCTGGGTGCAGCATTTCGTCCACCACCTGGCGCCAACCGGCACGGCCGGTTTCGTGCTGGCCAACGGCAGCATGTCGTCGAACCAGTCCGGCGAAGGCGAGATCCGCAAAGCCCTGATCGATGCCGATCTGGTCGACTGCATGGTGGCCCTGCCCGGCCAACTTTTCTATAGCACGCAGATTCCCGTCTGTTTGTGGTTCCTCACCCGATCCAAAAAGGACGGCAAGCGCCGCGACCGACGAGGCCAGACCCTGTTCATCGACGCCCGCAAGCTCGGCACCCTCATCGACCGGGTGCATCGCGAACTGACCGATGCCGACCTGGCCACCATCATCGGCACCTACCATGCCTGGCGCGGCGAACCCAAGACCGCCGACTACGCTGACCGCGCCGGCTTCTGCAAGTCCGCCACCACCGCCGAGATCGCCGCCCATAGTCATGTTCTGACCCCGGGCCGTTTCGTCGGTGCCGAAGCGGTGGCCGACGACGGCGAACCCTTCGACGCCAAGATGGCCCGCCTCACCGCTGAACTCAGCGGCCAGTTCGCCGAATCCGCCAAACTGGAAGCCGCCATCCGCGCCAACCTGTCGGGCTTGGGTTATGCCCTCTAAACGCGCGGCCACCAACCAGTCTCCGGCCATTCCCACGTTTTATCAGACCTTCCCGCAGGGCCTGAAAGGCTACGCACTGCGTAGCCTTTTGTCCTGGAGACCCAGCTATGCCAGTTGAACCGCACGCCGGGAGAGGCGAGCCCCAGCTCGCCTCCGGAGCATGCTGCGGCATTCACAATGAGGCGAGCAAGGGCTCGCCTCTCCCGGCGCGACATTGGTATCACCCGCGCAACCTGCCGCATTTCGATGCGTCTTCCGTCACCCAGGCCATCACCTATCGCCTGGCTGATTCCCTGCCGAAGCACGTTGCCGAACGCCTCTCCGATGAACTGACCCCAGATGACGAACCACGCTATCGCCGTCGCATCGAAGCTTATTTGGATGCTGGTCACGGTTGTCGTTGTCTGACCACGCCTGAGATCGCCCAAGACATCATCGAAACCTGGCTCCGCTTTGATGGCGATCGTTACCACCTGCGAGCCTGGGTGGTCATGCCCAATCACGTGCATGTTCTCATCACGATGATTCCAGGTCATGCCCTGGGATCGGTTGTCCAATCATGGAAATCGTGGACAGGAAAACGCATCAAGGCCTTCACCAAGACCATTGCCTGGCAGCGCGATTACTGGGATCGATTCATCCGCGACGAGAACCATTACCTGCAGGCTATTGAATACATTCACCGGAATCCAGTCAAAGCCGGATGCTGCACCGAACCGCACCAATGGTCCTGGTCATCCGCCGCGTCACTAAGATCGCCAATGAACTCGCCGGAAAACACGCCGGGGAACACGCCGGGGAACACGCCGGGAGAGGCGAGCCCCAGCTCGCCTTGCCTTGACGATTCATCCGAAGGCGAGCTAGGGCTCGCCTCTCCCGGCAACAAAATCGACACCGTCGTCCGCAATTCGGCGCTCAGCGAACGGCCGCAGTTGTTCGCGTCGAAGTATCGGTTGGTGCTGCCGAGCGAGGAGGAGTTGGAGCGGCGGCATGTGTTGGAATTGCCGGAGGTAGATTCATGAAGTGCCAAGCTTTGTTAGATGAGATGATGCTGCGCCTCAGTGCAGAACTAGACGCTTGTTTCGGCGAGTCCGCGAAACTGGAGCAGGCCATCGCTGCAAACCTGAAGGGGCTCGGTTATGGCGGGTAAATGGGAAGAAATATCACTCGCTACAGTGATGGAAGTAAAGCACGGCTTCGCGTTTCCGGGTGAAAACATCCGCGACGAACCGCCTGGTGACATACTGCTCACGCCAGGAAACTTTGCCATCGGCGGAGGTTTCAAGGGCGACAAGTTCAAATACTTCGACGGTGAAGTCCCCGAGGACTACGTGCTGAAAGAAGGCGAACTCGTATTGACGATGACAGACCTCAGCCAACAAGCCGACACGTTGGGCTATCCCGCAATCGTCCCGAAACCTCGCGATTCACGTTTCCTACACAACCAGCGACTCGGAAAAGTTCTCGTTAAACCGGGCGCTGAACTAGACCCAGGATTTCTCTTCTACCTTCTCCGTACCGCAGAATATCGGAACGAAGTTCTGGCCAGTGCGACTGGCACCACGGTTAAACACACTTCGCCTGGCCGCATTCTCGCGCACAAGGCCAGAATCCCACCCCTCGCAGTACAAAAAGCCATCGCGGTAATACTTCAGTCGCTGGACGACAAGATAGAATTGAACCGGCGCATGAACGCAACGCTGGAGGCGACGGCGCGAGCACTCTTCCAAAGCTGGTTCGTCGATTTCGACCCCGTCCGCGCCAAACTCGACGGCCGCAAGCCCATCGGCCTCGACTCAGCAACCGCCGACCTCTTCCCTGACTCATTCTATGAATCAACGCTCGGGCCAATTCCGCTCGGATGGGAAGTCTGCCCACTTTCCAAAAAGATTCAGCTTCTCAGCGGTGGTACGCCGAAGACTGCCGAGCCGGCCTACTGGGATGGTGACATCCCGTGGTATTCCGTGCGCGATGCACCCAGCGAAACCGATGTATGGGTGATTCACACCGAAAAACACGTCACCAAACTTGGCATCGCCAACAGCGCTGCCCAAGTCTTTCCCGTGAAGACCACGATCATCAGCGCGCGCGGCACCGTGGGAAAACTCGCTCTCACGGCCGTTCCAATGGCTATGAATCAGTCTTGCTACGGAGTACGCGGCATCACCGGCTACGGCGACTACTTTACTTACTACTCGCTCCGCGAAGCCACAGCCCAACTTCAACAACGTACGCACGGCACAGTCTTCGACACCATCACGACGGAAACCTTCAAGACGCTCGACTGCAATTTCCCCACGCCGATAATCACTGCAGCGTTCGATAAAATCGTCGAGCCGTTTCTCGGCCAAATTTGCGCAAACCTCCACCAATCCCGCACCCTCGCCACCCTGCGCGACACCCTGCTGCCAAAGCTACTGAGCGGTGAAATTCGTCCGCCGGAGGCCGCAAACCGCGCCACCAACCGCGAGGTTGAGCATGCTTGATCCCGCCTCGCGTCCGATCCTCAATATCTATTGCGACGAGTCATGCCACCTCGAAAAGGACCTCTGCCCCGTCATGGTCCTGGGCGCGATCACCTGCCCGGCAGAGCGCGCCGGCGCAATCGCGGCCGACCTGCGCGCCATCAAGGCGCGCTTCGCTCCCCGTTCTCGCACGCGCCCCGACCAGCCCGGTGCCTTCGAGGTGAAGTGGACCAAGGTGGGGCCGGGACGGCAGGCCTTCTACCTGGCCTTGGTGAATTACTTCCTCGATCAGGAAGATCTGGCCTTCCGCGCGGTCATCATTCCCGACAAGTCCAAGCTGCGCCACGATGCCTTCGGCCAGGACCACGATACCTTCTACTACAAGATGCAATTCCGTCTGATCGAGTTCCTGTTGCGGCCGCGCTGGGAGAACCGGATCTACCTCGACATCAAGGACACCCGCAGCGCAGCCAAGATGGCCAGGCTGCACGAGGTGCTCTGCGCCTCGCAATACGATCATATCCGCGAGACGGTGACGCGCGTGCAGACCGTTCGCAGCCACGAGGTCGAACAGTTGCAGTTGGCGGACCTGCTGATCGGCGCTGTGTCCTACGCCAACCGAGGGCTCACCGGCAACGCCGGCAAGGTGGCAGTCATCGAGCGCCTCCGGCAGCGGACGGGCTTGAGCCTGACCGCTTCCAGCCTGGTCCGCGAGACCAAGTTCAACCTGTTCCGGTGGCAGGCCCAATGACCGGCGTCCCTCCATCGACCGACTGGTTGCCGGCGCTGGTGACTCTGGAACAGCACGGCGGGGATTGGGCCGCCTACCTGGAGGCGGTGCATCGCATCTTCGTCCGTGATTTCGTCGCCTCCAAGCCCCACTTTCCCGGCAAGCGCGTGGCCTTGAAGCGCTATCCCGACCCCGATGGGCGCGGCGCGACCTTCTGGCACATGGTCAGCGAGGGGAAGGTCGAGACGGATCGCACGCCGGACCTGCGCCGGTGCGAGCGGATCGGCTGGCCGCGTCCGCTGATCGAAGAATTGGCCGCCGTGCTGGCGGGTACCGGCCGCGTCCGCTGCTGGTGCGAAGACCGCAGGGGCGCCAAGCGCATCATCGTCGCCGTGGCGGATTTCAGCTACGTCCTGGTACTGGAAGACCGGGGCGGCTACGTGCTGCCCTGGACGGCGTATGCGGTCGACCGCGAGCATCAGCGCCAAAAGCTGGAGAAGGCCTGGACCGCAGCAAAGCCTCGTCAAAAAGCTGGGGCCGCCCCTTGGGAGGACGGCCCCGTTACTCCTGCCACGCCTGGTGGCTGAGCTGATTGAATCATGACACCACCGCACCTCGACTGCAATGGCCTGCCGGCCCAAGACGAACGCCTCCTCTCACACCAGCCACCGATGCGGTTGGTAGCAAATTTCGCCCTCGTATCCCATCCATGGAGAATCTGTTATGGGCGGCATTGACGAATCACAGGTCGAGTCGGTGGCCCTGGAATGGTTCCAGGGCCTTGGCTACGGCATCGCCCATGGTCCGGATCTGGCGCCCGGCGAGCCGAAGCGCGAGCGGGCGACGTTCGGTGACGTGGTGCTGGTCGGGCGTTTACGTGCAACCATTCAGCGTCTCAATCCCAGCATTCCCACCGAGTCCCAGGACGAGGCCCTGCGCCGGATCCTGCGCCCGGACACGCCATCCCTGATCGGAAATAATCGCACCTTTCATCAAGCGCTGCGCGATGGCGTCGATGTGGAATATCGCCGCCCGGATGGGTCCATCGCTGGGGACAAGGTGCGGTTGGTGGACTTCACCGACCCCGACGCCAACGACTGGCTGGCGCTCAACCAGTTCGCGGTGATCGAGGGTCAACACCACCGCCGGCCGGACATCGTGGTTTTCGTCAACGGCTTGCCTTTGGCCGTCGTGGAACTCAAGAACGCGACCGACGAGGACGCCACGATCTGGACGGCGCATGCGCAGTTGCAGACCTATAAGGCTGAGATCCCAGGCCTGATGCAGTTCAATGAACTGCTGGTGATCTCGGATGGCGTGCAGGCCCGCGTCGGGTCGCTGACCGCCAACCAGGAATGGTTCAAGGTCTGGCGCACCATCGATGGGGAGGGCGACGCCCCCAAGACCGCCCTGCAATTGGAAGTGCTGGTGCGCGGCGTCTTCGAGCGCCAGCGATTCCTTGATCTGCTCCAAGATTTCATCGTCTTTGAAGAAGACCCCGAGGATGGATCGCTGCACAAGATCATCGCCGGGTATCACCAGTTCCATGCGGTGAACGCGGCGGTGGCCGAGACCGTGCGGGCCAGCGGTCTGACCGCCGGAGCGGGTGAGGAATTCGGTAAGTCCTGGGCCGGGCGCATGCACAACGGCAAGCCCGGCGATCGGCGGGTCGGCGTGGTCTGGCATACCCAGGGCAGCGGCAAGAGTTTTTCCATGCTGTTCTATGCCTCGCGGGTGGTCCGCCATCCGGCGATGCAGAATCCGACTCTGGTGGTGCTGACCGACCGCAACGACCTGGACGACCAGTTGTTCGGCCAGTTCCAGCGCTGCCAAACGATCCTGGGTCAGACGCCGGTGCAGGCCACCGATCGCGAACACCTGCGCGATCTGCTGCGCGTCGCCAGCGGCGGGGTGGTCTTCACCACCATCCAGAAGTTTCTGCCGGCGAAGGACGAACGAATGCCGATGCTCAGCAACCGGCTGAACATCGTGGTCATCGCCGACGAAGCCCACCGCAGTCAGTACGACCTGATCGACGGCCTGGCCCGCAACCTGCGCGATGCCCTGCCAAATGCCTCGTTCATCGGCTTCACCGGCACGCCCATCGACGCGAAAGACGCCAACACTCGGGCGATTTTCGGCGACTATATCAGCATCTACGACATCCAACGGGCGGTGGCCGACGAGGCAACCAAGCCGATCTATTACGAAAGCCGCATCGCCAAGTTGGCGCTGAACGCCGCCGCCGTGCCGACCCTGGATGCGGAGTTCGAGAACATCACCGAGGGCGAAGAACAATCCGCCCGCGAGAAACTGAAATCGAAATGGGCCGCCGTCGAGGCCCTGGTCGGTGACCCCAAGCGCATCCGCCTGATCGCCGCCGATCTGGTCAGCCACCTGGAAAAACGCTTCGAGGCACTGAACGGCAAGGCCATGGTGGTGTGCATGAGCCGGCGCATCTGCGTCGACCTCTACCAGGCCATCATCGCCCTGCGGCCTGATTGGGTCAGCGCCCCAGGCGACGACGCCGAGGTCGAAAAGGGCAACACCTGCGTGGCGAAAGTAGTGATGACCGGCAGCGCCGACGATGGCCCCGATTGGCAGCCCCACATCCGCAACAAGGAGAAGCGCCGGACATTGGCCAAGCGCTTCAAGGACAGCCGCGATACTTTCCGCCTGGTCATCGTCCGCGACATGTGGCTGACCGGCTTCGACGCGCCCTGCCTGCACACCATGTACGCCGACAAGCCCATGCAGGGGCACGGCCTGATGCAGGCCATCGCCCGCGTGAACCGGGTTTTCCGCGACAAGCCGGGCGGCCTGGTGGTTGACTACCTGGGGCAATGGCATTGATTTAATTTCTAATAATTTTACAGGGTTCTTGCATACGGATGCAGCGGCTTTCGCCGGTAGCATCGTCCCAGTCTTTGCTTCAGCATCCATCGGATGACGGAGATGATCGCGGCATTCGCTCGTCGGATAAGC
>CAMCMZ010000030.1 GCA_945876185.1 Candidatus Kuenenia stuttgartensis | reverse complement strand
CCGTCAACCACGACGACCTCATGAAGGCCATGGCAGATGACATCGAAGATCTAGCAAGATATGCAGAAAAAAGGCGTCCGGGACGCAGCGAACCGCGAGCGTGCAAACATCCCTATGGGCGACCTTTGGCTAAGTGAACGCCATTGGGTTGTTGGCCGAGGCCGCGCCGGTGATGCTCAACGTGCTGCCCAGGGCCAGGGTGCCAACCGCGCCATCGCGCAGATCGAAGCCGCCGGTACTGCTGACGGTGACGGCGCTGCCGATCGAACCGGTACCACCGATGGCACCGGCGCTAACCGAGGTGGCGCCGGTGTAGGCATTGGCCCCGTTGAGGCGCAGAGTCCCCAGGCCGGTCTTGGTCAGGCCACCGCTGTTGGACCCGGCCAGGGCGTTGGCAAAAGTCACGTTGTTGCCATTGGTGTCGATGGCGATGGCGCTGCCGCTGCCTGAAATGCGACCGGACAGATCGGTGGCGACCCCGCTGCCGTACTGCAGAGTGCCGCCGCTGAAGGTCACTGCGCCAGACGATCCCAGGGCATTGGCATGGTCGAGACGCAGATTGCCCAGGGTGAGGATGGTGGGGCCCACATAGGCAGTGTTGTTGCCGGACAAGGCCAGGGTCGTGGTCGCGCTGTTCTGGTTGATGCTGACATTTGCGCCAATGGTCGAGCCGATGGTCGTCGGCACGCTGCCGGGGCCGGTATGGGTGAGGGTGCCGGTGAATGCGAGGGCGCCGGTGGTGAAGCTCAGTCCGGCTCCAGCACCGCTGCATTCCCGCAAGGTCAGGTTGTTGGCGCCGGTGATGCCGCCGGTGAAAATGACATTCCGGTTGGTTCCGTCATTCTGGATGGTCAGGGTGCCGACGGTGGGGTTGGTGGCCAGGACGATGGCATTGCTGATCGTCTCAGTGGGGCGGATGTCCAAGGTGGCCAGATCGGTGCCGCTGGTGTTGCCCAGGATGACCGACCCGGTCCCGAGCGAGGTGGGACCCGATGCATCCGGAGCTAGCAGGGTGCCTGCCTTGATGGTCAGCCCACCGCTGAACGTGTTGTCCCCTTCCAACTGCCAAAGGCCGGGACCGTCTTTGACCACGGCGAGTTTGCCACCGCCTACGCCATCGCTCACGACCCCGTCGATCTTATTGAGACCGAGGTTGGCGCCGTTGAGCGTGAGCGTGGTCACGCGGGGACCGGTGGAGACGCCCCGGATGGCGCCGCTGCAGAGCAAGAGGCTGGACGCCGAGGTGGCCCCGGCGGTGACGCTGGCAGAGCCGCCATCACCGCCGATCACCACGGCCGTGAGGATCCGATCGGTGTGGTCACCATTGCCGGCGAGCGTCTGGATGACAGCGCCCTGGTTCAGGTACAGGGTGCCCGTCGTGAGGCTGTAGTAGAAGGCCGACGGGTTCCCAAAACTGACACCGCCGATGTAACGGCGGGCATCGACGGTGACCGTCCGAGCAGCGGTAAGTGGGAAACTGAAGGTGGCGACATCGCTATTGTCGCTGCTGGTCGAACCCGGGACCTGGGTGCCGGACAGCCAGTTGCCGGTGGTGATCCAGGTGCCGGCCGCGTTTACGTTCCACGCGTCATCGGCCGCCTGGGCGGTGCCGCCAGCCAGGACGCAGAAAAACAGGATGACCACCGCCAGCCACCGGGCTCCTTGGCCCAGGCTGGCCGCCAACCGCCGGTCCAAGAACCGGTGCCACACTGCCGGAGGACCTCTTCCGCGAGGTTGCGCCAGCGATGTCACCGAGACCCCCCGTGAAGTCTGGCACGGGTCAGCCGTCGGCCCTCGGCGTTGCGCAATCAAGTCCAAGCAGTCATCCCGGGCTAGGGGACAAGCCCGCAAACCCAGCCAAGGCCAAGGACAGGAAGATGGCGATGAGCCGGGAATTCATGACCGGGGTATATAGCCCATACGAATGGGTGGCGCAACCGATCATGCCATCCTGCGCTAGGGATCCCAGAGCCTGCAGCGCAGCGCCGGGCAGCATCTCGCCTAAAACAACGTCAACTGCTGCCCTTTGATCTTGGCGAAGTCGATCACCCGCGCATGCGGGGTGTGGATCTGCTCCCAGCGGCGACGGTACAAGATGCCGGCGAACTGGGTCAGGTTGGTGCAGTCGGCCTTGCAGTAGGTGACCAGGCGCTGGTACGCGGCCAGGTCGCCGGCGCGCCATTGGTTCCAGAGCTGCACCGCAAGATTGCCGCGCACCTCTTTGATGTCGTCAGCACGGGTGATGCCGAGCTGCTTTTCCATGTCCTTGAGTCCACCCGACAGGCCGAGCACGCGCGCCAGGACGAGCAGATCCAGATGCGGCTGGTCGAAGTGGAAGTTGGCGTCGCGGAAGTGCTTTTCGATGAAGGGCACGTCGAAGTTGACGCCGTTGAAGGTGACCAGCAGGTGGTGGCCCTTGATCGCCTCGCGGAAGCGGTCGAGCGGTTCGTCGGGTGCCTGCGGCCGGCCGGCGACGAAGGCGCGCGCCCCGGCGGCATTCGCCAGGCCGATCACGGTGATCTGGTCGAATCCGGGCGTGAGGCCGGTGGTTTCGATGTCGACCAGTGCGGCCTGGTCGGAACGACAGTAGCCTTCCCACAGGCGCCAGACCTCGCGCTCGGGCCAGTTGGTCTTGAACCAGGCGTGGTCGCCGCGCTCCTGCGCCGCCTGGGCCTCGCCGACCTGTTCGACCAGCTTCTGCGCCCGCGCATTGCCCAGCACCGCCGCGACCTCGTCGACGTGGGCCCGGGCCAACGCCCAGTCGAGGATGCCGCGTCCCCACAGGGCGCGTTCCTGATCCTCGCTGAGTCCACGGACGAAGATGAAGCTGCGGGTGAGCATGGCGGGGAGGATGCGGTCCGGGTGGTGGTGGCAACGGGCGGAAGCGGCAACGGCCAGAGTCAGCGACGGGCTAAATTCAGAGATCCTGATCCGTAGGATTCGGCCATGGCCCCCAAGAAGCTCTTCAGCCGTCCCTACGGGACTCGTTATCCTGAATGGTCGTGAAGCCCGGGGTTGAAACCCCGGGCTACCTTCACATCGTCCCTACGGGACGGGAACACACTGGAAAATATAGTTAATTTCAAGGAAACGAGCGTCCCGTAGGGACGCTCTGGGGATTGGCCATTCGTACGGGGTGATCAGGCGAGCCGGCCAAGGCCGACCACAATTGTCCAGCAATTCACCATCTTTCCGGCCTTGGCCGGATCGCCGCGTGGCCAACGGCCGGTTGCAAACCGGCGGTCCCAGGCGCAAGCGTTTTATCATCGTTTCCGTGACATTGGAGCCGAATGGCCAATCCCCAGAGCGTCCCGTAGGGACGCTGTGAGGTTAGCCCGGGGTTTCAACCCCGGGACGGGTAGGAAGGAAGTAGCCAGTCCCGTAGGGACGACTGAAGGTGAAGTAAAGTCTCAATTGTCGATACCGACGGCAGGGCGTCTGAACGGAAGCTGGAAATGCTGCTATGATCAAACCTCCTTTAATTTCAGTGAAAAACCACCTACCCAGGTCGCGGATAGTCGTCTGCACGGATCAGGATCTCTAAAATCAGAAACGGGCGGAAGCGGCAACGGGCGGGATCAGCCCGCCGGTTCGTCGCTGGCCGGGATCTCGTGGGTCCACAGGTCGTCGGCGAGCAGCACCCGGGTGCCGGGGCAGGCCGATTCCGCTTCGATCTTGAGTTGATCGAGGTCTATCACCCGACCCCCTTCGCCGTCCTCCGCCGGATCGGCATTGGAGGTTTCGCCGGTGAAGCGCGCCGACAAGTGAGTGAGGATGAGTTCGCGCGCGTGTAGCGCATGCGCGAACTCACCCGACATGCGCGCGGTGGAATGCTGCCACTTCCTGGCTTTTTCCAGGCGGCTGTCGTCGTAGGTCGCTTCGCGCACGACCAGGTCGGCGCCTTGGCCGGCTTCCAGCATCGCATCGGCATCGCAGGTGTCGCCCAGGAGCAGCAGCTTGCGCCCGCGCCGGGGCGGTTCGCTGACCTGCTCCGGCCGGAACTCGGTGCCGGCGACATGGACGAACTCGCCGCGCTGCAGACGACCCCAGAGCGGTCCCTCGGGAATGCCCAGGGCGCGCGCGGTTTCTGGCTTGAAGCGCCCCTGGCGCGGTGCTTCGGCCAGGCAATAGCCGAAGCACGGCACGCGATGCACCAGCGGATGCGCGCTCACCGTCCAGCGACCGCGCCGGCGTTCGTCCTGCGCTGCGTTTTCGCTGGCTAACAGCGGAAGTTCGCTGGCGCGGCCGGTCTCACATTCGGCCCAGTCGATGCGGAAGGGCGGATGCATGTCGGACAGGCGCAGGGTGGTCAGCACCATCTCGCGCAGGCCGCGCGGCCCGCTGATCTGGATCGGCTCGCGCCGCTGATGGATGCCCAGGCACGCGAGCATGCCCGGCAGGCCGTAGCAGTGGTCGCCGTGCAGATGCGTGATCAGGATGCGCTCGACGGATTTGGGTCTGAGCCCCGCGAGCAGGAAGCGATGCTGGGTCGCCTCGGCGCAGTCGAGCAGCCAGATCGCCCCGTCATCCAGGGTCAACGCGTGCGAGGTGACGTTGCGGGTGCGCGTGGGGGCGCCGGCGGAAGTTCCGAGGAAGGTCAAACGCATGGGCGGCGGATCCTGGCGTCAGGACCGGAACGGGGAAGCCGGGGACGCGCCAGGCTTTCTACCAGGCTGACGGATCAGCCGGGCACCGTGGTAAGGATTGACGACCTGCCGCGTCCTGATCACCTGCCCGGCCTACCCCACTATGCCCCCGGTCACCGCCATCCTGCTGCCCGCCCTACGCGGGGCCGTCGTGGCCGTGGCCGTCCTGGCGGTGCTGTTGTCGGTGCTGCGCCTGCATGCCCATGTGCCTGGCCACGATTGCGAGACCACAGGGCTCCAGACGGCGGGGCTGGATCTGGCTGCGGTCAGCACCCCGGCTTGTCCCGATGCCGGGCTCGCCCCGGACGGCGACGCGGGCACTCCGGCCGATCCGCATGCCCCGGATGACGGCGGCTCGTGCCAATGCCCGCCCCCGCTCCTGGCCATCCTGGAATGCGTGCCCCGTCCAGCGCTCGCCTGGGATGCGGAAAACCGTGGGAACCGCGCCCCTTGCCGGATTCCCGACAGTCCGAGCCATCCGCCGGAACCGCCACCAGTCCGCGCCGCCTGAACCGCGCCATCCGCGTGCGCGCCTGGTGCGGTCGGCCGCGACCCGGATCGTCTGGGTCTGCCGGCCTGGACCCGGCACCGGGTGCCAGGCCCGGCCGCATCCCGGTTTTCCACCAAGCCTGCCAGACCCCAGAAGCTCCCCGGTCGCTGGCGAAAACCCAAACCCGTAGCCTGCCCTCCTTCCGAAGGACGCCGCATGTTCCATCGACCCTTCCTCATCGTCTGCGCTGGCGCCATGCTCGCGGGCTGCGGTGGCTCCGGCCCTGGGACTCCGCCCTCGGTTGCCCCTGCCGCCGATCCCCACGCCGGCCATGACCATGGGCCGGCGACGACCGGCATCCCGCTGCCCGCCCTGGTGCAGAAGAACCTCGGCATCACCTGGGCGACGGCGGAATACCGGGTGGTCAAGGGCGTGCTGCGCATGCCCGGCCGCTTCGAGTCGGAAACGACGGCCAGACGGCCCTACCTGGCTCCGCTCTCGGGGCGCATCGAGGTGCAGGTGAAGCCGTACCAGCGGGTCGAGGCGGGAACCGTGCTCTACCGGCTGCACGCGGCCGACTGGCAGCGCCTGCAGCAGGAACTCGTCGACGCCACGGCCACGGTGGATGCGGCCGAGGAGCGCCTGGCCGCAGCGAAGGAACGGGTCGTCGCCGTGACCGAGGCGCTCGACCTGTGGAAGCATCGCCTCGCCGTGCTCGACCGCTTCGGCGAGAGCGTCGGCCTGCGGGCGACGGAGCGCGCCGAGGCGGTCGGCCGCTTCTCCGACCTGCGCATCTCCCTCGCCGAGGCCAAGCGCGATGCCGCCGCGGCGCGACGGATGGCCCAGGGCGCCGACGATCATCCCGAATGCGGCCTGGCCCGACTGCAGCAGCACCTCCTGCTTGATCGCGCGTCGATACTCAGCGGTCGCAGCGTGGCCGAGCTCACCGCCACCACCGCCCACGGCGTGCCGGCCTGGGCCGCCCTGTCCGCCCTGGAGATCCGCGCCGCCTTTGCCGGGGTGGTCGAAGGCGAGGTCCTGCCCAGCGGTACCTGGGCGGCCGAACACGCCACCATTCTGACGATCACGGATCCGACCGGCGTCCGGCTGCGCGCGGCGGGGCTGCAGGCGGATCTGCCGCGCCTGCGCGACGGCCTGCCGGCCCGCATCGTTCCCGCCGACCCGGCGCTGGGCGACAGCATCGCGACCACCGTGGTTCTCGGCCCGGTCGCCGATCCCAAAGACCGCTCGATCGACCTCATCGCACGTCCGACCGCTGGCGCCGCGCTGCCAGCCTGGGTCCGGCCGGGGGTGACCGCCAACCTGGAGGTCGTGATCAGCGGCAGTGCCGACGAGGAGCTGGCGATCCCGGTCGCGGCGACCATCCGCGATGGGCTGAAGACCATCCTGTTCCGCCGCGACCCCAAGCAGCCGGATCAGGTCGCGAAGCTGGAAGCCGATCTCGGCGCCAGCGACGGCCGCTGGGTGGTGGTGCAGTCGGGGCTGAAGGCCGGCGACCAGGTGGTGCTCGGCGGCATCTATCCGCTCAAGCTGGCGCAGCAGGCGGGCGGCGCCCAGGCCGGGCATTTCGATCCCGACGGCACCTTCCACACCGGCAAGCACTGAGCCATGTTCACCTGGCTCATCAGCCTCTCGCTGCGCCACGCCAAGGCCGTGGTCATCGTCGCCGGGATCCTGCTGGCCCTGGCCGGCTGGCTGATTCCGCGCATGACGGTCGATGTCTTCCCCGAGCTGAACGCCCCGACGGTCGTGGTCATGACCGAGGCCGGCGGCCTGGCCGCCGACGAGGTCGAGCAGTACATCACCGTGCCGATCGAAGCCGCCATCAACGGCATGCCGGGCATGCGCAAGCTGCGCTCGTCGTCGTCCCTGGGCCTGGCCATCGTCTGGGCCGAGTTCGACTGGGGCGAGGACATCTGGCGCGCGCGGCAGCAGGTGGCGGAGCGGCTGTCGGCGATCGCCGCCAGCCTGCCGCCGGGGGCCCACGCCGAGATCGCGCCGATCACCTCGATCACCGGCGAGGTCATGCTGCTCTCGGTCAGCTCACCGAACGGCAGCCGCACGCCGCAGGAGCTGCGTTCCTATGCCGAATTCGATCTCACCAACCGGCTGCTCGGGATCCCCGGCATCGCCCAGGTGGTGGCGATCGGCGGCGAACTTCCCGAATACCAGGTTTTGTGCCGACCCGACCGGCTGCGCCTGTACGGCCTGACCGTCGCCGACGTGGTCGCGGCCGCCCGAAAGGCGCACTCGACCGCGAGCGCCGGCTTCCTGCCCAACCGCGAAGGCAAGGAGATCCCGATCCGCCAGAGCGCGCAGGTGACCCGGGCCGAGGACATCCAGCGCACCGTCGTCACCTACCACGATGGCGTGCCGGTGACGATCGGCCAGGTCGCCGAGGTCGCCCTGGCCCCGGCGCCGGCGCGCGGAACGGCGAGTGAACGCGGCCGCTCGGCGGTCATCATCTCGGTGCAGAAGGCCCCGGGCAGCAACACCCTGACCCTGACCACGGCGATCGACCGCGCCGTCGCCGGCCTGGCCGTGCCCAGCGGCATGACCGTCAACAACCACGTCTTCCGCCAGGCCGAGTTCATCCAGGTCGCGGTCGATAACCTGGTCACCGCCCTGAAGGAGGCGGCGATCATCGTCGCCATCGTGCTGATGCTCTTCCTGCTCAACGTCCGCACCACGGTCATCACCCTGGCCGCGCTGCCGTTGTCTCTGGGAGCGGCATTCATCGTCCTCGCCGGCTGTGGGTTCTCGCTCAACGTCATGACCCTGGGCGGGCTGGCGGTGGCGCTCGGCGGGCTGGTCGACGACGCGATCATCTACGTCGAGAACACCTTCCGCCGCCTGCGTGAGAACCGGCTTTTGCCGGCGGGGCCAGAAAGGAAGGAAAGGTCGGAAGGGACGAACGGACCGGACGGCCAGCACCGCGACGAAGCCACCGTGGTCGAACGCTCCAGCCACGAGATCGCCGGCCCGATGGTCTTCGCCACCATCATCATCGTCCTGGTCTTCGTTCCGCTGCTCTTCCTGGGCGGCATGGAAGGGCGATTCTTCCGGCCGCTGGGGATCAGCTACATCGTCTCGACTCTCGCCAGCCTGGTGGTCGCGGTCACCGTCACCCCGGCCCTGTGCCGGATGCTGCTGACCGGGCTCAAGCACACGGGCGATGAGCGCGACAGCTTCCTGGTGCGCTGGCTGAAGGACGCCTACCGGCCCACCCTGGCGTGGTGCCTGCGCTGGCGGAAGAGCGTCGTCCTGGGCTCCGCCGCCCTGGCCGTCGCCGCCCTGGCCCTGGCGACCACCTTCGGCTCCAGCTTCCTGCCCAGCTTCAAGGAAGGCACCTTCACGGTGATGATCATGACCCCGCCCGGCACCTCGCTCATCGAGAGCGACCGCCTGGTGCGCGGAGTCGAAGAACGCATTGCCGCCATCCCGGGCGTGCGCGATGTCGCCCGCCGCACCGGCCGGGCCGAGCGCGACCAGCACGCCGAACCGCCGTCGACCAGCGAGATGAACGTCACGGTGGAACCGCGCATGCAGGACCGGGTGCAGGTCGAGCTCGACCGCGTCCTGGCCCAGATGCCTGGGGTGGTGAGCACGGTCGGCCAGCCGATCGAGCACCGCATGTCGCACATCCTGTCCGGCACGCCGGCGGCGGTGTCGATCACGGTCTTCGGCGAGGATCTCGACCGGCTGCGCGCCGTGGTGCAGGAGATCGAAGCCGGACTGAAGAGCGTGCCCGGCGCCCGCGACGTGGTCGCCAACCGCGAGATCCTGGTCGAGACCCTGCCGGTGCGCTACCGCCATGAGGATCTCGCCCGCGCCGGCCTCACCCCCGCCGACGCTGCGGAACAGGTCGAGCAGGCCCTGGCCGGGGTGCGCGTAGCGACCGTCAACCAGGACATCCGCCGCTACGACCTGACCGTGCGCCTGCATCCGGACGAGCGCCAGACCGAGCAGCAGGTCGGCGAACTGGTGCTCAAAAGTCCGCATGGGCCGCAGGTGCGCCTGCGCGAAGTCGCCGAGATCGGCCTGGAAAAGGCCTCGAACCTGATCGCGCGCGAAGGCGCCCGCCGCAAGGCGGTGGTGAGCTGCAACGTCGCCACCGGCCAGAACCTGGGCGATCTCGTCGTCGGCATCCGCCGGGTCGTCGATCCCATCGTCGCCAAGGCGGGACTCACCGTCCACTACGGCGGCCAGTTCGAGGCGCAGCAGGAGGCCAGTCGGACCATCGGCCTGATGGGCCTCGCCGTGGTCGGGGTCGTCTTCCTGCTCTTGGCGGCAGCGTTGTCGTCGGCCAAGGCGGCCGGGCTGGTGCTGCTCAACCTGCCGCTGTCGCTCATCGGCGGCATCGGCGCGGTCTACCTCGCCGAATCCCCGTCGATCCTCGGAAACACCCTCGCCCTGTTCGGCCTCGGCGGCGCCTACACCGCGCCGGTGCTGTCGATCGCCAGCCTGGTCGGCTTCATCACCCTGTTTGGCATCGCGGTGCGCAACGGCATCCTGCTCATCAACCAGTACCAGTCGCATGCGGAAGATGGTCGGCCGCTGATGCAGGCGATCATGCACGGATCCGAAGAACGCCTGGTGGCGATCCTGATGACCGCGCTGTGCGCCGCCATCGGCCTCATTCCGCTCGCCCTGATGTCCGGCCAGGCCGGAGCCGAGATCCTCGCCCCGCTGGCCATCGTCGTGCTTGGCGGCCTGGTCAGCTCGACCGCGCTCAACCTGGTCGTCGTGCCCGCCGCGTATGCCTGGGTCTTCGACCGTACCCCGTCCAGCCTTCCCACTCCACCCACTCCACCCACTCCACCCACTCAACCCACTCAACCCAGCCCGGAATCCACAGATTCCAGCAAGGAGTCGCCATGATCCGCATCCCCGCAACCCTCTCCGCCGCCGTGTTCGCCTGCATCGCCCTGAGCGCGCCGCTGACCGCTGCCGACGACCACGCCGGCCACGATCACACCAAGCACAACCACGGCAAAGCCGTCGCCCTGGGCGAGGTCAAGGCCGGCGAGCAGCGCCTGCTCGTCTCTGGCTCAGGCACCGTCGCCCCGGGCAAGTCCTGGCCTGTCGAACTGCATCTGAAACCCGACCTTCCTGCTCCCACGGCAATTCGTCTCTGGGTCGGACTGGAAACCGGCCGCGGTTCCGTCAAGGCCCGAGCCGAGGCGGAAAAGAACGCCAAGGGGGAATACGCCGCCCACGTCGAGATCCCCAATCCGATTCCGGCCGACAGCATGCTGTGGCTGTCGATCGAATCCGCCAACGAATCGGTCCTGAAGACCTCCCTGGCTCTGCCCAAGGGCAGCTCCGTAAAATCGGACGACGGCCACCACGAAGGGGACGGGCACAAGCACTGAGCGGCACGCTGGTGGCTGCCCAGGCACGCTAGCATCCCCGGCAGACCGTAACCGTGGTCGCCATGCCAGGTTTTCTGCCGGGCCGACGGACAGGATTTCTGACCGGCTCACGGATTCGCCAGAACTAGGTGGTAAGGATTGACGCCCTGCCGCGTCCTGATCACCTGTCTCGCCACCCCACCATGCCTCCGATCACCGCCATCCTGCTGCCTGCTCTTCGCGGGGCCGTCGTGGCCGTGGCCGTCCTGGCGGTGCTGTTGTCGGCGCTGCGCTTGCACGGCCATCCGCCCGGACATGGCTGCGAGACGGCGTGCGAGGCGACGGCAAATGCCGGATCCGACGCAGCAACTGGCACAACTACTGACGCGACGACCGACGCAGGCGAGCCCTCCAGCCCGCATGCCCCGGATGATTGCGGCCAGTGCCAGTGCCCGCCACCGTTGCTCGGGTTCACGCAACCGCTGTGGATTCCTGCCGTGGTGGCTGAACACAGGTCGCCAAGCAACGACCCTGACACCAGCGTTCCCGACAGCCCGAACCATCCGCCCGATCTCCCGCCTGCCAGGTTGAACTGATCCGCAGGTGCACGCCCCAGGCGTGCGCCTGACCCGCCGTTTCACCACGGCATCAGCCACCTCAGTCCAGGGATCAACATGCCTTGTCTGTTTGCGCCTCCATTCCAGCGCCACGCTGGAACCACTGCCATTATTGCGACCGTAGCGACCCTGGCCGCCTTGACCGGATGCTATGACGCATCGGCCCGTGGCCCGCAATCGCCGTCGCCCCAACCACCCAGCGCCGCTGCGATCGCACCGGCGCAGCCTGCAACGGTGCCTCCAGCAAGAACGGCCCAAGAGGACTGGTCGGGCGCGGTCACCATCGCCCGGCTGGTCGCGGCAGCCCAGGCCCATCATCCGACCAAGGATGCCATCCAGGCATCCCGCGCCGCCGCCGCTGCTCAGGTGCGCCAGGCCGGGGTCTGGAGCAACCCCGAACTGGAGGTGTCGGTCGGGCGCACCAGACCGCACGTGGAAGGCGTCGAACGCGACACGCCCTATGGTGGCAGCCTGCGCCAACGCCTGACCTGGTGGGGGGCCCGCAACGCCCGGATCACAGCCGCCAGCGCGCACCAAAACCTGGCTGAGGCCGAAGCGCAGGTGGCGCTGCTTGAATTGCAGGCGGAGGTCCGACGCGCCGCGATCGCCTACGCCGCAGCCACCGAAGCCGCAGTGCAGGCCGAAGAAGAATCCCGGATCGCCTCCGAACTGGCGGCGATGACCCAGAAACGGTTCGCTGCGGGTGAGGCCGACCGGGCCACCGTCGCCCGCGCCCGTCTGGAGGCGACGACCGCGGCCCTGCAACGCGACACCCGTCGTAGGGAAGCGGCTACTTACCTGGCGATCCTGCGCCTCTGGTGCGATCCTTCCCTGCCCGACCGCCTGGTCATCGCCGATGCGCTTGGCACCGAGGTTCCGCTCGACGCCGACCGGTTGGCCCTGGCCGCCGAGCATCATCCACAGTTGCGGGCCCTGGCCGAAGCCGTGGGGGCCGCAGTGGCTTCGGTGGACGCCGAACGCCAATCCCGGGTGCCCGACCTGACGGTCGGTGTCTTCGCCAACCGGGAAGATGAAAAAGACACCTTCGGCGTGACGCTCGGATTTGAGATCCCGCTGTGGAATCGCAACGAGGCCGCGATCGCAGCCGCCGAGGCAGGGCGGGCCAAAGCCCAGGCGGCGGCCCGCAACGAACGCCTGCGCCGCAACCGCGACCTGGCCGAAGCGCTCGGCGCGGCCCAGACGGCGCAGCGTGAAGCCACCGCCCTGGCCAAGGAAGCCCTGCCCGTGGCCGAAGAGATGATCCGCCTGCGGCAGGCGTCATTCCAGGTCGGCGCGGCCAGCCTGTTCGACCTGATGGAAGCGCGGCGGGCGATGAACGCGGTGCGCGGCGACCTCCGGGACGCGCGCCGCCGTAGCGCGCTGGCCGTGGTCGACCTGGGGATGGCCGTCGGCGATCCGTCACTGGGCGCGGCTTTTTCCAGTCCTGCCGTTTCCAGTCCTGCCGTTCCCGAGCCCGCCCAGCGCTGATTGCCCACTTTCCTCTCCCTGATTCCCACCTGATCGGATCGAGGTCCCCCATGTCCATGCGCCTTCTCATCGTTCCCGCTTTTGTCGCCATCCTGGCCGGCTGCGGAGGTAAGTCCGACCAGCACGGCGCCGTGGCAACGGCCGATCCCCACGCCCACGATGGCGCCGCTTCGATGCCGACCGTCCCGGTATTTGGCCGCGTCGAACTCTCGGCCATCGCCCGCGAGAACCTCGGTATCTCCTTCGCCAAGGCCGAATACCGGGTGGTGCAGGGCGTCCTGCGCCTACCTGGCCGGTTCGGTGCCGCCCCCGGGGCGCGCCGCATTTATCAGGCGCCCCTGGAAGGCCGGGTGGAAGTGCTGGTGAAACCCTATCAACAGGTGAAGCCGGGCGAGGTGCTCTTCCGCATCATGTCGCCGCGTTGGCATCAACTGCGGCTGAATCTGGCGGAGGGCTGTTCGGACGGTTGCGCCGTTGGCTGCGGCACCTCCGCGCTGGCCGCGCAGCGCCTGGCCGCCGGCGACGAGCAGGCCGCCGCCACCGCGCGGGCGCTGGCGACCTGGAAGGAACGCCTCACCACCCTGGAACGCCTGGATCGCGAGGTCGGCGGCAAGGCGGCCGAGCGCAGCGAAGCTGCGGTTCGCATTGCCGATCTGTCGTTGCAGTCGGTCGACGCGGTTGCGCGCGTAGCCCGCTTGCGCCGTGACGCCATCGGCCCAGACGGGACGCCTGAGACCGGCATGGCTGCGGTACGCTTCCGCCAGATGCTGGCCGAAGCGTCGGCTATCACCGGGTTCAGCCCGGCGGAATTGCTGGTGCTGGACGACAAGCTGCGTCCGCGCTGGTCCACCATCGAAGCGCCCGAGGTGCGAGCCACGGCACCGGGCGTGGTCGAGGGCGAGGTCGCCGGGGCCAACGCCTGGATCGAGACCCACGCGCCGGTCCTGACCGTTACCGATCCGACCAGCGTCCGGCTGCATGCCGCCGGTCTGCAAGCCGATCTGCCGCGCCTGAAAGACGGCCTGCCGGCGCGCATCGTCGCCTACGATCCAGCAGATCGCAGTTCCATCCCCGCCACCGTGGTGCTGGGGCCGGTGGCCGATGCGATCGATCGGTCGGTCGAAGTCATCGCCCATCCCACCGCCGGGTCGGGCCTGCCGGCGTGGGTCCGGCCCGGCGTCACCGCCCTGCTCGAGATCGCGGTGCGCGGCTCGGCCGAGGAGGAACTGGCGATACCCCTTGCTGCGACCGTGCCGGACGGCCTGGTCAGCGTGTTCTTCCGCCGGGATCCCAAGACCCCGGACGCGGTGCAGCGGGTCGAGGCTGATCTGGGCGTCAGCGATGGGCGCTGGGTGGTGGTGAACAGCGGGCTGAAAGAAGGCGACGAGGTCGTGCTGGGCGGGGTGCATCCGCTGAAGCTCAGCGTCCAGGCCCCGGTCGCCGGCGCCGCCAAGCCGGATCCGCACGCCAGTTGCGGAGGGCACTGACGTGCTCAATGGCCTGATCCACCTGTCCTTGCGGCATCGGACTACGGTCCTGGTCTGCGCCGGATTGCTGCTGGTGGCAGCCGGCTTTGCGCTCAACCGCCTGCCGGTGGACGTCTTCCCGGAATTGAACGCGCCGACCGTGGTCGTGCTCAGCGAGGCCGGCGGCTTGTCGGCCGACGAGGTCGAGGCCCAGGTGACGGTGCCGATCGAAAACGCCATCAACGGCCTGCCCGGCCTGCGCAAACTGCGTTCGTCGTCGGCCCTCGGTCTGTCCATCGTCCGCGCCGAATTCGGCTGGGGTGAAGACCTGACCCGGGCGCGCCAGCAGGTCTCCGAACGCCTGGCCTCCGCGCGCGAGATCCTGCCGCCCGGAGTCGATGCCGAGATCTCGCCGCTCTCCTCGATCACCGGCGAGATCATGCTGCTGTCGGTCACTGGTACCGATGCCTCGGTCAGTCCGCTGGCGCTGCGTTCGTTCGCCGAATTCACCCTGCGTCCGCGCCTGTTGTCCGTGCCCGGAGTCAGCCAGGTGGTGGCGATCGGCGGACGCCTGCCGGAATACCAGATCGAGTGCCGCCAGGACCGCCTGCGCCTGTACCGCCTGACCCTGGCGCAGGTCATCGCTGCGGCCCGGCAGGCGCATTCGACCCTGAGCGCTGGCTTCCTGCCCGATGTGCGCGGCGAGGAGATCCCGGTTCGGCAATCCGCCCAGGTCGCGTCCGAAGAAGACATCCGCCGCACCGTCGTGACCTGGCACGACGGCGTGCCGGTGACCATCGGCGACGTCGCCGAGGTCAAACTCGCGGCCACGCCAAGTCGCGGCAGCGCGAGCGAGCGCGGCAAGGTCGCCGCCATACTTTCCGTCCAGAAAGCGCCGGGCACCAACACCCTGAGTCTGACCGCAGCGCTCGACCGCGCCCTGGAACAGGCCGCACCCACGGTGCCGGCTGGCATGCGCATCAACAGCCATGTCTTCCGCCAAGCGGACTTCATCGGTCTGGCGGTGGACAGCCTGCTCACCGTGCTGCGCGATGCCGCGATCATCATCGCCATCGTGCTGATCCTGTTTTTGCTCAATGTCCGCACGACACTCATCACCCTGACCGCCCTGCCCCTGTCGCTGGGACTCGCCTTCATCGCCCTGTGGGCGTTGGGCCTGACCGTGAACGTGATGACTTTGGGCGGCTTGGCGGTGGCGATCGGCGGTCTGGTCGACGACGCGATCATCTACGTCGAGAACGCCTTCCGCCGGTTGGGCGAGAACCATCATCTGCCGCCGGATCAGCAGCGACCACCCTTCACGGTGATCTTCGACGCCAGCCGCGAGATCAGCGGGCCTATGGTCTTCGCCACCATCATCATCGTCCTGGTCTTCGTGCCGCTGCTCTTCCTCGCCGGCATGGAAGGACGCTTCTTCCGGCCCCTGGGCGTCAGCTACATCATCTCGACCCTGGCCTCGCTGCTGGTCGCGCTGACCGTCACCCCGGCGCTCTGCCGTCTGCTCCTGTCGCACCTCTCGCCCAAGCACGAACGCGAGGGTTTCCTGGTGCGCTGGCTGAAATTCCTCTACACCCCGTCCCTCGCCTGGGCTTTGCGCTGGAAACGCGGCGTGGTCCTGGCGGCGGTGCTCATGACCGCCCTCAGCCTGTGGCTGGCGGCCAGCTTCGGCACCAGCTTTCTGCCGAGTTTCCGCGAGGGCACCTACACCGTCTTCGTCATGGCCCCGCCCGGCACGTCGCTGGCGGAAAGCGAACGGCTGGCTGGCGGGATCGAACGCCGCCTGGCGACCGTCGACGGCCTGACCACGGTGGTGCGTCGCACCGGCCGCGCCGAGCGCGACGAGCACGCCGAACCGCCGTCAAATTCCGAGATCGAAGTGACGGTGACGCGCGGCCACGATCCGGACGTCGTCCGCTCCTCCATCGACCACGTGCTCGCCGACACGCCCGGCGTCACCGCGATCATCGGTCAGCCGATCGAGCACCGTCTGTCCGCCCTGCTTTCCGGCACCCCGGCCGCCATCGCCATCGACCTGGTCGGGGACGACCTGGAAAAACTCCGCGCTGCGGCCCGCACCATCGAAGGTGCGCTCAAGCAACTGCCCGGCGCCCGTGATGTCGCCGGCAACCGCGAGGTGCTGGTCTCCACCCTGCCGATCCGCTACCGGCGCGAGGATCTCGCCCGGGTCGGCCTGACTCCGGCCGCAGCGGCGGAGCAGGTGCAACAGGCCCTGGACGGCGTCGAGGTGGCGATGGTCAACCAGGGCTCGCGTCGCCTGGCCTTGACCGTGCGCCTGCATCCGGACGAACGCGAACGCATCGAGCAGGTGCGGGACCTCGTCCTGGTCGGACCATCAGGAGCGCAAGTTCGCCTTTACGAGGTCGCGGATATGGGCGTGGAAAAGGCCGCCAACCGCATCAGCCGCGAAGGCGCCGCACGCAAAGTCACGGTGTCCTGCAACGTCGCGGAAGGCGCCAACCTCGGCCACTTGGTCGCGGCGGTGCAGAAGGTCGTCGATCCCATCGCCGCCAACGCTGGCGTCGTGGTTCGCTACGGTGGCCAGTTCGAAGCCCAGCAGGAAGCCAGCCGGACCATCCTGGTGATGGGGGCCGGAGTCGTGGTGGTGATCTTCCTGCTGTTGGCCGCGGCCCTGGGTTCGCCCGGTTCAGCGGCCCTGGTGCTGATCAACCTGCCCCTGTCGCTGATCGGCGGGATCTTGGCGATCTTCATCGCCGAATCCGCCAATCCGCTGGGCAACGCCCTCGCCCTGGTCGGGCTCGGCGGAGCCTACATCGCCCCGGTGGTATCGATCGCCAGTCTGGTCGGCTTCGTGACCCTGTTCGGCATCGCGGTCCGCAACGGCATCCTGCTGGTGCATCGCTGGCAGGCCCGCATCCAGGCCGGGGAATCCGTGGCCACGGCGGTGCAGGCCGGCTCGCTCGACCGCCTGGTGGCGATCCTCATGACCGCGCTCACCGCCGCGATCGGCCTGGTGCCGCTGGCCCTGACCGCCGGCAAGCCGGGTAGCGAGATCCTTGCCCCGCTCGCGGTGGTGGTCCTGGGCGGCCTGGCGAGCAGCACCCTGCTCAACCTGTACGTGGTTCCGGCCGCCTTCACCTGGTGGTTCGGTCGGCGCCGGCCAGCCGTGGCCAGCGACGACACGCCACCGGATGGCACCCCGGCCACCACCACGCCGACCTGAGGCCGATCACTCCCATCCCCAACTCCAACCCTACCCACCCGCAGATGCCCTGAGCAACTGCACCAACCCGGAGGAAATCCATGTCCCATCCCATTATCCCGATTATCCCGATCATTCCCGCCTTGTGCCTGCTGCTGGCGACCGCTAGCGGATCCGTGTCCGGGGCCGAACCCGCCGGCGGCGCTGCCCCGGCCACCGCCAACGCCGTTGTTCCGCCGACCGTCGACATCGGCGCCTGGAAGGTCGCGGTGACCATCCCCAAACCTCACGTGGCAGGAAAGAAACTGGACGTCGATCTGACCCTGACGCCGGCAACCCCAGCGCCGAAGGCCGTCCGGTTATGGGTCGGCAAGGCCGACGCCCGTGGCTCGACCAAGGTGAAGGCCGAACCCGAAGCGCCAGGCGCGTACTGCGTCGGCGTCGACGTGCCCGATCCGATTCCCGCCGAGGCAAAGGTGTGGATCGCCCTGGAGGCCGCCGACGGAACCATCAGCAAGAACTCGGTGGCGCTGCCGGCTGGCAAGTAAATCGAGAGTGCATGGTTCAGATGAAGGCGATTTCCAGGATCATTTCGCCTTCACCAGGAAGGCGTCCGCGAGCACGCAGTGGTCCCCGATGTCGTAGCGCTGGCCGTAGTCGACCTTGAGTTCGAGCACCTGCGCGCCGGTGAGATCCAGGTCGACCGCGACCGGCGCCTCGCCGCCGCGTACGCGATCGCGCGACCACAGGGTCTTGCCATCGGCGACCAGGGCGACGGCGAGGTCTCCTTCCGGCGCGACGGTGTCACTGATGCCGACCAGAGTGTGCAGGCGGCGGTAGGCCCCGGCGAGCTTCCAGGTCAACCGCGCCTGGCTGTGCACGGTCAGGCCGCGCACGTAGCGCACGCCGCCCAGGCGGAGCGGTTCGCCGTCAAGATCGCTGTCGCGCTTCCACGGCCAGGTGACGCCGAACATGCCTTTTTCCTCGACCGTGGAGGGTTTGAGGTCGGACAGCCAGTGCCGGCGCGGGCCTTCGACGCGCAGGCGCGCGCCAGCCAGGAACGGTGCGTCCCAGCCGCCGAGTTCGACCGCAGGCGCGGCGGCTAGCGCGACGCGCGGCCCGGCGAGCAGGCGCACCGGTTGACGCTGCTGGTCCAGGGCGGCGAGCAGCGTCGCGCCGCGTTGCGCCCGCTGCGGCCCAGGCTTCAACCGCACCGCGCCGATCTTGTCGAAATCCAGGGCGACGGCCTGATCACTGCCCTCGGCCGCGAACATCAGTTTGCCGCCGGCGATGCCCTGCACCCGGCCGCCGGCCTGCTGTCCGTTCACCAGCACCAGATCACGCTCGCGCACAGGAAGATCCTGCCGACCCCAGCCGGTCACGGCGAGGAGCGGCAGTTCGACGAGGTTCTTCCCATCCTTGCCGCCGCCCAGGTCGACGGCGAGGTGATCGTCCTTGCCGGCGGCGACCGTCCGCGCCGGCAGCCAGCCGCCGTCAGCAAGCAGCACTCCGGTCGAGTTGAGTCGGGCCTCAGCGCCATCGGCGCGTTCGAGTTCGATCGCATCGACATCGTCGAGCGCGATCGGCGTCCGCCCGGGCACCTGGACCGCGTTCGCGACGAAGGCGACAGCCTCGACCTTCAGCGAATCGCCATCGAGCGTGGTGACCACGGCGGCGCTACCGGCGGGGATGCTGGCCAAGCAGACGGCGATCGGCAGGAAGGCATTCAGACGCATGCCGGCACCCTACGCCCGTTGCGCGGTGGGCAACGCATGCCGCACGCACGCACGGATCACGATCGTGGACGGATCAAGCGCCGGCTGCCGGCGGTTCAGCGCGCAGTTCCTCCAGCCGGGCCGTGTAGCGGTCGAGCTGGGTCTTGGCCAGGCGCAGGGACTTCAGACCGGCCTCGTAGCGGGCGAGGGCTTCTTCGAGGGGCAGATCGCCCGACTCGAGCGCCTCGACGGCGGCCTCGATCTGGGCGAAGTGGTCTTCGATCGAAGGGGGCTTGGCCATTCCGGTCTCCGTGGGGTATCATGTACCCATGCAGCAGCGCAGGGGCAACCCGTGGGGGCGTGGACCCGGAACCGCCAAGCGGCCAATCGGCCCAGCCGACGGCTTATTGCGACCGAGTATCAGCGTTCACGGCGATTTCATTGCAGATCGTCCTTGCCGTCGCGGCATCCACCCTGAGCATCCCGCCAGTGCCGATCTTCCCCAGCTTCTCACCTTGAGCCGCCCATGAAATCCGGTCTCACCATCACCACGTCGACGGACGCCAACGTCCAGATCCTGCACCTCGCTGGCTTCTTGGACGGCAACACGTTTGTCGAGCTGGAGCGCCGGTTGACGGACCTGCTGCAGGCGAAGCACCTGCGCATCGTCCTTGAATTGTCGAAGCTGACCTACATCGCCAGCGCCGGAGTCGGCTGCTTCATCGCCAGCGCCCAGAAATGGAAGACGGCGGGCGGCAACCTGCAATTGGCCACCCCGAGTCCAAATGTGGGCGAGGTCTTCGCGATTCTCGGCCTGGAGCAGGTGTTCACCATCCACCGCGACCTCGCCGCCGCCGTCGCCACGGCCAAACACTGACGGACTGACGATGGCGCTGACCAAGGACATCGAACGCCTGGTCCGCTCGTTCGTGGCCCAGAAGATGGAACCGGAATACATCCGGCACTATCTGATGGAGAACTACATGCTCGGCCCGGTCGCCATCGACCAGATCTTCACCAAACTCGGCGTCGGCCAGCGCAAGAAGTCCATGCCGGGCCTGGACGACGGCGTGCCCAAACGCGTCCCGATCATCGGCGCCGACGGCAAGGTGCGAAAGTCGCAGTTCTACTGAAATCGTACGGCGTTGGGGACTACGTACGGGCGGCAACTGATCGGCCGATTCCACGCTCGTTGACTGCCGGATGCGGATCGGGACAAGGCAGCGCCCAGCCCAGTAAACGAACGTTTGACGAAGACGCGCAGCGAAAGGCCTCATGGCGGATCCCGATGCGAAGTCGCCGGCCGGTGGCCCGGCCCCCACCACCACGGCGGTCCCATCCCGACGAGACCGGCGGCGCACCCCGGCCCTGGTGATCATCGCCGGCGTGGTGGTGCTGGCGGCGGCAGCGGTGGCCGCGCATTGGCTGTTCCTCGGCCGGTTCGTTGAAAGCACGGAGAACGCCTACGTCGGTGGCGATCTCGTCCAGGTCGGGGCGCAGGTCGCCGGCCAGGTGGCCGAGATCCTGGTCGATGAGACCGACCGCGTGCAGGCGGGGCAGGTGCTAGTCCGCCTGGATCCGGTGGAGGCACGCATCGCGGTGGCGCGCGCCGAGGCCGACCTCGCCCTGGCGGTGCGCCAGGTCAGGCAGCAGTTCGCCGAGGTCGCGCGGCAGGAGTTCGCCGTGACCATGAAGTCGGCCGCGTTGCGTCGGACCGAGGCCGACGTCGTGCGCCGCGAACATGCCACCGTGCCCGGGCTGGTGTCGGAGGAGGAACTCGCCCACGCGCGTTCCGCCGTCGCCGCCGCCAAGGCGGACCTGGCGTCGGTGCGCGAAGGTCTGTTGGTCGCGCGTTCAGCCGTCGACGGGGTCGAAATCCCTTCGCATCCGCTGGTGCTCGCCGCGGTGGCCCGGCTGCGCCAAGCCGCGCTCGACGAGTCGCGCACGGTGATCCGCTCGCCCATCGCCGGCCAGGTCGTCAAGCGGCTGGTACAGCCCGGTGTGCGGGTGCAGCCGGGCTCGCCGCTGCTCGCGGTGGTCGCCCTCGATCGCCTGTGGGTCGATGCCAACTTCAAGGAAGGCCAGCTCGCAAGCCTGCACCCGGGACTGCCGGTCACGTTGACCGCTGACGTCTACGGCAGCGGAGTGACCTACCGCGGCCAGGTGGTCGGTCTGGGCGCGGGCACCGGGGCGGCCTTCGCCCTGCTGCCGCCGCAGAATGCGAGCGGCAACTGGATCAAGGTGGTGCAACGCCTGCCGGTGCGGATCCGCCTCGATCCGGAGGACCTTGCCGCGCATCCGCTGCGCATTGGCCTGTCGATGTCGGCGCGAGTGCGCCTCGATGCCACTCCGGTCGCGGTGGCCACCGCGCCCGCGCGCAGCATCCTTGCTGATCCGTCCCTGGCGGCCACTGAGGCGCGGATCCAGCAGATCATCGCCGCCAACCTCCAGGCCCCCGTCGCACCAGCGGATAAAACCAGGCCCTGAGCATGGTGGCGACCGGATCCGGGCCGCGCGGTCTTGTGCGCGGGCTGCCCCAGGCGGGGGAGCCGCCACCGCTGCACGGCTGGTCCCTGGTGCTGGTCACCTTCGCCCTGGCGATGGGCAACTTCATGGAGGTGCTCGACCTCACCATCGCCAATGTCGCGGTGCCGACCATCGCCGGCGACCTGGGCGTGAGCGCGGGCCAGGGCACCTGGGTCATCACCAGCTATGCGGTGGCGAATGCGATCTCGGTGCTGCTGGCCGGCTTTCTGTCGCAACGGTTCGGCCAGGTGCGGGTCTTCACCGTGGCGCTGATTTTATTTTCGACCACCTCGTTGTTGTGTGGTTTTGCCCACAGTTTCGGCCTGCTGGTCTTTGCGCGGGTGATGCAGGGCGCGGTCTCGGGTCTCATGGTGCCGTTGTCGCAGGCGCTGCTGCTGGCCAGCTATCCGCCGGAACGCCGCGCGATCGGCATGGCGATCTGGGCCATGACGATCACGGCGGCCCCGGCGATCGGGCCGATCCTCGGCGGCTGGCTGTGCGACAACGCGGGCTGGTCGTGGATCTTCTTCATCAATGTGCCCTTCGGCCTGACCGCCGCCGCGCTGACCTGGGGCCAGCTTGCCGGGCGCGAAACGCGGCGGGTCCAGGTCCCGATCGACTGGGTCGGGCTGGGGCTGATCGTCATCTGGGTCGGGTCCCTTCAGATCATGCTCGACAAGGGCAATGAACTCGACTGGTTCGGATCGTCCTTCATCACCGGCCTGGGTGTCACCGCGCTTATCGGCTTCGCGCTGTTCATCGCCTGGGAATTGACGGATCGCCACCCCATTGTCGATCTGCGCCTGTTCGCCCGGCGCAGCTTCACCGGCGCCACCGCCGCCCTGGCGATCGGCTTCGCGATCTTCTTCGCCACCGTGGTGCTGGTGCCGTTGTGGTTGCAGACCCAGCTCGGCTACACCGCCACCTGGGCCGGGCTGGTGGTCGCCCCGACCGGGCTGTTCGCGGTGCTGCTCGCGCCGGTGGTGGCCAAGACCATGAACCGGATCGATCCGCGCTGGTATGCCACTGCGGCGTTCGTCGTCTTCGCCGTGGGCAACTGGTGGCGGGCCGCGTTCACCACCGACGCCACCGCCTGGGACTACGCCCTGCCGCAGGTGCTGATGGGCTTCGCGGTCGCGTTGTTCTTCGCGCCACTCATCACCCTGGCGCTGGCGGCGCTGCCGCCGTCGTCGGTCGCGCAAGGATCGGGCATCGCCAACTTCCTGCGCATGACCGCCGGCGCCTTTGCCGCCTCGCTGGTGATCACCTTGTGGGACCACCGCCAGGCCGACAACGCCGCCGCGCTGACGACCGGACTGTCGCCCCTGGATCCGGCCTTGGTTCAGGCCGGATCAGCCGCCACCACCCTGGGCGCAAGTCCGGAACAGGCACTTGCCCTGGTGCAGCAGCAGCTCGCCAGCCAGGCGGCGCATCTCGGTGTGCTCGACGTGTTCTGGTTCTCGGGCTGGGCTTTCATCATCGCCATCGGCGCGATCTGGATCGCCGGGCGCTACCAGCCGGAAAAAGGGCCCGGTCTCGGCGCACATTGAACACTGATCGCTGTCAAGATCGGCGCTGTCAAGGTCGGGTGGGCGGCGCGGCGACGCCCCGGGTTGCATGCCCGGCTTGGCGCTGAAGGTGTCCGCCCCGCCCATCTGATAGCAGAGTCCATCATGCCCGACCATTTCGCGATCAACGGCACCGTGCTGCCCGCCGACCAGGCCAAGGTCAGCGTCCTCGACCTGGGTTTCTTGCGCGGGGTCGGCGCCTTTGAGTCGATGCCAACCTACGGCGGCCATCCGCATGCGCTGGGCGAACACCTCGCGCGCCTGTGGCAGTCGGCAGCGGCCTTCGGCATCGCGCCGTTCTTCAGCGAACGTGACGTCCGCCGCTGCATCCGCGAGATCCACCGCCTGAGCGGCCATCCTGAATTGCGGGTGATGATCGTGGTCACCCCGGGCGAGCACACCCACGGCGTCTTCGGCCACGGTGCGCCGACCTGGGTCGTGATCGCGCGCGACATCCATGCGCCGTCGGCGGAAGCCTACGCCAAAGGCGTGAGCGCGGTGACGTTCGAGGCCGCACGCAACCTGCCGACGCTGAAGACGACGAATTACCTCAGCGGCACCGCCGGCCTGGCGTTGGCCGAGAAAACCGGCGCGCACGAGGCGTTCTACGTCTCGCCCGAGGGTTACGTCAGCGAGGGCGTGACCAGCAACGTGCTGGTCATCCAGGGCCGCAGGCTCATGACCCCGAACCAGGACTGCCTGCCCGGCATCACCAAGGCCGGGGTGCGCATCGTGGCCGTGGAACTCGGCCTGCAGTGGTACGAATGCCGCCTGACCCGCGATGATCTCTACACCGCCGACGAGGTCTGGATCACCTCGGCGGTGCGGGAGATCCTGCCGGTGGTGCGGGTCGACGACCACCAGATCGCCGACGGCAAGGTCGGTCGCTGGGCGACCAGCGTGCGCGCGGCCTACCGCGAACGCTGCTTCGCTGAATCCCTCCGCGATGCCCAAGCAGAAGTGGACGCCCATGTCTGAAGCCGCCGCCACGCCTGACCCGGACACTCTGCTCGCCGGATCGGCCCACTTCCAGGTCGACGAACTGCCGGCGTACCCGTTCTCAGGCGAGGGCGAGCACCTCTACGTCCACATCGAAAAAGAGGGCATGACCACCGACGCGGTGGCGCAGGTGCTGGGTAAGACCTGCGGCGTGGCGCATCGCGCCATCGGCTTCGCTGGCCGCAAAGACCGCCACGGCATCACCCGCCAGTGGTTCAGCCTGCATTTCGCTGATCCGGCGCGACTGGCCGCGCTCGACGGCCGGGTCGATCGCGGCGGACGTCTGGCGATCCTCGCGACCACCAAGCACCGCAACAAGATTCGCCTCGGCCATCTCGCCGGCAACCGCTTCAAGCTCGGTTGCCGAATCAGCGATCCCGCCGCAATCACCACGGCACTCGCCCGGCTGTCCCGCGAAGGGATCTCGAACCGCTTCGGCCCGCAGCGTTTCGGCCTCGCCGGCAGCAGCCTGCGCCTGGCCCAGGCCTGGGGTCGCGGCGACATCACCGCAGCGGTCGCGATTTGCCTCGATCCCACCGGCGAATGGAAGCCCGGCGATCCGGTGCCAGATGGTTACCGCTATCCACCCGAGGGCGGCGTCGTCGCGGCGATGCGGCGCAATCCCAGCGATCTCGCGGGTGCCCTACGCGGTGGCGGCCCGGATCTACGCAAACTCGTTGCGTCCGCCGCCCAGGCTGCGGTGTTCAACGCGGTGCTCGACGCCCGCGCTGCCGCCGGCCTGACCCACCGCCTGCGCGTCGGCGATCTTGCCTGCGCCAGCAACGGCGCGCCGTTCACGGTGATCGAGGCCGACCTGGAGGACGTCAACCGCCGCGCCCAACCGGGAAACCTCGACGTGCGCGCCACCGGCCCCCTGCCGGGCACCTGGCGCCTTGGGCCGTCGGCCGAGGTTTCGGCCGAGGAACGCGCCTGGTCTGCCGCCACCGGCATCGACTGGGCCTGGTTCGCGGAAGGTGCCTGCTTCGAAAGCCCGGGCGAACGCCGGCCGCTGCTGCAACGCTTCGTCGAACCGCCGACGCTGACCGTTGAAGGCGACGTCACCTGGCTGGCGTTCGCGCTGCCAGCGGGGTGCTATGCGACGGAAGTCCTGCACCAGATCGGCGTCGCGGTGCCGGAGGACCGGCGCGGGAAATGAGATCAAGGCGTTTCAGGCACAGGAGAAGAATTCAAACAGGGCATAGAAGAGGACGACGATGGCGGGAAGAGCAACCGATCTGGTTTTCTTCCTGAAAATACGTGCGGTCCAGACGACCAGGATGCCCGCTCCCAGGAATGCAGCGACGGCCGAAATCATCCGGTAATACAGCAGATCAGGTGCGAAGAATCGGCCGATGAGCAACAGGGAAAACAAGCCGAGCACGATCCATGCATCTCCCGAGGAGAAGACCCTTTTCACGCCCCCGCCTTCCCGACCGGGCTGAGCGACGCTGGCAGACCGTTGAACACCCAGCCGAAGGCGATCGCGACGGCGGAGGTCAGCGCGGCCCCGATCAGGACGACCGCCACGCTCAGGTCGCCCCATCCGCTCACCAGGCCGTCGATGCCGGGCACGATGAGCGCAGCGACGAAGGCGACGGCACCCCAACCCATGCCACGGGTCCGGAAGAAAATGCTGCGCATCGGCAGATAAGCGGCCGCGAGCAGCAAATAGACCACGCTGTGGAAACAGCCTCCAGCCGGGTCCATGAGGTCGCACATGACCCCGACCAGCCACACGCGTTGGATGAAACCGTCTTCATCGCCGTCGACCATCGCCCACATCGCCAGGGCGAGCGGCAGATCCGGCCCGAAGCGGACGTTTCCCAGCACGCTGTGCTGAAGCAGGCAGGCGATGCCGGCAAGGATGAGGAAGCAGATCCAGCGCACGGCGGCAGCGTCGACCCGGGCGTTGCGCGGCGCAAGGCCCTTGAGGCGGTGGGCGGGATCGGCTCAATGCCCAGCCATGCACCTGACCGGCATCGACGAAGCGGGGTACGGCCCCTTCCTAGGGCCACTGGCCGTGGTAGCGGTGACGGTTGCAGCGGACGACGCCGACGCGGTCGCGCGCGCGCTCGCGCCAACCGGGGTGCGCGACAGCAAGCGCGTGCACGATCCGGATGATCTTGGCGCCATCGAGTCCATCGCCTTGCCGGCCCTGGCGTGGCTCCTGGGCGGACGCCCGGGAAGCGCCGCCGAGATCTTTGCCGCGCTCGGTGAAGAGCCGCAGGATCGCGCCGCCTGGCCCTGGCTGGCCGGGGCGGAGGCGCTGCGGCTGCCGGTCGGCAGCCATCCCATCCCGACCTGGCGGCTCGACGGAGTGGCACCGGTGCGGTTGGGCGGGGCGCTCTTCCATTCCCATCACCTCAACGTCGCCCGACGCGCCGGAACCAACCGCGCCGAGGTCGAACTCGCCTGCGTCCTCAATCTGATCGCCGCCGCCTGGACCAGCCAGGAACCGCACCGTTGCTGGGTCGATCGGCTCGGGGGCCGGCGCTACTATGCTGAAGCCCTCACCGGCCGTTTTCCGGACGATCGTCTGACCACGCTTCGCGAGGCCCCGGAAGTCGCCGCATACCGGCTTCAGCGTGCCGATGGCTGCCTGGACATCGGCTTCCACGTCGGCGGAGAATCCGTCTCGCCCCTGGTCGCGATGGCGAGCTGCATCGCCAAATACAGCCGCGAACTGTCGCTGCGGCTGCTCAACGCCTGGGGCGCGACCCAGGCGCCCGGAATCGCTCCGACTGCCGGCTATCCGCTCGACGCCAAGCGCTGGCTCGCCGACCTTGGCCGCAGCGGGCTGGCCATTCCTGCAGATCTGGTGCGCGAATGAGGCGGATCAGCGCGCGCCAAAACGCGGACTGAGTACCGCCGCCTGCTCGTCATATCCCGACTCGGCCAGCCGACGGGCGCTGGCGCGCAGGCGGGCGAAGGGTAGCAGGTCGCAGCCGCAGCGACGGCAGGTGGCGACGGGCGCGCGCGGCTTGGCGGCGCAGACCGGGCAATCCCAGTCTTCCGGCTGCGGGACGGGGGCGATCATTGGAGGAAGTAGACCAGATCGGCCAAGCGCTGGCGGGCGCCATCGGCACCAGCGCGCACCTGGGCCAGGACGGCAGACAGTTCCTCCCGATCAGCAGCATCCAGGTCGGTCCGGGCGAGGACTGATTCGGCCTGGGCGACGACCGCGTCGTCGGTGACGACCTCGGCCTCGACCACCTGATCGTCGGCCTCTTCCTGATCCGGTTCATCCGGGCGGTTTGCGGCCCATTCGTCCACCGACTCGTCGCGTTCCACCTGCTCGGATTCGGCCACCCGTACCGAGGCGAGGTCGGCCAGGTTGGCGCGGCGGGTGCCAGAGGGCCGTTCGATGACCCGGGTGAGCGCCTTGCCGCTGCCGAGATCGGTGACGTGGACGGTGAGGATGCCGGAGCGGTCAAGGTCGAACCGGCAGTGCACCTCGCACGATGCACTGGTGCCCAGGTGGTCGAGGTGGAACTCGCCGACCTTCATGCAGTGGGCCGGGTTGCGCGATTCGCCTTGGTAGATGCTGATCTCGATGGCGTCCTGATCCTCGTGCCGCTTGAAGAACACCTCGCTGGCCTGGCTCGGCAGCGGGGTGTTGCGGCGGATGAGCGGGACGACCTCGACGACATCGCCGAAGGTCAGCGCCCCGACGCCCAGCGTATGCGGCGTGATGTCGACCATCACCGCGCCGAGCTTGGCCCCGCACAGGGTCGCGGCCTCGATCGCGGCGCCCTGCGCGACCACGGTGTCGGGATTGATCCAGGCTTGCGGTTCCAGCTGGAGTTCGCTGCGCAGCAACTGGGCCACCAAAGGCATGCGGGTGACGCCGCCGACCAGCAGCACGCGGGTGATCGCGCTGGGCAGGCAATCGGCCTGGGCCAGGGCCTGGCGCACCGAACTGATGGTGCGCTCGATCGCGGGGGCGACCTGGGCCTCGAGTTCGGTGCGGCGGACCGGGAAAGTCAGGTGCAGGTCGGCCCCGTCCGCGCTTTTCGCCAGGTATTCCTCACGGATGACGGTTTCGGCCTCGGACGACAAGCGGATCTTGGCCTGTTCGGCTGCCCGGACCAGACGGGCCCAGGCGCGCGGCTCGGCGTGGAGATCGATCCCATGCTGCTTCTTGAAGGACTCCGCCGCCCGGTGCGCCAGGTCGCGGTCGAAGTCGTGGCCGCCCAGGTTGACGTCGCCATGGCTGGCGCGGACCTCCATCACCGCCTGCGAGCAGTCGACCACCGACACGTCGAAGGTCCCGCCACCGAGATCGTAGACCAGCCATTTGCCCTGATCGCGGTTGCCCATGGCGTAGGCCAGCGCCGCCGCGGTCGGCTCGTTGACCAGACGCAGGACCTCCAGCCCGGCCAGACGGGCGGCCTCGCGGGTGTCCTCGCGCGCGCGTTCGCCGAAGAACGCCGGCACGGTCACCACCGCTTTGCTGACCGGCTTGCCCAGATGGACCTCGGCCGCCTGCTTGAGGTAGCGCAGGATCAGGCTGGAGATCATCGCCGGCGTGTAGGCCTTGCCGCCAATCGTCACCACCGCCTCGGTGCCCATCTTGCGCTTGATCCAGCGCACGGTGTTGACCGGGTCGTTGAGTTCGTTGTTGAGTGCCGCCTGGCCGACCAGCAGTTCGCCGTCGGGGCCGAGCGAAACGACGGAAGGCACCAGCGCCGAGCCAGCGACGCTGATCACCGCCGGCTGGCCGTCGTTGAGGTAGGCGACCTCGGAATGGGTGGTGCCGAGGTCGATGCCGATGACGGGTTCTTCCATGGGATTTCCTGGGAATGGGCGAAATGGTGAGAGGAGCAGGGGCTGGGGGAGATGGGGACGAGAAGCAGGAACCGGCCGGAAAGGTCGAAAGCAGAATCAGGCGCGGCCGACCGCGACCTCGGCCGGGCGCAGCACCGCCTCGCCGCGCCGCCAGCCGTCGCGAACCAGGCGCACGATCTGGCCGGCGGGGCCGGCAACCGATTCGACGCAGCGCTGGCAGGCGGGATCGAATGGTGAACCGGCGGCGGGCGCCAGACGGATGCAGCCCAGATCGGCCAGCGCTTGCCAGGCCTTGTCGCGCACGATGGTCGCGCCCTCGATCTGGGTGCGCCAGGTGCGTTCCTGGGTTTCGCGCCAGGTCAGGGGCCGACCAAGCCAGGTACGCTCCGGCAGGGCCGCCAAGGCCTTTTCCGCCGCAGCACTGAGCGCATCCGCGTGCCGGGCAGTGGCATCGGCGACACTGATCAGCAGACCGGCGAGGCTGCGCGCCTGGGCCTCGGCCTGGGCCCGCACCTCGCGCAAGGTCGCGGCGATCTCCTCGGCTCCGGCGGGCGCGGGCGGCAAAGCCGGCGTGGCGACGGCGGTGGCGAGACGGCGCAATTCCTGGTTCTGCCGCCGGACCTCGGCCGCGAGGCGTTCCTGACCGGCGAGCAGATCCTCCAAGCTGGGCAGAGCCGACGTGGCCCAAGCCTGGCGCAGGTCCTCTGGCCAGGCGGCGAAGGCGGGATCGTCGGCGAGAGGATCTGCGCCAACGGGGTCCGCTTCCGGTTCGATGGGTTCCCTGGGATTTTCCAGCTCTGGATCCTGGTCGGCGGTCAGGTCACCTGGTTCGTTCGCGTCAGGCATCAGTGGCTCCAAGTTCCCAGTCGGACAAAAAGGCGAGTTCGCGCACCAGGGCGGCCAGTTCCGCGTCATCCGCGACCTTGACCGGATCCAAGGCCGGCGCCGCAGCGATCAGGCCGGTGACGGTGCCCCACCGTACCCGATCGCGACCGGCCTGGTCGCGGATGGAACCGTACGCCGCATTCACCGCCGCATCCGCCGTGCCCTGACGAACGCGTTCGTGGAAGGCCGCACGGATCGCGGCCTCGTCGGCGTCCCCGGTCAGGCCCAGCACGGCATAAGGATCAGGGCTTTTCATGGCAGGAGCGACTCCAGCAGCTTGGCGATACGGCTAAATTCATCCGCGGCACCAGGGTCATGCGGAACCAACGCCAAGCGGAATCGCTCCGCCAGATCGCGGCAGGTCCTGCGATCGGGGTTGGACAGGCTCCATACTTCGCGCACGGCGGCGTTGCGATCTTCTCGGAAAAGCACGTACAGGTTGAGCAGTTTGATGAGCGCCGGCACCTGCTTCCGCTCGATGCTGCTTACCACTTCGGACATGGCCCTGACCATAGCCGGTCCCAGGTATTCCAGCAGATCTTCAGGTAATGCCGGGGCCGCAGGAATCGGCCCGGGCTGGGTGCCTTTCCCGCGGGCGGCCTGATGCGGGTGCGGCGAGAACGGAGAGGAGAACGAGCCCTCGTGCCCGCTGTGGGGGTCGTCTTCGCCATTCATGCCATCCATGCCATCCATGTCATCATCAACGTCGTCGTCTTCGTCCCCATCCTCGGCAAACGCGTGCCCGAATGCGTCCTGATGCGCAGAAATGCGCTCAAGCAGGCGATCGACCGTGGCGACCTCGGGTTCATCCTGCATGAGTTTGCGCGCCCGACGCAACAGGCTTGCCGCTTGATCAGGATGATCCTCGTACTCGGCCGCATCGAGGCCGAGATGGAACCAGGGACGCCAGTCCTTGGGGGCGAGGTCGCTCCAGGCGCGGCAGAACGGGATCAGCGATGCACCCATGCCGCCCCGATGGTGCGTCAACAGCACATGCAGACGATCAGGACGGGAGACCAGGATCTTCACCACGGCCCGGGCTGATTTTTTACTCATGGTCCGGATGTGCTGGTAGAGCTTGATGATCTGCCGATCGGCGGCCTCGTCGATACCCGTCACGCTGGGATCGAAGTTCTGGTCGAGTCCGATTTCGAAACGGAATACCTTGCGCATCGGGCCGTCGAGCCGTTCCGCCAAGGCCATTTTCACGGAAACATCGCCACCTGAATACAGAGCATGCAGGACCAGCAGGTCGTAGTCGCAGCGACCCAGACTGCGGTGGATGCGCTCGATGAGCGGGATCAGCGTCTTGGCTTTGATCACGCGACCGCTGCGCACGGCGCGCAGGAACATGGGCAGCAGTTCCTCGGCGGTGGTGGGATCGCGTTCGATTTCAGCGCAGATGTCCTTACGCAGGTCGGCGAAAAGACCCAGGCTGTCGCGCAAGCGGCGACGGTCGCTGCGATAGACGGGGTCGTCTTCGTAGAGCGGATCCAACCGCTTGATGAGTTTGTCCCCGGCCTGCGAATTCCCCGACTTTGGCCGGTATCCGAAAGAGAAATCCTCGTAGGATGCTCGCCGCTGCGCCAGGCGCTGGAAATGCAGGCGCGCGAATTCGACCGGGTCCTTGGGGCCGCACGGCAGGTTGAGACTCTCGCTCGCCTGGTTGGGCAGCCCAGCGGTGAGCAGGGCGATGCCACGCCGGGAGATTTCCGGCCCGAAGCGGGTCTCCAACTCACGCTGAAGGGCGATCAGCTCTGCCCGACCACCGCCGGGACCGGAACGCAACTGCACCAGGAAGGTGCGTTTCAGCACATCAGCCCGAAGTTCCGGTGCATCCTTCGCCGCCTGGGCCCAATCGGTCAGACTGCGCTGATCGCCCTGCTCACCCCCGGCCAGCCAGCGCAAATCCCCCAGCCGCAGGTGCAACCAGCCCCGGATGCGGGGCTGGTCAGGGGGACAGGCCTGGGCCGCGTTCTTCACCTCATCCCAGGTCCCCTGGACCAGCAGTCGTCGCAGACCGGCCACGTCCCAACCAACTCGGGTGCGGGTGAGGGATCGGGCGAAGGCCGAAGCCGCCGGGTACAGGGTTTGGGGCAGCGGAGCCAACGCATCCCAGTGGGTTTTCGCCTCGGCGACCCGATCGGCGCGAGCCAGGCAGATCGCGAGCCCGGCGCGGGCGCGCAAAGCCACGGCTGGCCCGACTCCCGACGCCGTCAGCACGGCGGTGAAGGCCGCCTCGGCGCGGGTGAGGTCGCCGCGCAGCACCGCCATCCAGCCTTCCGCCACCCCGGCCAGACCGGGCAGCCGGCGGAGGATGGCCAATCCAGCCCGCAGGTCGGGGTTGGCGATGGCGGCAGCCAGGCGCCCTTGCGGATCCGAAGAGCCTGCGTCCGCCGCCGGAACGACCTGGGCGAGCGCGGTAATCGCCGCAGGTCCTTGGCTTCGGGCAACCACCAGGCGCAGGGCCTGAGCGCTGCCGGCTTCCCGCCGGAAGTCCTCGAAGCGGTTCTGGCGCAAGTGCTTGCGTAGATCCAGGTCGCGCAGGCGGACAATGATCCGCTTGACCGCAGGATCGTGAGCCGATTTCAGCGCGGCCGCGAGCCGGCGCGCCTCGTCGATCCGGCCCTCTGCCAGGGCGCGTTCGGCCGCGGCCACGATGGCGCTTGGATCGGTCATGGGGGCGCAACCGTGCCAATCATTGCAGCAAATCAATATCCGCGCTCGGCGGTGCCAGACTGCCTCAAAAATCGGTTGGTGGAATCCTTCGGATACTGCTTTGCCGGCCGGCGAGACGCCGGCGCTCCCAGGAAGGCCGACTCTTGAGGTGCCCCGGGCGGTGCAGCGATTCAGAGTCTGTCCCGGCTGGCCAAGCCGGGCGTGGAATCTCCTCCATTTCCTGCACCACGGTGGGACGGGCGGTGCTACAAAAGGGGGCAATCCCGGCCCACCTCCTTCCCAGCGCCAAACCCCCAGGCAGCCCCGCATGGATCTCATCGGCCCCCTCCAAGTCCGCGTGATGCACCACCTCTGGAAGCACGGTCCGAGCACCGTGCACGATGTGCACTCCGCCCTCAATGCGAAGCTCGGCACCCGGCCGCTGGCCTACACCACGGTGCTGACCGTGATGCGCAATTTATCGCGCCGCAAGATCCTGTCGCAGCGGCCGCAGGGCCGGGCCCACATCTTCGAACCGCTGATCGACGAGCAGACCTACAAGATGTCGATGCTGCGCCACGTTCGCAGCGAACTCTTCGCTGACGACGTCGACACCATGCTGCGCTACCTCGCCCAGGACGAAGGCATCTCGGCCCCACGGCGACAAGCGATCAATCTCTGCCTGGTCTCCCCGGGATGACACCGGCGCTCGCCAGCGAGGAAGTTGACGCCTTCCTCGCCGGCGCTGGCGCCTGGTCCCGCGTTCAGGATCGCCTGGTACGCGAATTCCGGTTTGCGTCCTTCGCAGACGCCATCCGCTTCATGCAGGCGGCAGCGATCACGATCAACCGGCTCGACCACCACCCTGAGTGGACCAACGTCTATGACCGCGTCAGCGTGCGGCTGACCACCCACGACGCCGGCGACCGGATCACCGCAAAGGACCTGGACCTGGCTCGGCTGCTCGATCGGACTGCCGCTGGCTTCACGGTGCGTCCCTGATCACCCGCCAGACGCACACCGCCCGTTACGGCGACCGCGGCTGCCTGCTGGGCAATGGTGGCGCCGCCGGCCGCATCGGTAGATAAGGGACCATGCGCCACCTTCCCGTGCTCATTCCGACTGCCCTCCTGGCCTGTCTCGCCGTTTCGGCCGGATCGGTCCGGGCGGGTGATGCGATCGTCATCGATCATGCCAAGACCGAGCCGAAACAGGCGACCTTCGTCAATCCGCAGCTATCCAGCCGGAACATCGCACTCAACCAGGTCCTGCGTCTGGAGTTCACCACCTCGGCCCGCCAGATCGACGGCGTCGACATCGCGGCGGCGGTGATCAACGCGTTCTCTTCTGGTGAAGGGCAATGGCGCCTGATCGGCAAGCCGGTGGTCAGCGAAACCTCGCGCCCGAAGGCGAACCCGAGCGAGCGCGAGCGGCCAACCCTGGTCAACGTGGTGGTCGTCCTGCTGCCGCGCCGCACCGGCGACGTGCCGCTGCCCCCCCTGCTGCTGACCTGGCTGCAAGGCAACCAGTTTGCCGAGTTCGGCATTGTGCAGGTCGCCAAGAATCTGGCGATCGGCAACCAGCAGAGCCCCCTGCCCGCCGAGATCGACGGCATCGCCGGCCATTCCTGGGGCAGCAAGCTGGCCACCGTCACCGGCAAGGGGACGCCGTTGGCGAATGCCAAGGCCGAGACCAACGGCCCGACAACCCGGGTCGTGGCCAGCGACAACCTGACCCTGCTCTTCCATGGCGAGGAACTCGGCGAGGCGATCCTGGTCGCCCCGGGGCTCAGCTTGGAATCGGCGCGTGACAGCTTCCTCAAGCGCTGGGGCATGCCCCAGATCGAGACGGCCGCTGCTCTCGTCGCCACCCCCGCCCCTGGTTCGCCCACAGGCAGCACCGCCAGCGCCAGTTTGACCTGGATCCTGGGCTGGACCCGGATCACCGCGAGCGAATCCGCCCAGGGCGTCACCCTGGCGTTCGTGCGCGAAGACATCCAGGCGCGCCTCAACCGCAACCGGGTGGCGAAGCAGGTGTTCGAGGTGCTGGATCTGCCGCCGGCGGCCGAGACCCCGGCCCAGGTCGAATCCCGCCGCCGCGCTGAGATCGACGCCGAGGCGGCGCGCGCCCTGGAGCGCATGAATCTGACCCCGCCACTGCCGAAAGATGCTCCTGCCAAGGATGCTGCGCCCAAGGAACCGGCCGCACCGGTGCGCGGACAATAGACGTTCAGTTAAAACATCGCAATGAACCCTCGCCTTCATTTGCAAACCGTTGCGGGGAAATGACGTGGTGGAAACTTCTCGATCACCAAATGGGTGAGGCGATCGCCATGGCCTCCAGCCCCGAATTCGGGCAGATCCCATCTTCCCTGCCCCAGATTGTTCGTGAAAAAATCGCAAGTGCGCCCCAGATGCAAGGCGGGAGGAAGGAGTTGGGCAGCGCCCAATGACTGACGACCAACGCAGCAGGTGGGGTGCAATTGCGGTTTTTTGGTTCAGCGACGATCCGGCACGACGGACGCAACCTTTCCGGATCATGCACCTGCCCTGTGCGGGCCTGTGGCTGTTCGCCACGGCCTTGTCGTTCCTGACGGCAAGCGAGCCGGTTTCCCCGACGGCAACGGTGGAAATCGTCGCGGGCCCGTGGCTGGAACTCGACCGCGCCGGCGGCCTGGTGGTGAAGATCGCATTGGCAAACCCTGCGCCAGCCAATCCGACGATCGTCCTCATCGATGGCACCGGCGCACGATTCACCGCCCGGTCCACCGCCTCGATCGCGATCAACGGCAGGAACTGCCCGGTCCTGGCCATGGGGATTCCTTCGACCCGACAACTGCCCGGACCGTTCCGCATCGATGGACCCTGGAAGCGTGCACCTACTGGCACGATCCCGGACTTTCTTGGCCTGCGCCGCCAGGGTATCGGCGTCGCGCGCCTCGCCTTCGCCGGGCCGGAAGCCTGGCCGGACCAGGGCGCCCTCGACCGGCTCGGGGTCGCACTCGGCGGCACGATCGAGGCCGTGGTCGCCCTGGGATCCGGTTGGCGTTCGCAGGTAGCCGTGGACGGCTGGACGGCGAACCTGCCCGTGCTACTGCCGGAGGAAGATGGCAATGACGATCGCACGGTGGTGGAACGCTGGGGAGTCATCGCCCTGCCGGTTCTGCACGCTGGTAGTGACCTGCCGAGCGCCTTCGCCGGTCTGAATGCCCCCTGGACCGTACCGCTGGATCTCGGTTCCTGCTGGGATCTGTCGCTGACCTCGACCAACCTGACCGTCCCCGATCTGCGCGGCCTGATCGACCTCTGCAATCGCCAGCGCCTGCCGCTCATCCTGGGTGGCAGCGCGGCGGGATTCATTTCCGAACCCATGGGCATCGACGCGACGCGCCATCAGGTCATCAGCGCCGGTGGCGTGCGCTGGATCACCGCCCGCTGCGGTGGTGCCGGCCTGGCCCAGATGCCAACGCCTGCGGCGCAGCAGATCCCGGGAGCAGCCCTGATCGGCCTCGCTGCGGATGGTGCCAAACTGCGGTTCGCCGCAATTTCACGCGATCCCGTGCGCGACCGCGGCGCGACCGACATCATTCTCGACTGGGATCGGCCCAACCCCGGAAAACCGGGCACCGGTTCCGGTTGGGGCACCACCGACCTGCCGACGATCCGCCCCCCGGATCTGGCTGTCGCACCAGCCGAGGTGCTCGACCGCATCGCCCTGCTGCCCGCGCCGGTGCTCGACCTGATCCGCCTGTCCCAGGAAGAGGCGGCGAAGCTGTGCGACCGTGCCGCAGCCGATGCGGCGGCCGGACGCCTGCTCCAGCGCCTGACCAACGAGACGGCGGTCGAGGACCTCATGCGCCCGCAACCCGGCGGTGCGTCAAGTCGCGTGCCGGCGGGCGTCCTGCGCACGGTGGTGCTGCGTGATCTCGCGGCCGGCACCCGGGCGCGATCCGAGCGCTGGCTCCAGGCCGCCGCGCGCTCACCGGACCCGGAACTGGCGAAAGCCCTGCTGCGTGCCGCCGAGGTCGATCGTGACCCGATCGCCCTCTCAGCCCTGGTCACCCGCCTCGAAGGCTGGGCCGACGGCAGCCTGACGCCCGATCCCGACGCTGTCGTGCAGCACCGCTTCGCTGCCGCCGTCTTCGACAGCCCCACCCTGAGCCCGACCGGACTCCGCCCGCTGGCAGCGAAATTGAAACTCAAGCTCGCGGTCGCAGCCCAGCCGCCGATCGACCGCTTCCTCGCCCGCCATGGCCTGGTGCGACCAGTGAAATAGCTGGCATACAACGCAAAAGGGACATGCGCCGGATGCCGGTCGCCCAGCGCCACCGGCTGACCTGAGCGCGCGTCATCCTCGGTTCACTTCGGCAATCCCAGCCGCCGATTGAGTTCCGCAGCCAGCCAGCGCACTTCCGCCTCCGGCCGACTTGACAGGCAGGTCCACGAGCCGCCATCGCGGCGTTGGACCGCGAGGCGGTAGAACTTCTGGTCGTTCATGGTGGTGCCGTTGGGTTCGCAGATCACGGCGAGAACCTCACTGCGGTCGAGATCAAGTCGGCGGCGGCCCTCTTTGATGTGCAACGTGCCAGCAATGATCGCGACGCGGCGTTTGGCGGTGAGCGACCACAGGCTCCAGCCGAACTGGGCAAATCCGAACACCGCAAACAGGCCGAGGATGGCAAACGCCATGACCAGGCCGGCGCCATCAGCCTTGATGACCAGAAGCAGGAGCGCGAGGAATCCCCCTACAAAGCCGAGCATGAACAGGGCCATGAACAGTCCGCTCAGTGCGCCGTTATCTTTGGCCACGAAAACCGGCACCACCGTCCAATCATCCTGGCCGGAGTCGAGTTGCAGCGACGCGGGCATTTCAGCCGGGGCGGTCGCCAGCGGTTCCGTCCGGCGGCCGAGGACCGCTGACAAAACAGCGGCGATCCAATCCAACCGGGGTTCATCATTCTGGTTCCAGGTGGTCAGCGTCTTGATCGTCTGACCACCGACCTGGAGGCGCAAGCAGGGTATGGTTCGTTCGTTGGATGTGGCGCCGGACGGACCGACATCCACCCCGCGCACCTGATCCAGCGGCCATTGCCGGTGGCTGCGGTGCAGGCGACTGGCGACCGTCAGTGCCAGTAGACCTTCGCCGATGATCAGGGTCGTGCGTCGGGTGCCGATGTGGATGGCACCGCCAAGCACGGCTAGGCCGGCAATCCAGAAGACGCTGAAGAAGAGCACCAGGAACCAGGGCCCCAACGGCATACCATCTGTCTTAAGCGGTTTACCCAGCATGACCGGAATCACGATGAAGAGGGTGAGTACAGCGGTCATGAAGAGCCAAAAGGAAGCGAACAGCAAAAAGAACCTGGCCCCCTTCCAGACGCCCGGGGCGGCGACGTCGAGGGTCAGTCCACCCGGTCGCGGTTCGCAGGTCACCCCGGCCGGCGGCGGGCCGGGATCCGGAACTGGCACCGCTGCCGGGGGCTCGGCAGCGGTGACCGGCTGGGCGTGACTGGCTAACGACGCAACCGGCGTCGGCAATTCGTCGCAGTACGGCACCTGCGGCAGATCGCGGGAGAGTTCCGCCGCCAACGACCGCAGCACGTGGACGGGATAGGCGGCGCCCAGCCACAGCGGCCGGCCGCGGCCGCAGGTCGCGACCAGTTCCGGCGGACCCGAGCTGTCGGACGAATCCGGTCCCGACCGCGAACGCAGGCGCAGACCGTTGAGGTCGACCAGCGTGCGGCGGAAACTCCAGCGCAAACGACCCAGGCTCTCGCGCACGATCAAGCGGGTCTGGTCGATTTCGACCTGGCAGCGGCTGCCCCCGACCATCAAGGCCACGCCGGCCAGGATCATCGCCAGACCCATGGTAAAGGGGAACAGTCCAAAAGCGGCGAAGGCGATCAGCACGATGCGGAACAGTTGAGGAAAACCCGGGCCGACCGCCTCGGGTCCGGCAGGCGCAAGCTCTTTGAGCGCCCATTGCAGCGGCATCCACATCCAGGCGCAGGCAAATACCGCCATGGTGAGACCGAAGAGGACGATCCCGCCCCCGACCAGTCGCGTGCCAGGGGTGGCGATGCGAGGCGGAAGGACGAAGCGCATCCCGGTCGGGGTGCGCTCACGTTCGATGTTCGCCACCGTTTCAGGGAAGGATCCGGGCATGGGCGTCCTCGCGAAGTTCCTGGGCTGGTAAATATGCCCCAGCGTTCGCGTGACGCCAGTTGCTGGCATGGTTACCAGCCCGACTGAATCCGGCTGGCCTTCGCCGCTGCGGTCCTTCCGTCAGCCGATCGCCTTATCTGCTGCCGAGGAACGAGCCAGCCGCCAGGTTCGTCGTCACGCCAGTTTACGCGCGAGATTGACCAGCGTCCGGGTCGAGAACCCGGTCATGCCCTTGGCGTAGTAGCGCCAGCCGCCGGTGCGGATCGCCGGGCCGGCGATGTCGAGGTGCGCCCATTTCACCGTGTCGGGGACGAACTCGGCCAGGAACAACCCGGCGGTGATCGCGCCTCCCCAGCGGCCGCCGATGTTGTTGATGTCGGCGTGGGGGTGGTCGAGTAGTTCACGGTATTCGCCGTAGAGCGGCAGCGGCCAGTGCTCTTCGCCCACGTCCAGACCGGCGGAGCGGACGAGTTCGAGGAAGCCCTCGCCGCGACCCATGAGGCCGCCGATGCCTTCGCCGAGCGCGACCACGCAGGCGCCGGTCAGGGTTGCGACATCGACCACGTGCGTCGCACCGCGTTCGCAGGCATAGGTCAGCACGTCAGCGAGGACCAGGCGGCCCTCGGCGTCGGTGTTGTCGACGTGGATCGATTTGCCGTTGCGAGCCTTGTAGATGTCGCCGGGACGCTGGGCGAGACTGTCCGGCATGTTCTCAGCGAGACACAGATACGCGTCGACCGCCACCGGCACCTTGTCGCGGGCGATCTGGGTCATCGCCGCCAGCACGGCGGCGGCGCCGCTCATGTCGGCTTTCATCTCCCACATCTTGTCGCCGGGCTTGAGACTGATGCCGCCGGAATCGAAGGTGATGCCCTTGCCAACGAGAGCCAGGCGCACGGATCGTGCGCCTGGGGCGACACCGCGAGGACGCCAGTGCAGCTCGATCAGGTGCGGCGCGGCGCTGCCGGCCTGGCCGACCTGGGCGAGGCCGGGGAAGCCGGCCCGGCGCAGCGCGGCGCAGCCAGCGATGGTCTTGGTCTGCACGCTGAGCCCGCGCAGCTCCGCCAGGGCGCGCTTGGCGAAGATCTCCGGGTTGAGCAGGTTCGGGGGCAGGTCACAGAGTTCGCGCGCGAGGTTCTGCGCTCGTGCGGTGGCAGTACCGGCGGCGATGGCCTCAATGATGCCGGAATGTCCGGGCAGGTGGATGGTGAGCGGCTTGCGCTCGGCCTCTTTCCCCGAACGCAGCTGATCGAAGCGATAGTCGCCCAGGATCAGGCCCTCGACCAGGGCGGGAATCTCGGCCTTGCCGCCGACCAGGATCTCGGCGGTGGTCACCTTGGCCGTGCGCACGGCCTCGGCGATGCGCCCACCCAGGATGCGCCAGGCCTCGCCGCCGATGAGCCACGGTTTCTCTTCGGGTTTTATCAGCAAATAGCGGCCTTCGGGGGTGAGCAGCATCTCGCGCGCCGGGCCTTCGCCCTTGGCCATGCGGGCGGCGGCGGCTTCGACCACGCGCGGCAGGCGGGCTGAGGAATGCCCGATCACCATGGCGATGAGTTCCACCGGCTTTTTCGGGGCGTGCGCGACGACCTGGATTGAGGCGGGCTGGGGCATGGTTCAGATCCGGGGGACGATGGCGGTGATGAGGCGGGCAAGGACGGGTTCGGCCGCATTGGCGGCGGCGATGATCTTGCTGACGTCGGCGGGTTCGAGCGCATCCGCCAGGCAGCGATCGGTGACGATGGCGAAGGCCAGGGTCTTCAGCCCGCAGTGTACGGCGGCGATGGCCTCGGGCACCGTGCTCATGCCGACCACGTCGGCGCCCAGTGCGCGCAGCATGCGGTATTCGGCGCGGGTTTCGAGGTTCGGCCCAAGCACGCCGACATAGGTCGCATGGTGCAGCGCGATGCGCTCGGCCAGGGCGACCTCATCCGCGAGGGCGATCAGGCGCGGATCGTAGGTGTGCAGCATGTCCGGCCAGCGACCACCGACGCGGTCGTCGTTGGGTCCGACGAGCGGATTCACGCCCATCAGGTTGATGTGGTCCTCGATCACCGCGATCGACCCGACCGCGAAGCGCGGATTCATCCCGCCGGTCGCCGAACCCATGATCAGGGTCGAAGCACCGAGGTATTTCGCCAAGCGCACCGGCAGCACCACCTCGGCCGGCGCGTGGCCTTCGTAGGCGTGCAGCCGGCCGCTGAACGCGACGACCTTGCGCCCGGCCAACGTACCCAGGACGACCTCGCCCTGATGGCTGGCGACGGTGGTCTGCGGCATGCCGGGGAGTTCGCCGTACGGGATGGCGGCGCGCTTCTCGATCCGCGCCGCGAGTCCGCCCAGGCCGGTGCCGAGCAGGATGGCAAGTTCAGGTGCGAAGTCGCAGCGCTGGCGCACCTCAGCAGCGAGGTCGGTCAGGGTTTCGTGCAGGGCCATCAAGCCTCCATCAGGAACGCGGCTTGTAGCGGCAGCGTTCCAGGGGTCCAGCCGACCGCGTGGGGCTCCGGCACACCGACGGCCGCCACTCGGACCATCCCAGTACGGACAGCCTTGCTTCCCCGGCACTTGGCAACCCCTGTCCTTGCCGTAGGGTGCCCAGTGCCGGCCCGATGAACGCATCGGAGCGGGCACGGAGCCGATGACGTGGCCAAGGCCGAGATCAAAGTGGTGCTGACCAACAAGATGGGCCTGCACGCCCGTCCCTCGACCCAGATCGCCACCACCGCGAGCCGGTTCAATGCCGACGTGAAGATCAGCAAGGACGGCATGGACGTCGACGCCAAGAGCGTGCTTGAACTCCTGATGCTCGCGGCCGAATGCGGCAGCGAACTGACGGTCGAGGCCCAAGGCGATGATGCCAACGCCGCCGCTGAAGCGGTGGCGAACCTGGTCCGCACCCGCTTCGGCGAACTCGACGTTGATGCCTGAATCCTTCCCGGGCCGGTTTCCCCCGGTCGCCGGGATTCCGGCTTCGCGCACCGACAGGATCGCGGTCTTCCTTGCCACCGGTTGTGCCATCGGCTATCTGCGCCCCGGTCCAGGCACGTGGGCCAGCGCGGCTGCGGTCGCACTCGGTTTCGGTGCCATGATCCTGGGGGCGACGGCTCCAGCCCTCCTGGTAAGTGGACTGATGGCGTATCTGCTCGGCTATCTGGTCTGCCCGGCGGCGGTGCGCCGGTTCGGCTGCGAGGACCCTTCGCAGGTGGTGATCGATGAGATCGCCGCCTGCTGGATCGCGCTCGGGTTGACCCTGACCTTCCTCGGCGGCCGGACCGATCCTGGATTGCTGGCGACAATGGTCTTCTCCACCTTCCGGCTCTTCGACATCGTCAAGCCATGGCCCGTTGACGTGGTCGAACGCCTGCCCAACCCGACCGGCATCATGGCGGACGACTTGGTCGCGGCGGTGCTGGCGGCTCTTGTTTCCTCGGCATTGCTCGGGTAATTCTTCCTCATGCAAAGTCCTGGCACCAGCGGCCGGCAACGGCCCCGGCCGAGCGCCAAGATGGCGGCCAAACGCTCGCCCTCCCAGGAAGGCAAGGAACCAGTTGTCGCGCGCAAGATCTCCGACCGCCAGGCTTCCCAAGCTCAGGACCAGGTCAGCACCAACCGCCAGGTGGCCCACGGTGGACCGCGTGGTCAGACCGCGGCCGGCAAGCCCGGTCGGCGCGGATCCGCCCGGCCATCCATGGGTCTGCGCGCGAAATTCATGCTGGTGCTCTGCGGCCTCACCGCCGCGGCCCTGATCAGCCTCGGCGCGGTAATGGCCGGCACGACCTACAAGTATCTGTTCAGCCAGAAGCAGCACGACGGCATTGAGGTCGCCCGTATGGCTGCGGCGGTGGCGAGTTCGGTGGCCAGCCGACTTGAGACCGTCGATGTCCAACCGGGCAGACGCGGCGCAACCGAGGTGCAGAAGGAGATCCGGGAATACCTGCTGGAGGCGATCAACTGGGGGCCGAACCTTCAGGGAGCGAGCGATATCATCCAGATCCGCTTCAACGTGCCGTCTGGCCGTTTCAGCACGCAGCTGCAAGGAGCAGGTATCGGCGAGGATGAGGACGGCGCCAGCATCCGTTCCAACGAATCGAAGACCATTTTCATCCCGAAACTTGGCAGCGACATCACCCTGCCCGCGAACATCCAGGTTTATGAGGTGGTGCGCACGGTGAAAGGGCAGGAAGTCCCAGCGTATCGCTTCCGGGTCGCGCTCGATCCTGCCCGCTTCGGCGGGATGAACGACCCCGATAGCCAGCCCCACGTGCGGGTCGACATCGACCGGCGAAGCGTGGTCGATGTGCGCAACCACCTGTTCTTCGCCATCATCCTGGCCGTCATCCTGGCGATGATCGCGGTCGTCCTGACCGCGAATTGGCTGGCGCGGCAGATCATCGGCCCGGTCGAGATCCTGCTCAAGGACATGCAGGTGGTTGCCTCGGGGAATCTCGAACATGTGACCAAATCGCATTCCTCGGACGAGATCGGATCGCTGGCCTTGGAATTCAACCGCATGACCCAGGATCTGGCGGTCGCCCAGTCGGCCCTGGTTGAGCAGGAGAAGCAAGCCTATGAACTCCAGATGGCGCGCGAGGTGCAGCGCCATCTGTTGCCCGCTGATTCCCCCAGCCTGCCCGGTTTCGATCTCGCTGCCCATTACCAGGGTGCCAAGGCGGTCTCGGGGGACTACTTCGACTTCATCCCGCTCGATGACGGCCTGTGGGGATTCATTGTCGCCGACGTCTCGGGCAAGGGCATTCCAGGTTCGATGGTGATGGCGGTGACCCGCACCATCGTCCGCCTGACGGCGACCAAGAACAAACGCCATCCCGCCGAGACGCTGAAGGAGACCAACCGCCTGATCGCGAAGCAGATCAAGCGCGGGATGTTCGTCACCGTGTTCTATGCCGTGCTGGACGAGAAGACCTCGACCCTGACCTACGCCTGCGCCGGGCACAATCCGATGGTGATCTATCGCGCCGCCAGCCGTAGCCGCGAGCTCGCGACCGGCAAGGGCATCGCGGTAGGCTTCAACGAGGGCCCGATCTTCGACCGCACCATTGAGGAGCACCGCACCCAGCTCGCCTCTGGTGACGCCTTCGTCCTCTACACCGACGGCTTTCCCGAGGCGATGAACGAGAAGAACGAAGAATTCGGGGAAGAGCGCTTCTACAACCTGATCGCGGCCAACGGCCACCTGGAACCGCGCATCCTCAACGGTGGTCTGGTCAACGAGGTCGCCAAGCATCGCGGCAAGGCGGAGCAATCCGACGACCTCACCCTCATTTCCGTCCGCCGCGTGCCGGAATGACCGCGTTCACCGAAACCGTGGTGATCCGCAACCGCCTGACGGAACTACCGACGGTACGTGCCGCCGTCGCTCGCGCCGTCTCCGCCGGCAGATTCCCCGAGCGCTACCTCAATCGGCTCCAGATCGCCGTCGACGAGGCCGTGACCAACATCATCGAACACGGCTACGAGTCCCGCTCAGAAGGCGATTCTGCCATCACCTTGAACTTCACGGTCGATGCCGACGCCTTCAAGATCGATATCCTCGACGAAGGTTTCCGCTTCGACCCGCGCAAGCTCGACGATGTCGACATCGCCAAGCACGTCGCCGCCGGTCATACCGGGGGACTCGGCATCTTCCTCATGCGCAAGATCATGGATGTGGTCGAATACCAATATGAGACCGGCCGCCACAACCGCCTGACCCTGGTCAAACGCAGCGGTTGAAATTTTCGGATTGGGGTGACGCACAAAAAAAACCGCCCGGTCTTGTGGACCGGGCGGTTCGGGAAAAAATCCTGGCGGCTACCTACTTTCCCCTTGCGAGTATCATCGGCTCCAGTGGGCTTAACGTCCGTGTTCGGAATGGGAACGGGTGTGACTCCACCGATATGACCACCAGGAAATTGGTAAGGAGCAAAGGTCGTCGTCAGATC
>CAMCMZ010000029.1 GCA_945876185.1 Candidatus Kuenenia stuttgartensis | reverse complement strand
GCTCTACTCGGTTTCCCTTTCGCGCGCGACTTGCATGCCTAAACCCCGCCGTCAGCGTTCGTTCTGAGCCAGGATCAAACTCTTCATTATAGTTTGAGCTCTGCTCTTATCCGGACTTGCGTCCGGGCTTCCGGACTCGCGTCCGGTGTTTTGCTATCCAACGACCTTGCGGCCATCGAACACCTGACCCCGAAGGATCAGGACTTTGCGCCACCAGGTGAATCCCGGTGACTTCGCCGGCTTGCGCCAGCGCGACATCCCCTGCTACGGATCTTGATTTGTCAACCATTCCATTCGCGCACCCAGGGTTTTCCCTGGGTCCCGCGCGTCTCAGAGGCCTTTTCAGGACACCCTTCCTCGCTGGGGAGGCGCAATATGGTGAACAGGTCGCGAGAGTCAACAGCCTTCTTTCAATATTAATATTATTATGTGTTTTTAGATGATCTACCCCGTTAACGACTCCGACTGCAGCTGCTCCGGCCGGCCGGATGAGTGGTTCGGTGGCGCCGTTCGGGACGAAGCCGGTACAACGGCCTGGCGAAGCACCGATGAAGCGCTGATATCAGCTGCAATCCTGAGAAAGGTCCTCCTGTGGCAATCCTGTTACACCGCCCATGTGGCCGGCCCCCTCTCGACAAACGCGATCTCCGGGTATGGTCGCCCCTTTGCTTGATTCAGCCGCCATTTCCAGGCGGACAGGAGAACGTAAACCGTGATCGACCAGGCGACCCACAAGGCGGGCGTGCTCATTGAGGCGCTGCCGTTCCTGAAGCGTTTTCACAACCAGGTGGTGGTGGTGAAGCTGGGCGGTGAGCCGATTGAGAATCCGGAGATCCTGGATTCGCTGCTCACCGATCTGGTCTTCCTGGAGCAGGTCCGCGTCCGTCCGGTGCTGGTGCATGGCGGCGGCAAGTCGATTTCGCGGGCGATGGAGCAAGCCGGGCTCACCCCCGTCTTCCATCAAGGCCGCCGAGTCACCGACGCACCCGCAATGGCTATCGTGACGCGCGAGGTCGAACGCTTGAACGCCCATATCGTCGACCGCATCTTCGCCCTTGGCGGCGCGGCGATCGGCATGTGCCCGCCACGCCATCGCATCGTCGACGGCGAGATCATGGATCCCGCCCTCGGCCTGGTCGGCAATCCGACCCGTGTCGATCGCGAACGGTTGACCCGTTATCTGTCGCGCGGCCTCATCCCGGTCGTTCCGCCGCTGTCGGTCGACGTTGAAGGTCGCGCGATGAACACCAACGCCGACGACATCGCGCTCGCCGTCGCCACCGCCCTGTCTGCCGAAAAACTGATGTTTTGCAGCAACGTGCCAGGCGTGATGACCGATCCCAAGGACCGTTCAACCCTGATGTCGAGCCTGACCGTGAGCCAGGTGCGCGACCTCATCGCGCGCAAGGTCATCCAGGGCGGGATGATCCCCAAGGTCGAAAGCTGCATCAGTGCGCTGGAGCACGGTGTGCGCAAGATCCACATCGTTGATGCGTCGGCGTCGCACGCGCTGCTCCTGGAAATTTTCACCGCCGAAGGCATCGGCACCGAACTGAAACTGGACCCGCCGCCCACCAACGGGCAGGCCTGAAACCCCATGCGCCACCTCCTCAACATCGCCGACTTGTCGCCGGCGGAATTCCATGATCTGCTCGCCGTCGCGGGATACCTGAAGAAGCGCAGGAATTCCGGCACGCCAGAGCATGCGCTTGGCGGCAAGACCCTGGCCATGGTGTTCGAGAAGCCGTCGCTGCGCACCCGCGTCTCGTTCGAGCTGGCGGCGACCGAACTCGGTGGTTCGGCCATGTACATCCGTGGCGAGGAACTCGGCATCGGCGTGCGCGAGACCATCGAGGACGTGGCGCGGGTGTTCGGCCGCATGGTCCACGGCATCATGGCCCGCGTCTTCAAGCACGAGACCGTCGAGGGTTTAGCACAGCACTCCGGCATCCCGGTGGTGAACGGCCTATCCGACTATTCTCATCCCTGCCAGGCGATCGGCGACTTCCTCACCATCAAAGAACAGTTTGGCCGCATCGACGGGCTGCGGGTGGTCTACATCGGCGACGCCAACAACGTCTGCCGCAGTCTCGCCCAGGCCTGCATGCTCGCCGGCTCGACCCTGGTGGTCGCCTGTCCGCAGGCCTACGCCTTCACCGCCGAGGACATCCGCTCGTTCGGCCCTGCCTGGGGCAAGGCGGTGGAGCAGATCCACGATCCGCGCGCCGCCGTGAAAGGCGCCCATGTGCTGTACACCGACGTGTGGACCAGCATGGGCCAGGAGGCCGAGCGCGCGGCGCGACTCGCCGCGTTCCAGGGCTACCAGATCAACGAGGCGCTGGTAGCGCTCGCTGATGCGTCGGCGAAGGTAATGCACTGCCTGCCCGCGCACCGCGGCGAAGAGATCACCCACGGTGCGATGGAATGCTCGCAGTCGGTGGTCTTCGATCAGGCCGAGAACCGTCTGCACGCGCAAAAGGCCGTGCTGCGGCTGCTCATGGGCAGCGAACCCGAACGGGTCATCGCGGCCGCGCGCGGCGTCTGAACCGGAGCTACCCTCGTCGATATCCATTAATTCAGCCGTCCACCGGCAGCCCTCGCTGCCTGAGTTCATCCCGTCGTCATCCCAAGCAATTGTGAGAAACCATGCGCCCCGTCTCCTTTCAACGCAACTACATCAAACATCCGGCCGGCTCCTGCCTGGTCTCGTTCGGGGCGACCCGCGTGCTGTGCACCGTCTCGATCGAGAAGGACATTCCCCCGTTTCGCCGAGGGAGCGGCGGCGGCTGGCTGACCGCTGAGTATTCCATGCTGCCCGGCTCGACCTCGCCCCGTAAACGCCGCGACGGCGCGAAGCAGGACGGCCGCAGCGTCGAGATCCAACGCCTGATCGGCCGCGCCCTGCGCGCGGCGGTCGACCTGGACAAGCTGGGCGAGGTCACCCTGGCGATCGACTGTGATGTGATCCAGGCCGATGGCGGCACGCGCACTGCGTCGATCTCGGGCGCCTGGGTCGCGCTCATGGATGCGCTCACACACCTGGCCAAACAGCAGGGCAAGAGCGGGCCGGAGCATTATCTGCTGGGCCAGGTCGCCGCGATCAGCGTCGGGGTGGTCGATGGCAAACTGGTGGTCGATCTCGATTACGCCAACGACAGCCGGGCCGAGGTCGACATGAACGTGGTGATGCGCCGTCCGGTGGCGGGCGGTGAACCCGCATTCATCGAAGTCCAGGGCACCGGCGAACACGGCGTTTTCGACCGCGCAGCACTCGACGGCATGCTCGCGGGCGCGCGCGATGGCATCATCGCCATCTACACGGCGCAACTGGCCGCCCTCGCCGCTCCGGTCTGATGGAACCCGGTCTGACGCGACCTCTGATCTGCCCCTGGTCAGCAAAAGGTTGATGACGCCGGGTGCTGGCGGAGCCGCTCCATGCGGAGCATACTCCCCGGGCCGGACGACAGCCGCACGCCACGCGTTGCGCCGTGCTAGTCGGCCGGCACCGCACCCACGGAGCATTCACCATGGCCTGGATCGACAACCTCTTCCGCATGATGGCCGAGAAGAAGGCTTCCGACCTCCACCTGACCTCGGACCACCAGCCGATGATCCGCGAGTCCGGCGACATGGTGCCGCTCAGCGGCGCGCCGAAGTTGTCGGCGGAACAGCTCACCCAAGTCCTCACCGAATTGCTGCCCGAGCGCAACAAGCTGCAATTCGACGAGACCAACGACACCGACTTCGCCTACGCCCTTGACGGCGTGGGCCGTTTCCGCTGCAACTACTTCCGCGACCGCTACGGCATCGGCGCGGTCTTCCGCCGCATTCCGGACAAGATCCTGTCGGTCGAACAGCTCGGCCTGCCGCCGGCGGTGCTACGCCTGACCGAGTTCAAGAAGGGCCTGATCCTGGTCACCGGTCCGACCGGCTCAGGCAAGTCGACCACCCTGGCTGCGCTCATCGATTTTCTCAACACCAACCGCCGCGAGCACATCATCACGATGGAAGATCCCATCGAGTTCGTGCATCCGGCCAAGAAATGCCTGATCAACCAGCGTGAGATCCACGCCCATACCAAATCGTTCGGGGCCGCCCTGCGCGCCGCCCTGCGCGAAGATCCGGACATCGTGCTGGTGGGCGAAATGCGCGACCTCGAGACCACCCGCCTGGCGATCGAGACCGCCGAGACCGGCCACTTGGTGTTCGGCACCTTGCACACCTCGACCGCATCCAGCACCGTCGATCGCGTCATCAACCAGTTCCCGGCCAACGAACAGGAGCAGATCCGCCTGATGCTCGCCGGCAGCCTGCGCGGCGTCGTGGCGCAGAACCTGCTCAAGCGCAAATCCGGCGGCCGCGTCGCCGCCTTGGAAATCCTTTATGTCACTGCCGGCATCTCAGCCCTGATCCGCGAGGGCAAAACCTTCCAGATCCCCTCCGCGATGCAGACCGGCGCGCGCTACGGCATGCAGCTGCTCAACGACGCCTTGGAGCGGTTGGTCAAGGATGCCATCGTCGAACCGATGGAAGCCTATGACCGCAGCTTGGACAAGGAGGACATGTCCAAGAAGCTGAAGGGACTCGGCCACGACATCGAACGCATGATGGAGGTTGCCGCGCACCACGAGGCCGAGGCCAAGGCCAAAGCCGAAGCCGAGGCCAAGGCCAAGATCGAGGCCGACGCCAAGGCCAAAGCGCGCGCCGAGGCGGAATCTAAGCGCAGTGAAGCCGAAGCCAAACGCAGCGATCCCGAGATCAAAGGCGCTCCAGCCCGCAGTACGGCACCCCAGGCTGGAGCAGCCATCCCCGCCGCCATCCCGGCTCAGAATCAGCCGACCTGGAAGCGGCCAGGAACCTGACTGCCACGGGGCACGATGGTTGCCAAGACCGGGTTACCAACCTGGCCAGCTTGCGCTCCTCTAGATGGACGGGACCATGCCCAGCCACATGGCAGCCCCCCGCATCCAGATCCGCATCATCTCGCTCCTCGAAGAGGCGGCGAACAGCTTTGAGCAGCTCGAAACCCTGGCCAACCGGACGCTCAGTGAGATTCCACCGGAACGGGTCGACACCGTCGAATTGCGGGCGATCGAACGCGATTACGTCAACGACGAGAACGAACCCGGCAGCGAGATGGACCACGTGGTGTTCGTCCGCTACCGCACCGAAGGCTGAGGTCTGAAATCCGCTACCCAAGCACCGCCGCGACGCGCTGCTCGGTCGTGCGGACACGCTCCCAGGCGCTCTTGACCACCGGGTCGGCGGCAGCGCCGACGTGGGCATCGGCATAGCCGGGGATGATCCGCGCCCCGCGCTCGTCGTCTTTGGACTTGCTGTCCTGGACCAGTTGTGCATTGCCGCGTTCGATCTCGACCAGGCGCAGCAGGCGCGCTCGCAGATCCAGGCCGGGCAGCAGCGCATCGGCCAGCTCATGCGCGATCTCGGCCGAACCGGCGATGGTCAGGCGGCCTTCGACCTCGCCCAGGAGCAGGCGCAGGGCGTATCGGGTGAGGGCGAGATCGTAGACCTGGATCGCCTGGAGGCGATTCTCTTCACGCAGGAAGTTGCGGCCGAGGCCTTCGATATCGCTTTCCAGGTACACCGGTTTGACCACGCGCACTGCCGCTAGGCGATCCCTCGCCGCCTTCACCAGACGCATGATCCCCGGACGCAGCACCTTGTACTCGATGTGGTTGCGCTTGGCCTTGTCGCGGCTGGCGAACTTGAGCTCATTGCGCACGAGTCCGTAGGCGTTGGCGAACAGGCCCCAGGCCGGGACGATCTCGTTGAGGGCGCGCGGCACCTGGGCGTCGTTGCCGAGCGTTTCGACCGGCACGGTGATGAGGCTGAACGGAAAGGTCACCTTCTGCGGCAGCGTGGTGACGCCCATCGAGATCACGGTGTAGGGCGCCTGGCTGTAATCGGCGGGGAAACGGATGGCGCAGCCGAGACCGAAGAACGCGCCCTCACCGGGCCAGACTTCCTGGTCTGGGGCACGGCCGGTGTGGTTCGATCCCACCATCGCGCCGTGCGCGACGTTGCCCTTGCCCTCGGGCCAGAACGCGGCGATCAGCATGGATTGGTGATGGAATCCGACGAACGGGCCGAGCAACGTCGCGGTGACCTCGCCCTTCGCCAGATGCGTGTTGGGCCCGATGATGCTGGTCTCGACCACGGCGTGCTCGTCGACGCCGCTGTGTTCCAGGAGCGCGGTGCGGCGCACGATGCCGCCACCGCCGACGCTGACACCCCACTGGAGGATCGCATCGCGGATCGAGGCTCCGCCATCGATCTGCACCGGTTCCTCTGGCGACGATAGAACCGTGACGTTGACGAGTTCGAGCGCATGGTCGATGCGCGCTCCGGCACCGATGTAGACATCGTGCAGGCGGTCGATGTGGCTGACCCGGGCGCGCCGGCGCAGCCAGGCCACGGGGCTGGTGAGCGCCGCGACATAGGCTTTCACCGCCGCGCGCACCGCCGCCTGGCCAGCCACATCCGCGCGATTGCGGGCGATCTCGGCGCCGGCCTCGACGGTGATTTCAGCCCACAGCGGTACCTCACGGCCGCCGACCTCGCAGGCGATCGGCAGACTCTGGCCGGTACCGAACACCGCCGTGCCCGAGCAGGTGATCGAACCGACATCGAACAGCACCGCCTCGCGGTCGACCACCAGATTGGCGGCGAAACGCACGTCCTGAACGAGACTGTCGTTGCCGACCTGACAGTCGATCAGGGTGCAGTCGTAGATCCCGGTCGACAATTTGATGCCAGGCACGACCTCGACCTCGCCCTGGAAGCGGCCGAGCACGCAGCGTCCCTTCAGGTGCGCCCGCCGCACGCGGAAGCAGTCGAAATCCTGCGCGACCTGCACCGCCTTCCAGTCGTCCGAGCGGCAGCCGCGGTCCTCCATCACCGCGATCTCCTCGCGGGTCAGGTCGCGCAGCAGCAACCCCAGCACGTTGTCGCGCCGGCGCTTCGCCTGACGCGCGGCCTCGATCAGTTCGCTCTCGCCACCGATGCGTGCGGCGATATCAGCCAGGGAAAGGGCGTCAGCGGATTCGCACGGGTCTGAGGTCGTCATGGCGGCAAGATGTGCCTCGGCGACGAAACGGCAACCCGGCGCATGCTGAACCAAGCGCATTCCGGTCAGTCCGCAGCGAATTCCCAGCGTTTCGCAAGCGCATGGGCCAGCGCCACGGCAATGGCCTCTGGCACCAGGCCATGCCGGAATTCGGCCAGCACGCGCAACCCGCTAGCGGCTTCCAACTCGGCAACGATACCGGCGGTGGCCGCATCGGTGGCCTCCTCGCGATGCCAGTTCACCACCAAGCCGAGGACGAGGATTCCGCGCTGGCGCGCCACCGCAGCGGTCAGCGCGGTATGGTTGATCGTGCCCAGGAATGGCCGGGTCACGAGGAGCGCCGGTAACCCCGTGGCGACCAGCAGATCGGCGTTGGTGCCGCGATCCGCCGCGATCGGCGCCAGCAGACCACCGGCGGTTTCGACCAGGACGATCGGACGGGGAACGGTCTCGGCCTGGGCACGGGCACGAATCGCTGCAATATCCCTGGCATAATCCGCGATCAGTGGGCGCTGGCCGACCTGGGCGGCGGCGAGGTGCGGCGCGATCGGCGCTGGATACTGGCGCGGGCACAGGGTTTCAGCCGGCTGGCCGTCACTGAGCGCCGCACCCAGCGCACGGGCGTCCTCGGCCGTGCCATCGGGCCAGGGGTTCCCTTCCCAGCCGCCACAGGCCACCGGTTTATGGAGCCAAACGCGATGCCCAAGCCGACGTAAACCTGCGGCCAGTGCGAGGCAGACGTGAGTCTTGCCCACACCCGTATCAGTCCCGATCAGGGCAAGTGCAGACACCGCCGCTCAGCCGAACGTGATCAGGCTCGGCTCGTATTCGGCAGGGGCCGCGTAGCCCATCAGGTTGAGCGCGGTCGCGGCGACGTTGGACAGGCCAGGCGTGGCGACCGCGCTGCTCAGACGGTATTCGCCGTTGAAACCAGGGTCATAGATGATGAACGGCACCGGGTTCAGGGTATGGCTGGTCTTGGCCTTGGGCTTGCCGTTTTCCATTTTCACGCCGCCCTTCTTGTCGACCTCGTACATCTCATCGGCGTTGCCGTGGTCGGCGGTGATGAGGGCGATGCCGCCGAGTTCCTTGATCACCTGCAACAGGCGGCCAAGGCAGAGATCGACCGCCTGGACGCCGAGTCGGGTGGCGACGAACGAGCCGGTGTGGCCGACCATGTCGCCGTTGGGGTAGTTGATGCGGGCGAAGCCAAAGGGCTTGCCAGCGGCCTGAGCGGCGCGCAGTTCCTGGATCACCGCGTCGGTGACCTCGGCCGCTTTCATCCAGGGGCGCTGGTCGAACGAGATGCGGTCGGACGGTACTTGGACGTAAAGCTCCTGGCTGGCGTCCAGGTAGCCCGAGCGGTTGCCGTTCCAGAAGTAGGTGACGTGGCCGTATTTCTGCGTCTCGCTGCACGCGAACTGGCGCACCTTGGCCGCGACCAGGTATTCGCCCAGAGTGCGGTCGATGGTCGGCGGCTCGACCAGGATGCGCGGCGGCAGGTTGATGTCGCCGTCGTAGGTCATCATCCCGGCGAAGGCGACCTTCGGCCGGCGCGCCAGCGTGAAGGGCACGTCAGGAATGCCGTCAGTTCCGCCGACAAAAAGTTTGCTGAGCTCGATCGCGCGGTCGCCGCGGAAGTTGAAGCTGACCACGGAATCGCCGTCCTGGATCGCCCCGGCCGGTTTTCCGTCCTTGGCGATGATGAACGCCGGCAGGTCCTGGTCGATGACGCCGGGGATCTCGGCCCGGTAGGCTTTCACCGCCGCGCTCGCGCTCGGGAACTGCCGACCTTCACCCAGGACATGGATCTTGTAGCCGCGCTCGACCATCGACCAGTCGGCTTCGTAGCGGTCCATGGTGATCGCCATGCGCCCACCGCCGGAAACGATGCCATAGGCGGGATCGATGCCGGCGATCCAGGCCTCGAACGGCAGCAGGTAATCGAGCGCGCTGGTCTCGCCCACGTCACGGCCATCGAGCAGCGCATGCACGGCGACCCGCTTCACCCCGCGCGCCTTGGCCTCGGTGATCATCGCCTTGAGGTGGTCGAGGTGGCTGTGGACGTTCCCGTCGCTGAACAGACCGATGAAATGCAGGGTGGAGCCACGTTCGAGGCAGTTGCCGACGATCTCGTTCCAGCCCTTGCCGGCGAACAGCTTGCGGTCGGCGATCGCGTCCTGGACCAGCTTCGCGCCCTGGGCGAAGACGCGGCCGGCGCCAAGGGCATTGTGGCCGACCTCGCTGTTGCCCATGTCGGCGTCCGACGGCATTCCCACCGCCGTGCCGTGCGCCGCGAGCTTCGTCCACGGACAAGTGGCGAACAATTGGTCGAGCACGGGCTTCTGCGCCGCGCTGACCGCGTTGCCCGGGTACTCGCGCCCCAGGCCGTAGCCATCCATCACCACGATCAAGACGGGGCCGTTGCGGCGACCGTGAAAGGAATTGCGAACGAGAGGGGCGAGGGCCATGCGGGTTCCTGTGCTGCCGGCGCGGCACGATGGCCGCAGGCGTTGCGCGCGGGGAACCTAGGGCGGATACGGCCCCGGCAAGGCCCGGCGCCACAGCGCTGGACCGGATGCAGGCCGGGAATGGATCGTACGGCCTACTGCTGCTGATTCTGGTTCTGCAACTCGGTGATGATCTTGATGAGCGGCAGGAACAGGGCGATGACGATGAAGCCGACCGCGCCACCCATGAAGACGATCAAAGCCGGTTCCAGGAGCGACATCATCGCGGCGACGGCGGCGTCGACCTCTTCATCGTAGTTGTCGGCGATCTTCACCAGCATCTTGTCGAGTTCGCCGGTTTCTTCACCCACCTTGATCATGTTGACCACGATGTCGTCGAAGATGCCGGAGCGGCGCAGCGGCTCGTTGATCGACTCGCCTTCTTTCACCGATTCGCGCACGTCGGCGATGGCGTTGCGGACCACGATGTTCGGGGTCGCCGACTTGGTGATCTCCAGCGCGTCGAGGAAGCCGACCCCCGAGGTCACCAGGGTGCCCAGGGTGCGGGTGAAGCGCGCGACCGAGCTCTTCTTGATCACATTGCCGAGGACCGGGATGCGCAGCAGGATCCGGTCGACGATCGCGCCGCCGGCTTCCGTCCGCCGGAAGATGCCCATGCCGACCACCACCGCGACGATGAAGCCGATGATCAGGTACCACCAGTTGCCCATGAAGTTCGAAAAGTCCATCAGCATCTGGGTCATCACTGGCATCTCTTTGATGCTCAGATCCTCAAAGATCTTCTGAAACTTCGGCACGATGTAGACCATGATGAAGACCAGGATGCCAGCCGCGATGGTCATCACCGCCATGGGGTAGATCAGGGCGCCGATGACCTTCTTTTTCAGGCGTTGCGATTTTTCACGGAACTCGGCGAGGCGGCGCAGGATGACATCCAGCGCGCCGGCGGTCTCACCGGCCCGCACCAGGTTGGTGTAGAGTCGATCCCAGACCCGGGGATGGTGCGACATCGCCTCGGACAACTGGGTGCCGTTCTTGACCTCGTCGGTGACCTGGTCGAGGACATGCTTGAAGCCGCCCGGACGCTGCATGTCGGTGAGGATCTGAAGCGACTGGACGATGGGCAGACCGGCGTCCTGCAAGGTGGAAAGCTGGCGCGTGAGCAGGGTGACCTGGGCCGGCTTGACCCCGCCGCCGAACAGCACCATTGCCGCCAAACCACCGCCCTTGCGCGCCGCAGAATCGCCGGGGGCGGCCTTCGCCGCCTTGCCCTTGGTCTCGCGCACCTCGATCGGCAGGAAACCGCGCCGCTTGATCGCCGCGATGGCCTCCATCTGGTTCGCCGCCTCGATGGTCTCGGAGACCTCTTTATTGGCCTTGCGGTCGAGGGCTTTGAAGAGGAATTGGGCCATGGATTGCTCCGCTCACGTGAGTGTGGTGCCGGCCGTGTGCTGACGCAAGATGGCCGCGACCCCAACCGGACCGGCGTGCCACAAGGTCTTACGCGCGGCAACGGGCATCAGTCCTCGATCGCCAGGGTTTCGCGCACGACCTCTTCGATGGTGGTCAGGCCGGAGAAGATCTTCTGGATGCCGGCCTCGCGCAGCGGGCGCATGCCCGCTTTCTGCGCCGCCGTGCGCAAGGCCACGGCCGAGGCCTTACTGATGATCAATTCGCGGATCGCATCGTTGATATCCATGATTTCGTACAGCGCGGTACGGCCCTTGTAGCCGGTCTTCTTGCAGTTCTCGCAGCCCTTGCCGTAGTAGAAGCGCTGATGCACGACATCGCGGCGAAGGATGCCGAGCGAGAGCAGGTCCTCATCGCTGGGTTCGTACGGCGTCTTGCACTTGACGCAGATCGTGCGCACCAGGCGCTGGGCGACGATGGTCTCCAGGGTGGCGGCGAGCAGGAACGGCTCGATGCCCATGTCGATCAGGCGGGTGATCGCGGTCGGCGCATCGTTGGTGTGCAGGGTCGAGAACACCAAGTGGCCGGTCAGCGACGATTGGATCGCGATCTGGGCGGTCTCGAAGTCGCGGATCTCGCCGACCAGGATGAGGTCTGGATCCTGGCGCAGGATCGAACGCAGGCACTTGGCAAAGGTCTTGTCGATCTCGTCATCGACCGGCACCTGAATGAGGCCGGCGATCTCGTATTCGACCGGATCCTCGGTGGTGATGATCTTGACCTCGGGGCTGTTCACGGCCGACAGGGCGGCATACAGGGTGGTGGTCTTGCCGGAACCCGTCGGCCCGGTGACGATCACGATGCCGTTCGGCCGTTCGATGACTTCCTTGAAATACGCCAGGGTGTCGTCGGGGAAGCCGAGTTTTTCGATGTCGAGGCTGACCACCGAGCGGTCGAGGATGCGGATCACGACCGACTCGCCGAACATGGTCGGCAGGCTGGAAACGCGCAGGTCGACCTCTTTATCGCCGATACGGATCGGGATCTTGCCGTCCTGGGGCAGGCGGCGTTCGGAAATGTCGAGGTGCGACATGACCTTGATGCGCGCGATCAGGGCCGGGGCGAGGGCGATCGGCACCGGCAACATTTCGTAGAGCACGCCATCGATGCGGTTGCGGACGCGGAACTCGTTTTCGAACGGCTCGAAGTGGATGTCCGAGGCCTGCGCCTTCACCGCCGTAAGCATGATCAGGTTCAGCAGTTTGCGCACCGGCGCAGCCTCGGCCGCCGCCTGGACATTGCCCTGCTCGAGGCTTTCCATCAGACCGTAGTCGATCTGGAACGCACCGGCCCCGGTGATGTCGGCGTCCTCGATCACGTCTTCAGTGCGTTTGTCCAGCAGCGCCTTCTTGATCTGCTCGCTCTCCTGATCTTCGGCCTTGCCGTAGTACTGGTCGATCGCCTCGTCGACCTCGTCCTGGTTGGTCAGGGCGGCGCGGACATCCTGGATCCCGGACGAACGCAGGGCGAACTTGAGGTCATCCAGCGCCCCCATGATCGAATCGGGATCGCCGGTGGCGACGATCAACGTCTTGTCGTCCATGCGGACCGGCACGATGCGATAGGAGGTCGCGTATTGGCGGGGCAGTTTTTCGATCACCGACTTGGGCAGGACCATCGCCTTGAGGGAACAGGTATCCATGCCGAGCAGCTTGGCGGCGGCGCCGAGGAAGGCCTCATCGCGGATGCCGCCTTCCTTGCAGGCGGTGGCGATGTCCTTGCCCTCCTTCTTGTAGACCGAGTAGATCCGCTGCGCGGTCTCCTTGTCGACTTCCTCCCAGGAATGGAGGAGCTTGAGCAGCGCCTTGGGATCGAGATGGGCGAAGGTGGGCATGGGTCAGTCCGGTCGGAGGTCGAGGGCTGGTCGTGACGCCTACGACGCGGCAGCGCCGGTCGGTCCACCAGGATTGATGCCGGCCTCCTGCACCTTGCGCTGAAGGAACCCCTGATCCTTGGCGTACATCATCATGTTCTCGAAATCGATGGTGCCTTCCTGGTACAGACGGAACAGCCAATCGTCGAGCAGGATCATGCCCTGATTCGCGCTGGTTTGGATGGTCGAGTCGATGCGGTAGGATTTGTTTTCGCGGATCAGGTTCGAGATCGCCGGGTTCATGATCATGATCTCGAAGGCGGCGACGCGGCCCTTGCCGCCGGCCTTGGGCACCAGCGCCTGAGAGATGACCGACACCAGGTTGCCGGCCAACTGGGTGCGGACCATCTCCTGCTGGTTGGTGGGGAACTGGTCGATGACGCGGTCAACGGTGCGGCCGGCGCCGGTGGTATGCAAGGTGCCGAAGACGAGGTGGCCGGTCTCTGCCGCCGTGATCGCGGCCGAGGTGGTCTCCGGGTCGCGCATTTCACCGACCAGGATGACGTCGGGGTCTTCGCGCAGGGCGCGGCGCAGGCCTTCGGTGAAGTCCGGCACGTCGACGTGCAATTCACGCTGGTTGACCACCGACCGCTTGTGGTTGTGGAAGTATTCGATCGGGTCTTCCAGGGTGATGATGTGCGATTCCTCTTCCTGGTTGATGAAATCGATCATCGTCGCGAGCGTCGTCGACTTGCCCGAGCCAGTCGGACCGGTGACCAGCACCAGACCGCGCGGGCGAGTGCAGATGTCCTTGATGAAGGGCGGCAGGCCGATTTCCTCGAAAGTCAGGATCTTCGACGGGATGAGGCGCAGGACCATCGCGATCCGGCCCTTCTGCTTGAAGACGTTGACGCGGAAGCGCGCCTTATCGAGGTAGCCGATGGCGAAGTCCGACGAGCCCTTTTCCGCCAATTCAGTCTGGCAGCGCTCGCTGGTGATCTGCTTCATCAACGCGGCCGTGTCGTCGTTGGACAGCACGTCGGCCTTGAGCGACTTGATGTGGCCGTGGATGCGAAAACTCGGCGGCCGCCCGACCGTGATGTGGATGTCGCTGGCGTTCTGCTTCAGGCAGATGTCGAGCAGTTGGTTGATGTCGAAGGCCATCGGCAGGCTCCTGGGGTCGTGCGCGGAAACATCGACCGTTTCCGCAGGCAAGTGTTACCCAGACCGAGCGGTCGCGCACCCCCCTGGCGGTCGGCCCTGGGCGGCGGTGCTCGTCGTGTATCACCGTCCCGGTGTTCAGTCAGGCCACCTCAAAAGTCGGTTGGTGGCATCCTTCGGATGCTGGTTTTCCAGCCGGCGAGACGCCGGCGCTCCCAGGAAGGCCGACTTTTGAGGCGCCCCGGGTGTTCAATGCCCGGTGCGTTTGCGGATGGCTTCGGGCAGGCTCTGGTACCGGACTTTGGCCTCCTGGCGCAGGCGCGCGAGCAGATCCTGGGTGCGCTGGTCGAGTTGCTCCTCGACCATGGCCTTGAGCGCCTCCTCGCGGATCTCGGCGAACACCACTTTCTTTTCCTTGCGATAAGCGTTGACCCGGCCCAGGTCGATGCCGGTTTCCGACTGGATCGGCATCAGCAGGCAGGGCAGGCGGCCGACGTTGGTGAAGGCGTCCTCGATCAGGGCCTTCGGCAAGGGCCGGTCCTTGGGGTCACTGCGGCGACCATCGCGGCCGATCCAGCCGATGCGGCCGCCTTCGCCGGTGTGCTCCCAGCTCGCGGCGTAGTTCTTCCAGATGAATTCGTAGGTGCTGCGCCCTTTGGTGATGTCGACGTGGAAGGTGATGAACGCGTCCATCAGGTCGTCGCGATCCTTGGCCGTGACCGGTCGGCCGAGTTCGCGCTCGGTGCGGTAGGGGATGTAGATCGTCGACAGGTCGACCGCCTCGGTCTGGTCGAAGCGGGCGCGGTGCTGCTCGAACCAGGCTGCCAGGGCCGTTTCAGTGGTGGCGTTGCGGGCGTCAGCGAACACCAGGGCATGCAGGCCGGCGAGCATGCGGAAGCCTACCTGCGCCTTGAACTGGTCGACGTTCATGCTCTTGGTGGTGCGGAGGAAATCCTCATACGAGACCTTGGGTTCCTTTTTGCGCTCGCGTTCGGCGTGGAAACTGGCCTCGACCCGCACGTATTCGGCATCCAGCATCGCCTTGTCGAGGGCGATGCCGGCCCGCGCCAGGGCGCGTTCGACCACCGCGATGCCGATCAGGTCCTCGCGCGCCCTGGGCACCAGCGCCTGAGCCGTGCCCGAGCCGCGCTGGAGGAGTTTCCCGGCAATGTCGCGGCGGGTGATGCGGGCCTGATCGATCGCGAGCAGCACCGTGTCGTCGGTCAACTTCTCCCACGCGACGTCGGCCAGGCGTTCGTGGAGCCAGGTTTCGATCTCCTCGGCCCCCTCCTTTTTCAGAAGGGCGTCTTCGACCTGGCGCAGGGTGATGCTGCGATCGTCGACGAACGCCACGGCCTCGCTGGCGTCGGCCGCCGGCGCGGCGACGCGTTCGACCGGGGCGACGAAAGCGGGCGCAACGGCGGAAGGAGAAGCACTGCTGTCTGGCGTCGCCGACTTCGACGCAGCGGGACCAGCGATGAGTTTGTCGCCGATCCAAACCACCGCCCCGCCGACGAGCGCACCGAACAGGAACAGTCTGAGGACCCGCGGACCGGATGGTCGGGGTGCGGACGGTTCTGACATGAGGGCTCCTTCGGTGATCTAGCTAATCGCCACGGCGGCGTGCAGGGCCAGCATCTCGGCACTGTCGAGCTGTTCCAGGCGGCGGGTCGGATCGACGCCGGCCACTGTGCACGCGGCGTCTGCCAGATCCTTGCTCAGGCCGGCGTCGCGCAGGGCGCGTGGCAAAACCTTGCGCCGGAACGAGAACACCTTGCGGCACCAGGTCGGAAAGCCGGTCGGCAGCGGGATGCCCGACGGTTCCCAGACCACGATCGCGCTGTCAACGCGGGGCCGGGGATGGAACGAGCCCGGGCCCAACCGGCGCACAATCCTGACCTGCCCCGCCGCCTGGCCGGTGCACGAGGTCGCGCCCCAGGACGACTCCCCTGGCCGGCTGCACAGACGCTGGGCGGCCTCCAGTTGGATCGTCACCGCGATACGCCGGGGCGGATTGACCATCGCTGCCGCGTCGAGAATCACTGGCAAAGCGACGTCATAGGGCAGGTTGGCCGCCAGGTTCCACGGCCCGGCGGCGGCAAAGGCCGCGATCGCCGGGTGCAGGCGGTCCTTGGATTCCAGGCAATCGCCTTCGATCAGTTCCAAACCCTGCGGCACGAAGCGCTGGCGCAGGAAGGCCGCCAGCCCGTGATCGATCTCGACCGCCAGCACGGTGCAGCCGGCGGCGAGCAGGCGGGCGGTGAACAGGCCGGTGCCGGGGCCGACCTCGACGACTCTCATGCCGGCAGCCGCACCCAGGGCGTCGCGCAGGGCGTCGAGCGCTCCCTCGTCGATCATGAAGTTCTGGCCGAAGCGGTGCAGCGGCGCGCAGCCGGCCTCGGCCAGATCGCTCGCCAATTGGGCGCGCAGGGCGGTGCTCACGGCGCGGTGCCGGCGGGTATGGCTCGAGCGCGCAGGGCCTGCGGATCCGGGCAGACGGCGTCCAGATCGGACGCCGCGATGCGCCGCCGGCCGCGCGGGACTTCCGGTGTCGGCCGCGTGCTGTCGACGCTGGTCAGACGTGATTCGCCCTGGATTTTTCCAATCGCCAAGGTGCGCCGTTCGATGCCGCCACCGACTGCGGGCAAGCTGGCAACGACCGTGGCGTCGGTTTCCCAGGCTGGTACTGCCGGCGCATCGACCTCGACCGCGCTGGCGCGCAACATGGCCAGCGCGCGCAGCAGGCGCCGCACCGCGACGGCGTCGGCGGGTTCGGCGGAACCGTTCGCCAGACGCAGTTTCCAGGCGTTGCCGGGCACCGGATCGAGGAAGTACTGCTGGCCGCCGCGCGTGATTTCCAGCGCCAGAATCTGGCCCGGCACGACCGGGAAGGCGAGCGGATCCGCCACGCTGCGGCGCAGGGTGTCGAGCTGGTCCTCGTCGAGGCGCCAGGTGATCCCGTCGAGCTTGGACACCGCGAACCAGGCGTCGCCGACCTTGGCGAAGGCCCAGCCAGCGTCGACGGTCGCGGTCTCCTCTTCGCGGGTGTCGTCGTTCGCGGCGCGGCGCTGGACCTGGGCGCTGAAACGAATGTCGAGTTCGAAGGCGGGCTTATCGAGGATGACGCGGTCCTCGGCGGTGCTCAGTCGGACCTGGCTGCCGACCGCGAAACCCACCGCGCGGACCAGGCTGGACACCGCCTCAGCATCGGCGTTAGCGCCTCCGCTCGCGTCCGTCGGGAAAGTCTGGCGCCAGCGGCCACCGGTTTGACGGTCGAAGCGCTCGCCGCGCGGGGCGGCTCCGTCATGAAACTGCCGCTGCAAGCGGACGACCCGGGTGGTCGGGCGTTCTACCAGGCGCGGATCGAGGAAATCATCGGGGCTCGCGCGTTGCAGCACCTCGGGCAACTGATCGACGCGGCCGACGTGGTCGTCGCTCCAGAACGTCCGGGTCGATTCCATCCAGGTCAGGGTGCAGCGGCCGCCGGGCAGTTCGCCGTTGCATTCCAGGCTGAGCGCGGCGGCAGGACGCGGCTCTTGGTGCGCATCGCCCTGGACTGCAGCCTTGATCAAGCGCACGCCCTCGACCGTGATGGAGTTGAGCGCGCGCGCCAGGACCTCGCCGCTGCGGCTGGTGGCGCGCGCCTGGCCACCGGGCCAGGTCACCTGCCAGGTGCTGCCAGTGTCGTTGCTGTCCTGCCTGCCCTTGCGTTCCAGGCGCAGGAGCTCCTTGCCGGCGCGACGGAAGACCGCCCGGTCGATCACGCTGGTGTTGTCCGAAAGCTGGATCGCGTAGGGGAAATCCTGGCCAAACGACGCCACTGCGGTGCGCAAGGCCTGGGCGTTGGCGGGATCCAACCGGATTCCCGGCAGGGCGTCGATGCGCAGCACATCGCCGGGCAGCAACCGCACCGCGACGACCCGGGGTGGTTCCGCAATCGCCTTGCCGGACTCCGCTGCGGCCGGAATGGTCAGCGTCAGTTCCAGTTCCGGCGCACCGCTGGCCTCGACCCCGGCCAGGTCGGCGAGTTCGACCCGGGCGAGGTAGCCGAGCAGCCGACGCACCCGCGCCGCGAAGTCGGGCCGCTGGAGCGCCTCCTGCGCGAGCCAGAAGTGCTCGGCGCGAGCGACGATGAGCGTCCGCTTCGTCCCCTCGGCCGTCCACGCCAACTGGACCTTCGCCGCCTGGCCGGCATCAGACAGCGGCAGGCGCCGATCGAGCCGTGCTGCGGATTTCTCAAGGATTTCCACCGATCTCACCGCGACCGGGAAGACCCGGTCGCGTTTCAGGTCGGCGACGTAGCCGTGACCGCCACGCACGCCCCAACTCACGCCGAGGCCGTCGGTCGTCAGCGCGCGGACCTCTGGATCGATTCCAAAGGCCGCGAGTTCGCGTTTTGACCCCAGCACCTGGATCCGGGCCGTCTCGGCCTGCACGTTCTCGACCGTGCGCCAGAGTGCGGTGATGCGCTCGGGATCGGCCGGCAGCACGAGCCCGCGGTTACGTACCGTGCCGCCAGAGACCTCCTGCGTCTGCCCGCCGGCCACCAACCGGAAGGTGGTCGGGATGGCGCCGCTGAAGATGCGTTCCGGCTTCGGCGCGGTCGGCTGCGGCCAGAGGACGTAGGCCGCCAGCGCGAGCAGGATCACGGCGAGCAGGATCCAGGCGAGGCGCGACATGACCGGGATCAACCGCCGAATTCGTGCTTGCGCGGCAGGTCGGTGAGCGAGCCCAGGCCAAAGCGGGCGAGGAAGGCCTCGGTCGTGCCGTAGAGCAGCGGATGCCCGAGCGCCTTCTCATCGCGGCCGACCACCTGGACCAGGCGCAAATCCATCAGTTGGCGCAGCACCGGCCCGCACTGGACGCCACGGATGTCCTCGATCGCCCCGCGCGTCACCGGCTGGCGGTAGGCGACGATGGACAACGTCTCCAACGCGCCCCGGGTCAGGCGGGCCGGGGGCTCTTTCCGCTCAAGCTGGCGCACCCAAGGGTAGCAGTCGCGCCGCGTCAGAAGCTGCCAGCCGTGCGCGACGCGGCGGAGTTCCCAGCCCCGGCGTTCTCGGTCGTAGCGAGCCTGCAACCCGGTCAGGAAGCCTTCGAGATAACCCGCATCGGTGCCGGGCAGGCAGGTCGCGATGCGTTCGCTGCCCAGCGGCCGGGTCGAAACGAACAGCAGCGCCTCGATCGCCGCGCGCAGTTCCGCTGGCGGCAGGTCGGCCGCGTCCGGCACCGCCACGGGCGCCTCATCCGGCAACAACTGCGCCTTCGCCGTTTCAGCATCGAGCGTCTCGATCGGCGGCAGGTCGTCGCTGACGGTATCGACCAGGGCTGTTTCTGCGGTCTGGACGTCGGCGGCGTCCGCAGCAGCGACTGCTGCCGATTCCGTCGCGATCGCGGCACTGTCGCCGGTTGGCGGATGCTCCGGCACCGCTTCCCCTGGTTGCGCGGGAACCTCCGCGTCGCTGCTCATGCCGCCCCCGCGCCGGCGGAAACCGGCGCAAACGTCAGGAAATTCCTGAGCATCTGATGACCATGCTCGGTGAGAAAACTCTCGGGATGGAACTGCACGCCCTCGATCGGCAACTCGAGATGGCGCACGCCCATCAGTTCGTGCTGGTCTTCGCTCCAGGCCGTGGCGATCAGTCCCGGCGGGAGCGCGTCATCGACCACCAAGCTGTGGTAGCGCGTGGCGGTGAACGGACTCGGCAGGCCACTGAACACGCCGCGCCCGTCGTGGACGATGCGGCTGGTCTTGCCGTGCATGAGCCGCCCCGCGCGCCGCACCACCCCGCCGAAGGCCTGCCCGATAGACTGGTGCCCCAGGCACACGCCCAGGAGGGGCAACCCCGCCTGCGCCGCCGCCGGGATGAGCGCCAGGCTGATGCCGGCCTCGTTCGGCGAGCATGGCCCGGGCGAGATCAGCAGGTGGCTTGGGCGCTCCGCGATCACCTCGGCAACGGTGCGTTCATCATTGCGGTAGACCTTCACCTCGGCCCCGAGCTCCCACAGGTACTGCACGAGATTCCAGGTGAAGCTGTCGTAGTTGTCGATGACGGTGATCATGGGCACGAGGCAGCCTAGGCCGGATGGCAGGCACGCAACCTGGCCTGGGCGTACAACTCGCGCAGCTCAACCTTGCTTTGCGCACGTCCCCACGCAGTTCAAATCTATCCGGCACGAAACCTTCATGGACTTGCCTGGGCAGCGAGCCGAAAACCGAGACTGGAATTCCGGTAACTTGGACCTGATCCGGAGCGACTGGCAGATCGGCAGTGCCAAGCGGAATTCCGCCGACCTCCACCGCGCACCACCCGACCCAATCCGGAAGGCGGCCCGTTGGGGTCAGAAACGGCACCTGACGGGTAATCGCCATACCAATCGCTGCACCACTGCCAAACATTGCCGTGCATCTCATAGAGTCCCCAGGGATTTGGGGGCAGGCTTTTTACTGATACCGTCTTCTGCCGAAAAAGGCCTTTCTGCCCAGTTCCAAAAGGGTGATTCCCATCATAGTTCACCTGCGCCGGGGTGATCGTTTCACCGAAGCTGTACGGCGTAGTGGTTCCCGCACGGCAGGCGAATTCCCACTCCGCCTCGCTGGGAAAACGGAATTTTGCGCCAGGAATCTTTGCGTTGAGTTTCCCCAGGAAATCCTCGCAATCATCCCGTGACACCATTTCCACTGGATTCTCCAGTGATTCCTTAAAGGCGGCCGGATTGACTCCAACAATGGCTAGCCAAAGCCCCTGCGTGCAAGCACTGTCGGCCAGCCAATAGCCCTTGGTGAGCGTCACCAGGTGTGGAGTTTCGTCGTTGACCGATGAGATCGCTGCCCCGGACTGCAAGGCAACCGTCTTTTCTGCGGACGACGATCCCATCATAAATGTCCCAGGAGCAACCCATCGGAACCGTTGTGTGACGCCAGCGACGGTGAGTTCCGCCCAATTGCCGTACTGATCCTTGCCACTGGCGTTTGACCACGCCGGCGGCGTTCCCGCAAATGAGGTGGTTTTCAAGTCCTCACTCGCCTTCAAGGCGGTGAGGATGACGACAAAGAAAATGACCAGGGCAAGACGATTCATGGCGCTAATGATGGCAGTCAGGTTGCAGCTCAATCGCCGTGAAATGCCCGTTGTGCCAAAACATGACAACGACCGCATGAATCACCCGCGCAGAAATGACTCTACCACCAAGCGCAACGCATCCGGCTGTTCGCGGTGGATGCCGTGCCCAGCACCAGGGATCTCGACCAGGCGGGCGCCCGGGATGGCGTCGGCCATGCGGGTCATCACCGGGCGGTAGTTGGCGTCGGCGGCGCCCACCACCAGCAGAACCGGAAGTTTCAGGGTGGGCAGGCGGTCCCACACCGGTTCCATAACGCCCTGGCCGAGCAGGCGCAGGGCGGCGGCGAGGCCAGCGGGATCGTGCGATAGCCGACGCGCGCGGATGGATTCCTCCAGCGCCGGGGGCAATGGCCGGCCGGGCTTGAGCGCCGGCAGGGTCTCCCAGTAGGCAAGGAACGGGCCGAGACCGTCCTTTTCCAGCCATTCCGCAAGGCGCTCGTCGCGGCTGCGGCGCTGGGTGCGCTCGAGCGGGTCGGCGATGCCGGGGCAGCAGCTCACCAGGACAAGGCGGCGGAGGCGCTGGGGGAAGTCGAGCGCGATCGACAGGGCGATGCGGCCACCGAGGCTGTAGCCGAGCAGATCCACCGGGTCGCCGGTCAGGCGACCGGCGATCTCGCGGGCAAGGCTGAGATGGCTGGTGCCGGCCGGGCAGGGCCGCCAGCCGTGGCCGGGCAGCAGGTGCCCGCGCACCGGCAGCGGCGCGAGGGCCTCCTTCCAGGCCAGGTCGTCCTCGGTGAAGCCGTGCAGGACGTTCAACATGTGAAAATCCAGGCTGGCATCCAGGCGGACATCAGAGCGGCAGCGCCCGCACCGGCGTCAATTTCCAGATGTCGCGGTTGTACTCGCCGATCGTGCGATCGGTGGAGAACTTGCCGCTCGCAGCGACGTTGAGGATGCTGGACGCGGCCCAACGTTCCTGGTCGCGGTAGGCCTTGGCGGCTTCGTCCTGGGCGCGGACGTAGTCGGCGAAGTCGGCGCAGATCATCCAGTGGTCGCCCCAGTCGGTGAGGGTGGCGAGGATGTCATTGAAGATTCCCGGATCGGTCTGGTTGAAGTGCCCGCTGCGGATCAGCGCCAGGACACGTTGCAGGGCCGGGTCGCCCGCGATGACATCCTGCGGCCGGTAAGTGGCGCGGCGTTCGGCGATCTGTTCCGTGGTGAGACCGAAGAGGAAGAAATGGCCGTCGCCATAGCGCATGACCTCTTCGCGGATCTCGATGTTGGCGCCATCCAGGGTGCCGATGGTCAGGGCGCCGTTCATCATGAACTTCATGTTGCCGGTGCCGCTGGCCTCTTTGCCAGCGGTCGAGATCTGTTCTGACAGATCCGCCCCGGGGCAGATGCGCTCCATCGCCGAGACGCGGTAGTTGGGCAGGAAGGCGACGCGCAGGCGGTCGCCGACGTCGGGATCCTTGTTGACGACGTCAGCGATGGCGCCGACGAAGCGGATGATGCTCTTGGCGATGGCGTAGCCGGGCGCGGCCTTGCCGCCGATGAGCACGCAGCGTGGCGTCCAGTCGGCCACGTCGCCGCGCTTGATGCGGTCGTACAGGTGCACCACATGGAGGGCGTTCAAGAGCTGGCGCTTGTACTCGTGGATGCGCTTGACCTGGACGTCGAACATCGCGTCGGGGTTGAACTCGACGCCGCAGTCTTCTTTGACCAGGGCAGCAAGGGCGACTTTGTTCTCGCGCTTCACCGCGCGCCAGGCCTTGCGGAAGTCGGCGTTCTTGGCCGACGGGGCCAAGCGGGCGATCTTGCTGAGGTCCGTCACCCATTCGCTGCCGATGGCCTGGGTGATGAGATCCGACTGGCGCGGATTGCACAGCGCGAGCCAACGCCGCTGGGTGACGCCGTTGGTCTTGTTGTTGAAGCGTTCGGGCCAGAGCTCGTTGAAGTCGCGGAACAGGCCGCTCTTGAGCAGGTCGGAATGAAGCTGGGCCACGCCATTGACCGAACTCGATCCCACGATCGCGAGGTTGGCCATGCGGACATGCGGATGCGGACCTTCCTCGATGATTGACATCCGCGCCTGACGCGCGGTGTCACCGGGCCAGCGGTTGGCAACCGTGCGCAGGAAGCGGGCGTTGATCTCGAAGATGATCTCAAGTGGCCGCGGCAGCAGGTGGCGCAGCATCGCCACCGGCCATTTTTCCAAGGCTTCCGGCAACAGCGTGTGGTTGGTATAGGCCAGGCAACGCTGGGTGATCGCCCAGGATTCATCCCAGCCCAGGGCGTGCTCGTCCATGAGCAGGCGCATGAGTTCCGCCACCGCGATGGTCGGATGGGTGTCGTTGAGCTGGCAGACGTTGCCATCGGCGAAATGCTCGAAATTCGGGCCATGCTTGGCGACCCAGCGGCGGACGATGTCCTGCAGGCTGGCGCTGGCGAGGAAGTACTGCTGCTTCAGCCGCAGTTCCTTGCCGTTCTCACTCTTGTCGTTGGGGTAGAGGACGCGCGAGATGTTCTCGGCCGCGGCCTGGGACTCGACTGCGCCATCATAGTCGCCGGCATTGAAGTCGGCGAGATTGAAGGCCTCCGGCGAGGTCGCACGCCACAACCGCAGGGTGTTCACGGTGCCGTTGAGATAGCCAGGCACCGGCAGATCATAGGGCGTGGCCAGGACATCGCGGGTTTCGATCCAACGCACGCGGTTGCGACCCTCGGGGTCGGTGAAGAACTCGGTTTTGCCCCGGAACTTGACCCGGGTGGCGTATTCGGGCCGGTGCAATTCCCACGGCATGCCGTCGGCGAGCCACGCATCGGGTTCTTCAACCTGCTGGCGGTTGACGATGCGCTGGCGGAACATGCCAAAGTCGTAGCGGATGCCGTAGCCGAACACCGGCAACTGCAAGGTGGCGCAGGAATCCATGAAGCAGGCGGCGAGACGGCCGAGGCCGCCATTGCCCAGGCCGGCGTCGTTCTCCTCCTCGGACAGATCTTCCAGCGACAGACCGAGGCCGCGCATGGCCTCGACGGCCTCGCCCTCGATCCCGAGGTTCAGCAGCGCATTGCCGAGCGCCCGGCCCATGAGGAATTCGAGCGACAGGTAGTAGCCACGCTTGCAGTCCGCCTTGTAGTAGGCGGCGTGGGTCGCCTTCCAGCGCTCCATCAGGCGGTCGCGCACCGCCAGCACGACGGCCTGGTAGCGGTAATGGTTGTTCACCGAATAGCTGTCGCGGCCGAGGGTGTAGGAGAGATGCCGCGTGATGTCCTCGCGCAGGTGCTCGGCGTCCATCCCGAGCACGGGATTGAGCGGCTGGGTCTCGGCCTGCTCCTGGCGCGATTGCCGCGTCGGACGTGCCGGCCGTTTCATCTTGCCGGTGCTGGTGGCTGGACTTGGCTTTGCGGGCATGGGGGGCTCCTCGCCTGAGTGGCGAGGGGATGTGACTCGCAGAGGCCGGCAACGCAAGGCTGCGTCACCGGGCAGTGTCGGGCAGTGTCGGGATGGACTAGGATCCCTACCGCGACCCCGCGCGCGGATGCGCCTGGCGGTAGACCTCGCGCAGGGCGTCGAGCGACAGGTGGGTATAGATCGCGGTGGTGCTGATGCTCGCGTGGCCGAGCAATTCCTGGACCTCGCGGATGCCCGCGCCGGCCTGGACCAGGTGGGTGGCGAAGGAATGCCGTAGGGTGTGCGGCGTGGTCTTCCCGGACAAGCCGGCCGTCAGCAGATGCCGGGCGAGGATCCGCCGCACATCGCGGTCGCTCAGGCGGCGGCCGCCGCCGCGTTTGGCCGCGATGCTGAGGAAGGTGCCGCGATCTGATTCGCCCGATCCATGCATGCGGTCGCGCACCTCGACATAGGCGGCGAACGCGGCCCGGGCCGGCCCGCCGAGCAGCGCCAGGCGCTCCTTGCGGCCCTTGCCGCGCACCCGCACCGTGCCGGCGCCAAGGTCGACGTCCGGATCATCGGCCGCGACCAGTTCGCCCACGCGCATGCCGGTCGAATACAGCACTTCCAAGAGAGCGCGATCGCGCCGCGCGGCCTCGCTGTCACCCTCCGGAACAGCCAGCAGACGGACGACCTCGTCGGGTTCCAGCCAGTGCGGCAGATGGCGCCGCGCGCGCGGCCCTCGCAAAAGCGCCGACGGGTCCCCGTCGATGCGCCCGGTCGCGGCCAAGAAGCGGCAGAAAGCACGCAGGCACGCGACCAGGCGAGCGGTACTCGCCGGCGCTAGTCCCTCAGCCGCGCGCGCGGCAACGAAGGCGCGCAAGGTGCCGCCGCTCAGTTGACTCGGCGCGGTGACATCCGGGGCCTCGGCGGTGAGCCAAGCGCTGAAGGTCGCTAGTTCGCGGATGTACGCCCGCAACGTATGCGGGCTGGCGTTGCGGGCGTCACGCAGGTGGGCGGCAAAAGCCGCGGCGGCCTGGTCCCAAGGTCCGACGTCCGCGCGGGTCAGGGCTCGATCCGGTTCGGCTTGCCGCAAATGATGCAAATCGTGGTGTAAGTCTCGGTCTTCACCGCCACCGTGAACTCGCCGTTGCAGTGCGCGCAGAGCACCCGGCGATGGCCCGAGGTGCCCGGCGCGAGCGACGGTGCGTTGGGCGGAGGAGCCGCCGTGACCTGCCCGGTGATGCTGCGGCGGATCCGCGCGGTCACCGTGGTCGGGAGCAGGCTCGGGGCGTGCGGATCCTTGCGGCCGGTGCCGATGTCGTACGGACCGCTCGACCCATCCGGCCGCGTCCGCAGCGACCCGGTCGGCCGGGTCGGTGTCACCCGACGGCGTTCGGTGCTGGTGGTGCCCGGCACCGGCGAGTCGATGCGCCGTTCCAACGCCGCATCCTGGCGATCCGGCGGGTCCACCTCGGCCGGGGCAGTGTAGGAGGCGGTGATGGGAACCCGCATGCCGATGCGCACCGTGCCGAAGAACGGCTGCTCGGCCGGACGCGGGGCCTGGCCGATGATCGCGAGAAGCTCAAGTTCCAAGGTCGACAAGCCAATCGGGCGCTCATGGAGCAACAGTTTGCCGAGACCTCCCGCAACTTGGGCCACAACCGGATCGGTGCGGATCCCGGTGGCATGTACCAGGACCGGCGTCTGATCATTTTGCCGGCGCAATTCCCGCGCCAACCCGATGGCATCAAGACCCGGCAGGTTCAGTTCTGCGATCACCAGGTGGTAAGGGTCGCCGGCGCCGCGTCGGCGCAGTGCCGCCGAGAGCGCGGTCGTGCCCTTGTCGGCGGTCTCGACCCGATGCTGCTGTTTGAGAAGGAATTCCGTGATGTAACGGACGTCGGACAGGTTCCCGTCGGCAACCAGGATATAAAGGGGGTGCATGGGGGCCTGTAGTGGGTGAGGTCGTATGGTGGTGAGTTTGCCTTATAAATCGACCAGGTTCAAGTGCGGCCACATCGACCACGGCCTAGCGTCGAACCTCCGCCGATCGCCGCCGGCCCTTGGCGTCGATGCTGCCGACCCGATGCTGCCGGCATGGATGCCTCTGTGAGCGATGCCGACCTGGTGCGCCAGGCGCGCGGTGGCGACCATTCCGCCTGGCGGAGCCTGGTGCTGCGCCACAGTCCCGTGCTCGCGGCCTACCTCGGCACCCGCCTGCGCCGGCCGACCGTGGTCGAACGCCTGGTCGCCACCACCATCGTCGCCGCCTGGCGTTCGCTGGGTGAACTCAAGGATGACCAGGACTTCGCCGCCTGGCTGCGCCGTCTCGGCGGCAGCCACGCCATGGCCTGGCACCAGAGCCATCCCGGCGAGCCGCTTGACGAGCTGCTGCCCGCCAACCGCCGCGGCATCGACCCTCCCCTTGCCGCGCGTCTCGGCCGGCTCGACCGGGCGATCGGGGTCCTGTCGGAGGAACACCGCAAAATCCTGGAATTGCACTGGCGCGGCGGCCTCGACCAGGCTGCCCTTGCCGCCAGCCTGCACCTTGATCCCAACCACCTCCAAGCCGCCCTCGAAACCGCCCTTGCAGCCCTCGACCTGGCCCTGGACGGGAAATGAGACTCTACCGCTTGCGGCCATTGGCCGACTCGGCCTTTGACAGTCCCGGCTGCGTAGCGTATTGTCCTCAGGACTGGCGACTTCTGCGACGACGCGTGGCACCGGCTGGTGCAGCTGAACCGTACAGGTCACCGCTTCCTGATAGGCAGGCCTTTCCCACATGATCCTCATCAACCTGCTGCCACCGGAGCTGCGGAAACGAGGGAGCGGGGTCAACCCGGTCGTCATCAGCGCCGTCTGCGGTGGCTTGGCCGCACTGGTGCTGCTCGGCTTCTGGGGTTACCTGCACTACGTCCGCATTCCGAAGTCCAACAGCGAACTCGAACGCCTGACCCTGGAGCGCGAGGACAAGGTCAAGAAGTCCGAAGCGATCGCCGCCATGAAGACCGAGATCGCCAAGGTCAAGAGCCAGGGCGACAAGGTCAACGAACTGCTGGCGCAGAAGGTCTACTGGGCCCGCACCATCGACGACTTCGCCAACATGCTCTCGACCAAGTGGAACCACGCCAACTTCGACGCACGCTGCCTCGATTTCACCGTCAGCCCGCGCAGCGAAGGCCAGATCGGGCCGGCCGCGGCCAAGCAAACCGGCGTCCAATATTCGGTCAAAGTCAAATTCAAGATCACCGGAACCCGAGAGGACGAGGTCGGCGACTACATCAAGGCGTTCACCTCGACCATCCGCGAAAGCGATTTCTGGAAACGCGGATTCGTCGGCAGTCCTGACGCCTTTTATCGCACTGATACCCGTTCCTGGAACGAGACCATCAAGCGCGTGATCTTCGAATTCCCGCTCGAATGGACGCGCGAAAAGCAGTTCCCGACCAAAGCGAAGGGGAAGTGAGATGAGCCTCGCCTCCACCTGGACCGGGTTGCCCAAGCAGCAGCAGATCGCCATCCTAGTCGGCATCCCGGTCATCATCTGCGGTTTGGTCGGCTGGCTTATCTGGACCGACTTACAGGTGCTGGGCAAGGACGAAGGACTCGTCCCGGCCTTCCTGGCCCGCAGCGTTCCTGGCTCAAGCTGGAGCAAGATCGACGACGAACGGACCCAGATCGCACAGCAGGACACCGCCATCCTGGAAGGCCCGAAAGTCCAGGCCGACTACGCCAAGGCCCAAAAGGACCGCAAGGCGGCCGAAGAGCGCCTGCCGCGCGTCGCCGACAAGACCGAGGTCCGCCAGGAAATCGAACAGCTGGCGCGCGCCATCCAAGGCGCTCAAGGCATGGTCAAGCTCAAGTCCTTCAACATCAACCAGCCCGGCAGCAACCCGGGAACAACTCGCCGTGCGACCGAACTTGAGGACTGGATTTACAAGATCGAACTGTCCTGCGACATGAACGGACTGATCTCCTTCATCGATGTGCTTGAGAAGAACCCGCGCTTCATGAGCGTCCGCCGGATCAACCTCCGACCCGGCACCGTCGGCCCCGATCGCGAAAGCGGGCAGCTCAAATATGTCCTGCACACGGTTTCGCTGGACGTGGTCACCCACGTCTACAACCCGGAGAAATCCAAGTGATCCGCGCGCGCACGTCCCTGGCGCTGGCGGCAACGTCGTTGCTGGCGACCGCCGGCAACCTTTCTGCCGGCGAACCGACCATGACCGAGGTCGAACGCCTAGTGATCGAGGAAAAGTGGGTTTTCGAGCCGCAGCCCGGCCGCGAGGACATCTTTTACGATCAGGAGGCGGTGAAGAAGGCCCAGTTTGACATCCAGGCCGCCGCCAAAGCGGTGCCGGCAAACACCGACCCTGCCACCGGCATTCCCCGTAATCCCAATTCGGGTCCGGAACAGGCCGTGCCGATCGACTGGGCCAAGAGCGAGGAACGCCGGATTGCGCAATTACTCGCGCGCCAGCAGTTCGCCGATGTGATCCGGTCCGGCGATCTGCTTCTCAAGGCCCTGGAAAAACACGCCGCGCATGCCGAAATCGCGCCGATCATCACCACCATCACCGGCTACCGCACCCAGGCGGACGAGGCGCTCACCCGCCAAGAGGCCCAGGCCCAGTTCGACGCCCTGGCGATCCAGGTCGAAGGCATCATGTGGGTCGAGAACGGTAAGCGGTTGGCGATCATCGCGGGCGAGCCCAAGGCGGTGGGCATCACTGACCGGGTGAAGGATTGCGTGGTGGTCAACATCGACACCGACCAGGTCGTCTTCCGCCTGCACATCAAGCACCGACGCTTCGAATTCCCGGCCTATGTCGGCGAAGCCGTGCGCGCCAAAAACGCGGCCGCCAGCCGTCCCCAGAATTGACCCCAGAACCGACCCGCTTGAGCCCCAACCGATCAACCCGACTGCGAGCCCAACCCATGCGACTGCGCCACCTCGTGCTCACCCTTGCCCTCGTCGCCGGAGGTGGCGTCCCCGCCGGCGTGTCAGCCGCCGATGGCACGGGCGATCCCCAGCCGCTGAGCATCGACACCAGCGACAAACCGCTTGAGACCGTGCTGCAATGGATCAGCCGGCGTTCGGGCGTGAACGTGGTGTGCAACCTCAAAGAGACCGAACAGCCGCGCGTCACCTTGCGCCTGGCCAGCGTCTCCTGGCAGGAAGCGGTCGAGCAGATCGCACGCAAGTACGAACTGGTGATCGAGAAGCGCAATGACCGTATCTGGGAACTCACCCGGCCTCCGCGCGTGCGCATGGAGTTCCAGGACGCCCGCCTGATCGTCATCCTGGAGGCCCTCGCGCGCCAGGCCGGAGTGAACATCGTCATCAGCGATGACATCGATTCCAAGAAGCGCCTGACCATGACCCTCAACGACGTGCCCTGGCGCGAGGCCCTGGACGTCATCGTCAAAGCATCCGGCTACGCTTGGATCGAGCAGGACTACAAAATCATCCGCGTCATCAGCCTGGACAAGGTGCAACTCGACCTCGAGACCGAGATCTTCGACATCAACTACGCCAGCACTGGTACCGGTGGAGGCGGAGGTGGCGCCGCGCCCGCAGCAGGTGGGGCTGCCCCTGCTGGTGGTGGAGGTGGCGCATCAGGGGGCGGAGGCAAGATCGTCGAAGATATCAGGTCCTTCCTCAAGACCGGCGAGACCGCTCAAGCATTGTCCACTGGCAACAAGGTCCTGGTCCGCGCCTCGCGCAAAACCATCCAGACCCTGCGCACCATGCTGCCCCGGGTCGACAACCGGCCCAAGCAGGTGCTGATCGAGATGAAGTTCGTGGATTTCTCGACCGGCGATGCGCGCAAGGTCGGATTCGATCCGGTGTCGATGAATTTCGACCTGGCCAACGTCGGACGCCTCGGATTCGCCTTCCGGCCCTTCGCTGCGAGTCCGACCGCAACGGCAGAACTGATTCGTCCGATAACCGACAGCAATGGAAACCAGAGTATTCCCACCAACTCGACCCGCCCGTCCGTAAACGCGGTTTTCGAGGCCATCTCCACTCTTTCGAGCACCAAAGTGCTCCAATCGCCCCAGGTTCTCACCCTCGACAATACCTTGGCCTTCATTGATATCGGGCGCAAACTGCACTTCGCGGAAGAAACCGTCACGACCGAAAATGGCATCGCCACTCGTACCCTCAAGGAGTCGAGCGCCAGCCCAGTGAATGACGGCATCAAGATCAGCGTCACCCCCACCATTACCAATGATGGTTTCGTCCGCATCGCACTGGATGCCAAGAATTCCCAGGCGACCCTGAAGCAGATTTCCAACAAGGCTGATCCAACCAGCAAGGACGCCAGCGTTATCACCCTCCCCGACGAGACGCTGACCAATCTTACCGTCCAGATCATGGTTAAAGACGGCAATACGGTCATGATCACTGGCCTGCTCAGCAACATCGTCACTGAGCAGATCAACAAAGTGCCGCTGATCGGCGACCTGCCGGTGCTGGGCTGGCTGTTCAAGAAGAAGAACGACAGCATCGACCAGCGAAACCTGACCATCTTCATCACTCCGCGCATCATCCCCCTGGGCGAAGAGAGTGAATACGAGCGTCGGATCAAGGATCTGCGCTCCAAGCTGAGCGGTGTCGCGCCGGTCCTGGCGCCGGTGCAGTCGGCCCAGCCCGAATAACGGCCGCAGCCAACTCGCTGTTCGCTCCGAACCACTCCGGACGCCGGCTCAGGGTTGAGCCGGCGTTTCCGTTCCCAGGATGAGCCGCCCGCCGGAAACCTCAGCACCGGCCGGAGTTTTACACCGTGGGATTCTTCACCTCCTGGTTTCGTCCGAAGCTCAAGCACCCCGACGCCGCCGTGCGGTTGCAGGCGGTCAATGACATCGCGGAGGGCCGTGACGCGGTCCTCGCCGAGGTCGCGCGCACCGACGCCGACGCGCGGGTGCGCCTCGCGGCGGCGAACAAGATCGGCATTCCGGCTGAATTGCGCCCGCTGCTCAAGGCCAGTGATGACAACGTCCAGCGTGTCGCACGCGAACGTCTGTCCGCCTGCGCCGACCGCGAGCTGAGGGTCAAGCCCTTGAGCCAGTGCGCGGATCTGCTGGAGATCGTCGCCGATGCGAAATCGCTGGCCGAACTCAGCCTGCATGCGGCGGATGCGGCGGTGCGCAGCGCAGCTTTTGACCGCTTGGTCGCGGCCAAGGAACCCAGCGACGGGCTCCTCACCATGGTCGCGGTGCAAGATGCCAGCGGCACGGTCGGCCGTGCGGCCGTCGGCAGGATCGACCGGCGCGGAACCCTGAAGGACGTGGCGCGCAAGGCCAAGCATGCCGAAGTCCGCCAGGCTGCCGAGGCCCGGTTGAGCGAACTTGAACGCAACCAGGAAGGGCCGTCCACTGAATCGCGCCGACGGGTCCGCCGCAGCGAGATCCAGGCCCTCACCGAGCGCGCGATCCGCCTGGCGGTGTGCACGGATTGGCAGCGCGGTGACGCCGAACTGGCGGAACTTGATGCTGCCGTGGCGACGCTCGCCACGACCTACGCCGACCTGCCCGGTGACGACACCACCGCTCCGCTGGAGGCGCGCATCGCCAAGGCCCTGGCGGACTACCGGCATCGCCGCGAGCAGGCCCAGGAAGCGGTCGCAACCGCCCGGGCTGCGCGCCGCGCGCTGATCACGGAAGCGACCGGAATTGCAGCCGCTGGCGCGGACCAAATCGCGATCCAAGTCGCCACGCTGCGCCGACGCTGGCAGGATGCGCCCGCCGCACCCGAGGCCGATCGCGCTGGCCTGGAGGCCGAGTTCACGGCCCAACTCGACCGGCTCGTGCCGCCACCGGTACCGGTCAGCGAACGAACGCTCGATCCGGCCATTCAGGCGGAACTCGACGCGATCAATGCCGAAGCCGACGCCGTGCTGACCGCCGACAACCACCGCGACAGCCGGTACAAGTTCCAGGTCCTGCACAAACGCTGGTCGAAGGCGGCCCAGGATCTGCCGCCACAGCACCCGCTGCGCATGCACTTCCTCGACGTCTACAACCGCTTCAAGAACCAGGGCAAGGAAGCGCGCGAACAACGCCAGGTCGCGACCCGCGAACGCCTGGAAACCTTGGAAAAAATCACGGTCGAGGCTGAGATCGTGGTCAAGGCCCCGGCCGCAGGCGACGAGGCGCTGCGCGCGCGCGCCAACCGGCTCAAGGAACTGCAGGCGGCGTGGCGCAGCGTCGGCCCGGTGCGGCCGGATCTGCTCCAGACGCTCAAGGCCCGTTTCCAGAAGGCCTGTGACCAGGGCTTCGAACCGATCAAGGCCCTGAACGAGGCCGAGGACTGGGAGCGCTTCGGGAACCTCGCCAAGGCCGGCGAACTGATCGCCGCCGCCGAGGCCCTGGATGCCGTGACCGAGCTGCCCACGGTGCTCAAGGAACTCAAGCGCATCCAAGCCGCATGGAAGCAGGTCGGCCCCCTCCCGCGCGCGAAAGCGCAGGCGGAATGGTTGCGATTCAAGACGGTGTGCGATCGCCAATACGACCGGCTGAAGCCATGGTTCGCGGAACAGGACGCCTCCCGCGCCGCCAACCTGGAACGCAAACTCGCCCTGCTGACCGAGGCTGAGGCGCTGGCCCAGCGCGGCCCGATCGGGCTCGCCGGCAGCGTCGCGGATCTGCAAGCCAAGCGGGCAGCCGCGGATCGCTTCAAGGCCATCCAGGAGGAATGGAAGGCGGTCGGGCCGATCCCGCGCGAACGCGACGACGAGGTCTGGAAACGATTCCGCGCCGTGGGCGACCACTTCTATGGCAAACTTCGAGAGGAACGCGCCCAGTTCAACGCCAGCCTGGAAGACAACCTCAAGACCAAGCTGGCGCTTTGCAGCGAAGCCGAGCAATTCGCAAAGGACGCGGCCGCAGCCAAGGCCAATGGCCTGCTCACCGATGCCGACGTGCTGCGCCGCATCCGCGACCTGCAGGAGAAGTTCAAGACCATCGGCTACGTGCCGAAGCAGGAGATCGACGCGGTGGCCGTGCGCTGGCGCGCCGCCTGCGCTGCGCTCTACGCCACCGTGAAGGGCCACACGGAAAAGCGCGCCGCCGAGGAAAAAGCCAACCTGGAGAAGAAGCTCGCCCTCATCACCGAGGTCGAGCAGCTGGCGGCGAACGAGAACGCGCGCTGGTTCAAGGAGGACGTGCGCGAGATGCAGAAGAAGTGGAAGGACATCGGTTTCGTGCCGCGCGAGCAGGCGGAAGACCTCGACCGCCGATTCCGCGCCGGCTGCGACCGGATCCTCAAGGATCGCACGGCGGCCTCGGCCATGCCGATCGCCGCGAGCGGCGGGTCGGCCACCCCCGGGGTTGAAACCCCGGGCTAACCTCGCTGCGTCCCTACGGGACGCATTTATCTCTCGATATTGGCCATGACTTACGCCACTGCCGTCCCGTAGGGACGGGATGATGGTAGCCCGGGGTTTCAACCGGTTTCAACCCCGGGATGTAAACCTAAAAATCGCAAAAGCGCCCCACCTGCTGCGTTGGTCGTCAGTCATGTGGCGCTGCCACACTCCTTCCTCCCGCCTTGCATCTGGGGCACTCTTGCGATTTTTGCAGGAAATTGTTGGTGTGGCGGTATCGATGATGGTCGGTGTGATTGGCGCTCGAAGCGGGGAAGGCCGATCTGATCTCCTCACCCGATGGGTGCCGGCGGAAACTTCACCAACCCTTTTTCCCGTGCCGGCTTGTTGAAAAACGCGGAGCTCTTTTGCGAGATTTAGGGTAAATCGGGAATCGGTATTAGTCCCGTAGGGACGACTGAAATATGACGCTCTGGTTGCAGGTCCGATTCCTGTGGATCCGGGGTCCTGAGGCGGCTACGGCATGAGGAAGGCTACGACAGCAGCGCGGCGAGTGATTTCTCATACGCGTCGACGATCGGCGCGGGCGCGAAGCGCAGGGCGCGTTCGCGCGCCGCCCGCCGCATGGCGGCATAGCGTTCTGTGTTTTCCAGCAGGTTCGCGGCGAGCGAGCCCAGGCAGATATCGCTGCCCTCGGGGCAGAGCAGGCCGCTGACGCCGTCCTCGACCACCTCGGGCAGGCCGCCGGCGAAGTAGCCGAGCACCGGCACGCCGCAGGCCATGGCTTCCAACGCGGCGAGGCCGAACGATTCGCTGCGGCTGGGCATGAGGAACAGATCGCTGGCCTGGAGGACCGGCTCCGGGCGCTGTTGGCCGAGGATGCGCAGGTCGTCACGGATGCCCAGGTCGCGCGCGATCTGCTCTGCTTTCGGCAACTCCGGCCCGTCACCGACCAGCACCAGCACCGCCTTCATGCGCCGGCGCAGCACCGCGAACGCGCCGACGACTTCCTCCAGCCTTTTTACGGGGCGGAAGTTCGAAATGTGGGTCAGGACCTTCCAGTCGGGCGGGGCCAGGGTCTTGCGCCATTCCGCCTGGGTCGGATCCGCGACCGGGCTGAAGCGCACGGTGTCGACAAAGTTGGGGATGACCTGGATGCCCTCGCGCGGGGTGTGGAAGTGGGTCGCGGTTTCGTCGGCCAGCCAGGCTGAGGGCACGGTGACGAGGTCCTGCCGGCGGATGGAAAATCGCGTCAGTTCGTAGAAGCCGCGTTCGCGCCCGACCAGGGTGATGTCGGTGCCGTGCAGGGTGCAAGCCAGGCGCACCGCCTGGCCGCCGCGATCCTTGCGGCCGCATTCGCGCAGCACCTCGCGCGCCTGCCAGGCGGCCGCCGCGTGCGGGATGGCGTAGTGGGTGTGGATGATCTCGACGCCGTGCTCCTCGACTACTTCGATCAATTTGTTGGTCAGGTTGAGAGTGTAGGGCGGATGCCGGAAGAGCGGGTACTCGCCCACCGCGACCGCGTGAAAACGCAAGTTCGGCATGGGTTTTCCCAGGCGGAACGGCATCTCGTAGCTGACCACGTGCATGTCGTGGCCGCGCTCGGCGAGGGCGATGGCGAGTTCGGTCGCGACCACGCCGGAGCCGCCGTAGGTGGGGTAGCAGACGACGGCGATGCGCATGGTGGTTCGCTCAGGGTGCCGGAGTCGGTGGGGTCGGCGGGATCGGCGCAACCGGCTGGAGCAGCGGCCGCAGGCGCAGGTCCGCCGCCGGCACGACCGTGCGCTCCCACGCCTGGCGGCCAGACAGTTCGATGCGAAGTTTCACCTCCTGCGCCGGCAGCTCGATGGTCAGCGGCGTGTTGCCCCGGAATTTTCCATCAACCAGCACATCCGCGCCGGGCGGATCGGACTCGATGACCTGGGACACCGTCTTCGCTGCCGCCGGAGCGACGAGGATCGGGGCGACCGGCGGTGGGGTGGTCCAGCCGGAATCCGGCCCCTGGGACCGCAGCGCGAGCGATTTCAGGAAGCGAGCTAACACTTCGGAGCAGGCCTCGTAGGCGGCGAACGACGCAGGCTGCTCGTCCGGCCCCATCAATTTCGGCGAGGGCGCGAAGCCCGCCTCGCCAGGGGCCGTCGCCTGATACACGACTTTTCCGCTACGATCGCGGATGACCAGTTTGGCGGCGGAACGCCAGTCCTGCACTGCCTGGGCGCGGTCGATACCGTCACCGAGGCGGCGCAGGTCGGTGATGGTGATGAGCGCCACAGCAGCGACTCCGGCCGGCAGTTGCGGCGGCGGCACGGCATCCCAGGCCGGATCGCCGGCTGCCGGTACACCCGCCAGACCACCAAGTTGAAGGCCGACCTCGGCCTTGCGTGCCGACGCGGCGAAGCGCTCGGCCAGACGGTCAGGCCAACGCGTGGAGGCGGTCGGATTGCCGTCCCCCAACGGGCCGACCTGGATCGGTGCGATGCCGATGATCCGGCCGGTCGGGGCCGGGGAATTAGCGCGCTGCTGCTCGCAGCCGGCCAGAAGGATGACGGTCACGGCGACGAGCATGATCTTGGACATACGGCGCATGGTCGTCCGTCGGTCTGCGCCGCAACCTCCATCCCGTTGAACCACGACCGGCTCCTGGTGGGCCTGCACCGCCAAAATGCGGTCCCCTCCACGTTCTAGGCTGCCTCAAAAGTTGGTTGGTGGCATCCTGCGGATGCTGCTTTTTCGGCCGGCGAGACGCCGGCGCTCCCAGGAAGGCCGACATTTGAGGCGCCCCGCTCCACGTTCCAACCCCCCTCTTGGCCATGCCTGCCAGCGGCCTAGCGTGCGCCGGCCATGACCGCGACGATGCCCGACCCCAGCTCCTCCGCCCGCCGCCACCTGCGTGCCGAGGTGCTCGCCTATGCCGGCTACACCCCCGGCGAGCAGGCGACTGGGTGCGTCAAGCTCAACACCAATGAATGCGCCTGGCCGCCCAGCCCCAAGGTGCGCGAGGTGCTGCGCGGCGTCGCTGACGACACCATGCGCCTGTATCCCGACCCGCGCGCCAATCGCCTGCGCGAGGTCGCGGCCGGCGTGTTCGGGGTGCCGTCGCGCGACTGGATCCTGGCCGGCAACGGCAGCGACGACTGCCTGACCGTGCTCTATCGCTCGGTGCTGAAAACCGCCGATCGCGTCGCGGTGCCCTGGCCGACCTACGGCCTGTACGACGATCTCGCGACGCTGCAGGGGGCGGAGATCGTCCACGTCGATTTCCGCCAGGCGCCGCACACCTGGCACCTGCCGACCGTGTTGGCACGGCAAAACAGCAAGCTGGTCCTGGTCGCCAACCCGAACAACCCCTCGGCCACCCTGGTGCCGGTCGACGACCTGCGCCGGCTTGCGGACCAGCTCGACGGCCTGCTGGTGATCGACGAGGCCTACGTCGACTTCGCCCTGAGCGAGAACCCCGAGGCCAGCGTCCTGCCGCATCTCGCCGCGCATCCCAACCTGGTCGTGCTGCGGACGTTTTCCAAGAGCTACAGCCTGGCGGGCGGTCGACTCGGTCTGCTCTTCGCCGCCCCTGCGCTGATCAGCGCGTTCATGAAGGTCAAAGACAGCTACAACGTCAACGCCCTGACCCAGGCGATCGGGATTGCCGCCCTGGAAGATCGGGATCAGTTCAACGCCAACATGCGCCGAACCGTGGCCGAACGCGCGCGGCTGGAAACCGCGCTGAGCGCCTTCGGCTGGACCTGGCCCAAGAGCACGGCGAACTTCCTGCTCTGCGAGGTCGGCGAACGCGCCGGCGACCTCTGCCGCGAACTCAAGGAGCGCGGCTACCTCGTGCGTTGGTGGAACCGACCCGGCCTGTCGACGAAGCTGCGCATCACCGTCGGCCGGCCCGAGGACACCGATGCGCTCGTCGGTCACCTGCGGGCGCTGGGATGCTGAATTCCGCCACCGCGTCGGTGTCCACCCGGGCGCTGACCATCCTCGGGGCCACCGGATCGATCGGGGCGAGCACCCTCGATGTCGCCAGGCACCTGGGTATTCCCATTTTCGCGCTCACCGCGCATCGGCAGGCCAGAAAACTCGCTGAACTCGCCATCCACTCCCATGCCCAGGTGGCGGTGGTCAGCGACCCCGACGCCTACGCCGAGTTGAAGACTGCGCTGTCGGGCACCGGCATTGAGGCCGCCGCCGGTCCGGACGCCCTGGTCCGCGTCGCCACCAATGAGCAGGCCCAGGCGGTGGTGACCGCGATCGTCGGCGCGGCGGGACTCAATGCGACGGTCGCTGCGGTGCGCGCCGGCAAGCGGGTATGCATCGCCAACAAGGAACCGCTGGTCATGGCCGGCGGCCTGATCATGGCCGAGGCCAAGGCGCACGGCGCAACCATCCTGCCGATCGACTCCGAGCATTCCGCGATCTTCCAGTGCCTCGAAGGCCACACCGCCGACGAGGTCGCCACGCTCATCCTCACCGGCTCGGGCGGGCCCCTGCGTACGGTGGCTGATCTTGGCCAGGTCACGCGCGAGCAGGCGCTGGCGCATCCAACCTGGTCAATGGGGCCGAAGATCAGCATCGATTCGGCGACGCTGATGAACAAAAGCCTGGAGATCATCGAAGCGCGCTGGCTGTTCGGCCTGCCGGTCGAGCGCATCAGGGTGCTCATCCATCCGCAGAGCGTCGTCCACAGCATGGTGTCGTATCGCGACGGCAGCGTGATGGCGCAGCTCGGCCGCCCCGACATGCGCACGCCGATCCAGTACGCCCTGACTTGGCCGCGGCACGAACCCGGCCCGGTCGCCGCGCCGGATCTGGCGCAGCTCGCCAGCCTGACCTTCGAAGAACCGGACGCCCGGCGCTTCCCGTCGCTGACCATGGCCTACCACGCGGCGCAAACCGGCGGCCTCGCCCCGGCGGTGATGAACGCGGCGAATGAGATGGCGGTGGCGGCATTCCTCGCCGGCCGCTCGCGCTTCCTCGACATCTTCGCCACCGTCGAGCGCGCCCTGGCGGCAGTGCAGGCCGTCGTCGATCCGACGCTGGATGAGATCATCGCCGCTGACGCCGAGGTGCGCGCCCGGCTGGGACGGATCTGACCGTGCGCGTGCTGGTCGTCACCAAGACCCCGCTGATCAGCCGCCTTTGCGCTGAAGACCTGGAACGGCTGACCTCATCCGGCGCGCGCGACCGCGACGACCTCGACGCCAGCGCCCTCAACCACCGCGCCACGCTGGACGCGGTGCGCGCGGCCCTGGTCGGCTGCGAGGTGAGCGTGCGTCGGGTCGAGGAACTCCAGACCACCGACGCCGCCGGTTGCGATCTGGTCGTGACGGTGGGCGGCGACGGCACCGTCTTCACCGCCAACACCCTGGCCACGGACGCGCCATTTTTGACCGTCAATTCCGATCCGGATGGTTCCGTGGGGCACTTCACCCGCGCCCGCGCCGACAGCGTGGCTGGGCTGATCGCCCGCTTTCGCACCGGCCAGGCACGCTTCCAGGCCATGCCCCGGCTGGAACTGCGCCTGGGCACAGCGACCTGGCAAATCCTTAATGACTGCCTGTTCACCAGCGTCAATCCCGCCGCGATGTGCCGCTATCGGCTTGAAGTCGACGGTCAGAGCGAACATCAACGTTCAAGCGGCGTATGGATCGCGACCGCCGCCGGCTCGACCGGGGCCATCCATTCGGCGGGCGCCGAGGCGATCACGCCCGCCGACCGGTTCGCGCTGCTGTTCTGGGTGCGCGAACCATTCCACGCCAAGGGCCAGGCGCGGCTGCTGCACGACTGCCAGGTGCCACCGCGGGGACTCACCCTGACCGCCGCGAATCCGGGCACCGCGCTCTACCTCGACGGGCCGAACCTCACCGTGCCGCTGCCGCCGGGCGAATCTGCGGTGTTCGCCGCCTCGGCGCAGCCGTTGCGCTTGATCGTCGCATGAAGCGGAAAGCGGTGCCCGCATGCTGATCGTCCTCGAAGGCATCGACGGTTGCGGCAAGAGCACCCAGGCGACCCGGTTGGCCGATCGCCTGCGTGAGCGCAGCATCGAACCCTTGCTGCTGCGCGAACCTGGCGGCACCGCCCTGGGCGAACAGTTGCGCGCGCTGCTGCTTGATCCCGCCACCCACGCCGGCGCTGAGGCCGAACTGCTGCTCTACCAGGCGGCGCGGGCGCAGCTGGTGCGCGAGGTTCTGCTGCCGCGCCTCCATGAGGGCCGCTGGATCCTGCTCGACCGCTTCTGGCCTTCGACCGTCGCGTATCAGGCGTACGGACTCGGCCTCGACGAGGCCCAGGTGCGCGCCGCCATCGCCATCGCGGTCGGGCCACTCGTGCCGGAGCTTGCGCTGTGGTTCCGTCTGGATGCGGCCGAAGCCGCCCGCCGCCGCGCCCAGGCGCGCGGCCTGCCGCCCGACCGGATCGAACAACGCGGCCTCGACTATCTTTCCCGCGTCGACGCCGGTTACGCCGCGATGGCTGCCAACGGCGAACTCATCGCGATCAACTCCGCTCAACCTGCTGACGCGGTGGCCGACGAAGTCTGGCGCCTGGTCCAGCCCCTGCTCTGACTCGCCGCCTCGCATCCCAAGCCCGCGAAGGAACCCCATGTTCGTCGTCTTCGTCACCATCGACGTGAAACCCGAACACCGCGACGCCTTCCTGACCGCCACCGCCGCCAACCATCGCGGCGCGGTCAATGAACCGGGCTGCCTGCGCTTCGACGTGATCCGCGATCTCGCCGACCCGGATCGCGTCTACCTGTACGAGACCTACCGCGATGAGGCCGCCTTCGCCGCGCACAAGACGACCGGGCACTACCTCGCCTGGAATGCGGCGGTCGCGCCGTGGCTCAAAGCGCCGCGCTCGGCGGTGAAGGGCAGCCTGGCGATGCCGGTGCCCTACTGCTGAGGCTGGCCACACCGATCATCGTCAAGGTTTCCGCGCCAGCAATTTCCTGAAAAAATCGCAAGAGTGCCCCAGATGCAAGGCGGGAGGAAGGAGTTGGGAAGCGCTGCGTCAGGACGGGTGAGACCGTACGGTTTCCTGGTCACGAAGGGCGAACAAATGCCGGCCATCGTTCTGGGGCGGCGGCTATCACCCGTCCTGACAATGACAGCTGACGACCAACGCAGCAGGTGGGGCACTATTGCGATTTTTAGGCTGAGTCACCAGCGCGCGAGGCCAATCACCGCGAGCGGCGCGATCAGCGCCGTCTTGGCGGCATTGATCGCGTGACCCTTGGAGGTGCGCTTGAGGAACCGGCGCAGGTGGGTGTTGAACGGCCGCGAGTGCTTGAGCAGCGAGGCGTGCGGGACTTCGCTGCCGTCGTGATCGTAGACCCAGTGGATCTCGACGTTGGGCAGCACCTTCCAGGCGAGGTCGGGCCGGCAGAGGATCGCGGTGCCTGGGCCTTCCATGTTGAGGGTGTGCCGTTCCTTGCTGCCCCACAGGATCATGGTCGGGGCCGAGGTCAGCGGCTTGTCGGCGTGCGGGCCGACGGACGGCCCGAGCAGATGGCGCAGCGCGACGACGCGGCCGATGGCACCTTGATCGGGCAGGTGATCAAGGGTGGCCTCGATGCGGCGGCGGATGCGGGCCTCGCGGAACTCGGTGAAACCACTTGGCGTGAGCAGCGAAAACAGTTGCCGCCACAGCGGCGGTTCCATCCCCTTGGGCGCATCGCCCTTGGGCCGCAGCGCCTTGGCGGCGAGGCTTTTGAAGAACGCCCGGCCGCGCGCGACGTGGGTCTGGGGATTGCCGTCGGCCTTGTCGACCTCGGCGATGATGGGCTGGAGCAGCCGCTTCAGGAGCGGCGCGAGGTCGTCGACGCACGAGAACGGGCTGATCAGGATGAGACCGGCGAGGGGCAGTTCCTCGCCGGCGGCGCGGGCGCGGCGCAGCGCCTCAAGGCACAGGCCGCCGCCGACGCTGACCCCGACCAGCACCGGGGCGCGACCCTGAGCACGGGTGCTGGTGATGAAGTCGCGGATCGCCTGGAGGGTGATTTCGACGTCGAATCCCTGGTTGGGATAGGTCATCGTGGTGGTCCAGCCGAACTTGCGCAGCACTCGCTGCTGGCGCCAGAAGGTCTCGGGACCATCAGGGACAAGGCCGGGCACGAGCAGGAAATGGCGGTTGCCCGAGCCGCGGACGGTACTGGTGTTTGGGACTAAGGTCATCATCGGGTGTCCATGCACGCCCCACCCCCTCGGTGACGGTGGACGGTGGCGCGGAATGTGAATTCAGTATGAAGACTGACCCCCAATGGGGAAGCCTCCAGACCGGAATCGGGTCCGAGGACGGCCGACGACCCCTAGCTGGATCGACCCGGCCAGCCCGGCATCCTCCCGCGCCGCGCCGCGCTGCACCGCACCGTCGAGGTTCCCCATGCCGCTCCCCCATGGCGTCTTCATCACCCAAGGCCCCACGGACTGGCAGATCATCCAGCAGGATGCGCGTGGCTTCGGGTCGATCACCGTATCCGGCCGTTGGGCGGTACCGGGCGACCGGCAGGAGGCCAAGGTCTTCGTCCGCCTGGTCCGCACCGATGATGCCGGCCCAGTCACAGCCGCGCTCGACTGGTTCCCAGCGACCACCGGCGATGGGACGTGGTCGGCAGGATTGACCGGCATCCCCGCCGGGGGCCTCTACCGGCTGGAAACCCAGATCCGCACCGCGACCTCGAACGAACACACCCCGGAGTGGGCGATCCGGGGCGACGCCCGCGATTTCCTTGGTGTTGGCGACCTATGGGTGATCGCCGGGCAGAGCAACGCCGCCGGCTATGGCAAGGGGCCGATCGAGGACGCGCCTGAGCTCGGCGTCCATCTTTTCAGCAACGCCCGCGCTTGGCGCCTGGCCAGCCATCCCCTGCACGACGTGACCGGCATGGACGCCATCAATGCCGAATGGGCGAATCCGGGGCATTCGCCCTGGCTGGTCTTCGCCCGCCGCCTGCGCCGGACCCTGGGCCATCCGATAGGCCTGATCGCCACCGCCCTGGGCGGTTCGCCGCTGCAACGCTGGAATCCGGGCGAACACAGCGATCCGCTGAAGGCTGACCTGTGCACCAACTTCTTGCAGGCCATCGCCCAGGCCGGTGGCCGGGTGCGCGGGGTGGTCTGGTACCAGGGTTGCAGCGACACCGGCGAGACCACCGCGCCGACCTACCTGGAGCGCTTCAGCCAGGCCGTGGCGCACTGGCGCCAGGCCCTCGCCGCGCCGGATCTGCCGATCATCTCGGTGCAACTCGACCGAGTCACCACCACTCAGACCGAAGCCGCCCATCTGAGCTGGTCGATCGTGCGCGAGGCGCAGCGCCAAGCGGCCAAACGGCTGGCCCAGGTCGCGGTGCTGCCGGCGCACGACCTGCCGCTGTCCGACTTCGTCCACGTCTCGCCGGCGGGGAACCTCGTCCTCGGCCAGCGCGCCGCCAACGCCGCCCTGGGCCTCGCTTATGGCCGCACCCTCGCCTGGCAGGCCCCGGAGGCGACGCACGCCCGGCGCAGCACAGACGGGTTGGCGCTCACGCTCGCGGTCGCCCACGTCACCGGAACCTTGCGCGAGGCCGACGCGACCCGCCAGCCGTTCCGGGTCGAGGATTCACGTGGACCGATCGCCGTCACCGGGCTGGAATACCAGCGCGACGCCATCGTCCTGCGCCTGGCCCGCGCCCTGGACGGCACCGCAACGGTGTCCGCCGGCTGCGGCGCCCACCCTGAACCGCTGCCCGTCGACATGACCCGCAACATTCCGCTCCTGGCCTTCCACCTCCTGCCGGTCGAGTGACCCAAAAATCGCAATTGCACCCCACCTGCTGCGTTGGTCGTCAGTGGTCATTGTCAGGACGGATGTTCCCCACCGCCCCAAAAACGATGGTGGGTACAAGTTTCCCCTCGATGGCCAAGCGACCGTGCGGCCACACCCGTCCTGACGCCGCGCTGCCACACTCCCTCCTCCCGCCTTGCATCTGGGGCGCACTTGCGATTTTTGCTGGAAGTTACGGTGATCGCAGGCGATCAGGTCAAGGCGCGATTCTGACGCGCTCAGGAAAGCAGATGCAGGCCGCCACCGCTGCGGCGGCGACGGAACAACCGGCAAGGATGCGGAACTGGCCGACCGGGGTGAGAACTCCGCCGAGCAGCAGCAGCGCCAGGCCAAAACCGATGCCGAGGATGAACAGGTTGTGGACGAGGCTGAGCACCGTCCCGCCACGTCCGGCCAGGCCTTCGGCGTGGGCGATGCTGAGAAAACGCGCGTCGATGACGTTGGTCGGCACCATGTAGACGAGGCCGACCACGGTCATCGTCACCGCGCCGCTCCAGAAATCGCGGATCAGCCACGGCACCCCCGCGACGACCGCACCCAGGATGAGGTAGCCCAGGATCACCCAGCGCCGGCGGGCGCAGTGGTGCGAGACCAGGCTGCCGATGATCGCCCCGATGCCGGCGAAGGCACCGAGCAAGGTGGCCTGGATCTGCGGCAGGTGCAAGGACTGGATGCAATGGATGAGCACGGCGAGCGAGAATGCCGTGCACACGCCCCAGCCGATGCCGCCGCTGACCAGCAACGCCCAATGGTGGCGCAGCATCGCCACCGTTCCGGACCAGAGTTCAGCAAGGCCGCGTCCGAACGGCGTCGGGGCCTGTTCGGGTACGCGCAGGCGCAGACCGGCGAGGACGCCCAGGGCCAAGAGCAACGCCAGCACGACATGCGCGAGCCGGTCATCGTCGAGCCAGCGGCCGATGCTGGGACGATCCGAACCGGGCACGCCGATGAAGGCGTCGGCCAGGACGCTGCCCAGCACCGCGCCGGCGAGCAGGCCGATCACCAGTCCAGCGTTGACTGCCCCGTTGACCCGAGTGCTGCCGCCATTGCCAGCCTGCGCCAGCAGCGGCACGACCTTGCCGCGCGCGGCGCAGGCGGTGCCGTAGATCGCACCCATCGCCAGCGCTGCCAGCCAGGGATCGGCCAGGCCGGGAATGGCCAGGATCGCCACCACCGCCATGCCCAGGCACGCCAGGACAAACAGCGGTCCGCAGCGCCAGGCCCCCGCAAGCGGTGCGTTGAACAGATAGCCGACCAGGATGCCGACCGTCAGCACCGCCGCGAGGCCCTGCGCGAGCGCCTCTTGCAGCGGCAGGCCGTGGCCCGGATCGAAGAGGATCCGCAGCGGAGCGAGGGGCAGATTGCGCTGCGCCGCCACCGGATCGAGGGCG
>CAMCMZ010000028.1 GCA_945876185.1 Candidatus Kuenenia stuttgartensis | reverse complement strand
CACGCCCGCTCCTCATCACGCAGTTTCCGCACCACGCTCGGTCCGACCGTGGCCCCAGCAGCAACCATGGCCCGACGTACCTCGGCCCGACTTGGCAGGGGCGAACCGGCCTGCTGGCTGGGAACAATCCGGGCGACTTCCCGTCCATGACGAGTGATCACGACGGCCTCACCCGATCCGACCTCATCGATGAGATCTGCCAAGTGGCCACGTGCAGTCGCAACACTGATGGTTCGCATGCTCTTTATGTACACGAGTTTTGTACAAATCAACCCTCACCCCCCAGGAACCACACCATGCAGAATTCCTTCTCCATCCCCCGTCTCTCCGCTGACCGGCTTACCCGGCTCAACCTGGCCTGTTCCGAGGAACGCAATGCGCTCGGCCACATCGGCGTCCGGGTCACACCCGACTCTGTTCGGTTCAGCGCTACCAACGGCCGCATTCTGGCCTCGGTCCTGCTCCCGATCGAGGGTTTCCATGGCACTGCCGGCGATGTCATCCTGGACAGCGAGCAGTTCACCGCCGCGCTCAAGGCGGCGATGAAGATCCACGGCGGCCGGATTCTGTTCCGGATCGATGCAGCCGAGGTGCGACTTACGATCGGCACCGCGTCCGCATTGGTCCGCCGGATCGAAGGCACCTTCCCGGCCGTCGAGCATGTCTGGACGCGGTTCCAGGACCGCCGCTGGGTCCCGAACATGAACAGCCTGGACAATCATCTCGCCGGCATCGCCCAGAAGATTTCCGGCGCCAAGACCTCGCTGCTGTTCAGCTCGCCGGTGCCGGTGGCGGCCCGCATTGAACGGGCCTGGGCGGTGCCTGGGGCCGAACCGGGTGAATCGGTGCCGCTCAGCGACCTCCGCGTCGCCGTGACCGCCCCGGCCTTTTGGGCGGATCACGAACTCGCACTGCTGGTGATGCCGATCACGCGCAGCCCGGACGAACGCTTCCTCGACCTCGCCAAACATGCCCTGCCGCTGCCGGCAGTATCAGTCGCCGCTGCTGCGGCCTGACCTTCGTCAGGTCGAACACGCCGTCATCATCACCCCCAACACGAATCCCCGACGATCCCGCCGGGGCATGGAGTCCTGCATGCTTCTCTTCGATCTTCTCGAACCCGAATCCCCCGTCGCGGTGGCACCAGTCACGCCGTCGGTCACCGCGGTGGTCACTCAGGCGTTGGCCCCGACCCCGTCGCCCCTGCCGTCTGCCCCGCCGGTCAAACCTGCGCCGCAGCCGGCACCGCAGCCGGCGTTCGCCCCGCGCCGCAACCCCTGGCAGCGCACCGGCCGCACCTTGCTCGCTGAGGCCTGCACGGATCCGACCGTCGCCATCAAACAGGCTGGGCTGGACTGGACCGTGGCGCGGGTCGACCTGCGCTGCGCCGACACCCTCGACCCGGTGCCCGACTTCGCCGCGATCCGGCGCAGTGACACCAACGGCCTGCTTGGCGTCGTCGGTCCCGACTATGAGCCCTTCCAGAACCAGCAGATGTTCGACGTCTTCACCGACCTCGCCCGGGTCGGCAGGGACGACGGCGGCCTGCCGTTCACTATTGAGACCGCGGGCTGCTTCCAGGGCGGCAAGGTGGTCTGGGCACTGGCGCATCTCCCCGATCTCGGCATCCGGATCGGCGACGACGAGGCCAGGACCTACCTGCTGGTCAGTAACGGCCACACCGGCAACCGCACGCTCATCATCGCCCCGACGACGGTGCGCGTGATTTGCCAGAACACCCTGCGGCTGGCCGAGGCCCAGGCGGCAGGCAACCGTCGGCACGGCCTCGCCGGTGGCTTCACACTCCGGCACACCCCCGGCATCCATGAGGCCGTCGCCGACGCCAAGGAGGCCTTCGCCGCGACGATCCGCGACCACGCCGCCACCAAAGCCGCATGGAACCGACTCGCGGATGTCCCGCTGACCACCAAGCTCGAAGGCGAATTCATGACCCAGGTGTTCGGCAAGGCAGGTCCCGACGAGACCGACCGCGCCAAGGCGATGCGCAAGGGTCGCGAGGAACGCCTCGCCGCGATCCTGGCCTCGCCCACCAGCCAGGTGCGGGGCACAAAGGACACGGTGTTCAGCACCATGCAGGCGGTCGTCGAATACGTGGACCACGACCGCAGTACGCGGACCACGGAGGGCGGCGATGCCGAAGAATCTCGCCTGTTCAGTGCGACGTTCGGATCCGGCGATGCGCTGAAGGCGAAGGCCTGGGACGCCGCCCTATCGCTGGCGGGATAGGACGATGACCAACCCGATCACGGGAGTGATCACGCTGACGGCGCCGTTCATCCACGGCGCCGATGCCCCCGCCACGACCGCTGGCCTGATCCGCGCCCCACCGCGCCGGTCAGGTCGGTGGCGTCGGGGTCCCGACCTCGTCGTCAGCGAAGGATTTCTCCTATGCGCCACCGCCCCGTGGATCCCGTCACGGCGATCCTGACCGTTATCCTGTTGCTGTATGTCATCGATTATCTGCTGAAATGGCTGGTTGTCCTGGCTGTAATCTGGGTGATCGCGAAGTGGTTCGAGCATCGCGAGTGACCAAACGGGTGGTCACTGGTGCGGTAGGCGAGCCGCCAATTCCCGGAGCCAGCTTCGCACCCGGATTTCTGGGTCGACCTGTTCGGCGGTCATGCCAAACAACACCTGACCGGGCGGCATCGTCGGGGCCGGATCTGCCACCAAGGACGCGAAAATCGATTGGAGCGCAACCCGAAATCGGCCCAGGAACGCATTCACCGACAATCGCTCATTGGTCAGGTAGGTGCGCACCGCCTGCCATTGATCATCCGGATCGTTGCTGGGCCACGGCGAGGCGATGAGTTCCTTGAAGTCCGCAATAATGCGGGGGAGATCCGCCACGAGCACGTCACGATAGGGCTGCAGCAGGCCTGCCACGATCTGGGGCACCGGTTGGTCAATTTGCGCCTGGGCAAGGTAGGCGATGAGGATTTCAGCTAGGGTCGCGCGGCTGGGCTTGGTTGCCTCGGCGGTCCAGTCAGGCCAGACCTCGCTTCCATGCTCGGAGTAGCCCTGGGCGAGCCAATCCGGATTGACACCAAGGATTTTGGCTGCGGCGCGATGCTTCTCGGGCGAAAGTTTGTTGCCATCGGTATCCTCTTCTGGGTGCGGGCTTCTGGCGTAACTCAGTTGAGGCGGCCGGATCTTGATGGCCTTGGACAGGGTGCTCTGATTGTTGGCCTTTGGGTCCAGGCGATGCCAGTGTGCAATCGCGAGATGAAGACGTGCCCAACGGCGCTTGCCGCTCGGGCAAAGGAAATCCTCGGCCATCTCGGCATTGGCCAAGTCTTCGTGCACAGGGTTCAGCAACGTCTGTTTTATCCCGGGCATGCGGCCAGCCTTGCGACTCCGGTTGATTTGGCCAGCGAAAGGCGGTCCTGGAGGTGGCCAGGATGTTAAACCGGCTGGTGTAACATGGAAACCCAGAACGCGGGTTGGTACGGCTACGAGGTCCAATACGGAGACCCGGCCGATGATCCCGCCGTTACCAGACTATAATGTGATTCGCTTGGTAAAATCCAAGCACGACTACGTCGGACACGGTACCGACATCGGGCTCCAGTCAAACCTGGTCCTTACCGCCACCGACCAGGACCTCCCCCTCGGTCAACCCACATGGCTCAACCGGCTCGGCCAGACCCGCCGTGCTGACTGGCGCCGCTCATGAGTCGCTGCGACGGCGACATGACGGACGAGATGCGCGACTACATCGACGCCGAGGCCGATGAGATCGCCTGCAACGAATACCTCTACGAGCATGATGCCGAGCACCGACGGCAGGCCGACCAGGCGTGCGCCACGCATCAGGCGCGGACGGCACTGCTGCCCCGGAGCGCGCGCAAGGAAGCCGTCCCTGGCGAATTGGGAACGCAACGGCCGTGAATCCGTCCGACCCGGCATCACCGCAGGCCCTGCTCACGATCGATGAGGTCGCGGGGTGGCTGCGGTGTTCGGTCAAGTCGATCCGCCGCCGGGTTCGCGATGGACTTCTGCACCCTGTTCCAGCGGCGACGCGCCGCCTGCTCTTCCGGCAGGCCGAGGTCGCCGCCCTGTTGACGCCGGGCGGGATCAACCCGCCGGCACCGCCACCCCCTGACCAGCCCGCAGATCCAGACCTCGCCGTCGCCGAAGGCGTCCGCGACTTCATCCGCAATCTGACGGGCACCACCCTTTGAACATGAGGATTGTATCCATGCCACGCAGGTCCAAGTCTGCATTCGGAAGCTACACAACGCCATTTGGAACGGCTCATTTCCGTTCACAAGCCTCAGGACGTGACAATCAGGTCGGACTCATTGTTCGCGGTTCCGCGCAAACGCTCCGCTGGTTGTTCCCTCACAAGAAGATGAAGGAACGGCAGCAACAAATTTACATTGTTCCGCCAGCTCCCCACGCGACCGAGGCCGGAGTCACCAATATCCACACTGAACTCGTTAAAGCGTGGAATCAACGCCTTGCTCGGGAGCCCGGTGGATGGTCTGTCCGATCGGCGCTGGGCTCATCTGGGGCCAGCTCTGTCACCATCTCCGATTTGGTCACCCGCATGGAGGCCCAGGCACGGACCGCCGTCCGAGCCTCAACGTTGACCACCTACCGGTACGGGTGGCAGGCCATCCTACGGACTATCCCGCCCGCCACTCCGGTCAGCGGCATCACCACCGGCCTGCTCCTGGAATCCATCGGCAAAGTCCAGGCCGAGGGACTTTCAGCCGAATCAGTCCGCAAGCATGTGGCTCAGCTCAAGTCGCTCTGTGGCCTGGCCGTCAAGGATGGCCTGCTGATCCAGGATCCATCCAGCGGGATCAAGTTACCCAGGGTGCCGAAACGCCTGCCGCGTTTCTTGACCGCCCACGAACGCGACCGCCTGCTCGATGTCGCGGAGCGGCGCGGCCAGGACTACCACCTCCTGATCGCCTGCGGCGTCTACCTCGGCCTGCGCAAGGCGGAGTTGAACGCCCTGGCCTGGAGCAACATCGACATCGAGAAAAAGGTCGCTCATGTCGAGAACACTGAGAATTTCACCACGAAATCCAGCAAGCCTCGGGCGATCCCGATCTGCGATGAACTTCTGGTGATCCTCCGGCGTTACCGCCAGCTAGCCGGGTTCGTCCTGTCGCCGAAGAAGCGCTACCGGCCCGGAGCGCGTTATCGCTGGGAATTCCGCGATGTATTCGAGGAGATGGTGAAGGAGGCCAACCTGGACGTGCGCATCATCACCCCGCACGCCCTGCGTCACACCTTCGCCAGCACCCTGGCCCAGCGCGGTGTCAGTCTGTACAAGATTGCGGCTTGGATGGGTCACAGCACGGCGCAGGTCACCGAGTTGTACGCCCATCTCACGGCCTACGACGAGGACATCAGCCGGCTCAACTGCCCCTCGCCTTCTGAGCAAACCACACGGCAGTCCACGACGATCACGAAGGCGTGACTACATCCAGGGCGGCAGCGGGGCTTCGCGGGAAGCCCCGCTGGCTTTTTTCTTAGCTATCACTGCTCCGCCCAGCCGCGCTAACACCGGATAAGCCAACTTAAGCCAACATAAGCCAACCAATGCTAGCGCGGCGCCTTTTTCCTACTCTCCAGAAACGAAGAAACCCTTGGTATTACCCAAGGGTTCCGTCGTATGCGCAGGAGGGGACTCGAACCCCTACGAGTGTTACCTCGCTAGCACCTCAAGCTAGTGCGTCTGCCAATTCCGCCACCCGCGCAAGTGGGAGGGGCGGGAGTATCGGATGCATCCGGCGCAGTCAACCATCAGCGCACAGCAGCAATTCCAGCGGGGAAATCCTGGCGGAATAGCGGTCAGCCGGTGGAGCGCAGGCCCGAGGCGATGGCGTTGACGGTGAGCAGCAGTTGCTGCAGGAGGTCGTCGGCGGTGGCGGTGCTCCCGCCATTGGCGCTGGCCCCGCCAGGTGAAATAGCAGCGCGGGCTGCACGCCAGCGGCCCAGCAGATCGATCTGATGCCGGTGCAAAACCTTCAAGCCCGGTTCGCGCAGGGCGAGGGTGCGATGCAGTCGGGGCCGACGCTGGGCGAGGGTGCAGCCGAAGATCTCGTCGAGGCGGGCACGCGTGCGGGCGTGCTCGGCCAGGATGCGGTCGAGAAATCCATCGCGCAGGTTGGTATCAGGCACCAGGGCGGCGTATTCGCGGACCAGGCCGGGATCGACCGAACTCAGATTGGCCTCGACATTTTCCAGGGCGTAGCGCAGAAACGGCCAATGGCCAAGGGCGTCCTTCAGGCGGGCGAGGTCGGCCGGATGATTGGTCGCCAGGAGGTCGAGGCCGGTGCCGGCGCCGAACCAGCCGGGCAGGTAGTGGCGCGACTGGTTCCAGGCAAAGACCCAGGGGATGGCGCGCAGGTCGGCGAGGGTGCGGGCGCCGGTGCGGCGACTCGGGCGCGAGCCGATCGCGGCATGTTCGAGCACATCGATCGGGGTCGCGGTGAGAAAATAGGCGATGAAGCCGGGACTGGCGATGAGGTCGGCGTAGGCCTGCCGGCTGGCGTCCGCGAGGCGCGAGAAGATCTCTTCCAGGCCGTGCGTCGATCCGGCGGGCAGGTCGCCGGCCGGCCGGCGATGGCGGACGGTGGTGGCGGCGGTGCCGGCGAGGAGCTGTTCCAGGTGGTGGCTGGCGGTGAGGGGATTGGCGTACTTCTGCGCGATCGCCTCGCCTTGTTCCGTCAGACGGAAATCGCCGCCGAGGGAACCGTGCGGCAGCGCCTCAAGGAAACGATGGGTCGGACCGGCGCCGCGCGAAACCGAACCGCCGCGACCGTGGAAGAAGCGGATGCCAAGGTGGGCCTCGGAGGCAACGCGGGCGAGTTCGGCCTCGGCGAGATGCAGATGCCACAGGCTGGCGAGAATGCCGCCATCCTTGCAGGAATCCGAATAGCCGAGCATGACCTGCTGGGTCGGCTGGCAGTTCCCAGCATCGCCAGCACGGGTATGCCGCGCGGCATGCAAGGCCAGGGTGCGCCGGGTGATCGGATGGGCGAGGAACGCGCGCAGGATCGCCGGGCTGCCTTGCAGGTCGGCGATGGTCTCGAAAAGCGGCACCACCTTCATTGCGCAGGCGAGGCCGGGACCGACGCCGTCTGGCAAGTTGTCCGTGACCCAGGTCGCGAGGCCGGCCTCGCGCGCGAGGACGTACACGGTCAATAGGTCGGACAGCGAGCGGGTCATGCTGACGATGAGCGCGCCAAGGCCGCTGCGGCCGTGCGCGCGAGCGTGGCGGGCGCAGACGCGCATGGCGTCGACGACCAGCGCGGCGCGCGGCGGCAGGACGGCGTCGCCGTGCACCAGCGGCCGGGGCGTGCGGAGTTCGCTGTCGAGCAGGGCGAGGCGCTCCTTCTCGCTCCACTGCGGCCAGTCGACGGCGGTGATGCCGGCGGTGGCAAGCAGATCGGCGAGCGCGAGGTCGTGGATCGCGCTGCCCTGACGCAGGTCGAGGGTCGCAAGGTGGAAGCCGAAGGTCGCCACCGCGCGCTCGGCCGCAGCGACCTCGGCCAGGGCCAGGCGGCGCGCGCCGACCGCATCCAGGTTGCGCCGAAGCAGCGCAAGATCCTCGGCGAATTGCTGGGCATCCGCGTACTGGGTCGGTTCGGCCTCCGCCGCGCCGGGCCGGGGCAGGCGCAGCGCCAGCAGGTTGACGAACTGGCGCCAGGGCTCTTGCGGGTTGCGCTCTAGCGCCAACACGCCGGCATCGCCGAGGAGTTCCGCCAAGCGCACGATGGCGGTGGCGAGTTCGGCCGGGGGCGCCTGCCGGCGTTCGGACAGGCTCAGGCGTTCGCCGAGACGGCGCAGCATCGCGGCCTGGACGGCCAGCGCTCCATCTCTGAGTTCCGCCAGGGTGTCGGCGGTGACCTCGGGCGTGACCAGCGGATGGCCGTCGCGGTCGCCGCCGACCCACGTCCCAAAAGTCAGGTTCGGCAGACGCGAGGGCTGGCCCGGGGGATCGAGCAGGGCGGGATCGAAACCGGCCTCGACCCAGGCCTCGCGCAGGCGACCATCGAGCCCGGCGACGACATCGGGAAAGACGTCGCGCAGGTAATGCAGGACGTTGCGACGTTCATCCGCCACCTGCGGCCGGCTGGTGCGGATCTCGCCGGTGCGCCAGAGGCGCTCCAGGCAGGCGAGGATCTCCTCGCGAATGCGTGCCTGCTCAGCCGGGGTCCACATCGAATTCTCGCGCCGGACCAGGCGCAGGTAGAGATCGCGATGCAGACCGAGCACCGTGCTGCGCTTGGCCTCGGTCGGGTGCGCGGTCAGCACCGGTTCGACGCGGATCAGCGGCAATGCGGCGGCGATGTCCGCCGGCGCCACGCCCGCCTTGGCCAGGGTGACGAAAGCATGGCCCCAACTGCCGGGTTCAGACGCCGCCCCGCGTCCGGCCTCGCGGCTGCGGCGTGCCTGCACCCCGGCGTTTTCCTCGACCATGTTGAGGAGCTGGAACGCGATCGACAAGGTCTGGGGGTCGCGCTGGGCGCAGTCGGCCCCGGCCGTCCCGCCCCAGGGCAACGAGCGCGCCAGGTCGTCGCGACCCTGCTCGGCCAGGACCTGGCGGAAGCAGCTCATCATGAATTCCAGGTCGCGGTCACTCTTGCTGAAGGCGGAATCGTTGCTTGGGGTGCCGGGCATGGTGGCACCATCGTCGCCATCCGCGAATTACGCAAGATTCGCCTGGGCGGAGTCGCCACGCGTGGCTGTCAAGTCGGGCAAGACCCTGGGATTGGACGGGGGTCGCCAGGGTGACGTGGACAGGTTCCGCGTGTATGCTACGGTCGATCCCAACGCCACCTGCGGATACCTTTCCATGCCCCATCGTCTCTCCTCCCGCGTCCTCGCCATCATCATGGCCGGCGGCAAAGGCACCCGCCTTGAACCGCTGACCCGCGACCGCGCCAAGCCGGCGGTGCCGTTCGGCGGCAAATACCGCATCATCGATTTTGTCCTGTCGAATTTCATCAATTCGCGCATCTACAGCATCTACGTGCTGACCCAGTTCAAGAGCCAGAGCCTGAGCGAGCACCTCCAGACCACCTGGAACCTGGGCCGCATCCTGCCCGACCACTTCATCGTCCCGGTGCCGGCGCAGCAGCGCACCGGCGCGCACTGGTACCAGGGCACGGCGGACGCGATCTGGCAGAACATGAACCTGATCACCGACCACATGCCGGACATGCTCGCGATCTTCGGCGGCGACCACATCTTCAAGATGAACGTCGCCCAGTTCGTCGACTTCCACAAGGTGAAAGGCGCCGACGCCACCATCGCCGCCATCCCGGTGCCGATCGCCGAGGCGAGTCAGTTCGGAGTCATCCAGGTCGATGCCGACTGGAAGATCATCGGCTTCCAGGAAAAACCCGCCAATCCGACCCCGATCCCGAACAAGCCGGACCAGGCCCTGGTGTCGATGGGCAACTACGTCTTCAGCCGCAATCCGCTCATCGACCACCTGCGCTCCGACAGCGAGGATGCGGCAAGCGACCATGATTTCGGCAAGAACGTGCTGCCGGCCATGCTCGCCTCCGGCAAAAAGCTCTACGCCTGGGACTTCTTCCTCAACCGCATCCCTGGTTCGGCCAACGTGCTCAACGACTGCTACTGGCGCGATGTCGGGACGCTCGATGCCTTTTACGAGGCGGCGATGGACCTGCGCGCGGTGGCGCCGCAGCTGGATCTCTACAACCAGGACTGGCCGATCCGCAGCGAGCCCAACAACCTGCCGCCGGCCAAGTTCGTCCACAACGCCGAGGGCCGGGTCGGCCAGGCCATCCAGTCGGTGGTGTGCGAAGGCTCGATCATCTCCGGTGCCACGGTGATCAACTCGATCATCGGCAAGTCCTGCCGCATCAATTCGTTCAGCGAGGTGCACGAAAGCATCCTGCTCGAAGACGTCGAGATCGGCCGCGGCGCGCGAGTGCGGCGTTCCATCATCGACAAGCATGTGCGCATCCCCGCCAACGATGTGATCGGCTACAACGCGGACGACGACGCCAAGCGGTTCTCCATCACTGAGTCGGGGCTGGTGGTGATCTCCAAGCATCAGGTGGTTGAGCCCATCCACCGATGATCGCCTGCCCGACCCAGCTGAGCGACTTGCCGGAAGGCCGCCTCGCCACCGATCAGGTGCGTCCCGATGGCGTGACCGTGCATTCGCTCACCGCGCATGCCCTCCAGATGATGGAGCGCCACCGCTGGATCGAGAGCGAGCACGCCGGACGCGATATAGGCGACTGGTGCCTGCGCGACTGGGTCGAACGGTACTGGAAGGGCTTCGTCCGCGCCCGCCTGATCGAGCATCTGTACGGCTGGCGCTGCTGGGGCGCCTTCGACGAGGCCGACTTCGGTCTGCTCGTCCGGCGCTCGGTTGAATACCACGTCAGCACTTCCGTGCTGGAGCAGGTCGCGAGCATCCTCGGCGATGGCGGCGAGAACCTCGACGTCATCAACTGGGCCCTGGCGCGCGGCCACGACCTTGATCCCATCCTCTGGCTCCTCGACCGCATTGACATCAACGCCAAACGCCACCGCCTGATGACCAACCATATCCTGATGTTCGTCCCATGATTCCACCTCTCACCAGGCCTTAACCTTCTCCACCATTCTGCGCCCCCAGCCTTCGCCGCCGTCTGTCGCCACCGTCCTGCTCCGCCGTTCTTGTCGTTGCCGTAGTCCCATCCTCGCCGCCAGGAAACTGCCATGCAAACCGACACTCTCTCCGGCCTGACCGTCAAGGACCTGCGCGCACTCGCGGCCGCCCGGGGCATTGCCGGTGCGGCCAGGCTGCACAAAGCGGAACTCATTACCGCCCTGGCCCATCAAGCCGGACCGATATTGCCGGAGGCGCCCAACACGACCTCCTCTGCGGGTTCTGCCAGCGTGCACGTCGCGTCGGCGGCGCCGACCTTCGTCGTCAGCCACGATCTGCCCATCCCGCCGGACTACGGCCACGACCGCCTGGTGCTGATGGTCCAGGATCCGCACCACCTGTTCGCCTATTGGGAGATCACCCCGGAAACCATCGACCGGGTGCTGCGCGAGTCAGGTTCGGGTACGCCGGTCCTGGTGATCGAAGGCATCTCGGGCACCGAGCAGCGCGAGGTCGACCTGCGCGGCGGCAACTACTACCTGACCGTGGCCCCGCGCGGCACCTACCGCGCTGGGCTCGCCCTGCGTGGAAGCGACGGCCGACTCCATCTTTTCGCCTCCTCGAACCAGGTCGCCACTCCGCCCGCCGACGTCAGCGAACGCACCGACGAACAGTGGCTGGGCGTGGAAGAGACCTTCCACGAACTGCTCGCGCGTTCCGGCTTGCCGGGCAGCGACGGGACGACCGCGCCTTCCAGCGCCGCGCTTGCTGGCGATCAGCGCGTCGGCGCCTGGGCCTGGAAGACCGTGCCAATCGGCAACGATTCCAGCTCCAAGGTGCCCGGCGCCAAGGGCCGCCCGCTGCCGCCCGGCCAGACCCTGCCCCTGTCGGTGCCGTTGCCGTTGGAGCTGCCGGAATCCGGCCTGCCTTCGTCGTCCACGCTGTCGTCCGGAGCGTTGGCGAAGCGCCCCGGCGACGAGCGCGCCAAGCCGTAAGATCCGCGATCCCCTCCGCGTAGCAGGTTCGTCCGTGGGCCACTGGCCCAATTGGCCCTTCGTGTGGTAGAATGGCCTGGAGCGACGTGCCATGACCGACAAAGAACAAATCGCCGAAAGCGTCCTGGAACAGGCCGAGCTGGACCAGCTCTTGCGCCTCAACGGATTCCTGGACGACGGCGAAACTGGGCGCAAATCGCTCATCGATGAATTGAATGACGCCATCCTCGATTCCGGCCGCCTGTCGCTCAAGGAATGGCGGGCGATGCGTGATCGCCTTAAGGAAATCGAGCGGCTGATCCCGACCATCGACCTCATCATCGATCTGAAGATGCGCCGGCGCACCGATACGGGTTCGTCGCGCTGAACGCATCGACGCCCGCTTGGGGCGCTCGCCGGCGACGTCACCGTCGCCGGATTCAGCCTGGGCTGGTCGGGCTGAGCCCGCTCGGTTGGTCAACGGCGTGCGCCGGCCCGGCGCGCCAGGCCCGCGACAGCAGGATGGCGTACAGCGTCTCGACGTCGGCCTCGGTCACCCCGGCCAGCGCTCGCGCCTCGCCCAGCGTGCGCGGCCGGCGCTTGCCGAGGACGGTGCGCCCTTCGTGGCTGAGGGTGGTCAGGCTGGCGGGATCGAGCGCAGTCGGAATTGGCAGATCGCGGTAGCGCTCCAGTTGCGCGATGCGGTGGCGCTGGCGATCCAGATACGCGGTGTAGCGCAGTTCGGTCCAGGCTTCTTCGGCGATGTCGGGTGCAGCGGCGGCAAGCACCGGCACCTCAGCGCAGGCGGCGGTGAACTCCAATGCTTCGCCGGCGATGCGTGCGGCGACCTCGGCCGAGACCGCCGCGACCAGGGCCGTGACGGCGGCGTCCTTGCTGGCCACCGCGTCGGCCCAGGCGACCGGTACCAGACCAGAGCGGACGGCAAGCGCAGCAAGGCGGCGATCAGCATTGCCGGAGCGCAGGTGCAGGCGGTGCTCGGCCCGGCTGGTGAACATCCGGTAGGGTTCTTCCGGGCAGCGCGAGACCAGATCGTCGATCAGCACGCCGATATAGGCGTCGGCGCGCGACAGGATCAGCGGTGATTTTCCGGCGAGTGACAGCGCGGCGTTGGCCCCGGCGATGAGGCCCTGGGCTGCGGCCTCTTCATAGCCCGAGGTGCCGTTGATCTGCCCGGCAAGGTAAAATCCAGGCACCGACACGGCGGCGAGGCCGTGATCGATCTGGTCCGGTGCGACCACGTCGTATTCCACCGCATAGCCGTAGCGCAGGACGTGCGCCTGGGCGAGGGCCGGAATGGCGGCCAGGATCGCGTCCTGAATATCGATCGGCAGCGAGGTGCTCAGGCCGTTGACGTAGATCTCGCCTGTGGCGCGGCCTTCCGGTTCGAGGAACAGGTGGTGGTCGTCGCGCCCGGCGAAGCGCATGACCTTGTCCTCGATCGACGGGCAGTAGCGCGGCCCGACCGAGCTGATCTGGCCGTTGTACATCGGCGCCCGGTGCAGGTTGGCGCGGATTACCGCGTGCGCGGCCGGGGTGGTTCGCGTCGTCCAGCACGGCAATTGCGTGAGTTGCACCCGCCAGGCCGCCGCATCAGTCCGGTAGCTGAACGGGCGCGGTTCGCGGTCGCCCGGCTGCTCCTCGCAGAGATCCCAGCGGATGCTGCTGGCGAGCAGTCGGCACGGCGTGCCGGTCTTGTGGCGGATGAGGCGCAATCCAAGGCGGGCGAGCGCATCCGACAGGCCCATCGCCGCCTGGTCGCCCATGCGGCCACCCTGGGTCTTCGTCTCGCCCTGGTGCAGAAGACCGCGCAGAAACGTGCCTGAGGTCAGCACCACGCGGCGGGTGCGCAGGTCGCGCCCGTCGCGCAAAACGACGCCGCTGATGCCGGCCTCGTCGCGCGTGAGATCCCAGGCCTCGCCCTGCACCGGGAAGAGGTTGGGCGTCGTTTCGACCGCCTGCTTCATCCAGACGGAATAGGCGGCCTTGTCGCACTGGGCACGCGGGCTCCACAGCGCCGGGCCCTTCGACAGCCCCAACTGCCGGAACTGGATGCCAGTCGCATCGGTGGCGAGTCCCATGACGCCGCCGAGGGCGTCGAGTTCGCGCACGAGCTGGCCCTTCGCCATGCCGCCGATCGACGGATTGCACGACATCTTGCCGACCGTGTCGAGATTTGAGGCGACCAGGGCGGTGCGGGCGCCAAGGCGCGCCGCCGCCGAGGCAGCCTCGATCCCGGCGTGTCCCGCGCCGATCACCACGACATCGTAGGAATGCTGCACGGGCGGGAGTCTGGCGCTGTCGGCCGGGGCGCAAACTGGGGCAAGCGCAAGCCTCGGGGCACCTCAAAAGTCGGCCTTCCTGGGCGCGCCGGCGTCTCGCCGGCTGGATAAAGCATCATCCGAAGGATGCCGCCAACCGACTTTTGAGGTGGCCTGGCGCAAGCCTCAGGATCCAGACCGCTTCCGGGCTCAAGCACGCGATCTATGGTGCCGACGTGCTCGGCCATCTCATCGATTGCGGTCCCTGCCCGTACCTGCCGGGACGCGCCTTCCGCGCCTTTGCTCCGGTCGATCCTGCGCTCGCCGCCGGAAACTACCGCGCCCTGATGGACGTCGGCTGCCGCCGCTCGGGCGCGGACTTCTACATCCCGATGTGCGAAGCGTGCAGCGAATGCCGACCGATCCGGGTCGACCTGCGACGGTTCGCCCCCCGGCGCGACCAGCGGCGCTGCGTTGCGACCAATGCGGATCTGATCGTGACCCGGAACCCACGCGGGATGGACAACGAACGGCAGACGCTCTTCACCCGCTATCAGGCGGCGGTGCATGCAAAGGAAGAGCAAGGCGATCCCACCCGCTTCCTCTGCGAGGATGCCGGCGTGCCCGGCGGCGAACTCCACGCCCGCGACGCCAGCGGCCGGCTGCTCGCGGTGAGTCTGGTCGATATCTTCGCCGACTGCTGGTCGAGCGTGTACTGCTACTGGGATCCGGCGGAACGCGCGCGCGGCCTGGGGACGTTCCTGGCCCTGGCCGAGATCAGCCAGGCGCGTGCGGCCGGCTGCCGCTGGCTGTACCTCGGTTTCCTGGTCCGGCCCTGCGCCAAGATGGCGTACAAGGCTCGCTTCCGGCCGCATGAGGTGCTGGTCGATGGCCGCTGGGTCGAGTACGCCTGACGTGCGTCGGACGGGGCTGGCGTCCCGGACAAGGAAGCAACACTGCCCGCCCATGCGCCATACCTCCCTTGCCGTCCTCACCGCCTCTGTCGCCCTGTCCGCCGCCCTATGGCTGGGTGGGTGCGACAACCGGCCGTTCGGCTTCACCTATTACGACGGCGAGCAGTATTCCCTGACGGCTGAGAACACCCGCCTGATCCGCCAACGCATGGTGGTGGCGGCGCTCAAACCCAAATTGGGCGACAAGTGGCGGGCTGAGGCCGTGATCACCGAACTGCCCAAGTGGGATCCGGACAAGGACCGCTACGAATGGGAACGCGCGACCGTGACGGTCGATTTGATCGGCGACGGCACCACGCCGATTCCCCTGCCGACCCACGTCGTCCAGGGCCTGGCCTATGAAGAGGTCAAAGGCGCGGTCTGGCGTCCGCGTTCCAATCTGACCGTGACGGTCAAGGAAGTGAGCGACGCCACCCGCTTCGCCGCGCCAACCGCGCCGACGCCGATTGCCCCTGCCACGGTCGCCGCGTTGACGGTCAAACCCGCCAACGCGCCTTCCAGCTACGTCATCCAGGCCGGCGACACCCTGATGCAGATCAGCGCCGCCGCATACGGATCATCGAAGCACTGGCGTCGCATCCTGGATGCCAACCCCGGGCTGGATCCCAGCGCCATGCCGGTCGGCAAAGCCATCATGCTGCCGGTGCTGACTGATGCGCCGGGGAACGCCGTCCCACCGGCGGCCAAGCCGACACCCGGCGGTTCATAGGACTTCGCTCGGGCGTGGCCGCTACGGCCCGACCTTGAAGTACCAACTGTATTTCACGAGTTCGTTGCTGGTGGCGCCGTTGAAGACCACGTTGTACCAGCCGTTGTTGAGCGCATCCGGCGGGATGATGAAAACCTCACCGACCGTCAGCATGCTGTCGTAGGAGGTGTCGGTCGAGGTCGCCCCACCGCCATGAATGATCCGGATCGGATTGAGCGCCGTGCCGGTCGGCGTCGGAAGTTGCGGAAAGACGACCGGCTTTTCGACCGGGGTGACCGACGCGCTGATCGAGATCCACTGCGAATTGGTGGGGTGAATGAGGTGGATCGCGGTGCCGTAGATCTTCCCGCTGGTCAGTCCGGGCGGGATGGCGGCGTCGTCAGCCGGGGAATAGCTGGAAGCCACGCGGATTTCGCCATCAGTCGGCCAGGCGCTGACCGAACGGACAACCCCGGGCAGGCGACCCCAGTCGAGGGTGGTCGCATTAAAGGTATGGGTCGCGGGAATGGCGAGGCCGTCCTCGATCGCCTGGTCGCGATCGCCGTAGCCCAGCCAGCGCCATTCGTGACGCATCATCGGCAGACGGTGGTAGATCGTCTGCGGCCAGGCCCAGGCCACATAGGCCGTTCCCGTGAGCGTGTCGTGGATGCGCTCGTCATAGCCGGTTGGGCCGGGCGGCAGCGGGGCGACCACGAACTTATCGTACCAGGCCACCCAGGCCTTCTGCATGCGGTCGCTGGAGTTGGCAGCGGTATAGAAGGGATTCGCGGTGTTCGTCTCGGTGTAGCTGCTGACGTCGGGCACCTGCGCCGCCTGGTAGGCTGCGTGCTTCACGGCGGAGTTGTTGAAGGCGACCATCAACCCGGCTGGGGGAATCGCGCACTTGGTGCGCCAGGCGTTGATGGCACCAAGCACGGTGATCTGGTTGCCGGATCCGCTGCCGGGAACCTGCACCTGGTATCCGGCATCAGGGCTGCCCATGCCGCCGCCACCGCACCCGGTTATGGACAAGGCCGCAGCGAGCACGGCACCGGACATGATGACAATTCGCATGGAGACCTCGTGCGGCATGCTGAACTGCCGCGCCTGCGGGCAACCGGCGCGGCCCGCGCCCCGGACAGGCGGATCGCCGGGTGTCTCATCTGCCGCGTTCCAAGATTTCAGATCGCTGCACCATGGGGTTGGCGTGGTCGCCTTGGCTGTTAGCCTGATTCACCATGAGGACGTCCGCGTGAGCAACGACAGCGATAGCGGCCTGACCCGGTTCCTGCGCTCGATGCGCAAGTCCTTTCAGAAGCCGGCGGAAACCGCAGTTCCGGCAGCACAGTTGCTGGAACGCTACCGCACTCCCGGCAAGCCCTTCCCAGCGGTGTCCCTGACTCCGGCGCCGCCACCCGCCGAGGAACCGGTCCCCGAGTACGAACCAAGCCCATACCTGGTGCGGCCGATGGCCAAACCCTATCCGTCCCACGTCCAGACGATCCTCGCCGAGTTCGAGCGCCGGGGCAGTCCGGTCGCCGATTTCCAGATCTATGGCTGCAGCGATCTCGGCCTGACCGCTGAAGGCCTGGAAATGCGCTTCTCGTTCTGCCAGGGCCCTGACAGTTCGATGTACCACCTGCGGGTGGTCCTCAACCGTGGCAAGGTCGTGAAGATCAAGCCGGAATAAGGTTTTTCGCGCTTTCGGCCAAGGCGGCCACCGCTTCGCCCGCAAGATAGAAGCTGCCGGTGATGCAGAGATCCCCGTCCGGCAGCGCCGCCAAGGCGGCAGCGACATCGGCATGCCAGCGCCAGGGGCGCGCACCTTCGGGCCAGTCGTCGTCCCGGCGCGAGCGCGGACCAGCGTAGCCGCAGCGCACCGCCCGGATATTGGCCGGGATCGCGGCCAGGATCTCGTCAATCTCCTTGTCGCGGGCCATTCCGAGCACCAGCGTCCAGCCGGGCCGGAGCTGGCTCTGGGCCACCGCGATGGTGGCCGCGATGCTGGCGCCGTTGTGGGCGCCATCGATGAGGATGCGGCGATCGCCCCCCCGAGAGATGAGCTTGATGAGCTGACAACGGGCGTCGAGCCGGGCCTCGGCCAATGCCGCCTCGGCCACCTGAGCATCGAACGACGGCAGCAGCAGGCGGGCCGCCGCCAGCGCGGTCGCTGCGTTGTCTTGCTGGTGTTCACCCAGCATCCCCAAGCGCAGCGCGCGCGCCGGCCGCTGCACCCAGCGCGCTTCGATGCCAGCTGGCAGCATGCGATCGATCGCGATCGCCGCCGGCAACGACTGCGGCGCGATGAGGAGCGACCGCCCCGGCCGGCTGATCCCGAGCTTTTCACGCGCGATGTGCTCCAGGGTCGGGCCGAGCACCTCGCGATGGTCGTGCGACAGGGCGGTGACCACGGCGAGCACCGGATCGAGCGCGTTGGTGGCATCGAGCCGACCACCGATGCCGACCTCCAGCAGCAGACACCGGCCCGATCGGCTCGCGGCCAAGACCACCGCCACCCCCAAAGTGCGTTCGAACCAGCTCAGGATGCTGCCGCTGGCAGCTTCGGCAGCGGCAACCTCTTCGGCGGCGCGCGCGACCTCCACCGCTGTGGCCGGCTGGCTGTCGATGCGCCAGCGCTCCAGCACGCTGGTGACGTGCGGACTGGTGAAGGCGAGCGTCGATTCACCGTGCGCGAGCAGAATCGCTTCCAGGTAGCGCTGGGTGCTGCCCTTGCCCTTGGTGCCGGCGATGGTGCAAGGCGCAGGGGGCCGCGGCAGGCGAGCAAGCACCGCCCGCACCGAATCCAGGCGCAGACCATGGAAATCGCCGGTGCGTTCGCGGTTGGTCGCCGCATCCAGCCAGGCGGTGATCCCCGCCACGGTCGGTTCGATCCTCATGCCGGCGTGGTAGCGCTGAAGACGCGCGCTGGAAGAGTGGTTCCCCGCTGCAGGGGTTGATCGCGGACGTGCTCAAGCCGTGATCCCGGCCGCTTGTGCGCGCCGGCCACTGCCGGCAGCGTGACGGTGATGCTGCTGACCCCCGCTGATCCGCGCCTGGCGTTCTTCGCGCCGCAGCCAACGGACCGCAACCGGCCAGAGATCCGCCTCGACCGTTTTCCCGCGGCCGCGCACACCGCGTGCGTTGGGCGCATTGGGCCGCTCGCCAACCTGCGCTCGTCGTCGGGCTGCGCCGTGCAACTCATCACCGACAGCCCGTGGGTCGAACTGCACCTTGCGCGGCTGCGCCATCACCAGCCCTCACCGTGCGGGATCGCTGCGGAAATCCTGGGTTCCGGCGCACGAACAGTGAGCGAATCGCCGGATCTGCGCGCACGCGACGGGGATGTGCGCGTGCGCCTGGCGACCGGCCTCGAACGCGGCGGGCCGCCGGCCGAGGTGCGCCTCTGGCTGCCGGCCATCTCAACCTGCGCCCTCGCCGGGGTGGAACTCGCCGACGGCGCCGTGGCGGCGAGCGCCCGTCCGCTGACGCCACGCTGGCTCGTGCTTGGCGACAGCCTTGCCCAGGGCTTCATCGCCCAGTCGCCGCTGGATGGCTGGGTCGCGCGGTTGGCCGCGCGCTGGAACGCGCCGGCCTGGAACCTGGGCGTGGGCGGCCTCGGCATCATGACCGAGGTCTTCCGCTGGGCCTTGGATGCGCGACGGTGGGAACTCGTGGTCATCGCCTTGGGATCAAACCACGCCTGGAATGACGCCGAGGCTGACCGTGCTGGGGATTGCGCCGAGGCCCTGGCCGAAATCGCCCTCGCTGGCGGCCACGGCCGCGTCGTCTGGCTGGAGCCACCCTGGAAGTGCCTCGACGACGGCCACGGCCCGGCCGCTTTCCAGGGCGTGCCGCTCGACCCGAAGGCGGCCCACCGCATCGCCCGCATCCGCGCTGATCTGCACGATCGGCTCGCTCCGCTCGCCCCGCGGCTGGAATGGATCACCGACCTCATGCCGCACGATCCGCGTCTCTTGCCGGACGGATTGCATCCGCAGGCAGCAGGATTCGCCCAAATGGCAGCTCGACTAGCCGACCGGCTGGCGGACCGGCTGGCAGAAGGCCTGGGGAATTTGGCGCCCGATCCGCGCGTGTCGTTTTGACCAAGGCCGGCCTGGTCCCCACCCCCGGGCCCGTTCGCTAAGCATATTTCTTCCAGCGTTTTATGGACAGATTCAGGTTTACCCTTTGGCATGTCCGGTGCTATGTCGGGATCGGACCCGCATGCAACCCCGTCACATCCTCATCGCCGACGATGACCGTCTGGTCCGCGAGTCGCTCGCCGATGCCCTTGACGGCTACGGCCGGGTGCGGGCGGCGGAGTCCGGCCGGGCGGCTATAGCGGAACTGTGCCGGGATCGCTGCGACCTGCTGGTGAGCGACATCGACATGCCGGATCTCACCGGTTTTGAACTCCTGGACTGGGTGCGCGATCACCGCACCCGGGCGCCCAACTTGACCACATCGGTGGTGCTGATGAGCGCCCGCGCCGACGCGGCGTTGGAAACCTCGGCCCGTGCCGGCGGCGCGATGGCGCTCCTGGCCAAGCCGGTCGAGATTCCGCGCCTGACCCGGCTGGTGCATCAGCTCTTCGCCCCGACTTCCCGTTTGTCCCCGACCTGAACCCGGTCCACTGCAACCACCGTCCTGAGAGAGAACCAACCATGGGCAAGATCATCGGCATCGACCTCGGCACCACCAATTCCTGCGTCTCCGTCATGGAAGGCGGCGAGGCCGTGGTCATCGCGAACCAGGAAGGCGGCCGCACCACGCCGTCGGTCGTCGGCTTCGTCGAGAACGGCGACCGCCTGATCGGCCAGATGGCGCGCAACCAGGCCATCACCAATCCCGAGAACACCGTCTATTCCATCAAGCGCTTCATGGGCCGCCGCCACAGCGAAGTCGGCAGCGAAGAAAAGCTGGTCCCCTACAAGGTCGTCGGCGGCCAGCAGGAACTGGTCAAGGTGGACGTGCGCGGCAAGCAGTACACCCCGCCGGAAGTCTCGGCGATGATTCTGCAATTCCTGAAGAAGGCGGCGGAAGACCATCTCGGCGAGGCGGTCACCGAGGCGGTGATCACGGTGCCGGCATACTTCAACGACGCGCAGCGCCAGGCGACCAAGGATGCGGGCCAGATCGCGGGACTGAATGTCCGCCGCATCATCAACGAACCCACCGCCGCCGCGCTCGCCTACCACATGGACAAGGGCAAGAGCGGCAAGATCGCCATCTTCGACCTAGGCGGCGGCACCTTCGACGTGTCGATCCTTGAAGTCGGCGACGGCGTGGTGGAAGTGCTCTCGACCAACGGCGACACCCACCTGGGCGGCGACGATTTCGACGACTGCATCATCACCTGGCTCGCCGACGCCTTCGCCAAGGAAAACGGCGGGCTCGACCTGCGCAAAGACAAGATGGCCCTGCAGCGCCTGAAGGAATCCGCGGAAAAGGCCAAGAAAGAGTTGTCACAGGTCACCACGGCGCAGATCAGCCTGCCCTTCATCACCATGGTGAACGGCCAGCCCAAGCATCTGAACACCAACCTCAGCCGCGCGACCTTCGAGAATATCACCAAGGCTCTCATCGACCGCTGCCGCAAGCCGTGCGAAAGCTGCCTGAAGGACGCCAAGCTCACCCCGGCCGAGGTCGACGAGGTCATCCTGGTCGGCGGCTCGACCCGCATGCCCAGCGCCCAGCGCGTGGCGGAAGAAATCTTCGGCAAGAAGGCCAAGATGAACGTCAACCCCGACGAGGTCGTCGCGGTCGGCGCAGCGGTGCAGGGCGGCGTCCTGACCGGCGAGGTGAAGGACGTGCTGCTGCTCGACGTCACCCCGCTGTCGCTGGGCATCGAAACCGAAGGCGGCATCCTGGCGGTGCTGATCGAACGCAACACCACCATCCCGACCACCAAGACCCAGGTCTTTTCCACCGCCGCGAACAACCAGCCGGCGGTCGACGTGCAGGTCTACCAGGGCGAGCGCAAGATGGCGCGCGACAACCGCCTGCTCGACAAGTTCACCCTCGACGGCATCCCGCCCGCGCCGCGCGGCTATCCCCAGGTTGAGGTCACGTTCTCGCTCGACGCCAACGGCATCCTGGAAGTGAAAGCCCGTGACAAGGCCACCGGCCGCGAGCACCAGGTGAAGATCCAGGGTTCGTCGGGCCTGTCGAAAGCCGACATCGAGCGCATGGTTGAAGAGGCCAAGAAGAACGAGGGCGAGGACAAGAAAAAGGAAGAACTCGCCAAGGCCCGCAACAAGGCCGAGCAGCAGATCCACCAGATCCGCGACTCGCTGGCCGAGCACAAGGACAAGCTGCAAGGCACCGAGGAAGCTGACATCAAGGCTGCCATCGAAGCGGTGGACAAGGTGCGTGCCGGCGAAGACACCGCCGCGATCGAAGCCGCCGTCGCCGAACTCGAACGCATCTCCGCCGCCTGGGGCAAGCGCATCTATGAGGCCACCATGCAGGCCAAGGAAGCCGCCGGCGCTGCCGGCGCGGGTGCTGCTGGCGCTGCGGGTGCGGGCGCCGGACCCCAGCCCCAAGGCAGTGGCAAAGCCGACGACAACATCAAGGATGCCGACTTCACCGTCCAGAAGTGAGGCCAACCGATGGACGCGATGATGCTCAGCGCTGGCTTGCTCGTGGTGCCGCTCGTTGCCCTGCTGCCGCTGGTGGCCGTGACCTTCCCGATAACCTTTTCGATCCTTCTGTCGCTTCTTTTCAACCACCCCGGTCATCCCTGACCGAACCAAGCAACTCCCAGGAGTCATTCCATGAGCAAAACCGCTCTCCAGCCCATCGGCTCGCACGTCCTCGTGCGCCGCGCCACTGCCATCGAGAAATCCCGTGGCGGCATCGTCCTGCCCGAAAAAGCCAAGGAAAAGCCCCAGGAAGGCACCGTCGTCAGCGTCGGCCACGGCAAGATCCTGGAAGACGGCAAGCGCCAGCAGATGCAGGTGAAGACCGGCGACCGCGTGCTGTTCACCACCTACGGCGGCACCGAGGTGAAGCACAACGACGAGACCTATCTCGTGGTCGAAGAATCCGACCTCCTCGCCGTCATCGCATAGAAAATCGGCCATAGCACCCCATCGGCGGCGTTGGTCGTCGGCCGTGATCGTCAGGACAGGTGTTCCTCATGACCAAAGTGAGCCTTCGGAAATCTGGTCGCTCGCTTGCGGCCAAGTAACCGTGTGGCCACACCTGACCTGACGAAGCGCTGCCCAACTCCCTCCTCCCGCCTTGCCGCTGGGGCACTCTGGCCGATTTTCTGACTGGTTCCGTTTAGTTCAGCACAACCCAAAACCGGGATTCCTATCAGGGTCCCGGTTTTTAAATTTGGTGACGCACAACGCATGCACGTAGGCGGAACTCCGGGCTTGGTGCCGGCGTGGCCGGTGCTATCACCCGCCATCCCCGACTTGGAGCCATCATGAGCCATCCCGCCATTCCCATCGTCCTCAGCTTGCTCGCCGCCGCCGCTGCCGGGGGTGCGTGGATCAACAGCACGGATGCCCGGTCGCATGCCCTGTCGCAATCGGAACAGGTTGCTGCGGAATCATCGAGACGATGGAAGGAGAGCGTTCTACTGAGCGAGGTCATCGCAAAGAGGTGTGAGGAAGAAGGGAAGCTCGTCCAAACGCTTGCTGAACGCCAGAAAACCTTCGAGGCCCGCCTCGCGGCGGCCGAGAAACGTCCCGATCCGGTCACCGGCAACGACGCCGACACGGTGTGCGCCGCATTGGCGCTGGCCGAACGGCGTGGCGAGGAGAACTCCCTCAGCGCCCTGGCCGTGCTGCTGCGTCGGGTAGATGCCGAACGCTATTTCCGCGAGATGGAACGCCTTGCTGCCGGACCACAGGCAGATCGATTGATGAACTCCCTGTTCAACAGCAGCGAGATCGCACCGGACCGGCGCCTGACCCCCATCCTGAAAGCCTTGCTCGCCAATGGGGCGGTGCGCACCGAAGGCTATCGGTCAGCGCAGATCGTCACCGCCCTCGCCGGACTCGGCCCCGAGATGCAACCGCACTTGACCGAACAAGTGCAGAAGCTGCTGGATTCACCGCGCGAATTCGAGGTCGATCAGCGCCTCGCGCGCGCTTTCATCCTCAGCGGCCTCCCCGCCGCGCACGTCCAGGCCCTGCGCGGCCTGCGTTCCCAGCGTTACTACAACCGCGGCGCGCGTGACGCGACCTGGAGCCAGCTCGCCGATGTATATGCCCCGGTCTACCGCTTCCCGGCGATCGAATTCGAGGAAAAGGACGACAACAAGCTGAGCGACGCCCAAAAGGCCTCGATCAAGGAAGCCGAAGCCTGGATCAACGAGAACCGCGCCATCCTTATCTACGATCCCGCCAAGCGCCGGATGTCCCTCACCGCCGGCGGCGTGGCCACCACCCCGGCCATCGCCGCGGAAACGAAGGCGGCTCCGGTTCCGGCCAGCAAACCCGTGACGCCGAAACCGCAGGTCGAGAAGTCCGAATCCAAGCCAGAACCCAAGCTCAAACCGCAACCGGAAACCAAGGCCGACGCCAAACCGGAAAAGGCCTTGGACGGATTCTGAGGGCCGAGTCCATGCAGCCACGTCGCTGGTTTCCCCTGCTGCTGTCACTGCTGAGCCTGCTCGCTTCAGCAGGTGAAGCCCCTGTCCCGACGCCAGTACCAGGCCTGGAAACGGTGGAGCGGCTGGCCGCCACGGGGGAAGCCGACGCCGCGCTGACGGCCTTCCTGATCTGGCAGAATGAGGACGGTCGCGGTGAACCCGCAGCGGTTGCGCATTGCCGGATCAGCGTGGCCAGGGCCCTGCTCACGAGTGGCAGGGACGAAGACGCACTCAAACTCGTGCAGGAACTGGTCGATCCGGATGGGGACCAGATCGCCTGGCCCGAAGCCTTCGCGCTGATCCTGAAGATCCGTTATCGCGCCCTCTTCGACCAGGCCGGAATCCTGCGCAGTGGCGCAATCCCTGCCCGCGACACGTTCGATTCAGAGCAGGGTCATCTGGCTGGGCCCTGGCGCCAACGCATGAACAGCTCCGTGGCTTTGTCCCAACTTCTCGACCGACGCGCCAGGCTTGCACCCCGTGAGCAGGATGCGATCGCGCTTCCCGCCACCCCCGCTTTCCTGGCCCTGGCCACCTACGCACATCAACCCTGGTCCGCCGAACGCTTGGATCGGGAACTCGGCGATCCCACCGCCTGGCCCGCTGACCTCTGCCTGGCCGTCTGCCGCCTGCATCTGGAAGAACACGACCTTGCCCGATCGATGACGGCAGCCGCACAACTCTTCGCCCGCTTTACCGACCAGCCCCAGGCCGGCGAGGCCTTCCGCACACTGCGAACTTGGCAACTGCGGCGGCATGCGATGTCGATGACGCTCCCGCTCTGGCAAGAACCTGGGATCCAGGAACAGCTGGATGAAGTGGCCCGAAACCACCCCGGCATCGACCTCGCTGTTAGGAAATCGGTTCAAGACGAAATGGATTCGGACTCCGCTGTGTCCTCGCTGCAAGTCCCTTTGCCGACACCTGAATTCTTCATGAATCCACGACTGGACGAGAAAGGGATTTATGGACCACAGTACGATCTCCAGCCTAAGAGGCGGGTCGGATGGGGCCTTTCCACCCACAATGACGATCTGAGACTTGCTTGTGATCAGAGGCGATTGGTCAAAGGTCAGACGATCACCCTGACGGCGACCAGTCTGTTCCGCGGACCCCATCGTCTGGAACTTCATCGCTCCCCTGATCGCGCCACGTGGAAGGCCCTCAACCAACGCCTGGACCGCCGATTGCTCGCCAAGCCTTGTCGCAACTATGACACGATCGTCGGTGAATGGGGCACCCAAGGCGGATTCGTCACCACCACCTTGAAGATTTCTGATCTGGATGCCGGCTGCTATGTCGCTTCCCTGACCGCTCGTGGTTCCCCGATCGCCGTCATGACCGGATTCGTGGTGACAGCTGCGGAAATGCATGTCCTGGCCGGACGCGACGAAGCCCTGGTCTGGCTGGTGCATCCGGTACAAGGAACTGTGCTTCCCCATGAATCCGTCCACCTGCGTCTGCGTCCGATCTTCGATCCGGCCGCCGAAGGCGGGGCGCCCTACCAGGCCGCCACCCCCGCCTGGCGGATCGGATTCGCCGACGGCATCGGCCTGACCCGGCAGGTTCCCCGCCGATCCGCAGACTCCCTCGCAAGGTTGCGAGAAGAGAAGTCCTACTCGCCCGAGATGATCCCCACCGAGGATTTCACCCCGGAAGAGACCACCGAATTCAACGCCGGACGCCGCGCCGGTCTGCTGCATCGCACCACGTTGCCTGGGACGATCGAAACCACCCAACGCAGCGGATCGGATGGGCTGGTGCGCTGGCCTTTTGCTCAGATTTACCCGAGCTACTCCGACCTCGGATATACGTTGCAGGTCGATCTACCGGAATCGGCAACTCCAAATGAATCGACCGCGATCAGCACCGCTCACGCCACCTGGAGCACGCGCACGCTGGCCTGGGCTGATCGTCCGGTGACGTATCCTGGGGAATCCCTGCATTGGCGTGCTCTCGTGCGACGATTCGACGGCGATCGGTTCCGGCAGCAGGAAGGGCCGATCCCGGTGGAGATCGTCCAGGGTGACAAAGTCCTGTGGACGGAACCGCGACCGATCGCGGACGACGGCAGCATCGATGGATCCTTTCCGGTTCCGCAGGACGCCGGTCCAGGCGACCTGTGGATCCGCATCGATTCGTTGCAGGTGCAACGCCTGGCCAGGGTCGAGCAACGTCCCTTCGTCAATGCCAGCATCACCGGCATCGGGGCGGGGGAATCGATCCGTGCTGGTCAGACCGCCGCGTTAACCCTCCGCCTGGCGCAACAGAACGGTTCAGTGTTCGCAGGCATCCCGTGCCAGGTGGACCACAAAGCGGATGAGCGGGGAACCACTGTACCGTTGGATCCCATACCCAGCCGGACGACGGACGTCGACGGCCAAGCGGCCTGGATTCTGCCGACCGTGGCGGATCGCGCCCTCACCTACCGCGCCACCATCACATTCACGATCAATGGCTTGGCCTACCGGATCGTCCGGGAGTGGCAGACCACCGATTTCCCTTTCCCCATCGAAACGCGGTTGCGCGAACGCGAGGCGACGGAAGGGGAAACGATCCCTGTTGAAATCCGTCTTCCTCGTTCGGCCGCGGTCGCGGTCGGACTCCAACGGAACGGGATCAGTTCCGCACAACCGGTCTCGGTGAACGGGCGTGATCAGGAATGGATCGAGGTGCAGGTTCCAACTGAGATCGGCTCTGCCGGCTGTGATGCCATCGCCATCACGGCGCCTCATTCCGCCACAGGACTTCCGATGCGGACTCACGCTGTCACGATCAAGAGAAAACCTGGAATCCCGCCAAAACCTCTGCTGAACGCCCTGATCGGACCCATCGCCCGGATCGGAGGCGAAACGTCAACCGGGCCGTATTTCACCCTGTTGCCACCGCGTCAGCGCGATGATCCGGGCCAGCGGGTCCCCTTCACCCTGGTCTCCCTGCTCCAAGGCCACGATGCCTTGCTCGTCGTCGGCGCCCGGACGCTGTTGGATGCAGCGGTCGTCCGCATCGACCGCGCGGTCACCACTATCGAGCGCACCATCGATCCCGCCTGGGCGCCCCAGGCCTTGGTCCAGGCCATCACCTACGCAAACGGGGCGGGATTCATCACGACCGAGCGCCATCTCCTGAACATTCGCCCGATTGATTGCAGACTGCGGGTGAGCCTGACCACCGATCCGCCGGAACCGCGAATCGGCGACAGCGTCCGCGGCACGATCCTGATCCGGGACTGGCTGGGCCATCCGGTCGAAGGCGCCCATGTCTCTCTCGGCATTGCCGACGAACAACCCAGTCCCATCGTCGATGACCCGACCCCGGATCCCTGGACCCATTTCCATGGTTATCAACGCCCTTGGTCCATGACCACAGGAACCACGACGATCCCGGACTGCCCCTCTGGCATCCTTTGGCGATCCATAGCTTTTCGCTGGTATGATAGTGGATTTGCCATCCACGCAGACGGCGGTGCAAGCGGCATGTGTGGCTATAGAAACGGCGGTGGCAGAAAGCGGAAGATACCCAGTCCAGGCCCCATCACGATCCTCCCCGTTTCCGAAACCGCCGTCTTCTGGGCCGGCAATCTCGTCACCGATGCCAAAGGAGAGGCCACGGTGCGTTTCCCCGCGCCCAGGATTCCCGGCCGCTACCGGATGACCCTACGGGCCAATGATGCCTCGGATCGGCCCCGGGTTGGGGAAAGTCGCCGGACCCTGGTGGTGCTGCCTGCGGACCGTTGACTCAACGTCAGCACGATTCCGACGTCCGCCGCAACCGCAGCAGACCTAATCCATGGGCTGGAACCGCCTGGCGAAGACCGGTGGTGATCCGCTCCACGTCGCGGCAACGCCATGGATCTCGGACGATCCAGGTGCCGTCCAGGCCAAGCTCGGCAAGGTCAATTCCCATCGCCACCGGATCGTCGCCGAGGTTGACCAGGGCCACGGCGACTTCTTCGCCGGCCAGTTGCCGGCGCCAGCGCATCAGTCCGCGTTCGGCGTCCTGGTCGATCAGCAACGCCGGGGCACCGAGCGGATCCTGGTCGAGTTCGATGAGCTCAGGGTTGGCGAGCAGGCTGCGGGTGAAGGGGTCGAGGCGGGTGAGGTCGCCGCCGATCATCAGTGGCGCGGCGAGGAAGGCCCACATGCCGACATGCAGGTACTGCTCGGCGTAGCTCAGGCGGCTGGGTTGCAGCGGCGCGTTCCAACCCGGGCCGACGGCGCCAACGACAAGCATGTCGGGGTCGTTCCAGCCGCCGGGGCGGCCCAGGCCCTGCCAGGCGACCTGGGCGCGCAATTTGTTGCGGATCGAGAACCAGGTATCGATCAGATCGCCGGTGGTGCGCCACAGGTGCGCGTGCTGTCGGTACTGAGGTATCAAATCGAGGGGGATGCTGGCGGAAAGACTCAGGACGACATCGCGACCACCAGCACGGCAGGCCTCGGCGAAGGTGCGGGTCTCGGCCACCGTGGGGCAGTTGTCGACCTTGAGGTAGTCGAAGCCCCAGGCGGCGAACTGGGTCGCATCTTCGCGGATCCAGGAATGGGGCCCACGGGGGCTGTCGCCTCCGTGCACGAACTCTGAGGTCGTGCTGCCATCGGCGTTCCCGCTCGTCGCGCCCGGCAGGCCCTGGGGGGAATGGACATTCGGCACATGGTAGATGCCGGCCGACAATCCGCGCGCATGCAGGTCCGCCACCATACCGGTAAAGTCGGGAAAGGCGGCGTTTCCCTGCAGCGCCATGGGGATCGTGCTTTGACGTGAACGTGAGCCCTGCCAACCATCATCGGTGTTCACGTAGCGATAGCCCAAGCGATGCAGACCGGCAGCAACCAGGGCGTCGGCGTTGGCGCGAACAATGTCGGCGGTGACCTGGGCGTGGCAGCAGTTCCAGCTCGACCAGCCCATCGGCGGGGTCAGGGCGAGTTCACCACCAACAACCAGGGTCAGGACCCGTTGGGCCCGACCATGCGAGTTCCCCACCTGCAACGTGATGGGGTAGCTGCCGGACGATGGCGCAATACCGCTGATGATTCCGCGCGCCGGATCGAGCTGAAGGCCCTCGGGCAGACCCTCGGCGCTGAAGCGCAAAGGAGCTTCGCCCAGACAGGGGATGGTATAGATGACCGGCGAGCCCGGATGCGCGGCGAGCAGCCAGCCGGCGACGAATCGCGGGGCAGGCGATGGTGGCGGAGTGAGAATCTCCGGTTCGCCGCGCGACCGCGCCACGGCGACCGGTCGTTGACCGTCGAAGGTTATCACCGCCTCGCACCAGTCGGCGTGGCCCTGGTGGGTGTTGTCGCCCGGCGCGTCACTGATCAGTTCCAGGAGTGCGACTCCGCCCACGTCGAGGGAGATCCGGTGCGCCGGGTCGCCTCCCTGCACCACGCCGCTGTCGTAGAGCGTGCGACCATCGCCGCGTACCAGGAAACGGACGCGCCCGTGACCGTGCCGGCCGACCGCGTCATCGACCCCGACCTGGGCGCTGAAGTCCCGCGCAGACCGATGCAGCGCTATGCCGAGCCAGCCGACGGTGTGGGTGCCTACGCCGCGATCGAACCTCTGCCCGGCAATGCTGAGCGGAACTCCGGTCACCGCGCGGTTGGCCTTGGGCGATTCCCAGCCCTGGAGGGCATGCGAGAGGTCGAGTTCGTCGATATGCGCGTATTCCATCTCGGCATGGTGCCGCCTCGCCGACGCACGCCATGGGCCGAATGGATTGCGCATGTGCCATTTGGCCCCCCCGCCCAGGTTGCGGCTGCCGTGGATCAACCCCATGACCGTTTCCGCCGGGCTTTCCGCCGGGCCACCGGGATGTCCGTCACCGCCTACCGCATGCAGGCGCGCATCGCCGCCGCCAAGGCGTTGCTGGTGGCACGCCCGGACGCCCCGCTGGCGGAGATCGCGGAAGCGACGGGGTTCTGTTCGGCCTTCCAGTTCTCGCGCATGTTCAAGCGGGTCGCCGGCGGGCCGCCACGGTCGTTCCGCCGAGGATGAGCTCAGGGTGAGCGGTCCGCCTTCTGCACCAGGATCGGCTTGCCGTCCGGGCCGGCCCGGATCTCGAAGCCGGCGGCATTGATGGCCACCACCGGTTTGCGTTGGCCCACCACCAGGCCGGGCGGTGGGACTTCCAGGCTCACCATCATCCGAGGTCACCTTCACCGTGGCCGACCCGGTCCCGTGACCAGCGGTGGCTTGTTTCACCGGCCTGTGCCGCAACGTGGAAAAACAGCGACGCATGCGACTTCCAGACTTCCATCACGACAGCACGATCACCCCCTCGGCCGACTGGTCGGATCGTTTCCCTGCCCCTGGCCTTCTTGTCATGGCGCTGGTGTCGTTGTCATCCCTGGTCGCTGAGGACTCCTGGCCCTGCTTCCGCGGACCCGGCCGCGATGGCCATGCAATCACGATCGGAACCATCGCCGCCTGGCCCAAGGAAGGTCCCGCGCTCGCCTGGAAATCCACCGAGTGCGGCCAGGGCTATGCCGGCGTGGTCGTGTCCGGGAGAACCCTCGTGACCGCCGGCGTCGTCGAGGATGAGACCCGGGTCATGGCGTTCGGCCCTGATGGAAAATTGCTCTGGCGGCAAGCAAATGGTCCGGGGGCATGGAAACCGGAACCGGGCAAGCGGAAGTGGGCCACGGGTTACGGCGGCAGCCGCGCGACCCCGACCATCGCCGACGGGACGGTCTACCATCTTGGCCATGCCGGCCGGCTGGCGGCCTATCGGCTCGCGGACGGAACTCCGCTTTGGCACCGCAACCTCGACCAGGATTTCTTGGGTCGTCCCAACGAATGGGGCTACAGCGAATCGGTCCTCGTTGCGGACGGTGTCCTGTACTGCCAACCGGGCGGTGCGCAGGCGCAGATCACGGCCCTGGATGCCAATGATGGCAAGGAGCGCTGGCGCTGCGCCGGCATCCTGGACGAGGCGCGCAAGGTCCCCGACACCGCGTCCAACGCCTCGGGCAACCTGATTGAGATCGCCGGCGTGCGCCAGTTCGTCACCATGATGACGCGCAACGTGGTCGGGGTCGAAGCCGCCACCGGTCGGCTGCTGTGGACCCATCGCCACGCCAATCAGTTTGCCGAGAACTGTGAAATCCCGCAGTTGGTGCATGGGATCCTCTGGGTGTCGTCCGGCTATCGCCACGGCAGCGAAGGGTATCGCATCACACGTGCAGACGATGGCGCCTTCAGCGTCAATCAGGTGTGGCGCGAAGGCATCGCCGACAACCTGCACGGTGGTCCCATCGCCATCGACGGTTTCCTGTACGGGGCGGGTTACGACCACGCCGGGGCTTGGTGCCTGGAGCTCGCCAGCGGGGCTTTGCGCTGGCGCGATCCGGCCTTCCGCCGCAGTTCATTCCTGCGCGTCGGGTCGCAGGTCATCATCCTGGGCGAAAACGGCAGTATCCAACTGTGCACACCATCGCCGGATCCGCAAAAACGATTGCAGTATCAGGCTGGATTCAGCTTGCCTGGAAAAGGCCTCTGCCTGACCCATCCGATGTGGTGCGCTGGACGTTTGTACCTGCGCCGGGGAATGGAACTGTTCTGCTACGAACTCAGTGCGCTGGATAAACCGGGACCAGAGTCGAAGCCCTGAGCCGCACCGCCCTGACCCGGATTTCGGCCGGTTCAGAACCGGTAGCCGACGATGAACGACGCGTTGATGTCGCCGCTCTTCACGTGGTAGGTGCCGGTGCCTGAGGTCGGCGACTTGATCTGGTGCTTGCTGTCCATGCCGAGCCAGCCGAAGGAGACGCCGAGGAACGGATCCTCGTAGCTCTCGGCGAAGATCAGGTTGAGGTCGGCGCCGAAGCAGCGCACCGGGGCGGTGTCGGAGTAGGCGCGCCCGCCGGTCTGGTTGTTCTCGATCTGCAAGGTGGCGAGGCCGTAGCCGGCGTGGCCGATCAGTTCCAGGTTGAGGAACCGGGAAATCCGCAGATAGGGGCCGAGTTCGAAGCGGGGAACAATGGCGCGGTACTGGTAGTTCGCTCCATAGGCCTGATTGCCGTTGTAGCCGGGCAGGCCGTAGCCGGCGCCCGACTGCGGCGTGCGGGAACGATCGTCATAGGAGACCCCGAAACCGAGGGCGAGGCCGAGGCCGTCATGACCCAGCCCGCGGATCCAGTCGGCGCTGAAGCGGAAGGCGGTATCCCAGGCGCTCTTGTCATCGATATTGGTCACGCCACTGGAGCTGATCTCACCCCGCCGCCCGGCCAGGGTGGCAGAAAAACGCAGGTCAGTGAAGCGGGTGTCGTCATCACTGGCAGCGAGCGCAGGTCCGAATCCGCTGAGCATCAGGGTGGCGGCGCCGGCGAGGGCCGAGAACACGGAAACGGAGGCGGTGGTCTGACGGTTCATGACGGGTTCCTTGCGGCCGGGACGCACGGCGGGGCTGCCGCAGGATGGCGATGGACGGGCCGTGTCGCCCGCCGCCTGCGGCCGGGCGACGGGGTCCGGGTGACACGCAGCCGGCGTGCAGGACGGCGTCCAGCTCACGCGAGGAACGACTAGAACCGGTAGCCGACGAAGATGTTGTAGGTGGGCGCGCCGTTCTTCACCTGGTACTGCACATTCGTGCCGCCCTTGGTTGAGGGCTGGTCGCTGGTCGACGAGAGCCAACCCACGCCGGCACCGGCCTCAAGTCCGACCACTGGCACCGCAACCACCACGTTCAGGTTGGCGCCGTATTCGGTGTAGCGCGAGGACTGGCTCTGGCTGGTCCCGGATGTGGTCGCCTTGAGATCGGCCGTGCCGACCCCGGCGAAACCCATGAGTTCCAGCTTCAGCACGCTGGGGATGATGGCGAAGTACGGCCCGGCGGAAAGATGCCCGGAATAGGCCCGGTATTCCAGGTCACTGCCTTCGGCCGTGCCCTTGCGCGTGTCGACCGAGACGCCCGGCCCGAATGAGAATCCGACGATGACGAGCGGAATCGTCCACAGGTAGTCGACGTTGCCGCGCATGCCCTGCGACCAGCCGCCGCTGCTGGTGGTGCCGCCCAGGGTCGAATTGCTGGTGATTTCGCCGGTCTGGCCGGGGTAGGTCACCCCGAGGCGGATCTCTGAGGCGCTGGCAGTGGCGCTGACCGTGGCGCTGATGGTGGCAACGCCCAAAGCGCAGGCGGCGAGGGCAGGAAAGCGGACGAGACGCATGAGTGGATCCTCCATGGGGTTGGGTGATTCTGACACCGAAAACGCGGGTTGCGACCCCCTCCTGATGGGTGAACCCCACCTGCGAGCGGTGCCCCGGTTGATACACCCGGCGGGCGATGCGCTCGCCTGTGGCAAAGGCGGTGGGCGCAGCATCATGCCGGCATGCCGCTGCCGCCACCTGTCGTTCCATTGAGCGAAACCGCGATCATCGACGAGGCCGCGGCGGCGCTCGGCCAGGATCTCGCCATCCTCATGGACCGCGCTGGCGAATTGCTGGCGCGCGAAGCGCAGCGCCTGGTGCCCCAGGGCCCGGTGCTGGTGGCCTGCGGGCCGGGCAACAATGGCGGTGACGGTTACGTCTGCGCCCGCCGTCTGGCCGAGGCCGGCCGCACGGTAGCGGTCTGGCCGATCCAACCGCCGCACACCCCGCTCTGCGAAGCCGCCGCGCGCCGGCTGCCAACCTCGGTGGCACGGTTGGACTCAGCCCCCACCGAAATGCCGGCTCTGATCATCGACGCCATCCTCGGTGCCGGCACCCGGGGCAGGCCGCGCGAACCCATCGCCAGCGCGATCAACGCCCTGCGCGCACTGAAGGCTCCGGTCCTTGCCGCCGACGTGCCGAGCGGCCTGGGCTCTGACGGCTGCCTCAACGCGACGCTGACGGTGTGCCTCCAGGCGGCGAAACAGGAGCTGGTCCGGCCGGCGCACGGGAAGAGTTACACGCTTGAATCCAAGACCGTCGACATTGGCATCCTGCCCGCCGCCTGGCAGGAGATCCAGCCCGCCTGCCTGCGGCATTTCCCGCTGCTCAAACGCAACGGCCACAAGGGCACCCACGGCGAACTGCTGGTGATCGGCGGCGGCATCTTCCCGGGCGCGCTGTCCTTCGCCGCCCGAGCGGCGGTGTTGACCGGCTGCGACCTGGTGCGCGTCTGGACCGCCGGCGAATCGCCGTTGCCGCCCACCATCGTCGCTCACCGCCAGCAAAGCCCTTGGCTGGGTGCCGCCGACCCCAATGAACTGACCCCGCTGCTGGTGCGCGCGAGCGCAGTGCTGATCGGACCTGGTCTTGGCCGCGAGGCCGGCACCGTCGAGGCGATCCAGCAGTCGTTCAGCCTGGCGCAGGAGATGGGCGTACCCATCGCGGTCGACGCCGACGGCATCGCTGTCTTGGCCGAGACCATGCGCAACCAGCCGCCCGGCGATGGCCGGCTGCTCATCACCCCGCACCGTGGCGAGGCGCGCAGCCTGCTCGGCATCGACACCGTGAGCGAAGAGGCCATCCACGCCTTCGCCCGGCCCGACCGGGTCGTCCTCGCCAAGGCCCCGGTCGATCTGGTCACCGACGGCTGGCGCTGGCAGCGCAACCACCGTGGCAATCCGCGCCTGGCGGTGGGCGGCACCGGCGATGTTCTCGCCGGCCTCGCCGCCGGTCTGATGGCGCGCGGCGCCCTGCCCTTCGACGCCGCCCGCATGGCCGTCCTCTGGCTGACCACTGCCGGCGACCAGCTCTGGCAGGAGCTTGGCCCCTGTTACACGACTGACGATCTGCTCGGCCGCCTGCCGCGCGTGCTCAAGGAGTTCCTGGAGCCGATGCGGATGTGGCCGCCGATGTCGCGCTGAGCGCACGGCGCAGGTTTCGGCCGTCCCCCGCGCCGATTAGGACAGCGCCGGACTTTGGGACGCATGACGGTTGACCGGGCGAGCACCGCCGTCCACGCTCCCATTCGCCCCACATGGACCCCGACTCGACCGTTCCATGCCAGCGCTGCGGTGCGCTGGTCACCGCCGACGAACTGGGCCTGGGTCTCGCCGTGCGGATCAACGGCGAGATCATCTGCCCGCTCTGCGTCGACACGTTGCCCACCGCCGCCCAGCTGAGCATCAACCAGGTCCGGGCGATGAAGGGCCTGAGCGCGGTCACCTACACCGTGACCGATGCCCGGGTGAAGATCGGGCGCCTCTTCTCGTTCTCGACCGCCGGCATGATCAATCAGCACCGGCGCGCCCTGGCGAACCACCAGCTTTTCGCAGCGCCGCCCCTGCCGGCCAAGGTGCCGGCCTCAGAGGCCCCCACCATCGCTGCGGAAAAGCCGGTATCGGAAAAAATTGAAAAGGTCGTGCGCGAACGCGGCAGCAGCGCGATCCGCAAGTCCCAGCCAAAGCCGCCGGACAAGCCAGTCTTGGCGCCGACGCAGCCGCCGCGCCCGGACCAGACCCGCACTCTGGCGATCCGGGTCGGCCTGGGCCTCGGCCTGCTGACGGTCGGCAGCCTGGCCTGGGTGCTGCTGACCGACCACACATCGCCGCCGTCACCACCGAAGCCCGCCATCACCCCGACCGCGACGGATGGCGCGCCCGTGCCGACCCAGGGCCCGACCCGAGCGACCTATCCCGCCGATCCGCTCCAAGCCTGGGCCAAGGCCAAGGCCGATCCCACCTGCCCGGGCGAGGTGATGAAGGCGATCGATGACGAGGTCCGCCGCGCGCTGAACCTGCGTTTCGACCTGATCGATGCCGCGATCACCGAGGGCCGCCTGAACGACGCCCGCACCCTCTTCGCCGAGACCCTGATCCCAAACAGCGGCGACTTCCGCGACATCAACGACCGTGCCGCCGCCACCCGCCTGCGTCTGGCCGCAGCCCGCCAGGATGCCTTGTTCAAACCGCCGCCGACTCCACAGCAAACGCCGCCGCAACCACCGCAGACCCCCCCGCCAGCGCCGGCCCAGCTGCCCGGGCAACCGCCGGTTCCGCCCGTTTCGGCGCCGACCAACCCGCCGACTGCGGTCGCGACTCCGCCCGAACCTCCGATCACCGCTCCGGTGACCAAGCCGCCGGAGGACCTCAAGCTGCCGCCGATGGTCCCCAAGGTCGAGGTGGGCACGGTCGAGGCTTGGGTTCCGTCGGTGTCCGGCCAGCGACCGGAACCGCTCGATGGATCGGTGACGCTACCATCACCCTGGCCGGCGGGCATGGGCGTCTTCCACCGCAGCCGGGCCGGCGTCGCCGACCGCCACGCGCTGACCATTGAGATCCCCACCGCGAAGACTCTCGGTGGCGGCGTGGTGCTGGCGCTTCACCGGGCCTATCCCAAGCGGCAGGGCCTGAACGTGCGGGTCATCGCGCCGGGCGGCAAGACCGCGTTGCCCTTGGCCGCGCTGACCTTCGATGCGGACGCGTCCTGGCAGGTCTTCGCCATCGCGCTGCCGCAGGTGGTCGCTGCGGGCGGGCCACCGGGCGCGCCGCCGCCGGTGACGCTCACCCTGCGTCTGGACGACGTAGACCGTTTCCCCAGCGATCGAGGTTTTCTGCTGGGCAATGTGGTGCTGGTCGCGGGCCACGCCCCAGCGGTGCGCGACCTGCCTCTGCTGCCGTCGCCCCTCATCGCCGGCGACGTAGTGGCGGATGAGCGCTGGCGCGCTGCCCTCACTGCCCGGCTGAACGAGATCACGCCGCGCCGGCGCATGCGGGCGGGCCGGGTGTCGCTGGATCCAGGCCAGGTCTGCGTCGTCGGCGAACTGCCGGAGCAATGGCAGCCGCTGCGCGACGCCACCGCCCGCGCGCTGGGCACCCGACCCGAGCAGATCCCGACCTCGCGCCTGGCGTATGCGGCGACGATGTGGGAAACCTTCCAGTTCAAGCCGGAGGTCGCCCCGATCGACAACGCCGTCACCAGCCTGGTCGCCCTGGTCAGCGACCGCGCCGGCGGCTTCGACCGCATCGACGAGGTTCTGGCCTGGGCGCAGCAGCAGCGCAAGGCGATCATGCAGGGCAATCCGATGAAGGTGCGCGGCGGCATGCTGCCGGTGCTGGCGATCGGACCGGCGGTGGCCGCGCCCGGCACCGACCCGGCGCTGTATCTTGGCGCCTGGGCCAAGGTCCGGCAGGAATGGCTGACCCAGGGCCTGCCACTCATCGACCTCACCCCGGCCCAAGGCGCGGGCACCGACGAGGCCATCGCGGTTCGCGCCGGCGAACGTCTGGGCCAGGGATTGCGGCAATTCGCGTGGCAGGTCAACTGGCTCCTCAAAACGCAATGAACATCATTCGACTCGCCACCCGCCGCAGCCGTCTCGCTCTTTGGCAGGCGAACTGGGTCGCGGCCCGGTTGCGCCGCGCCCATCCTGGGTTGATCGTCCGCCTGGTGCCGGTCGACACCGGCGGCGACGTCGACCTGAAGACGCCGCTCTACGCGCTCGGCACCATCGGGGTCTTCGCCAAGGAGGTCCACGCCGCCATCCTCAGCGGTCGGGCCGATGCCGGGGTGCATAGCTGCAAGGATCTGCCGACGACCTGGCCGGTCGGGCTGGAACTCGCCGCCACGCCCGTTCGCGCGGACCCTCGTGATGTCCTGGTCGGGGCCGAGTCCCTGGCGGCGCTGGCGCCCGGGGCAGTGCTCGGGACTTCCAGTTTGCGCCGGCAGGTGCAGGCGAACGCGATCCGGCCCGACCTGCGCTTCGTGGCGCTGCGCGGCAACGTCCAGACCCGTCTCGCCAAGATCGCTGGGGGCGACGCCGCGGCGACGATCATGGCGATGGCCGGTCTGCATCGGCTCGGCCTGTTGCGCAGCGCCCGCGCCACCCCGCTCTGCCCGTGGACGGTGTGCACGCCCGCGCCTGCCCAGGGCGCCGTGGCGATCGATTGCCGCAGCGACGATCGCCGCACCCGCCGCCTGCTGACCGCGCTCGATCATCAGCCGACGCGGACCGCGATCACGATCGAACGCGAGGTTCTCGCCAGCCTCGCGGGCGGCTGCTCGCTGCCGTTGGGATGCTTCGTGGCCCGCGATGGCGCCCGCTGGCGCGGGATCGCGCGCCTTGGTCGCGACGGTCGCCTGGTCACCAGCACCGCGGCCGGGCCGGCGGCCGGAATGGCCGTCCGGCTGCTCGCCGGCTTGAACATCTGACTTTGAATCTGCAATTCAAAAAATCGCAAGTGTGCCCCATATGCAAGGCGGGAGGAGGAAGTTTGGCAGCGCCAAATGACCGACGACCAACGCCGCAGATGGGGTGCAATTGCGATTTTTTGTTCTAGCTTCCGCCACCCCAAGGATACCCGCCATGGCCAAGCCCACCCCCAAAGTCGCCCTGCTCACTGCTGGCGGCCTCGCCCCCTGTCTTTCCTCTGCCGTCGGCGGCCTTTTGGAGCGCTACAGCGAGATCGCACCGCAGATTGAGATCATCGGCTACCTCGGCGGCTATAAGGGCCTGTTGCTCGGCGAATCGGTCACCGCCACGCCCGAGGTCCGCAGCCAGGCGGCGGTGCTGCACCGCCACGGCGGCAGCCCGCTCGGCAACAGCCGGGTGAAGCTCACCAACGTCGCCGACTGTGAAAAGCGCGGCCTGGTCAAGAAGGGCCAGAGTCCCCTCCACGCAGCTGCCGAACAGTTGCGCAAGGACGGCATCACCATTCTTCACACCATCGGCGGCGACGACACCAACACCACCGCAGCGGATCTGGCGAAATACCTGGCGGAAAACAACTACGGCCTGACCGTGGTCGGCCTGCCCAAGACCATCGACAACGATGTCTACCCGATCCGCCAGTCGCTCGGCGCCTGGACTGCGGCGGAACAGGGCGCGATCTACTTCGAGAACGTGGTCAACGAACAGTCCGCCAACCCGCGCATGCTGATCGTCCACGAGGTCATGGGCCGCAACTGCGGCTGGCTCACCGCCGCCACCGCCAAGGTCTACCGCGAACGCCTGGCGCACCTTGGATTCCTGCCCGGCTTCAATTTCTCGCGCCACCACAAGGATATTGACGGCGTCTACGTGCCCGAACTCGCTCTCGACATCCAGGCCGAGGCGCACCGCCTGAAGGCCGTGCTCGATCGCAAGGACAACGTCAACCTGTTCGTCTCGGAAGGCGCCTGCGTGCCCCAGATCGTCGCCGAGATGGAATCGCGCGGCGAGAGCGTGCCCAAGGACGCCTTCGGCCACTACAAGCTGGATGCGGTCAACGTCGGCAACTGGTTCAGCAAGCAGTTCGCCAAGCTGATCGGGGCCGAGAAGACCCTGGTCCAGAAGAGCGGCTACTTCGCCCGCGCCGCCGCCGCCAACACCGACGACCTGCGCCTGATCAAGAGCATGGTCGACCTTGCCGTCGAATGCGGTCTGCGCGGCGAATCCGGCGTCATTGGCCACGACGAGGACCGCGGCGGCATCCTGCGCGCCATCGAGTTCCCGCGCATCAAGGGCGGCAAGCCCTTCAACCCCGACGTGCCCTGGTTCGACGAACTGCTCAAGGGCATCGGCCAGCCGCGTGGCGCCACCGTGGCGGTCAAGCACGGCGGCGAGGAATAGCCGACCCGGTCGATTCGACTGCCAACGAAAAACCCCAGCGCAAAGCTGGGGTTTTTCGTTGGTGGCCTCGGCCGGAATCGAACCAGCGACACATGGATTTTCAATCCACCGCTCTACCAGCTGAGCTACGAGGCCAGCACCGCCAGGCCGGTTTTTGCCCGGCGCAGCGAAGGGCGGCACGCTAGCGGTGGGCGGGGGCAGCGTCAAGACGTGGCATCGGAGGGATTGGGGCGGATTGTGGGATAAATGCGGTCAGAAACGGGAGGAAGCCTGGGTTTGGCTGCGCCAGCGGGTTCCGGCGGATTCCAGCGGGTGAGGCTCCAAGACATTTTCCGCTGGTCTGGTAGCGTGCCGCACCCCCGCAAGCCCCCCTGCAAGCGAGAAATCGATGTCCACGCCGTCGCCGTCAAGTCCGTCGTCGCCCGCCCAACCACCGTCCGACGACCAGTACCGCGCCGCCCGCGCCGCCAAGGCGGCCCGCCTGCGCGAGGCCGGGGTCGATCCGTTCGGCCGCACCTTCGCGACCACCCACACGGTCGCCCAGGCGCGCGCCCTCTGCCCGCCGTTCGATGCGGCCAAGGGTTCAGATCAAGCGCGCGGCGAACGCGTCGCGGTCGCCGGGCGCATCGGCAATCTGCGCAAGGCCGGCAAACTGGTTTTCGCCACGTTGTATGACCGCTCGCGCGCCGACGTGCTGCTCAACCAGCGCCGCAACGGCGTCGCCGATCTGGACGCGCCGGACGCCAAGAAGCAGCGTGGAATCCAGCTTTTCTGCGAGGTCAAGGCGCTCGGCCAGGCCGGTTGGGCCGTGTTGGAGCAGCTTGACCTTGCGGACTGGGTCGGAGTCACCGGGGTGGTCGGCTGCACCCGCACCGGCGAGCCGTCGGTGTTCGTCGATGGATTGACCATCCTCGGCAAGGCGATGCTGCCGCCACCGCACCAGGCCGGGGCCGATGCCGGCACCCTGGCGCCTGAGATCCGCGCGCGGCAGCGCTACCTGGATCTGATGATGTCGGACCAGTCGCTGGCGGTGTTCGTCACCCGCTCGCGCATCGTCGCCGAGGTGCGGCGCTTCTTCACCGAGCGCGACTTCCTGGAAGTCGAGACGCCGATGATGCAGCCGATTCCGGGCGGCGCTTCGGCGCGGCCGTTCATCACCCATCACAATGCGCTCGACCTGGATCTGTACCTGCGCATCGCGCCGGAATTGTACCTCAAGCGCCTGCTGGTCGGCGGCCTGGAGCGCGTCTTCGAGATCAACCGGAACTTCCGCAACGAAGGCATCTCGCTGCGGCACAACCCGGAATTCACCATGATCGAGTGGTACCAGGCTTATGCCGACCACCACGCGATGATGGACTTGACTGAAACTCTGCTGCGCACCATCGCCGATCGCGTCCTCGGCAGCCGCATCCTGCGCTGGGGCGAATTCACCATCGACCTCGGCCAGCCCTGGCGGCGGCTCAGTTACCACCAGGCGCTGCTCGAGTTGGGCGGACTTGACTACGCTGACCGCGAGGCGGTCACGACGAAGGCGCGCGCGCTCGGCCTCAATCCGGCTGATTTCGCCACCTACGACCGGCTCGCGAATGAGGTCTGGGAAGCGGTGGTCGAACCGCACCTGATCCAGCCGACCTTCATCACGGACCAGCCCTCGTGGCTGACGCCGCTGTGCAAGGCGCACCCCGACGATCCCGCCAAGACCCTGCGTTTCGAGGTGTTCCTGGCGCGGATGGAACTCGGCAATGCTTACACCGAACTCAACGATCCGGATTTGCAGCGCAGCCGCTTCGCGGCCCAGTCGGCCGAGGCCGCCGCCGCCAAGGACGCCGAATCCGGCGTCGTCGACGGGATGATCGATCAGGATTATTGCACCGCGCTCGACCACGGCCTGCCGGCGTGCGGCGGCCAGGGCATTGGCATCGACCGCCTGGTGATGCTCTTCACCGGCATGACCAACATCCGCGACGTGATCCTCTTCCCTACTATGCGCCCGGAACGGGAAGTGCGCCCGGAACGGGAAGTGCGGCCGGAACGCGAAGCCCCGGCCACCTGAGGTGGCTGAGCGCGAGTCACCCACCGCCAGATCCTGCGATGAACCATGGCAGGAAGCAGGTGAACCCCGGTGAATGCCCCGCGTTGGTCCGGGTGGAGTCCAGCCCGCACTCAACCCACCCTGTCGGGGATTCCGACACTTGTGGCACACAGGCGAATCCGCCGCCCCTGCCTTCCTTGTCGGCCAGCCTGAATCCCACCATGCTTCGCCCGCGCAGCCGCTCTTGGTTGCCCGTCTTTCCCACCCGCCCCGCCCGTCCGCCCCCACCGCGCCCCGCTTGCGCGTCCCACCCTTCGCTGTCACGCCCTGCCAGCACCGCAAGGAGTCGTCAATGCCCCGTGCCTACCGCCATCTCTTCCCGATCCTCGCCCTCTTCGCGATCGGATCCCTTGCCGCCCTCGGCGCTGCCGAAGCGGGTGCCCACAAAGAAGGTGGCAAGTCGCTGTTCGACCTGATCAAGGCTGGCGGCCCGGTCGAACTTGTCCTGATCATCCTGTCGGTCGTGAGCTATTCGCTCTGCCTGCAGTTCACCTTCACGATCAAGCGCGACATCCTCATCCCCGACGGCCTCGCGGATGAACTCCACAACACCTTCGCCGAAGGCGCCACTGACGAGGCGGTGGAAAACGCCCGCAACGCGGTCGCCGGCGACAACTCGATGCTCGGCAACATCTGCGCCGCAATGCTGGATAAAAAGGACTTCGGCTACGATGCCATGAAGGAAACCGCCGAAGCGGTCGGCATGTCGGAGCACGCCAAATACATGAACAAGGTGTCGTGGTTGTCGCTCTTTGCCTCGATCGGCACGCTGCTCGGCCTGCTCGGCACGGTGACCGGTATCATCGGATCGTTCCTCGCCATGTCGAAGGCCGGATCCGACGCCAACGCCCTGGCCGAGAGCATCGGTGAAGCCCTCGTCTGTACCGCCACCGGCCTGATTGTCGCCATCGGCGCCCTGATGTTCTTCTTCTTCCTGCGCAACCGCGTGAACCAGGCCTCGGTCGACGCCGGCATCATCGCGAGCGAGATCCTCGACTACTTCCGCACCAACAAGTGATCCTGCTGCTAGTTCCAACCCTGGTACCCCGACCCGATCCGAGGAGCACCCCATGAGCGGCCCACGCAAAATCGGCCACCCCAAACGCAAGGGGTTGCAGATCAAGGAAGAGGACGGCCACCTCGACATGGTGCCGATGATTGACTGTGTCTTCCTCATGCTGCTGTTCTTCATGCTCTGCGGTCGTATCAGCACCGATATGCGGCCGGAACAGGTCACGGTGCCGCCGACCAAGACCGCAGAGCCGTTGAGCAAGACCCTGGAAGGCTGGACCATCGTCGTGGTAAACGTCTTCGGCTCGACCCAGGCCTCGGCCCGGGGCAAGGGCAACATCCCACGCAATTCGATCTCGTGGAACAATGAACCCGCCTGGGTGAGCGCAGGGGTGAGTGGGGATTCGCAGTACGAAGGCTACCGCAAGCTGCGCGAACGCCTTGACCTCGTATTCGATCGCGCCGAAAAATATAAAGATCCCAAGGACACCAAGCTGCCCGACGGAACCCCGATGATGCTGCCCAAAGCGGTGATCGAGATCCGCGCCGACGCAGACACCGAATACCGGGTGGTGCAAGAGATCCAGCAGATCCTGACTGACACCATCGATCCCAAACCGAACGGTGAAGCCGGCGCCATGCAGCCCAAGCCGCCGACGCGGCCGTTCGTTAACCTGCGTTTCACCACCCGGCTGCCAACCGACAAGTCGTGAGCGACCAAGCCGGCGCAAGCCCTCGCCAAGTCCTGAATCCTCCGCACGTCCCACGTCCGCAGTAACCTCCTGGAGAACATGCCATGGCTTCCGACCCAGATGCCTATCTCGAAGAGGGCCGGCTCGATCTCGTTCCGATGATCGACTGCATCATGCTGTTGCTACTCTTCTTTATTCTCACCACCAAGTTCACGACCGAAGAGAAGGCGATCGCCAGTCTGCTTCCCACCGACAAAGGTCAGGCCAAGTCGACCCCCAAGGAAAAGGTCGAGCCGCCGCAGGTGGTGCGAATCCGTATCTATCCCTGGGGCTTTGAAAAAGGGCAACAACCACGTGATTATCAGGCCCAATACGCCGCGTTGGTGACACCAGATCATCCGATTATTCCGTCAGCTGCGCTCGTCATCGGCGGTGGCAAACCCATGGAGATCAGCAATGCGATGTTCGACCGGAAATCCGGGCCGCAACTCGAAGCTGCCCTGAAGATCGTGCACGACTACATCGGCGAGGCGCTCAAGGGAAATGAGGAACCTGGCAAGGCCGCCCGCAAGGATCAGCGCGAGGTCGAGATCCACTGCTTCTCCGGCATGTCTTGGCGCTACGCAATGATGGCCTACGACGCGGTGCGCGCCTATGAAGGGGGCAAGGATTCGACCATGAAGGGCATGAACATCTACGCAGATCCGCTCGCCCTCAACAACGCCCGTGGCGTCACCTTCGCGCCCCCGCGCATCCGCAACTACAGCACGCGCGAACTCGGCAACGAACTGCTTGAGATTATTGAAATGAAATGAATCCCAGAGTTTCTAATGACCCACGGATCACCCCGGCCATCTGGCTGGGGTGTTTTCGCATCCGGCCCGGCCGGGTGTTCCAAGGTTGGCTCCTTCGCGCTTTCCCCGCCAAAGACCAGGCAGTAACCCTGGCGCATGCTCCGTCCCCTCATCACTGGCACCATCGTCCTCTCCCTCCTGGGCAGCTCCGGCTGCTCCTCGCTGGTCCGCGAGACCTGGGCCGATGGATCGCCCAAGCGATCCGGTTCGACCTCTTGGGGTGACCAGTCCGGGCGGTGGCGCTACTTCCACACCGGTGGCACCCCGGCCGCCGAGGGCGATTGGCTTAACGACCTGCAGGAAGGTTCGTGGATCTACCGCCATCCGGATGGTTCGTTCTCGGCCCTCGGCAGCTACCACGCTGGACTCAAGCAAGGATTGTGGGATTTCCGCCATCCCGCTGGCAAGGGCCAGGCCGCGCGCGGCGTCTACCGCGACGACCGCCAGCACGGCCTGTGGCTGGCGTGGGATACCCAGGGCCGGCTACGCGCGACGGGCTGGTACGACCGTGGCGTCTGGTCGGGTCCGTGGGCCTCGTACCGGGACGACGGCCGCAGCAGTGAAGCTGGCGCAATCATCGCCGGTGTCCGCGTCGGACCGTGGATCCGCCGCGCCGCTGATGGAACGCTCACGACCCAGAATAACGGCGGGCCAGCCGCATGGCCCGTCAGCAACGCCAGCGCCGGCGAAGGCCTGCGCCGCTGGGAACTGCGCCGGCCCGACGGCACCCTCGCTGCGCGCAGCGTCCTTGATGCGACCGGTGAACTGCGCCTGATCGAGGTGCCCGGCAATGATCAGCTCGCCGTACTGACCTGGACGAGCGACGGCCGCGCCCTGCTGGCGGGCGACCATCCCGACGCGAGCGCGATCGTGGACCTGCGGGCTAAGCTGGCCGCCGACCCCGTGCCGCCCCCGGCAAAGCCGGTATCCGTGGCCTCGGCGTCCACGGTCAAACCACCGACGTCGATGAGCCTGCTCGCGGCGGAACCGACGCCGGAATTGCCCTCGGTGCCCAGCACCCCGACGCTGCCGCCAGCGGCGGCGCTGATCTCTCCCGCCCCGACCCTGCCCGGCCTGTGGACCTCGCATCAGGAAGGCAAGGCGGCGAACCTCGTCTCCGCCTATGCCGGCAAGGGACCGGCGCTCAGCAGCCCGGCGGCGAGCGGATATTACGATCCGCAGCCAGAAACGCCGAAGTCGCGCCCCGCCTGGCACGGCAAGGCGCTGCCGCAGACAC
>CAMCMZ010000027.1 GCA_945876185.1 Candidatus Kuenenia stuttgartensis | reverse complement strand
CCCCGGCGGCAGTGGCGGCGCCGGTCATCACCTCGGCGACGACTGCGGCTGGTACCGTGGGCGCAGCTTTCACCTATCAGATCACCGCCAGCAACACGCCGATATCGTTCACCGCCACCGGGCTGCCAGCGGGCTTGGCCGTGAATGCCACCGGTCTGATCAGCGGCACGCCAACCGCTGCTGGTGCGAGCACGGTGACCGTGGCGGCAACCAATGCCGGCGGCACGGGGTCGGCCACGGTGACTCTGACCATCGCGCCGGCGGCAGTGGCGGCGCCGGTCATCACCTCGGCGACGACTGCGGCCGGTACGGTGGGCGTGGTCTTCGCCTATCAGATTACCGCCAGCAACACGCCGACATCGTTCAGCGCCTCCAGACTGCCCGCGGGACTGGTCGTAAATGCCACCGGTCTGATCAGCGGCACGCCAACAGCGGCCGGTGCGAGCACGGTGACCATGTCGGCGACCAATGCCGGTGGAACCGGTTCGGCAACGGTGACCCTGACCATTGCCCCGGCAGCGGTGGCGGCACCGGTCATCACCTCGGCGGCGACTGCGGCTGGTACGGTGGGCGCGGCTTTCACCTACCAGATTACCGCCAGCAATACGCCGACCGCATTCACCGCCACCGGATTGCCGGCGGGATTGGCCGTGAATACCACGACCGGTCTGATCAGCGGCACGCCGACGACGGCTGGTGCGAGCACGGTGACCGTGACCGCCACCAATGCCGGTGGAACCGGTTCGGCAGTGGTGGGAATCCTGGTCGCGGGATCAGCGTCCGCGAGTGGTGGTAGCGGATCGAATAAATGTGGACTGGGGGGAAGCCTCAGCCTGGTTGTCGTGGCGCTGCTGGCATTCAGACGCAGGCGGGAGTCGTAGCGGAAGGGTCCGGCGCCAAGCGATGCCGGTTCATCCCTTGCACCGCTGGTAAATTTCAGCGAGTTCCGTCGTCGGGCAAAGAACCGACCGACGCTCAAACAACCCTACGCTATGTCTAGTTGCGGATCGGTGATGCCCGGAGGTACACTCGCTCCAATCACGACCGCCCCCGACCCAGGAGACTTCATGTTCAGCATCGCCCCCCGCCTCACCACCCTCGCCCTGCTCGCGGGCACAATTGCCGGCGGATTGCTCGCCCCGTCCATCCAGGCCGAAGACTATCCGCTCGGGGTCATCCTCAGCCTGACCGGGCCGGGATCGGTCGACAGCAAGGAGGACCTCGCCGGGGTGCAACTCGCGGTCGACGAGATCAACGCAGCCGGCGGACTGCTCGGCCAGCATCCGATCAAACTCACGGTGAAGGACGACCAGGGCAAACCCGACATCGCGGCCCAGCTGGCGAAATCCCTGCTTGCCGAGACCAAGCCGCGTGCGGTCATCGGCGTCTTCAGCAGCTCCTGCGCGTTGGCAGTCAAGCCGATCTTCACCGAGGCCAAGGTGCTGATGATCGCCGGCCACAGCAATTCCGAGGACATCACCAAGCTGAATCCCAGTCCGTACGTCTACTCGGTGGTTCCCAACACCTACATGCTGGCCAAGGCCCTGGCGAATGTCCTGGCCAAGACGACGAAGGAGAAGGGCTACAAGAGCTACGCCACCATCGCCTCGGACTACGCCTTCGGCCGAAACTTGCAGGGCAACGTGGTCGCCAACCTGAAGCTCTTGGCGCCGGACCTGGAATTGAAGGAACAGCGCTGGCCGAAGATCGGCGAGTCGGAATGGGCCTCGCACCTGGCCGCGCTGGCCGCCAGCAAACCCGACTTCATCTTCAACGGCCTGTCGGCGGACGACCTCAAGCGCTTCAACGCCTTCGCCACCCAGGTGAAGTTCACTGACCGCTTCCCCTGCCCAGGCGCCGCCATCCCGGTCAACGCCCTGATGGATCAGAAGGAGGGGTTGCCCATCGGCACCTTGGCGGAAACCCGCGCCGCGTTCTTCGGCCACCTGGACGTGCCGCTGATGAAGCACCTGATCGAACTGAGCCGCAGCAAGCGCGAGGGCCGCTATCCAAGCGACTGGGTCATCATGCACTATGACGCCGTCCTGGCGCTCAAGCAGGGCGTAGAAAAAGCCAAGTCGCTCGACGCCGATGCGGTCAAGGACGCGCTCAAGGGGGCCGAGATCGACACGACTCGGGGCAAGCTGGCCTTCCGCGCGATCGACAACCAACTCGCCTGCCCGGTCTACCTCGGCGTGGTCGGCAACGATCCCGCCTATCCCTTCCCGATCTACAAGGAATTGCAGGTTGTTCCGGCCAGCGAGACCATGCGGCCGGTGGCCGAGGTCGAGGCCGCGCGGCAACCCAAATGACGCGGTGAATCCATGGCGCTAAGCATCCGTTCCCGACTGCTGCTCCAGAACCTGCTCGCCATCGTCCTCGGCCTCGGCCTGGTGGTGGCGATGATCTCGGTCGCGCTCTGGCAATTCGGCACGCGCCAGGCCAACGAACGCCTGACCATCGCCATGCGCGCAGTCGAACGCGGCATCGCCAGCGAGTCGGCCAACCTCAAGGCCGCAGTGCAACGCATCGCCGGCGATAAGGATCTGAGCAGCAAGGCCAACTTCCTGCAAGAAAACGCCACCAAGCCCGACATGGCCTCGATGATCGTGCAGGAACGCGGCAACCTGGCGGTGCGTTTCGGCCGCGCGATGGCCGCAGCCGGGGCGAGCGACGGAGCGTGCTATGGCAGCGATGGGAAACTGCTCTGCGCCGCGACAAGCACAGGGGACTCCATTCGGCTGATCATCAGCGGCAACGGCGGCAAACTCCTCAGCGTCACCCTGGCCGCTGGCAAGGAACCCCAGCCGGATGACTGGAAAACCACCGAAGCCTGGGTCAGCGCGCCGGTGACGTTCCCAGGAAAGCCGCCAACCGCGATCAGCGTCAGTTGCGTGGTCGCGGACGGCTGGCGGGTGCAGGCCACCGCCCCCCTCCTGGTCGAGACCCTGAATCCGACCACCTTCCTGATGGAGCTGGCTCCGCGCGGGTTGATCACCTTCGGTTCACCGCTCGGCCAGGCGTTCCTCGCTGAGCAGGAGGCCCGCACCGGCCTGCATCTGCACCTCTACGCTGGCGGAAAGTTGGTGGCCGGCACGACGCCCGATTTCACCCCTGACCGGGTGCCGAGTGCGTCCGCCCAGGCACCGCAGGATGGTCTTGATCTAAACTCTGCCACATTCGGCAGCACCACCGCCGACGGCGGTGGTTACTTCACCGCCGTCTGTCCCATGCGCGCCGGCGGCAGCGACGCCGGCGCCATGGCCGTGCTGGCGTCCCAGGCCGACATGCGCCAAAGCCTGCGCTGGATCCTGATTCTCACCGCGATTGCGAGCATGATCAGCATTGCGGTGGCGCTGATCGTCGGTTGGTGGATGTCGCGCGCGATCACCCGGCCGCTGGCGGGAACCGTCGCCGTGCTCGATGCGATGGCAGGAGGCGACACCTCACGTCGTCTGCCTGAAACCGGGCCGCGCGAACTCGTCGCCCTGGCCAAGGCCGTCAATCACACCGTCGCCGGACTGCGCCAGACCCTCGACCGCACCGCCGCCGTCGCCGGCCGGTTGCAGGAAGACGCGGTGAAGCTCGACACCAGCGCCAGCACCACCGCGGGGGCGGTCGCCCGCATCGCTGAACAAAGTGCCGCCGTGGCGACCCAGGCCAGTGGCGTCAGCGAAAACGTGCAGACCGTGGCCGGCGCAGCGACGGAAATGACCGCCTCTATCCAGGAGATCTCGCACAGCGCGACCTCCGCCAGCCAGGTCGCCAATGAAGCGGTTGCCGTCGCGACCGAGGCGCAAACCTCGGTGACCCGTCTCGGCAATTCCAGCCGCGACATCGACACCGTGGTGAAGACCATCGCCACCATCGCGGCCCAGACCAACCTGCTGGCGCTCAACGCCACCATCGAGGCCGCCCGCGCCGGCGAGGCCGGGCGCGGCTTCGCCGTGGTCGCCTCCGAGGTCAAGCACCTCGCGCGCCAGACCGCCGAGGCCGCCCAGGATGTCGCCAAACGCGTGCATTCCCTGCAATGCGACGCCAACGGCGCGGTCACCTCCATCGGCCGCATCGCCAGCGTCGTCGGCCGCATCAACGAACTGCAAGGCGCCGTTGCCGCCGCCGTCGAACAACAGGCCGCCACCACCAACGAGATCACCCGCAACGCCGGCAACGCCTCTGACGGCGCCGGCCGCATCGCCACCGCGATCGCCGCCGTCGCCACCGATGCCGACGCAGGTTCCGCCGGCGCGATCGACGCCAAGGCCGCCGCCGAACGACTGCTGAAACTCGCCGGGGAACTGAGCCAGGTCAGCGGCACCACATCCTCATCAGGATCGTGAAGCGGGAGATTTCCCTGGGACGGGGGTGGAATCTGACTTATTTTGTCTGAAATCGATTGAGGATCCGCTTCAATTCCTCGGCCAGGCGGGCAAGGGTCTGGGACACCTCGGCAGTTTCTCCGGCGGTGATAGCCGTCTCCTGGGCAATGCCGGCGACCGAGGTGGTGCTGCCGGTGATGTTGCGGGCCTGAGAGGCAGCGTCGGTCATGCTGCGAGACAATTCGCTCGTGGTGGCGGCCTGCTCCTCCACCGCCGCCGCGATGGAGGACTGGCAGGCGTTAATCTCCTTGATGATGGCGGCGACCCGGATCGTCGCCGCGCTCACTTCGGAGCTGCTGGCGTGGATCGCCGTGATCCGGCGTTGAATGTCGACCGTGGCCGTTGCGGTCTTTTTAGCGAGCTCCTTCACCTCGCTCGCGACTACGGCGAATCCGCGCCCAGCGGTTCCAGCGCGAGCGGCTTCGATGGTGGCGTTGAGGGCCAACAGGTTCGTCTGGGCAGCGATGGTGGAAATCAGGCCGACGATGGCGTTGATTTCCTCGCTGTCCTGCTGCAACCGCACCACGATCTGGTTGGCGGTCTCGGTCTCCTGGACCGCTTGGTTCGCGATCCCGGCCGCCGAGGCCGACGTCTTGGCGATTTCAGAAATGCTCGCGCCCATCTCTTCGAGTCCGGCGGTGACCGACTGGACGCTGGCATCGAGACGGTTCGCGGCTTCGGAGGTTGCAACTGCCTGATCCGACGTGTTGCGCGCCTGGCCCCCGATGTGATCACTGACCTTGCTCAGGGTTTCCGAGGCCTGGGTCAGCAGCGCGCCATTGTCTCCGATCGTCTGGAATGCCTCCCGCAGACTACCCAGGGTGTGGGTCAGGGATTGCCCCATGTTCCCCAGTTCATCCCTGGCATCATCTTCGAATCGGCTGGTCAGATCACCCTTGGCCATCGTGTCGAGGACCTGTTTGCTGACCTGGATGCGTCTGGCCATGGCCCGGCCAAACCAGAGGGAAAGGGTGAACCCAAGCGTGACTCCCGCCAGCATGGCGACATAGACGATGAGCCGGATCGCCGTGTTCCCGCTGCCGACCTGCGCCGCTGCGTTTTCCACTAACGCCCGCGATTCGGAAAGTTTGCGGCTGGTCTGGATCACGGCTTCGCTTGAGGCCCGGATCCTGGCGAAGATCTCCTCGGATCGGCGCGTCGCTTCCTGGACGGCCTGCTCGACGGCGACTCCGACTTCGGCCAACTTCTTGGATATTTCAATCTTTCTGCGTCGTGCGTCAGCACTGAGTTTGTTTCCTTTGGCGCGATCATCATCGGTGTAGCTGTCAACGGCCGCATCCGAAGTCTCACAATAGCGATCGATCATCGGTCGCAGGATCGCAGCGTCCTTCGCATTGACGGTGGCGAAGGCCGTCAGGGTCGCATAGACCGCCTTCTTTCGGGCCTTGGCCTGCAACTGCGAATCGTTTTGGAGACTCAAGGCGAGATCGGCCGACCAGTAGCCGAACTCCTCCAACTGCTTCTGCAATCGTTGGGAGATCATTTCGGCATCCCGGTATTTCGTCAGTTGGCCATTGATGACCTGGAGCTCTTCCATCAGCTTCTGCTGCTCCTTGGCACCGGACTCAAGGGCAAGGATCAAGGCGCTCTGATCCGTGATGGCGACTCCCTGATCGGCGATCGCCGCACCATTGCTCCCGACCGTCCGGGTGACGGCGAGGAGCAACAGGGTGAAGACCAGCAGAATGAGGCCATTCACCAGCAGGATCTTGATAAAGATCGACTGGTGGCGCCACCGAAGTTTCACCGGCATTTTCATCCTGATCCCTTTGACGTGTCCTTCTGGTGGCGTGGTCTCAACCGACTGGAGTGGGAGTCATTGAACGGGTCGACTGGTGTAACCGAGCGCCGCCCTATTTCCCTGCCAGCATCGCATCGACCTTGGCCTGGACCCGGTCGTACATCGCGTTGGACGCGGTGACCAACTGGTCGATGAACTTCCGATGCTCATCGTAAAGTGGACGAAGTTCTTGACGGACAATCTTCTTGGCCTCCGCGATCGCACCCTTGCTGATGGCCGGCAGGAACTTGCCATTGCGGATCTCATAGAATTTCAGAGCCGGAGCGCAGGAGTGCTTGATCATCAGATCCTTGATCTGGATGGCCTCCGGCGAGTCGGTTCCCAGTTCGGAGGTCCAGGCGGCGATACGCTCCTTGTAGCCGGCCATCTCCCCCTTGCTGCTGTCACCCACTTCCAATTGACGACCGTACTCGATCAGGACTTCAAGGGCAGTCTTCTCCTCGGCGCTGATGGTACCATCAGCCAATGCGACCTCGGTTTCATCAACCTGCTGGAGCACGGTGAGGTACGATTCGATGATGTAGGCCGGAGGGGGCAGGATGTCAGATACCAGATCCTTCATCAGGATGACCTTGGTGTAGAGTGGACTCTTGATCAGGAATGTCGGCCGCAACGGTATCTGCGCTCGCGAGTTTGTCGCTGACTTCCTTCTCGATTTTTTCGGTCAAGCGACGTGCGCGAGTGACGACCGCGTCGATGGCCGCCCGGTGCTCCTGGTACATGGGCTTCAGTTCCGTGCGGACGATTGCTTTCGCCCCCTTCACATCGCCAGCCCGAATGAGAGAGGCGAATGTGCTGTCGCGCACCTCGAAATACTTGGTCGCCGGCGCGACCGACTTCACCGTCAGCAGTTTCTTGATCAGTTTTTCGTCCGGGGTCGCATCGGAGAGATCCTTTTTCCAGACCTCAATGCGTTCGTAATACCCTGGAAAAACACCTGGCGCGCCATCTTTGAGTTTGCGCCCGTAGTCGATGAGATTTTCGATCTCTTTTGCTTCCGTCGCATCGATCTTGCCGTCTTCCATCGCCACTTCAGTCTGATCGATCAGGCGTAAGACCGTCAACTGTGCTTCGATGATATAGGCTGGAGGCGGCAAAATGTCCGCCACCACATCCTTCATCTGGACCAGTTTTCGGTAGATGGGCCCGTTGATGGCCAGATCCTTATCCCGCTGAGTAAGTTCGACCGCTTGGACTGTTGGATTCGGCGAGGCCATCAATGCGGTCACATACAGCAGTGCTGTCCACGACGCGGAACGGATAAGCATGGGTTCTCCTTGAGGGGTTGGTGTTGCGGTTTGTCAGGGATGATTGAATTGGGAACTATGCCTGTAATTTCCCCTGCCCGCAACTGCGTATTTCAGTTACGGTCGATACTTGGGCTGAGCGTCGCCCTATTTCCATGAATTCTTAGGAAATTTGCAAGGAACCACCTCCTCCTTTTCAGCCACCCCCTTGTCACTGAGATGCTTCCTTCTCGATCATCACGGTCGCTCAGGCGCAAAGACACACAGGCGCTCATCGACGCATAAACCTGTGTCTCGACCTGAATCAAGCGGCCAGCGCACCGCTGACTACCCCCTGGCCTGCGACCGCATAGGTTTCCTCCATCATGGACGATTCCATCCAGTTGCAGGGACGCCGGCCGCTCAAGACCCGGGGCCGGGCTTGGGCGCAGGCGTTGGCGGCAGCGCTGGCCCGCCGACGGGTCGCACCGAATGCAATCTCGGTCGCGAGCATCGCATTCGCCGCACTGGCCGGAGCGGCCTTTGTCGCCTGGCCACATGCGGTCGGGTGGCAGCAGCCGGTCCTGCTTGTCGCTGCTGCGGCGGGCATCCAGCTGCGGCTGATCTGCAACCTGCTCGACGGCATGGTCGCGGTCGAGGGCGGTCTGCGTTCGCCGACCGGGGATCTCTACAATGAGGTGCCGGATCGCATCTCCGACAGCCTGATCCTGATCGGGCTGGGGTACGGCCTGGCGGCATGGGCACGGCCGCTGCCTTGGTCAGCTGATCTGGGCTGGGCCGCCGCGCTGACCGCGATGCTGACGGCCTACATCCGCGCCTTGGGCGCGGGGCTGGGGCTGCCCGGTTGCTTCCATGGGCCGATGGCGAAGCCGCACCGGATGGCGCTGCTGACGGCGGCGGCGCTGGCCTCGGCGGCCTTGGTCGCGTTCACCTGGACGCCGTGGATTCTGTGGGGCGCACTGGCGTTGATCGTGGCGGGCTCGCTGATCACCTGCGCGCGGCGGCTGGCAGCCATCGCGGCGTTCCTACGGGCACGGACATGATTCCCTTCCTGATCCGCAGCTTCACCGGGGTCCAGGCGCGCTGGCAGGGCTGTGAGCCGGTGGCGCGGCAGCGCATCTATTTCGGCAACCACGTCAGCAACCTGGATGGTCCGGTGATCTGGGCCGCGTTGCCCGATCATATGCGAAACACCACCCGGCCGGTGGCAGCGCGCGACTACTGGACCGCCGGCCCGCTGCGGCGGACGGTGTCGACTTCCGTGCTCAAAGCGGTGCTGATCGAGCGCAAACACATCACGGCCGAGAACAATCCGCTGCGCGACATGGAAGCGGCCATCGATGCGGGTAGTTCGCTCATCATCTTCCCTGAGGGCAAACGCCAGGGAGACGAAGACGCCGGCCTGAACCCGTTCAAGCCCGGTCTGTGGCACCTGGCCCGGCGTCGGCCGGACGTGGAATTGATTCCGGTGCACCTCGCCAACCTCAACCGCATGCTGCCGCGCGGGGAGTTCCTCTTCGTTCCGCTGATGGCGACCGTGACCTTCGGCGCCCCCCTGCCTGCTCCGGCCGATGGCGAAGACAAAGCCGCATTCCTGGAGCGTGCCCGTCAGGTCGTGATCGACCTGGGGAGCGACCCATGACGCTCGATCTGCCCTGCGGCGCGGCGGCCACGCACCTGCTCCAGGTCGCTGCCGGCATCGGCGCGTTGCTAGTGACAGCTTCGCTCGCCGGCCTGGTCATGCGCCAGACGGCGAAGAACGATCGTGCCCGTCACCTGGCCGCCGATGTCACCGCCCGCGTGAACGCCTGGTGGGGCATGGCGGTGGTCGGCTTGGCGGCGCTGCTGGCCGGCGCGACCGCGACCACGGTGCTGTTCGGCCTAATCTCGTTCCTGGCCCTGCGCGAGTTCATCACCCTCACCCCGACCCGGCGCGCCGACCACCACACCCTGTTCTGGGCCTTCTTCGTCCTGGTGCCGCTGCAGTACGTGTTCGTTGGCATCAACTGGTACGGCATGTTCGCGATCTTCATTCCGGTCTGGAGCTTCATCTTCGTCGCCATCCGTTCGACCATGGCCGGCGATGCGACCCGCTACCTGGAACGCACCGCCAAGGTGCAGTGGGGCCTGATGCTGTGCGTCTACAGCCTCAGCCACCTGCCGGCGCTGCTCATCCTGCCATTCACCAGCGTGCCCGGTTACGCCGGGCATCAGGCGGAACTGCTCATCTGGCTGCTCATCGTCGTCCAGCTCAGTGATGTCCTGCAATACGTCTGGGGCAAGGCGATCGGCCGGCACCGGGTCGCCCCGAACCTGTCGCCCAACAAGACCTGGGAAGGGTTGATCGGCGGCGCCCTGAGCGCGAGCGGGATCGGCATGGCCCTCTGGTGGCTGACCCCCTACGGCCCCTGGTACGCCCTGGCGATGGCGGCGGCGGCGACCGCGCTCGGCTTCGCCGGCGGCGTGGTGATGTCGGCGGTGAAGCGCGACGCCGGGGTCAAGGACTTCGGCCACCTGATCCCCGGCCACGGGGGCATCCTCGACCGCGTTGATTCGCTGATCTTCGCGGCGCCGGCGGTGTTCCACCTGACGCGGTACTACTGGGGTTGAACCAAAAAATCGCAATTGCACCCCACCTGCTGCGTTGGTCGTCAGTCATTGGGCGCTGCCCAACTCCTTCCTCCCGCCTTGCATCTGGGGCGCACTTGCGATTTTTGCAGGAAATTGATGGTGTGGCTATTTCGATGATGGTCGGTGTGGCCAGCGTTCAACGCGGGAGAGGCCGATCCGATCTCCTCATCTGATTGGTGCCGGCGGGAAATTCACCAACCCTTTTACCCGTGCCAGTTTGCTGAAAAATGCGAGGCCCTTTTGCGAGTTTTAGGTTGAATTCCCCGGGATGGCGGGGTTCCCAGGTTGCCGACCCCATCGCCCTGACCATCCTCCCGCGCCGGAGATCCCCCATGGTTCCTGAGCATCCCGGTCTGAGCGTCGGCGGCGGCTTCCTGCGGCCCGAACTCGGCCATCCCAACGGCGTCCAGCTGGGCGGCATCGGCACCGGGCGGATCGAACTTGGGCGTACCGGGCGGATCACCATCGCGGCGCTGACTGATACGTGGCAGCGCCTGCTGTCCGGCATGCGCGGGACGTTCTTCGCGCTGCGCACAACGACCGCATCGGGTTCCGTCTTCCGGCTGCTCCAAGAGGGCGGTCAGGCCGGATATCCCGGCTGCCAGACGGTGACGTATCGCGGCCGCCATCCGGTGGCCGAGGTCGCCTACGCCGATCCAGCCCTGCCGGTGTCGGTGGCGCTGACCGCATTCGCACCGTTGGTGCCGCACGACCTGGAAAGGTCGACCATTCCGGGGGCGATGCTGGTCTTTCGCCTGGTGAATCCCAGCGCCGAGGCGGTCGAGGTCGATCTCGCGATCTCGTGGGAGCACGTCCTGGGATGCGGCGGTGCTGGCAAGGACGGTTCGCTGGCGACCAGTCGCACCGGCAACCGGATCACGCCCTGGATCGGCGCATCGGGCGGCGGTCTGCGCTGCACCACCCGCACGGTCGCAGAGGGGATGCCGCCGAACCATGTCGGCGAGTGCGTGCTCGCGGCGGACGCGCCGGCCGGATTCAGCCTGCATGCCTTCCAGAACTGGAATGTGCTGGTCGATGAAGCCGGGGTGCTTGCGGCCCTCGCCGAAGGCAGGCCGGATCCTTTGTTTGACGCGGGATTGCTGACGGTCCTCAATGCCAAGCAAAAGCAGAAGCAGGGCGCCCCGCCGCCATCCTGGGACGATCCGGATACACGTTTCGGCGGCAGCCGGGTCGGGGTCGAGGGCCGCGTCCACCCAGCCGGGGTGTTGATCGTACGTGGGCGGATCGCCGCCGGGGCGACGGTCGAGATCCCGTGCTGCCTGGCGTGGCGGGTGCCGCACCACCGGGTGCGCGACCAGCAGGTCGACCACGGCCGGGCCGCAGCGCACTGGCCCGATGCCGGGGCGGTGGCCGAGCGCCTGCTGTCCGGCTGGCGGGAGGATCTCGCCGCGACGCGGGCGCTGGCGGATCAGCTCGACCGCAGCGATCTGCCTGGTTGGCTCGCCGACAAGCTGCTCAACGACCTGACCCCGGTGACGACCAACAGCATTTTGACCGCCAGCGGCGAGCTCTACACCCTGGAGGCCAGTCCGATGATGGAGGGCGCGCTGGGCACGCTCGACCAGCGTCTGGTCAGCCATCCCGGCTGGTCGCTGTTCTGGCCGGAGCTCAACCGCCGTGAACTCGCATCGTTTGCGAAACTCCAGGCCGACGACGGCAGTCTGAGCCACTTCAACGGCAACGCTCATCTGGCACTGGGATCCAGCGCGGTGCCGTACGGCGTGACGCGCTGGCCGGATCTGGCGTGTTCGTTCATCATCCAGGTCTATCGCGACTGGCGCGAGACCGGCGATGAAACGGCCTGCACCGCGATGTGGCCGCACGTCGAACGCGCCGTCGGCTTTTTGCTCGCCGCCGACCTCGATGGCGATGGCGTGCCCGAGGGCGGCAGCTCGTGGGACATCGAGCATTACCCCGGCTGCTTCGTCGCCACCGCTTCGCTTTTCCTGGCCACCCTGCGCGTGCTGGAAGACTTCGCGCCCCGGCGCGGCCGGGCCGATCTGCTACCCGCCGTGCGCGCCATCCAGGCCAAGGCCGAAGCGACCATGCAGGCGATGTGGACCGGCAGCTATTACCGGAAATACCTCTCGACCACCGGCGCCAGCGACGAGGTCTTCATCGGTCAGCTGGAAGGCGAATGGGCGGTGCAGAGTTTGGGATTGGCCTCGATCCTGCCGCGCGACCAGATCATCACCGCCGCGCAGACGCTCTACCGCGTGCTGGGCGACGGCCGCTACCACCTGATGCCGATCCAGGCCCGCGCTGATGGGTCGCTGCCACCGCGCCGCTACCTCTGGCACGCCTGGCCGCAATACGGCATGGTCTTCCTGGATTGCACCGCCATCCACCACGGGTTGGCCGAGGGCTTGGCCTCGGTGCAGCGTTTCGACGCCTGCGTGCGCGAACGCAACCGCACCCCATGGGCGACCACGCTCTGGTTTGATGCCCGCACCGGCCAGCCCGACTTCGGTTTCGCTGGACTCGACTGGTACATGAATGCGCCGGCGGTGTGGTTCGTGCTCCAGGCGCTCAACGGCGTCAGCCCGGACGAACCCGCACGCAGCCTGACGCTTGGCGGTGCCTGGCCTGATGAAGGCACCCGACGCCTGCCGGTGGTTACGCCGCGCTGGTGGGGGACGTTGGCCCAGACCGGCGGCGACCAGCGCCGCGCCGTGCTGACCATCGACCGGTTCCACCGGGGCGACCGGCTGGAGCTCGCCAGCGTGCGCTGGCGCGGGAAAACTGTACCTCGTTTAATTGCGATCGATGGCCGCCAGATCACCTTCACTGCTGGAACGTTGGCCGGCGATCAGGTCCAACTGACGTTCACCGTGCCAGTACAGATTCGGACCGGCGGAAACCTCGCCCTGACCTGGTAGTCCGGATTCAGGTCGCACCGGGCGCAACCAGAACCCCTGGCTCGATCTCGACCAGATACGCCACCGGACTGCGATCAAGATCCGGACATCCGGTGATGACGAGTCTGCGCAAAGGCATGCCCGCCAGCGGTGCCAGGCTGGTCAGAGGGCAACCGGCCAGATGCAATTCTTCGAGCGGCATGCCGGCGAGCGGGGACAGGTCGCATACGCCAGAGCCGCTCAGCTCCAGGTCGACCAGCTTGAGTTCAGCGAATGGAGCAATGTCCGTCAGCCAGCGGCACTCCGTCAGCGACAGCCGACGCAACGGCATCTTCGCAAGTAGCGCCGGATCCAAGGGATATTCCCCGCTCAAGCGCAAGGAATGCAGCGGCCTCGACACCAATGGCGACAGATCCTGGATCAGGCATCCTTCCAGGTTCAGGATCCCGAGCGGGCTGTCGCGCAGCGGCGCCAGGTCGGAGATCAACGTGTGGCGCATTGACAGCGAGGTCAGCGGAGCCCCCGCAAGAGAGGTCAGGTCGCGCACATTGGTTCGGTCGATGACCAAACGATTGAGGGGACATCCCGCCAGCGGAGCAAGATCGCTGACCGGGCAGCGCTCAAGTTCCAGGCGGTTCAGCGGCATGCCGGCTAGAGGAGCGAGGTCGCTGATCTGGTTTCGATCAAGGATCAGCGTTCGTACCGGCAATCCCCGCAGCGACCGCAGGTCAGTGATGCCGTTGTCATCGGCAAACAGCGAATCCAAGGCGGGATTGGCGATGGGCGCCAGGTCCGTGACGGCGTTGCGGGAAATCTCCAACGCCGCCAGCGGCAAGAGGGCGAGCGGCGTAAGATCAGTCAACCCGAGCCCATTCGCGGTGACTTTCAAAGACGACCCGAGTTGATCGACGGTGCACCCGGGCCAGACCGTGGTGAGCCGCGCGCGCAGACGCGCCAGCCGGCGGGCGATCCGGGCGGCGAGCTTGACCTGGCTCATGGCAGCCTCGGCTTCGGCCCGTTCGGATTCTTCCGAGGCCGAACGGATCACGTCGTGGTAGAGATCAGCGGCGGTCTGCCAGCGGCCCCGGTGATGGTGGCGGCGGGCGAGGTCGATGATCTTGACCACTGCCGGCCGACCCAGGCGCTCGATCCGGAAGGATTCCACCACGGTTTCGGCGCGCCAACCGACCAGCCCGATGCAGTCGTGGCCGCGACCCAGGAGCGGTTCGGGATCGAGTTCAGCGCACAGAAGTTTGCCGTCACAGCGGGCCACCACCAAGCGATCGACGCACTCGATTGTGAGGCGGAAGCGCCGGCCGGGAGCGAGCGGCGACATCCGCTGGGTCCACATGCGACGCCCAGCCCGGATCATCAGGCTCATGGTGTTGTCGTAGGCACCGAACTTGAACTGGTAGCCGGTATTCAGGGCCCGTGTGGCCTCTTCGATCCCGTTCCCGCTGGGTCGGTTGGCCGCGAATAGGATGGTGATGTCATTGACCACTGGACCGGGCTGGGAGGCGACGAGATCAAGGCGCAGATCGCCGGAGATCGGCCGGCGCAGGAGCAGGATGCGCGGCTCGCCCCCGGCCAGTCGCAAGCCCTGTGGACCGGCCACGGCGGTCCCGCTGATCACGTCCCAGTCGGTGAGGCCGGCGGCCGCATCATAGGTGTAGATGGTCTCCCAGATCCGATTCGAATCGCGCTTGAGGTTTTCTTCCAGCACCCGCAGGCGATCCGCGGCTTTTTCCTGCACCAACCGCCGATTGCGGGCATCCGCGATACGGCCTGCCAGGGCCTGGTGCGACGGATCGTCGGGATCGACCTGGGCGGCGGCGAGATCCAGGTCGCCACGCGCGAGCGCCATCCCGGCGAACGTCACCCGGGCCGAACTCAGCCCCAGCCTGGCCTGGGCGTTGCGCTCCCACAGGGCCACCGACTGCTCATAGGCGGCGATCGCCCGGATGCAGGCGGAATAGTCCCCGGCCTCGGCCAGCAGCAGCCGGGCGCGCTCGGCCAGGATCAGGCTTTCGCGGTGTCGCAGGTGCTCGCGCAGGCGGGCGCGGAAGGCAGCGGCATCGCGCGGGCGCGCTGCCGGATCCGTGGCGAGAGCCGCCCGCGCGATCGCCAGCAACGGGCCATCCGTACCTGGCGGTGCGTCCTGGAGGCGGTTCTCGGCTGCGGCGGCGATGCACGATCGCTGGTTGGTGCCGTGATGCGGCGTCAGGCCGGTGATCATCTCGAAGAGCATGCCACCGAGCAGGTACACGTCGGTGGCGGTGCCGATGGCGGCGGCCTCGCCGCGCGCCTGTTCGGGCGCCATGTAGGCCGGGCTGCCGACCGCGACGCCGTCCAGCGGGGCCGGCGCCACGCCCGCGAGATCGCTGCCGGGCCGGACGCAGGTGGCCAGACCCCAGTCGGTGACCAGCACCTCGCCGTGATCGCCGAGCAGAATGTTGCCTGGTTTCAGGTCGCGGTGGACGATGCCGCGTTCATGCGCGAACGCGACCGCGTCGCAGGCCTTGAGCAGCACTTCCAGATTTTCCACGAGATCCAGGCCGCGCAGGCGCTGCAACCAGTTGCGGCCGCGCAGCCGCTTCATGACGTAGAGCAGCCCGCCCTCGCCGTCGCTGGCGAGTTCATGGATGGGCACGATGTGGGGATGGTCGAGGCGGGCGGTGACGCGTGCCTCGCTGATGAACTTGGTGAGGTCAGCCGCCGAGCGCCGATGCGGGGCCAGCCGCTTCACCGCGACCGGGCGATCGAGGCCGCGCTGGATCGCCGCGATCACCTCGCCACCGCCGCCGCCGCCCAGGTGCTCGCCCAGGATCAGGTCCCCGCCGGGGCCCAGCCGGCGGATTGGCAGGTCGTCTGGGATCGCGATCGGCGGCAGCGGTGAGGTTTCGCTGGCCAGCCGCAACGCGACTGCCGCCGTATCGGTGGTGGCGCCCAGGCGGCGGCGCAGGGCGACGGCGGTGGTGCGGATCGCCGAGTCGTCCTCGTCCCACCGCACCAGGCGACGCACCACCAAGATCGCAAGGTCGTCTTCGACCCTTGGGTTGCGCGCGCGCACCCCGGTTTCGAGCGCCTTGGCGAAGGCCTCGGCCGGTTCGGCATCGCAGGAACTCACCAGATCGGAGAAACCCTCCTGGCCGAGTTCTTCGCCAGTGTCGTTGCGCGCCTCGAACGCGCCGTCGGTGCACAGCACCAGCCGGTCGCCAGGATCGAGCGCGATCGGGCCAGTCTGAAGCGAGGCGCGGAATTCCTCGCCATTCATGACGCCCAGGGCCAGGCCAGAGGTACCGACCGGCACCACCGTCCCGGCCCCGGAACGGATGAGGGCGCGGTGGTGGCCGGCGAGGATGATCTCGCCGGCCCCGGTCTCCGGTTCAAGCACGATGGCGCAGCAGGTCGCAAAGCTGCCGGGCAGGATGTCGGCATGGAGATCGTCGTTGAGCCGGGTCAGGACCGTGCGCGGATCGGATTCCACGGCGCGGATCAGGCGCAGGGCCTTGAGCAGTCCGCCCACCAGCATCGCGGCGCGCACGCCATGGCCGCTGACGTCGCCGATCGCCAGCATCAGGCGACCGTCGGCGAGCAGGCCGGCGTCATAGAAATCCCCGCTGACGCGGCCGATGCCCTGGAAGAAGACCCCGAGATCCCAACCCGGGACCTCTGGCAGCCGACCAAGCAGCCGGCGCTGGAGATCCTCGGCGCGGGCGAGTTCGTCGCTCGCAATCAGGTCGCCGCCGTAGAGCGCGAACAGGATGGTCTCGCCGTCGCCTTCGATGCGGGCGTTAGCGGGAGGTTCCCCCGCCGGCGCGAAGGTGAAATCCTTGAATTGACGGCGCAGGAGGGCGAACAGCGCCGGCATGCCGAGTTCACCGTCGCAGCGCGCGGCGCGCGGCACCCCGTCGATGAACCAGACACAGTGGGTCAACGAACCAGCCAGCACCAGATGGCCGTTCTGGCCCGCCAGGGCGAGCGCCCGGACCAGGCCGTGCAGGTCTTTGCAGACGCCCGAAAACCCGCGCTGGCTGCTGACCTCCTGGGTCTGGCGTTCATCGGCGCCCGGCAGCACCGGCGGCAGGACGCCGGCGGGCAGGATGCGGAAGGTCAGCGTCCGCCCACCGATGACGAGATCCTGGCCGTCGGCGAGCAGCCAGGCCCCGGTGATGCGCTGGCCGGCGATGATGGTGCCGTTCGCGCTGGCAAGATCCTCGGCCAGCCACATCCGTTCGCGGTCCCAGCGCAGGCGGCAGTGTTCACGCGACACCGCCGGGTCGTCGATCCGCACCTCGACGTGGCTGCCCCGGCCGATCACCAGATCACGGCCCGGCGTGAGCCGCACCGCGCCCTGGGGGGCGAGGAGCCAGAAGGCGATGCTGGAACCGGGTACCGACATGGTTTCAGTGCGTCCGCTTGGGGATTCCGCCACCGGTGCGGCCAAGACGCGTCCTCACGCGCCGGCCGCCGGTGGGGTCGGGGCCGCCGGCCCAAGAAAGACGAAATCGAGCGGGCAGCTGGCGACGTCCTCGTTGCCGACCTCCAGGGTCACCAGGGTGCGGATGCCGTGCGCCGATCCGGGCGCGCGCTGGGCCCTGGGCGTCGGCGCGCGCAGGGTGAGGTCGGGCAGATGCACCGCGCATTCGAAGACCGGGATCTGGCGCTCGCTGATCTGCAGCACGGTGTCCATGCGCACCATCGGCGCGTGGTTCGGCGATGCCATCCGGTCAGCCATGGCGATCCGGCAGGAAAAGCTGCCCGGCTGTTCGACCTGCAAGCGCAGGTAGGCGTGAATGCCATGGACGTGCAGTTCGTCCTCCTGGGTCTGCCAGGTGGTGTAGGTGCCGGCGAGGATGAACTTGCCGGAGTGGTCCTGGTAGACCTGATCGCAGATGATCAGCGTGCCACGGATGTTGCGCATGGGGTTTCCCGAGTCGGCGGTGACGATGACGGACGACGTTCAGCTATAGCGCAATACGGTGGAGAAATGGCAGTTCAGCCGGCCCGCCCCGGCGAGGAAGGCGAGTTCGATCAAGACCGCCGCTCCGATCACGTTGGCGCCACAGCGTTGGGCCAGGCTGATGGTCGCTTTCAGGGTGCCGCCGGTGGCGAGCACATCGTCGACCACCAGCACCTTGTCGGCCGGGCCGACCGCATCCTGGTGGATCTCGACCGCATCTTTGCCGTATTCCAGGGCGTATTCCTCGCGCAGCGCCTTCCACGGCAGCTTGCCGGGCTTGCGCACCGGGACAAAGCCGGCGCCCAAGCGCATGGCAATCGGCGGGGCCAGGATGAAGCCGCGCGATTCGACCCCGATCACCTTGGTGATGCCCTTGCCGCGCCAGGGCATGGCCATCGCGGCGATGGCGGTTTCGAAGGCGACAGGATCCGCCAGCAGCGGCGTGATGTCCTTGAAGGTGATGCCGGGCTTGGGGAAGTCGGGCACGTCGCGGATGAGGCGGGTGAGGTCCATGATCGGCACCATACCCGCCGAACCGCTGACACAACGCCACCTTTATGAGCCGGCAACGTGGCATCAGCCGGCAATGCGATCAGTCGGCAAGGTGGCATCCGCCGGCGGATCGACCGCAAGCGAGCCGGCCGGATTACCGGCCGATCGGATTCTTGTCCAAGGCACCGTCCTTGGCCGGATCGGCGGCGGGAGCGGCTGACGGCGCCTTGACGGGTTCGACCGGCTTTGCTGGTTCGACCGGCTTTACAGGTTCGACCAGAGTCGGTGCTGCAACCGCCGGTTTCGGCTCAACTGGTTTCATGGGTTCGGCCGGCTTGACTGCTTCCACCGGTTTGACCGGGCTAGGGGCGGTGGCGGGCTTGGGCAGCTTGGCCTCGGCCTGTTCGCGCTTCAGGCGCCAGTAGTACGCCCGCGCCTGGTTGAGCAGTTCCTCGGCGCCGGCACTGCTCTTGCTTAGCAGCGGATCGAGGACGGCGAGCGCGTCGTCGACCTTGCCCGCCCGCACCAGGGCCTGGGCCTGCCCCAGCTGCGCGGTCAGGCTTTCAGCGGCGAACTTCGGCTGCGGGCGGATCACCGACTTGTAGGTGGCAGCCGACTTGTCGTATTCCCCGGCCTGGAACTGCACCACCGCCAGGCTGTTGAGCGTGGTGAGTTTGAGGTTGGCGTCCTCACCCTGCTTGGCGAGCTCCACCGCCTGCTCGGCATGCTTGCGGGCAGCGGCGAGGTCGTCGCGTTGAAGATCCTCCTGCACCAGATCGTTCAGGGCGATGACGCGAAAAGCCTGCGATTCGCTGGTGGTCGCTATCTTTTCCAGGGCGGCGCGCCGCTTGTCCTTGTCGGGCTCCTGGCGCGCGGTGTGGTAGTCGTGGGCCCCGGCCGCATCCGGCCGGTGCGCCATGCGTGCGCCGACGATCACGGTGATCACCACGACCAGGATGAGCACGAACAGGAAGATCGGCCAGCGTGCCTTGACGCTCTGGTAGATCGCATCGATCCGATCGTAGAACGGATCGGAATAGCTGGTCATCGGGGCATCATTGACGGGGTCGGCCATGGCAGACGGTTCCAGGTTAAGTTGGAGTAAGCAGAAAGCGGTTCGCCGGCTCAGGGGCGGGCAGAAGCGGGCGCGGCGGCGACAGGGGCCGGACGCAGGAGGATGCGCAGCATGGTCGCGTCCCCGCTGCGTCTAGCGTCGATCGTCAGGATCTCGCCGCCCTTGCGCCACAGACCCTCGGGTGCGCGCGCCCAGCCGGTGCTCACGAGATCGCGCTGCAGATCGGCGAGGATCCGCACCGGATCCGGCTGGGTTCCCGGCCTGCTTTCCAGGGTGACGGAAAAAGCCCGCACCTGGCCACCGCCGAGCGACACCGCGAGCTGGTCTTCGCCTTGCGCCGGCATGAAGCCGGGCGGAATCGGAATGTCGGGGAAGCGTTCCGCCGCGAAGGCCGGCGGAGCCATCGGCTGGGCCGCGACCGAACGTTCCGGCCCGACGCATCCGCTGAGGGACAAAAACAGGATCGCGCCGGAGCCTGCCAGGCGCAGGGGCGCCATTGCCGGTGTCCAGTTCATCGAACAGTGATCGTGGTGCCAGCGATCGCGATCTTGTCGCCCGCCTTGAGCGCCGCTTCCCCAGCGATCTTGGCGCCATTGAGCCGCACCGCGCGCCAGCCGCCGCTGGACACCAGACGGTACGCCGCATTGGCGCGGATCACCCTGGCCTGCACCGCCTTGACCAGGAATCCCTTGACCGGGATGTCGGCCGCGGTGCCGATCGTCGTCTCATCCTTGAGCAATTGCACCGGCACTTCGCGTCCACCCTGGATGAGCACCAGCGACAGGCGTCCGCCACCATCGGACATCGCCTTGGCGAGCGCGGCCTGGTCGACGAACATCGTCATCTCGCCGCCCATCGCCTGGGCTTTCTTGCCCTGGCTGGCACTGGTCGCGGCGTAGCCAATGGCGTCAAAGACCAGGTGATGCTTGCCGAGCACGATCCGATCACCGTTCTTGAGCGGATGGCGGTCGATCTTCTGGCCACCGACATAGGTGCCGTTGTTCGACCCGCCGTCCACCAGGGTGAAGCCCTCGCCTTCCTTGACGATGGTGCAGTGGTGCCGGGAGATGCCGAGATTGTCGATGACGATGTCGCAATCCATCGCCCGACCGACCTTCATGGACGGCTTGTCGAGGTTGACTTCGCCCTGGGGCTGCGTCCCGAAGACGATGGTGATCTTGGCCATGGCGACTCCGAAATCGGCGGTGACGAGGCGGCACCCTAGGTCGCCGATCAAATGGGTCAATGTTCCACGGACCACCTGGAGGTCGACAGCGATGAGGGGCAACGCCGAATTCGTCCAGCAAGCTCGCACGGGCAAGGTCTGGCCAGCCAATGTGGAAGCGGCATGCCAACCATGCTTGAGCCACGCTCGATGTCGAAGCGCGCGAATTTCCCCTGGAGCGATCCGAACCGGCTCCTATAAGCCCGCTCCCACGCGCGGAAAAACGAGGTCGGAGACCCCCGCATGCACGCTGCTGACCTGTCTTTTGCTGCGCTCCAGGCCCAGTTCGGCGCTGATTGCGCCAATTACGGGGCCTGCAAGGTCGACGTGATGGCGGGCGCCAGCGGTGCGAGCGTCTTCGATCAGGTCTTTCCCCTCACCATGCTGGTGCTGGTCGGCCTCGCCATCCCGCTCGCGCTGCTGATTCTCAACCGTCTCGCCAGCCGCTGGGCGAATCGCACCGCCAACACCAATCCGGCCAAGCAGACCCCCTACGAAAGCGGACTGCCGAGTGTGGTTGGCGATGCCGGCGGCCGCTTCAGCGTCAAGTTCTACCTCATCGCCATGCTTTTCCTGGCCTTCGACGTTGAGGTCGCATTCCTGTACGCCTGGGCCTGGAAATACCTGGCGACACCGGGTTGGGGCATGCTCGGCATCCTGCTCGTCTTCCTCGTCCTGCTCGAAGTCGGTTATCTCTACCTGTACCGCAAGGGTGCCCTGGATTGGGAGCGCTGACATGACGTATAAGCCCGTCCCACTTCCCCCCGGCCCCGCCCCCGGCCCCGCCAAGCCGGATCAGCGCGGTAGCGAGAACCTGCTCGGCGACACCGTGGTCACCTCGACCGCCGAGGCCCTGATCAACTGGGGCCGGCGCAACAGCCTGTGGCCGTTTCCGTTCGGCACCGCCTGCTGCGCCATCGAGTTCATGGGCACCGTGAGTTCGATGCACGATCTCTCGCGTTTCGGGGCAGAACTCGTGCGTTTCAGCCCGCGCCAGGCCGACGTGATCATCATCGCCGGCACCATCACCTACAAGCAGGCCCCGATCCTGCGCCAGATCTACGACCAGATGTGCGAACCCAAGTGGGTGATCTCGGCCGGCGCCTGCGCCACCTCGGGCGGGTTCTACGACTGCTACTGCACCGTGCCCGGCATCGACGAGATCATCCCGGTCGACATCTACATCGCCGGCTGCCCGCCGCGCCCCGAGGCCTTCTTGGAGGCCATCGTCCAGTTGCAGAAAAAGGTCGACCGCGAGACGCTGCGCGTGTCGCAGGCGCTGGGCACTGAACCACGCCGCGACCGTATCGCGGTGGGGGCTTGAGCATGAGTGCCCACGCTGTCCCTGCCGCCGACCCCAGCGCCGCCCACCGCGAACCGATCAAGGCCGGTCTGGATGCCGCTGCGCTCGAAAAAATCCTGGTCGAGCAATTCAGCGCCAAACGTGATACCCGTGACCGCTGGAATCTGACCCTGATCGTCGCGCGCGACCGCCTGCGCGACGCGGTGCGCCACCTGCGCGACGATGCCGCCCTGCGCTTCAACCAGCTGCTGGATGTCGCCGGCATCGACTACCTGGCGTATCCGGGCCATCGCGGCGCGCGCTACGCCGTGACCTACCTCTTCAAGAGCACCGTCTTCCGCCATCGCTTGGCGCTCAAGGTCGAACTGGACGAGGACGACGCGGTGGTGGCCACCCTGTCCGACCTCTTCCCGATCGCCGACTGGGCCGAACGCGAGACCTGGGATCAGATCGGCATCGTCTTCAGCGGCCACCCGAACCTGAAGCGCCTGCTCAACCACCACGAATTCGTTGGCCATCCGCTGCGCAAGGATTATCCCTGCCAAAAGCGGCAAAAACTGTCGGTGAACGATCCCATGATCGATCAGTTGGAAGGCGTCCTCCTGGCTCAGGGCTGGCAGGTGCTGGATCGTGGCGCAACCGGCAACGGCATCCCCCCGGGAGCGCCAGGCACCAGCCTGGCCGGACCGGGCAGCGAGTCGCAGCCAGCCCCAACCGGTTCCAATACCGGAGCGCCGCGATGAAAGCCCTCTCCCCCGCCGGCGAACTCGTCGAGTTGATGACCATCAACGTCGGCCCGAGCCACCCGGCCACCCACGGCGCCCTGCGCGCCCACTGCGCCCTCGACGGCGAGACCATCATCGCTGCCGCCTGCGAGATGGGCTACCTCCATCGCGGCTTTGAAAAGATGATCGAGCAGGGCACCTACCAGATGGTGCTGCCCTACACCGATCGCCTGAATTATTGCTCGGCGATGATGAACAACATCGCCTTCTGCAAGGCGGTCGAACGCATGTTCGGCGTCACCGTGCCCGAGCGCTGCGTGCGCGTGCGCGTGGTGCTGCTGGAACTGTCCCGCATCATCGACCACCTGGTCTGCGTCTGCGCCAACCTGGTCGACCTCGGCGCCCTGACCAACTTCTGGTACTTCTTCAACGTGCGCGAAGAGGTCTACAAGATCTGGGAAAAGCTCTGCGGCGCCCGTCTGACCAACACCGTGACCCGCATCGGCGGCATGTACCGCGATGTGTACCCCGCCTTCGCTGACGATGTCCTGGCCGTGCTGCCCCTGGTTGAAAGCGCAGTCGCCGAAGTGCGCGGCCTGGTGGAGAAAAACCGCATCTTCATCGACCGCACCAAGGACATCGGCGTCGTCACCGCCGACCAGGCCATCGCCTGGGGCTGGACCGGCCCCTGCCTGCGCGCCAGCGGCGTCGATCGCGACCTGCGTAAAGACGAACCGTACTACGGCTACGACGAATACACCTTCGACACCGTCATCGGCCAGACCGGCGACACCTACGACCGCATCATGGTGCGGATGATCGAGATGCTGGAATCGGCCTCGATCTGCCGCCAGGCCCTGGCGAAACTCAAGCCCGGCCCGATCAACACCAGCGATGCGCGCCTGAGCCTGCCGAGCCGCTCCCAGGTCTACCACGACATGGAAGCCCTGATCAATTCCTTCAAATTGATCTACGAAGGCGTGCGCCCGCCCGCCGGCGAGTGCTACGACGCGCTCGAGGCCGCCAATGGCGAACTCGGCTTCCTCATCGTCAGCGACGGCGGCACCAACCCGTACCGCATCAAGGTCCGCCCGCCCTGCTTCACCCAATGGGCGGCCTTTGGCCCGATGATGCAGGGCGCCATGCTCAGCGACGTCGCCGCCGCGCTGGGATCGATCAACATCATCGCCGGGGAGTTGGATCGATGAGGATGGCTTCCGTGGCCCCCGTAGCGCCGGCTTCAGCCGGCACGGACGGCAGGCTTCAGCCTGCCGAAGCGATCACGATTTCACCTGGGGCGACTGAAGTCGCCCCTCCGTGCCGGCTGAAGCCGGCGCTACGGAACAGCCACTGCGCTGGGGTCGATCAACATCACCGCGGGGGAATTGGACCGATGAACATCGGATCCCTTCTTCTTACCGTTTTCGCTGGCCTGGGGGCTGGTGAGACGACCGTAACTGAACCTCAGCCAAAATCATCGATTTGGCGCGGATACCTGAACGCCGAACTCGGTTACCCATTAGGGCCTGTTGGGGGAACCGGAGTCCAATTCGCGTGGGCGGCTAACAGCTCCAACAAGGCCACCATTTGGCAATCGGTATCCCTGGACGTTGGTGCTGGTCCGTTCGGTGGGCGGGCCTCAATTGGATTGGGTCGTGCTCGTCCGATTGAAAGCAAGACAAAATTCAGCATTAATCGTGAACTCCCCGCCCTAATCGACACCGTCTATTTCAGCGCCATCCGCACCTGGGGCGACTCCGATCGTTGGATGCGCAATCTCCATCCGGACTGCAATTACCTTGGAGCGGAAATCGACGGATTCTGCAATCATGTTCGTCTTGGTTTTTTCATGCACCTCGCGACTTCCGACCGGGATTACAATACTCGGCCGTATTTCTTCTCGGCTGCGATCCACGAAGGCATTACCTGGTAACCCATGAGCGCCTCCTTCAATCCCGCCACCGTCCAACCCGCCGATCTCACGGTCGCGGCGGTGGCGTCGCGCATGGCACCGTTCCAGGCGCAGATCGATGAACTCGCCCGGCGCTTCCCGCAGCGGCGCGCCGTGCTGCTCCAAGTTTTGTGGCTGGTGCAGCAGGAATTCGGTTGGGTGCCGAGAACTGCCATCGAGTGGGCGGCGGGCGTGGCGAAGATCAGCGCGGTGCAGGCCTTTGCGGTGGTCGAGTTCTACACCATGTACCGGCAGTGGCCGACCGGTCGGCATCTGGTTCAGGTCTGCCAGACGATGTGCTGCCACATCCAGGGCTCGGAGAACCTGATCGCGCACTTGGAAAAAACGCTCGGAGTCACCGCAGGCGATCCCGCCCACGCGACCAGCGCCGATGGCCTGTTCACCCTGGTACGGGTCGAATGCCTGGCGCTCTGCGGCACCGGGCCGGGCGTGATGATCGACGATCAGGCGATCGGCCCTGTGCCGCATGCGCTTGGCGGGTCGCTGCGCGAAGCGCACCTCGACCAGGCTGATTTCCATCCGACTCCGGCCATTCTTGATGCCTGGGTCAGTTTCCTGCGCGATCAGGCCCAGCGCCGGACGACCGAGCGGGTCGGTTCCTCGGTGCAGGACTGGCCAGCGCTCGGCGATCTGGTCCTGGCCACGCCCGGCCATCCCGGCGCGCCTGGCGCGACCGCGCAGCCTCTGCCGGCGGACTACTTCCCGGCCGCGCCTGCGCTGAAAGTCGCAGCGAAGGTCGAGGGCACCACGGTCACCGTGACCTGGGCCAACGATCCTTCGCTGACCGCCAAGGTGGTGGTCGAGCGCAGCGACGACGGCGCAACCTGGCGCGAGATCGGCTCGGTCGGCCCAAAAGATCAGAAGTTCAGCGAATCCCTGGGCGCTGGCGTGAGCGCGCGCTACCGCGTGATCGCGCACGAAAAGTCCCGCGCCGGCCGGCCGAGTGCGGTCGCCACCGCGACGGTGCCGACTGCTCCCGCAGCTCCGGCCGCAGGAGCCACGCCATGACGGCCCCCTTCAAGCATCCGACGCACTGGAAGGGCAAGGAACTGCCCAGCGTGCTGCGCCGCCTGTTCGAGGTGCCCAACGGCCACACGCTCGACGTTGCCCGCAAGCACGGCGCCTACGAGACCATCGGCGCGTCGCTGTTCGATCAGAGCCAGTTCGAGCTGATCCAGACCATCATGGATTCCGGTCTGCGCGGCCGTGGTGGTGCGGGCTTCCCCACCGGCATGAAGTGGTCGTTCGTGCCGCGCGGCGGCGCGAAGCCGGTCTACCTGGTGATCAACGCCGACGAGGGCGAGCCGGGCACCTTCAAGGACCGACTTTGCCTGACCCGCGATCCCCACCTGTTGATCGAAGGCTGCATCATCGCCGGGTACGCGCTCGGGGTGCGGAACTGCTACATCTTCGTGCGTGGCGAAATGCTGCCGCAGATCCGGGCGCTCAACCATGCGATCGGCGAAGCCTATGCTGCCGGGCTGCTCGGCGAGCGCATCGCCGGCAGTCGCTATGCCCTCGACATCCACGTCCATCGCGGCGCGGGCGCCTACATCTGCGGTGAAGAGACCGGCCTCATCAACGCGTTGGAAGGCTACAAGGGCCAGCCGCGCCTGAAGCCGCCCTTTCCGGCGATCAGCGGTGCCTTCGCCAGTCCAACCGTCGTCAACAACGTCGAAACCATCATGGCGGTGCCGGCGATCGTCAAAAACGGCGCCAAGTGGTACCGCCAATGGGGCACGGAAAAAAGCCCCGGCAGCAAGCTGTTCTCGATCAGCGGCGACATCACCAATCCGGGCGTCTACGAAGTGCCGCTGGGCATGTCCTACAGCGACTTCTTCGAACTCTGCGGCGGCCTAAAAGGCGACCTGCTCGGCTGCATCCCCGGCGGAAGTTCGGCCCCGGTGCTGACCGCCGACGAAACGCGCAAGGCGACCCTGGATTACGAATCGCTCCAGGCGCTGAAATCCATGCTCGGCAGCGGCGCGATCACCCCGTTCAACACCACCCGTGATCCGGTGCGGATCCTGCAATCGATCGCACGTTTCTACGCCCACGAATCCTGCGGCCAGTGCACCCCCTGCCGCGAAGGCACCGGCTACGTCGACCGCATTCTGGATGCCGTGGTCGACGGCAAGGGCGGCGCCGGCGACATCGACCTGATGAAGGACCTCGCTGACCGCTTTGAGTGGACGACGATCTGCGCTTTTGCACCAGGAGCAGCCTGGCCGGTGCAGAGCTTCATCACCAAGTTCCGCAGCCATTTCGACGCCTACGTGAAGCGCAACCCGCGCTGGCAGGAACCGCGCGCCCTCGACGCGGTGCGGCCGGGAGCCTTTTGGTGACTTTTTACCCCGCCGAGATTTGCCCAAACGCCACCGTAGGGCGGGTGTTGCCCATCGCCGGAAATCCGGCGGCGGGTGGCAGCGTCGCCCGCCATTGCCCATGCGCGACCGTGGGTAGGACGCTGCCCGCATGACCGACCTCATCACCATCACCGTCGATGGCCGCGCGCTTCAGGTCAAACCGAAGCAGCAACTTATTGAAGCGTTGCGCGCCAACGGCATCGACACGCCGGCGTTCTGCTACCACCCCGATCTCAGCGTGGCCGGCAACTGCCGCATCTGCATGGTCGAGGTGAAGGGCCCGCGCGGCTTCGCCTTCGGCATCTCGTGCCACATGCAGGTCGCGCCCGGCATGGAAGTGCGCACCCCGGCGACCTCGGAAAACGTCCGGCTGGCGCGCAAAGGCGTGATGGAGTTCCTGCTCGTCAACCATCCGCTTGACTGCCCGATCTGCGACAAGGCCGGCGAATGCACGCTGCAAGAGCACTACATGGGTCAAGGGCGGCATGAAAGCCGTCTGCCGGATGAAGCCGGCAAGCAGTACAAGGGCGGCGCCGACCACCGCTTCGTCGACGGCAAAGGGCAGGAACGCGGCGGCAAGGCGATCGATCTCGGCCCGACCGTGGTGCTCGACCAGGAACGTTGCATCGCCTGCTCGCGCTGCGTGCGCTTCATGGACGAGGTTGCCAAGGACAGCCAGCTCGAGCTCGCCGGACGTGGCGACCACGCCTACATCACGACCTTTCCGGGCAAGCCGCTCGACCACGCCTACGATCTCAACACCACCGACATCTGCCCGGTGGGCGCGCTGACCGGCGAGCACTTCCGCTTCCAGCAGCGGGTGTGGAACCTGAAGAGCGTCGAAAGCATCGATCCGAGCGATGCTTTCGGCGCCAATCTAACTATCGAGTACAACATCAACGGCGAAGGAGGGAAAGTCTGGCGCCTGATGCCGCGCCGGAATCCCGAGGTCAACAAGAGCTGGATCGCCAATCGCTCGCGCCTGCTCTACCGCGATCTCGCGGTGAACCGCCTGACGGACGGTCGCGTGGCGGGCAAGGACACCACCCTGGCCGACGCGCTGGCGGCGGCGAAGACGGCGCTCGCCGGGGCCAAGCGCATCGCGCTGGTCGCCTCGGGCCATCAGACGATCGAGGACAACGCGGCATTGCTTGCCCTCGCCGACGCGCTTGCGGGCAAGGCCGAGATCTTCAGTGGTTCGTGGCTGCCGGTCGGCAAACCGGACGGCATCGCGCTCAGCGGCGACCCGGTCGCCAATCGCGCCGGATTGAAGGTCCTGGGACTTGCGGACAATCTCGACGCTCTGGCGCAACGCGCCAAAGAGTTCGACGTACTGCTCACCCTCGGCCATGACCTGTGGGGCGCGGACGCGGCGAAGGCCGGCGCGCTCACCTCCATCCCGACCCGCATTGTGCTTTCAGCCTGGCAGGACGCGACCGTGCGCGCGTCGACCATCGCCATCGGCATCCGTGCCTGGGCCGAGGTGCGCGGCACGCTGGTGAACTGGAAGGACCGCATCCAGCTCACCCAGGCCGTGCCCGTGCTGCCCAGCCCGGAACTGGAACCGGCGTGGCGCGTCGTCTCCGACCTCGGCGGCCTGGGTTGGACCGGTGAGACCGCAGCCTTTGCTGCGGCGGCCAAACGTGCCCCGCGTCTGGCCGGGCTGACCTATCGCGCGATCGGACCCGAGGGATTGATCTTGCCGGCCACAGTCGCTGCCGCGGCCGCAGGAGGCGCCTGACATGGACTGCTGCCTGACTTGGGCCAGCGCGCACCTGGCGCAGATCGTCGCGATCCTGCTGCCGATCACCATGCCGCTGATCGTCTTCCAGTTGCTTCCGCTGGTGGTGGTGATGGAACGCCGGGGCGCCGCCTTTATCCAGGATCGCATCGGTCCGCACCGGGCTGGCCTCCACCTGCAACTGTCCAGCGTGAAGGGCGTCTTCACCGGTGAGGCCGGCGGCCTGCGTCTGCGCGCTTTTGGCCTGATCTACAATCTCACCGACATCGTGAAGGGCCTCTTCAAAGAGGATTTCGTGCCGCCGTTCGCGAACAAGCCATGGTACCTGATCGCCCCGATCATCCCGGTCGTGATCGGCATCCTGGCCACCGCCGTGCTGCCCTGGTTCGCACCGTTCACCACCGCCTACGGCCAGACGGTGTCGGGTCAGATCTTCGCGCCCGAGGTCGGCCTGCTGCTGCTCTTCGCGCTGTCGTCGCTGTCGGTCTACGGCATCGTGCTGGGATCCTGGGCGTCGAACTCGAAATACAGCCTGCTCGGCGGCATGCGCGCCTCAGCGATGCTGATCTCGTATGAGGTCAGCATGGGACTCGCGATCCTCGGCATGCTGCTCATCGTCGGCAGCTTCAGCCTGACCGATGTCGTGGAATGGCAGGCCAACCACACCTGGGGCATCGTGGTGCAGCCGGTCGGATTCCTGCTCTTCCTGGTCTCGATGTTCGCTGAAACGTGCCGCACCCCGTTCGACGTGACCGAGGGCGATTCCGAGATCGTCGGCGGCTTCCACACCGAATACGCCGGCATCCGCTTCATGCTGTTCATGTCGGGCGAGTACTTCCACATCCTGGTCGCCTCGACCCTGATCGCGACGCTGTTCCTCGGCGGCTACCAGTTGCTGCCCGTGCCCGGTTTTGGCACGGCGTGGCTCAAGGCCAACCTGCCGCTGGTGGTCTGCGGCTTCACCACCATCACGGCCATCGGCCTGTTCGTCGCGGTCAAGTTGATCCTCGGCCGGCGCGCGCATTGGGCGAAGCGCAACTCCACCGACACCGCGCTGCGCGTGCGGGAATACTCGTTCTACGCCACCGTGCTGTCGCTGGCTGCCGTCGGTGCCCTGGCGCTCGGCATCGCGGTGGCGGCGCTCTGGCATCCACAGCCGGTCAGCGGCACGATCGCGGCCGGCACGGCGATCTGGCCCAACAGCGTCAACATCGTCACCGCAATCCTGCAGATCCACATCCTGCTCGGCAAGGCGCTGCTGCTCGCCGGGCTGTTCGTCTGGGTGCGCTGGACCGTGCCGCGCTTTCGCTACGACCAGATCATGGGCCTGGGCTGGAAGGTCATGCTCAACGTCGCCCTGGTGAATCTCGTGCTCACCGCCGTCATCGCCAAGCTCGTGAAGGGAGGCTGACCGCCATGGCCAAGACCATCCCCCGCCCGGAAACCGGACTCTGGGAACAGATCTACGTCATCGAGATCATGAAGGGTCTGCGCACGACTTTCGGGCATCTGTTCAAGAGCCTGACTGACCCGGGCCATTTTCCGACCACCTCGTACCCGGAAGAGATCCACGACCTGCCGCGCGACTATCGTGCGCGCCACCGCCTAATGCAGCGGGCTGACGGCAGCCCGCGCTGCGTCGCCTGCTACATGTGCTCGACCGCCTGCCCGGCACGCTGCATCAACATCGTGGCCGAGGAATCACCGGACGCGAACATCGAGAAGCGCCCGGCGAAGTTCGAGATCGACCTGCTGCTGTGCGTGTTCTGCGGCTACTGCGTCGAGGCCTGCCCGTGCGACGCCATCCGCATGGACACCAAGATCGGCGTCCTGGTCGGAGACAACCGCGCCGACTTCGTGATCGATAAGGCCAAGCTCATGGATTGGAAACCGGCTGACTATCCGGCTGACGACACTCAAAGCCAAAAGGCCCCAGGCGGCACCCTGAATGCCCAGGCGCTGGCTGAACTGCATGGCGGAACCAGAGCTGGCGCACCAACCGCGACCGGTGCCGGCCACGGGCAGGGCCACTGACCATGCTTCATTCCCTCGACCAAATCCTGACCGCCATCTATTTCTGGGGCTTCGCCAGCGCCGCCGTGCTGTGCGCCTTCGGCATCCTGTTCGGCCGGCATCCGCTCAACGCCGCGATCTGCCTGATCGGCACCATGCTCAGCCTGGCCGGGATCTACGCCCTGCTCGCCAGCCCATTCCTGGCGGTCTTGCAGGTGCTCGTCTATGCCGGGGCGGTGATGATGCTGGTGCTGTTCGTGATCATGGTGCTCAATCAGGCCCGCGACCATGTGCTGCCGCGCTTCGACAAGCTGTCGCTCATCGGTGCCGCGCTGCCGGTGCTGATCGGGGTGCTCGCCGTTGCCACCGTCCGCCACGATCACGCCGCATTGACCTCAAGCGCCACCGCCGTGCGCGCCGGGGTTGAACCGGTCGCCACCGCACTATTTGCCCCGACCAAGGGCTATTACCTGCTCTTCGAACTCGTCGGCGTGCTGCTGCTGGTCGCGGTGGTGGGCGCGGTCCTGCTCGCCAAGCGCCGGCTTGATGCCGATCCGGGAACCACCGACCACCCTGCCGGCGACGCAGCCAATGGATCAGTGGCACAGGCCGGCCAAAACGGGAAGGACGCGCATCATGGGCATTGATCCGGTCGCCATCCAGGCGCTCGCCGCAGCGATCTTCGCGATCGGCCTCGCGGCGGCGCTGCTCAGGCGCAATCTCTTCATCATCCTGATGGGCGTCGAACTGATGCTCAACGCGGTGAACCTCAGCCTGGTCGGCTTCGCCCGCACCCTGCCCGGCGACGCCAGCCTGATCGGCAGCCTGGTACCGATCTTCACCATCGCGGTCGCCGCCGCCGAGGCCTGCGTCGGCCTGGCTATGGTGATCTGCATCACCCGCCGGCGCGACGATGCCGATGCCGACGCCTACGCGTCGATGAAGGAATAAGCCGATGCCGGCCGCCGCCCATCTGCTCTGGCTCATCCCTGTCCTGCCGCTGCTCGGTGCCGTGCTCAACGGCTTCCTCGCGCTGGCCGGATCGCGCACGGCTGACGGCCCGAATCGAGGCATCGTCGGGTTCCTCGCCGTGGCCGCCCCGGCGCTGAGCTTCGTCCTGGTGCTGATCTGCGCCTTCGCCCTGGAGCACGCCCCAAAGGACGCACACGGCGCGGCGATGCTCAGCCAGTCGCTCTGGACCTGGTTCCAAGTCGGCGACGTGCCGGTTCAGCTTGGCTTCGCCTTCGACCGCCTGACCGCGGTGATGCTGCTCTTCGTCACCGGCATCGGCACCCTCATCCATCTGTATTCAATCGGCTACATGGCGCAGGATCGCGGCTTCGCCCGCTTCATGGCCTACCTCAACTTGTTCATGTTCGCGATGATCACCCTCGTCCTTGGCGACGGGTTGGTGGTGACCTTCCTCGGCTGGGAAGGCGTCGGCTTGTGTTCGTACCTGCTGATCGGCTTCTGGCACCAGAATGACGACTACAACGACGCCGCGCGCAAGGCGTTCGTGATGAACCGCATCGGTGACCTGGGTTTCCTGCTCGGCGCGTTCATCCTGGTCTGGGCCTGCGGCCACCTGGATTACGTCGGCATCAACCAGGCCGTGCTCGGCGGCCAACTCGGCGGTTCGACGCTCGCCGCCGCCTGCCTGCTGCTGTTCCTCGGTTGCACCGGCAAGAGCGCGCAGATTCCGCTGTTGACCTGGCTGCCGGATGCGATGGCGGGTCCGACCCCGGTGTCGGCGCTGATCCACGCCGCGACCATGGTGACCTCGGGCGTGTACCTGGTCGCCCGCCTTGGCCCGGCCTTCGGCGCCTGCCCGGACGTGCTCAACGTCATCCTGGTGGTCGGCTGCCTGACGGCGGTGTTCGGCGCGGTGGCCGGATTGTTCCAGCACGACATCAAGAAGGCCCTGGCCTATTCGACCGTAAGCCAGCTTGGTTTCATGTTCATGGCGATCGGCTGCGGCGCCTACACCGTCGCGATCTTCCACGTCTTCACCCACGCCTTCTTCAAGGCCACGCTGTTCCTGGGTTCGGGCGCGGTCATCCACGGCCTCGGCCACGAGCAGGACATGCGCCGCATGGGCGGCTTGGCGAAGCTGATGCCGTTCACCTGGATCGTGATGTTCATCGGCTGGTGGGCGATCATCGGCCTGCCGCCGTTCGCCGGGTTCTGGTCCAAGGACCTGATCCTTGAAAACCTGTTCGCCGGAAACGCCCTGACCATGACGGTCGGCGTGGTCGCGGTGTTCACCGCGCTGCTCACCGCCATCTACATGACCCGCATGCTGGTGCTGACCTTCAAAGGACAGCCACGCGTCGAGCGCCATCGGGGCGACCTGCATGCTTTACCGCTGAGCATGGGCATCAGCCTGGCCATCCTCGCCATCGGCAGCGCCGTCGCCGGCTGCCTCTGGATGGGGATCTTCGGCGAGCAGACCGCCTGGTTCCAACACTACTTGGCCGGCGTGCTGGGCGGTGGCGAGCACCTCGCCCGCGTCAGGCTCCATATCGACCACGAGGAAAACCACACCCTCGCCTATGTGGTCGCGATCATGGGCACCCTGACCGCCGTAACCGGTGGCCTGTGGGCCTGGCTGCGCTGGACGCGGCCGCAGACCGCAGCTGTGCCCGCGCACGGCACCGATACCGCCCCGACCGGTTTCGGCGGCGCGTGGACGTATGCTTTTGATCGGGTGTACGATCTCGCGATCGTCCTGCCGGTGCGGCTGATCAGTCTGGTCTCCTATGGTCTCGCTTCGCTACCGCTGGTCGGTCCGGCGGCTTCGGGCACGGCCCGCTTCCTCGCTGACGGCTATGTCTCGCTCCAGCGGTCGCGCCTGCGCAGCCAGTTGACCCTCTCGCTCGCTGGGGTGGTGGCCATCCTCGCCGTGCTGTTCTTCCACCTGAAGTGAGTTGAAGCCCGATGAGCCTCTTCGCCCTCCTCGCCGCGCCCGCCCTCGCCGCCGTGGCCACCGCGTTCAGCGCTGGCAGCTCTGGCAGCGATGCCGGCCCTCAGGCAGTAGCAACCCGCCGCTTCAGTTTGTTCCTGGCCACCGCCGTCGCTGTCCTGGTCACCTGGGGCCTGTGGCCGGCGCTGGTTGGTAGCAGCGTGCCTGAAGCCGCATTGGCCTGGTTCCGCGTTCCGGGCGGCGATGCGGTAGTGCGCCTGGCGTTCTCTGCTGACGGCCTCAACGCCTGGCTTGCCATGCTGGTCGTGTGGCTGACCCCGGTGGCGCTGCTGGGTGCCGGTGCTTCAGTGAAAGAGCGCATGCGCGATTTCGCGGTCTGCGTCCTGGCGATGGAAGCCCTCATGCTCGGTGCGCTGCTCGCCAGCGACCTGGTCGTCTTCTACCTCTGCTTCGAAGGCATGCTCATCCCGATGGTGCTGATCACCTGGATGTTTGGCGGGGCCGATCGCCGGGGCGCTGCACTCAGCTTCGTGCTCTACACCATGGCGGGCTCCTTGCCGCTGCTGCTCGCGATCTGGTGGATCGCCCGCGCCACCGGCACCCTGGAGATCGCCCTGCTGCCGGCGGCGATCGGCAAACTCGGCGCCCAGGAACAGGCTCTGCTGTTCTTCGCCTTCGTCCTCGCCTTCGCGGTGAAGGTGCCGCTGCCGCCCCTGCACGGCTGGCAGGCGCGGATGTACGCGGAAACCCCTGGCGCCGGCGTCGTGCTGCTCGCTGGCGCGATGGCGAAGCTCGGTGTCTACGGCCTGATCCGCTTTGTGCTGCCGTTTTTCCCCGCCCTCAGCGCCGACTACGCGACCCTGTTCATCATCCTCGGCCTCATCGCGACGGTGGGCGGAGCGCTGGTCGCCCTGTCGCAGGATGACGCCAAGAAGCTGCTCGCTTTTTCCAGTTTGAGCCACCTCGGCCTGGCGGTGATCGGGGTGTTCACCTTCCAGCCCGCCGCGCTGACCGGGGTGGTGGTGCTGCTGGTCGCGCATGGCCTGTCGGTCGCCGCGCTGTTCCTGCTCGCGGGCTACCTGGAATCGCGTACCGGCAACACCGGGGTCGACGATTTCGGCGGCTTGGCGAACCGGACGCCGATCCTGGCCATCCTCTTCGTCGTCGCCGCGCTCGCCTCCGCTGCCATGCCGGGAACCCTCAACTTCATCGGCGAGTTCCAGATCCTGGCCGGGGCCTGGAAGACCTGCCCGTGGATCGCGGTGGTCGCTGGCGTGCCCGTCATCCTCGGCGCGGCCTACATGCTGATCCTGGTGCAACGCTGGTTCTACGGCCGGCAGCCGAAGGGACTGGCCGCAGATGCGCGCCTGGTCGATGCCAGCCCCGCCGAGGCGCTGGCGGTCGCGCCGCTGCTGATCGCGAGCCTGGTGCTCGGATTCTGGCCTGCCCCGGTCGCTTCCAGCGCCGGACCGGTGGCGACGACCTGCGCGGCCGAGGCGTACCGCGCCAAGCATTCGACCTCGCCAGCGCCTGCGCCCGGCACGCCGATCCCCGTCCGGCCGCCAGCGGTCGTCCTGCCAGCCGACTCTCCCGCTCAGGCTCCCGCCTCCGCCGCCTCCGCCCCGTCGCCCTGCTGCCCAACCGTCCGGTGAGCTGATGCCCCCCGCCGACCTCATGCTGCTCCTGCCCGTGATCCTCGTTCTTGCCGGGGCCTGCGTCACCCTGGCTGCCGAACCGTTCCTGGGCACCCGGGCGAAGCACGCCTGGCTGCCCTGGATCGCCGCCGCAGCCCTGCTCGCCGCCGGGGTCGCTCTGGCCCTGACCGGCCCCGGCCACCTGCATGGCATCTTCGCCCTCGATCCAGCCCGACGCTGGCTCGGCCTCGCGGTGCTCGCCGCCGCCCTGGTCGCGGGCGCAGGACTGCAATCCAGCCTGTCGCGTGACCGCTTCCCCGGTGGTGAACCGCATGCACTGTTCCTCTTCGCCAGCGCCGGTGCGCTGCTGATGGTGATGGCGACGGATGCGCTTTCTCTTTTCGTTTCGCTGGAGATCACCAGCCTGGCGGTCTACGCCTGCGTCGGACTGCGGCGCAACCGCGCAGAATCGAACGAGGGCCTGCTCAAGTACTTCGTCATGGGTGCGGTCTTCAGCGCGGTATTCCTTTACGGCACCGCCCTGGTCTATGGTGCTACCGGAGCGACCGCCTTTGGCGCGGCCCCCCTGCCAGGCCGTAGCGCGCTGCATCTGATCGGTCACGGCCTGATCATCATCGCGCTGCTCTTCAAGGTCGGCGCGGTGCCGTTCCACTTCTGGTCGCCCGACGCCTACACCGGCGCTCCGGTCGCGGTCACCGGATTCATGGGCGCGGTGATTAAAGTGGGCGGCTTTGCCGCGCTGGGCACGGTATGGCTCAACCTCGCTTCCGCCCTGTCTGGCACGCCGATCAGCAGCGCTCCGCTGCGGCTCGACACCGCGCTCGCCCCGAGCGCCGAGGCCATCACCGCCCTGCAACCGCTCAATTCGGTGCTGCTGGTCGTCGCCCTGCTCAGCCTGATCATCGGAACTTTCAGTGCCTTGCGGCAGACCTCGGTGCGCCGCCTGATCGCCTTCAGCTCGGTCGCCAACGCCGGCTACATGATCCTCGCCTTCGCGCTGCCGTCAGCGGGCGGAACCCTGGATCTTGCCGGCCTGTGGATCTACCTCGGCGGCTACGCCCTGGCCACCGCCGGCGCGATGACCGCGATCACCGCTCTGGCTGGGCCGGACGACGACGGCGATGACCTCAAGCAATTGACCGGCCTCGGGCGCAGCCGGCCCTTCCACGGCTTGGTGCTGACCGTCTTCGTCGCCAGCTTCGCCGGCCTGCCCCCCTCCTTGGGCTTCCTCGGCAAGTTCCTCGTCCTTGCCGGCCTGGTGGCGAAATCCTGGATCTGGATCGCTGGCATCGCCCTGGTCGCCGCCCTGGTCGGCGCCGCGTTCTATCTTGGCCTGCTCGCCCGGTTGTGGAGCAGCGATGCCCGGACTGCGCCCGACACCGGCGACGACCTGCTCGCCCGCTGGACCCTGGCCGGTGCGGCCGTGGCCGTGGTCGTGCTGATCCTCTGGCCCGGCTGGGCCGGGGCGACGCTGCTCGCGGTGAAATAGGCCATGGGCGACAGCGTCGGCGGGTTGCAGAACCAGCCACCCCAGGGCCGGCCGCACCAGCACCGCATCCGCGTTCGCTACGGCGAAACCGATGTCATGGGCATCGCCCATCACGGTTCGTACATCACCTGGTTCGAAGAAGCCCGCATCGAATGGCTGCGCGCCCAGGGTCATTCCTACCGCGATCTTGAGGCTGCCGGTACGGGCATGCCGGTGATCGAACTCCAGGTTCGCTACCGCCGGCCGGTGCGCTTCGACGACGAGATGGTGCTGACCACCACAGCGGCGGCATCTGGCCCAAGCCGGGTCACCTTCACCACCGCGATAACCCTCGACCGCACGCCAATCTGCGACGCCACCGTCACCGTCGCCACCGTCGACCGCGACGGCCGACCGAAACGCATCCCGGCCGAGATCCTGGCGCTGCTCAGCCCAGCAATCTGATCTGCCAGGTAAGCTGCGTGCCGTGCAGGGGTCCAGACTGATACTCACCTGCTCACGTATTGTTCCGGAGGATCCGGAATCCTGCAACTACACGTCCAGGATGTTCCCGGCGAGCGTGACATCCTGGCGGATCTGGGCCGCAAGCGCAGCCAAGTCGGGGAAGCGCTGTTCAGCGCGGATGCGCTCGACGAATTCCAGGACCAGCCGCTGGCCGTAACAGTCGCCGGTCCAGTCGAGGAGGTGCGCCTCGACCGTCAGGGGGCGGTCGGGGGCCACGCTGGGCAGGCGGCCGACGTTGACCGCAGCAGGTAGGCGTTGGCCTAAGACCTCGGCCCAGGCGGCGTAGACGCCTTGGGCGGGTTCAGCGTTCTCGCGCTTGGCGCAATTGGCGGTGGGAAAACCCAGTTGCCGACCGCGACCGTCGCCGCGTGCGACGGTGCCGACCAGGCGGTGAGGGCGGCCGGACAATGCAGCCAGTCCAGCGACGTCACCGGCGGTGAGCCGTTCCCGAATGCGGCTGGACGAAATCGGCCCAACGGAGTCGGACAGGCGTGGGACGATGATCAATGGCAAGCCCTGGTCGCGGGCGACAGCGGCCAGGGTGTCGGCATCGGTGGAACGTCCACGTCCACCGCGGAAGTCATCCCCCACGACCAGCGCCACCGGATCGAAGCGGTTGCGCACCAGGGCGATGAACGCCGCCGCGTCCAGCGGCTGGACCTGGGTGAAAGGCAGGAAAACTTCGGCGCAATCCCAGGCGCGCAACACGCCAGCGCGTTCTGATGGTGCGACCAGAGGTTGACGCGGCGGCCAACCCAGGACCTCGGCCATACCGGTGAAACTGAGCAGGCCGGGCGGCCCGAACTGCCGCGCAGCCTCGACCAGGGAGCGATGACCGCGATGCAGTGCATCGAACTTGCCGATGCAGAGAGCGGCCCGCTGGGCCAGTGGTTCCGTTCCCGTCATATCCGGTGGATCGTCCGCCATCATTCCCCCAGCCAACGGATGCGGCCGGTCGCCACCGCGTCGCGCCAGCCGGGTGCCGTCAAAGCGGTTCGGGCCTCAGCGTAGCGGCGTTCCTCGACAAGCATTGCCGCGGCCTTGCCCGTTTCGGGCGTCGGCGCCAGGCGTTCCGCCAATAAAGCGGCGCGCCGGCGCAGCCGACCCTCATTCTTGACGGAAATGTCGCTGCTCCAACGCAGGTGATCGCGGCTGACGTAATCGGGGGGACTAGCGATCCAGGCCAGTTCGCTCTGCCAGACCGCCAAGGCATCAAGCCAGCGCAGCAGGGCCCGGCGATGCTCGCCCTTGCCGTGGTACAGGTTGCCGTCGAATTCGAGCGCCAGGGGAATGCTGCGCCGCCGCGTTGCGATCACCGGATAGCGCTGAGTCTCGCCGATCCGCACCGCCAGGGCATAGAAGTCGGCGGCAAGCGCGAAACTGGTCCGTCCGGGACTGAGGTCGAGGTCGAGGCGGCGGTCGGCCGGCAGGGCGCGGTTCACCGCCGCCACCGCCGGGGCAAGCACCGGGCGCCAGTCACGAGCGGCGAAATCGGTAGTGAAACCCGCGTCGTCGGTGCGATGCATGAACAGGAAGGCAAGGTGTGCGGCCAGCCGTTCGCTGCCGGGATTGCGCTCAAGGCCGCGCGCATTGGCGCTGACCCCGGCCACATACCAGGCCCACTTGCTCTGGCGGTCCTCGATCTGGGCCGGCAAGTTGTAGACCATGTCGTAGGCCAGGTATTCCCAGACCAGCTCGAAGCGCGGCTGGATCCGGCTGATCGCGCCGTACAGCGCCACGTATTCGTAGAATCGCCCGGCCTGCTTCGCCCCGTCGGCGCGCATCCACAGCAGATCGCAGGCGAGGCCGCGGAAGCCGCCCAGCATCAGGGTGCCGGCGAACTCGCCCGGGGTGAGGGCCTGGTGGATCTCGGCGTTGGGCACGATGGCGGCGCGGCGCGGCGCGATCAGGAACGAGGCGACCAGCTGCGCCGCGATAAGCAGCGCGAGGCCGATGGCGGCGGTGCGCAGGCCGATGATACGGGACAGGGCCATGTTCAGACCTCGTGCCGGGCCAGCCCGAACCAGGCAAGACCAAGGAAGACCGTGGAAAAGGCACCGAAATAGGCCCAGGCCCAGCCCACCGCCGCCCAGGTCACCTGCTTGCCACCAGCAAGCTGCGCCGCCGTGTTGACCCGGTCAAAGTCCGGCACGACCACCAGTGCGAGTTCCAGCAAACGCCGTGTCGGCGCGGACGGGTTGTGGTATTCGAGCAGGTCGGGAATGGTGCTGACCGCACTGCCCGCGACCACCAGGGTCAGGCCGCCGAGCACCGCGACCGCGATGCGGGCATGCATGGCGATGAGCAGGGTGCAGGCCGCGAGCATGCCGGCGATGGCGAGCTGCACCCCGGCGGCGCGCACCAGATTGATGAACAGGCCCCCTCCTGGCTGCGCCACCACCAGTGAATCGGCACGATTGAACATGAGTGGGATCGGCGTCTTGCGCGCCAATTGCACGGTGGCGCTGCCGTCCCGTGCGATGCAGGCGGCGGGCAGGCGCAACCGGGCCCAGTCCTGGCCAAGGTCGTTGCGCGCGTCTTCGATGTCAGCGAGGACGACCGCGCCGCGCCCGCTGGTGTCCTTGCCATAGGGCGAGGCGGGATCGAGCGACAGCGCCTGCGCCTTGGCGCTGTCGTTGCCCGGCCAGGCGGTGATCTCCACCGCACAACGCTGACTGCCGTCGAAGTCCTCACCGCGCACCCGGGCGCGCAGCAGGAGTTCGAAACCTTCGGCTGGGGCACGGCCAAGATGTTCCAGGCGCCAGCGCACGCCCTCGCCGGAGGATCCCGCGAGTCCGAGCCGGGTCTGCGCGGCCGGGATGGCGACCACCTCGCCGCTCAGGGTGATCCGGCTCCAATCGCTGGCCGCAACCACCTGGCGCGCATCCGGCACGCCGCCATGGCCGCGCCACAGGATCCCGGCCGCGCCGCTGCCGATCGCCGCGAGCACGACGAGCGCGAGCGCGATCCAGGCGAGCACCCCGGTCCAGCGTCCGAGCAGATAACCCAGGCGCGAGGTCGGCTTCGCCAGCACGCCGATGATGCTTTTCGATTCCAGGTCGCGGCGCAGCTGCGCTGAAGCGAGCAGCACCGCGAGCAGGGTGGCGACGAAGGCTGAGCCGCTGGTCACCACCACCACCGCCAGTTTCAACCGCGAGGCTTCGTCGACCGCGCCAAGTCTGAGGGCGGCGATCGCCATCGCGACCGCCGCAGCGGCCACCGCCCACCACAACCCGGATCGGGTGGCCTCGCGCACGCTCAGCCCCGCCAGGGCGCGCCAGCTTTGGAAAATCACTGAAAACATGCGGTTCAGGCTTCGCTTGCGGGCGGTTGGCCGGGACCGCGTCCATCGGCGGCGGCGATGATGCGACGGAAGCGGGCTTCCAGGCGTTCACGCGGCGGCGCGATGCTGCGCAGGCGGTCGCCGGCAGCAGCGCGCACTCCGGCGAGCACCGCCTCGCCCGGTTCCTCCAGCTCGACCATCACCCGGCGATCATCGCGCAGTAGTTCCTCGACCGTGCCGCATTCGAGCAGCTTGCCCTGGTGCAGCACCGCGATGCGGTCGCAGACGTCTTCGACATCAGCCAGGAGATGACTGCACAGCAACACCGTCTTGCCAGCGCGCTTCAGTTCGACGATGAGTTCCTTGACCTCGGCAGAGCCGATCGGATCCAGGCCCGAGGTCGGCTCATCGAGGATGACCAGGTCGGGATCGTTGATCAGCGCCTGGGCGAGGCCGAGCCGGCGCGCCATGCCCTTGGAATATTCGCCCAGCCGGCGCCGCCGGGCCTGGGCCAGACCGACGCGCTGGATCAGCTTTTCACTGCGTTCGCGGATGACCGTCGCTTCAAGGCCGAAGATCCGGCCGAAGAACGCCAGCGTCTCGTCGGCGTTCAAAAAGCGGTACAGGTAGGTTTCTTCCGGCAGGTAGCCGATGCGACGTTTAACCTCGCGGTCAGAGGGATCGCGTCCGAACACGAAGGCGTCGCCAGTGCTGGGGCGCAGAAGACCCAAGAGCAGCTTTATCGTCGTAGTCTTGCCAGAGCCGTTCGGCCCGAGCAGGCCGAAGACCTCGCCAGGTCGGACCTCCAGGTTCAGGTCCGCCAGGGCGGTGACCCGAGCCCGGCCCCAGAAATCGGCGTAGCGCTTGCCCAGGCCGACCGTGCGCAGGATGGGTGCGTCGTTCATGGACGGGGATGCTAGATGCCAAGACGAATCCCGGAAGCCCGGACGCCGGTCCGCAGCGGACAGCCGGCTCTGGCCTAGATCACGTGACCGAGCGCAACGTCAGTGGTCTGCTACTGCTCCGGTGGCAACTCCAGCACTTCACGCAGGAGGCGGCGCTCCTCCCGGATCAAGGTCAGAAGGTGGCCGTCGTCCTTCGTCTTCAGCCAGGCGATGCCGGTGCGCAGCAGACGCAAGGGAATGTCGAGTTGGTCCTGGTGTTGCTCTGGTAGGGCCGCGCGGGCCGATTCCCAAGCGGTGACCCAAGCATCCCAGGCGGCATGGTTGAGAGGACTGGTGGCCAGGATGGGCAGGTGCTTCACCACAGCATCCCCCAGTTGAGTCAGGCCGCCGAAGCGGGCGATATGCCCGACGAATTCCGTGAGAAGACGCGTCCAGCGAACGGCCTCGGTGGTCACCGCGAACGTGGCGGTGACGATGATGCGTGCAGTGAAGTGAAGACGTGGGGTGAGGATGTCCCGGACGACCTGTTCATCCGGCAGCGTGAACACCTGGCTGAGATCACGCAGCACGGCTTCATGTTGGCGCTGGGTATAGGTGCGCATCGCCCGGTTGAAAAGCGCTTTGGCGATCAGATCTGGCGAAGCCCCAGGCAGTTCGATGGCGCGGGTGTAGTCGGCGATGGCATCGGCAAACCGCCCCGTTTGCCCGTGCCTGACGCCCCGGTTGACGAACGCCCGGGCGATCTCCTCAGGCGGAGCACCGGGCAATTCGATGGCGCGGGTATAGTCGGCAATTTCCTCGAAAGTTCGCCCGGCTTGTCCGTGCGTGACGCCCCGGTTTATTAGCGCTGAGGCGACTTCGGTTGGGTGAGCGTTTTCCCGTTCGATCAACCGGGTGAAGACCCGGATCGCAGCGTCCCATTCTTCACGATCACCCAGGATACGTCCGAGGCGGGTCACATCAGCAACTTGACCATCTTCAGCGACACTACTGGCCTTTTCCAGGGTGATATCATCGCACCGTTTTTCCCCAAGGCGTTCGAGGTCGTGGCGAAACAGTTCGTGGCGCAGATTGGGTCCGGTGAGCTGGAGATGTTGGGCGGTTTCCAGATAGGTGCGGGCAAGGGAATCGATGGGGCATTGGGCAAGGCGTTCGGCGAGTTCCTGTGGCTCATGCCAGATGCGCAGAAAATCGACAATGAGGGCGAGTGGGCGGCGGTCGTGCGTTTCCTTGACCTGAAGCGCCAGACGCATCAGCGGCTCGGCGAGTTCGTAGAAGACCTCACGGCCCAACGGCTGGCTGTCCACGTAGCGGAACTCGCGCAGTTGCTTGAGTTGGCCGGTGATGGAGTTGTGGGTGGTGAACAGGCCCTCGGCGATGTGCTTCACTGGCACCGGACTGCGGGCCCGGCACAGGAACTGGACGATCTCGCGTTGCTGCGGGCTGAGCCAGCGTAGGCGCTCTTGATAGTAGCTGGTGAGCTGGCGGTCCACCAACTCTTCGAATGGACGCACCAGATCATCGAGGGCGGCGGCATTCCCCAACAGGTCGGAGAAGATGAGGTACAGGCGGGGATTTCCCCCGGCCAGGGCACGGATGGCATCGACGCGGGCGCGTCCTTTGGGGGTGCGAAGAAACTCAGCCAGGTCCGTGCGCCCATGCAGGGTGGCGATGCGCTCCAGCAGGGTGCGAGCATCTTCCACCGAGAGCGGTTGGATGTGGCGGGTATCGAAGAAGCCGAAGAACGGCTCATCGTGGTTCGCGATGCCGTCGAACAGCGCCTGGGCGGTGCCTACGATGACGACAACTGGGTGATTTTGCAGGAAGGCCCGCCAGTTTCGCTGCTCTACCACGCTGAGATTACGGAAGAGGCCGTCGAGATTCTCCATGAGGCAGACGATCATCCGCCCTCCGAGGTCGCGCAGCAGCGCGTGGGTGAGCTGCTCTTGGGCAAGGGAGGGATCTTTTCCAGCCAGGTTGGCGATCGTCGTCCTGGGGAACTCCCCCGGGTAGCGCTCGTTGAGGCTGCGATAGATGGCGATGAGCAGGCGCAGGAAGCTGGTGGCGGTCTCGTCTTCATTCAGCCAGGCCACCCGCAGACGGTCGGTGAGCGCGGCATCCTGGCTCAGGCGGTGCTGGATGAGAGTGACCAGATGCGTCTTTCCCGCGCCCCGTGGGCCGACAAACAGCAGGTGATGCCGCCGGTCCGTGAGCACGCTGTCCCGTACTGCGGCCACACTTTCCGCCAACAGCCCGCCGCGCTGGACGAGGATGGATTCCAGGTAGTCCGGGTTGGTCCACTGTGGAGAGAAATAACTGAGGAAGGGGCGTTCGTGGCGCATGGCGAGGGTTCTCCTTCACTTCAGTTCGCGGGAGATCTTCCACCAACGGTGGATGAGCGGGAGGTAGAACCGGTAGCCGTTTGCCCCCCGCACGAGGTAGTGGTCCATGCCGAGCAGCTTGAGATGCTCGCGCAGGACTTCGTCGTCATCCACGATCATGTGGGCACTGACCTGTTGCCGGATCTCTTGAAACGAAAGCGCTGCCGCGGCGGAGCCGGCGATGGTGTCGAGTATCACCAGCACGAGTTTTTTCGTTTTGGGAAACACGACTTCCACCCGCCTGAAATAGTAGTCGAGATCCCAGTCGTTGTGGACGGAGGTGAGCACGTGGTCGAGCGCCTGCTGGATGTGCGTTGGAGTCAGGTCGGTATCCAGAGGCAGGCACGCAGTGAGCTTTTCGATGTAAAACGGCACGTGGCTGGCCAGCGTCGACAAGGTTTCAGCACACGCCCCTTTATCCGCGCAGCGCAGGCGACGACGAACGATCACTGAGGTCGCAAACTCCTTCGCATCTTCCGGCGCCAACGGTCCGGGTTGGATAAGGTCCATGTGATTGAGTGGTGAACCTTTGTAGCCACCGCTCCACAAACTGCCCAGGACGTGATGAATGCCGATGGAACCGGTGAGCAGCAGACGGATACGGTCGTGACGCTGCGACAGTTCGCGCAGGAGGTCGAGCACCTGGGCTGCGTGGTCCTTGCCCTGTTTATTGGCGATATTGTCGAGCATGAACGGCACCTCGTCCCAGAAGAAGACCATCCGGGTGCCTTCGGGCTGTTGGTCCAGGACATCTGAAATGTCCTCGAAGGTCGTCCGCAACACCTCCTTCCACGGGGCGGGCTGACCGTCCGGCAACTTGAGGACGCCCATCAGTTCCGTCCCCGCGACTCTTCCCAGCAATGCCGACATCTTCCTCAGGGCCCACTTTTTTGTCGTCAACACCGCTGTCGAGTCTTTATAGACCCGTGCTGCGAACTCCTCAGCTGTGTGGGTACCCTCAAGGTCGGAAAACGACGACAGCCAACCCGCGAGGGGTTCTGCGTGCATCCTCCTGATGATCCTCGTTTTTCCTATGCGTCGCAAGTCGTTCATGTAAAGGCTCTTGCGTTCGAGCGCCGCCCATGTTTCGGTAATGAAATGATCCCGACCAATGACGGAGTGGAGTGATGGTGTGGTGCTCATGGGCGAATGTGGTACGAAAAACTGCAGATAATGTCAAGTACGTCATTTCTAATACGACATCATTCTTAAAGTGATATTTTGGTCCAATGTATCAACCCTCCTCGCACACAGCCATCCTTCATCGGATCAATATCGGGTCGGCCGGGCGCCGGTCCTTCATCTACGCCGACAACGGGGCCAGCGTGGCATGGTTCTACTACCGGACTCGACGTGCAGATGAGCCCATAGGCTGGGTTCGCCCCCCCCGCCTCAATGGCGTTAAGTTAACGCGTAAGCCCATGTGATACAGTCGATTATGAATGTAGCTTTATTGGAAAATAGACCTTGACTTCAGCGGCGAAAAATCGGGTCGGGCCTCATGAGCCTCTCTCGACTTTCCCACGCGCTGAACGCCTGTC
>CAMCMZ010000026.1 GCA_945876185.1 Candidatus Kuenenia stuttgartensis | reverse complement strand
AAGATCGCGCGTAACGACTGGGAACTCGCCTATTACGAGATGGCGATCCGCGCCAGCGCCTGCGTGCAGGCCGCGCGCTGGAGCGAACGGCGGGAAAAGGACGGCAGCGCCGGCGGTTACGTCTATTCGTTCAACGGCCCGCATTCGCTCTTCGTCGACACCATCCGCACCGTGCGCATCCTTGGCCTGGCGCACCAGCTGGGACACCAGTTCCAGGGCGAGGGCGACGCCAAGATCAGCCTGCTCGGACGCGCCGTCACCCACGGCCTGACCACCGGACGCTGGAACATCACCTACGGCGAGGGGCGCGACACCTACGACGTGCGCGGCCGCACCGCGCATGAGGCGATCTTCAACCGCAATGACGGCGCCTTCCGCTGCCCCTCCAGCCAGCAGGGCTACGCGCCGTTTTCGACCTGGACGCGCGGCCTCGCCTGGGCCGTGGTCGGGTTCGCGGAAGAACTGGAATTCCTCGACGCCCTGCCCGCCGCCGACTTCGCTGCTGCCGGACTCGCGCCGAAGAAGGACATCCTCGCGTCCTTCCGCCGCACCGCTGAAGCCGTGAGCGACTTCTGGATCGACCGCGCCACCGCCAGCGACGGCATCCCGTACTGGGACACCGGCGCGCCGGAACTGCACCGCCTCGGCGACTGGCAGAGCCGCCCGGCGGATCCCTACAACGTTCACGAACCGGTGGATTCCAGCGCCGCCGCGATCGCCGCCCAGGGCCTCATCCGCCTCGGTCGCTGGTTGAACGCCCAACGCGGCGGTGCTGCTTTGGCCAAGCGCTACACCCAGGCCGGCCTGACCGCGGCGAAGACGCTGCTCGCTGAGCCCTACCTGTCCGTCTCGCCCAAGCACCAGGGTCTCCTCCTGCACAGCGTCTATCACCGGCCCAACGGCTGGGACCACATCCCCGCCGGCGCCAAGGTGCCGAACGGCGAATCGTCGATGTGGGGCGACTACCATGGACTGGAACTGGCGCTGCTGCTCCAGCGCCTGGCGAACAAGGGTGATTATCCGACGTTTTTTGATGCGTGAGTCTGCCTCCATGATCCTGACCGTGTATTTCAGAAGATGGGGCAACAGCCTCGGTATCCGGCTGCCCAGTGCTGTTGTACGGGAAATGCACCTCATGGATGGGGCGGCGGCGGAGCTGTCAGTCCAGGACGGCCAGATCCTTATCCGACCCAAGCAGTCGGCGCTGCCGCAGAGGCGCCAGCGCCGGCCGATGTCGTTCTACGAGCAGAGAGCCAAAGAGCGGGGCCTGTCCAGTCTGGGAGCCACCGATGCCGGGATCATGGAAATCTGACTGGTTGCTGAACCTCGTCCTGGTTGCCCGTGTCGACGGAACGCTGCATCCATTGGAGGTGCTGTTCCTCTCGCGCTGCCGCGACCGGGTGGTGGGATCGAAGCTGACCCTGGCCGACGCCGTCATGCGTTCATTCCTCGATGGCGATCTTCGTCCGGTGAACCTGATCACGGATGAGGCTGTCCTCAGGGACATGGTCCGCATGGCAGCCATGGACGGGACCACAACGGCTTCCGAAACGAATCTGATCGCCAAATTTCTCGATATCGCACGGATCCCTCGGGATCGTGCCGAGGTCGTGATCCGCGAGGCGCTGGCCGGAATGGAGCATGAATACACGCTTATCCACCAGGACATCGATCAGCGGCACCTCCGCCCCAATCCGGACAGAACCTGATCCCACGGCGAACCCCAGGCAGTATTCATGGACCCAACCCCAATCACCGCCGCCCACACTTGGTGGGTCTGCGACTTCAACCCGTTCATCATCCCGGCGTGGTCGTCGTGGTTGCCGATCCGCTGGTACGGCCTGGCCTACGTCGCCGGCGTGGTCTGCGGCGGCCTGCTGCTCTGGCGTTGGTCGAAACGCGACCGCCTGCCGCTGACCAGCACCGCGATCAGCGATCTCATGGTGGCGCTGGCGGTCGGGATCATCGCCGGCGGGCGGCTGGGCTACTGCCTGTTCTACAAGCCGTATCTGTTCACTGAATTCGGTGGCGGGTTCCCGTGGTGGGGGGTGCTCAAGGTCACCGAGGGCGGCATGGCCAGCCACGGAGGCATCATCGGCATCGTCTTGGCCACCTGGTGGTGGTGGCGCGGGCGCGCCCGGACGGTCAACCCGTTGGTGATCGCGGATGCCGTCGCGGCAGCAGCCCCGATCGGCATCATCTTCGGCCGCCTCGCCAACTTCTGGAACGGCGAACTCTGGGGCCGGCCGACCCAGGTCGCCTGGGCGTGGATCTTCCCGCTGTCGGGGAATCCGCCCGTACCGCGCCACCCCAGCCAACTCTACGCCGTTTTCCTCGAAGGATTGCTCATCCTGGCGATCGTCCTGCCCATCCACGCCCGACATCGGCGGCCGGGGCTCAGTCTCGGTCTGGTCCTCATCCTCTATTCCTTCGGCCGCATCACTGGCGAGTTCTTCCGCGAACCCGACGCCGGCCAGCCGGGTGGGCAACCTGCGAGCATCGTAATCAACGGAGTGACCCATGTGGTCCAGCAGCCGTTCATCCTCGGCATCTTCACCAAGGGCCAGGCCCTGACCCTGATCGTTGCGGCGGTCGGCCTCGGATTCGTGATCTGGGCCTTGCGACGCAAACCCCGGCCCGAGGACTACCTCGCCGCACCGGCAGCCGCGGCGAAGTAGCGCCGGCTTCAGCCGGCACGGACGGTGGGCTTCAGCCCGCCGCCTGGTGACCGCACGATTTCCCTGACGGCCGGCTGAAGCCGGCGGTCCATGCCGGCTGAAGCCGGCGCTACGGACTTGCCCGCCGGACTTCCACGCCACCGTATTTCCCCGTGCGCCGCCCCCTGTTCGAACTCGTTGGCGAAGACGCCCTGGCCGAGGCGGAATCCCGCCTGGCGCGTGGAGCGCAGTTGAGCGGCGTCGCGCTCGACGGGCCGACCGTCAGCGCCCTGGTCAGCGATCGCACCGTGCTGGCGGTCACCATCCGCCTGAGCGGGCTGGAGCTTAACGATGATGGCGACCTGAGCGCGGACGGGATGATGTCGGTGTGTCCGTGCAACCAGCGCGACTGCTGGCATCGTGCGGCGGTGTTGCTGAAGGCGGCGGACCTGCTGGTGCGGCGCGAGGAGATCTCCCGCACCCGGCGTGAGGAGGAAGTCGTCGGCAAGACCGAACCACCGGCGTTCGCCTTCCCCGACGATGGGCGCAGCCCCGGCAAGGCGGACGCGGTGGCCGAACATTGGCTGCGTCTGGCGCAGCAGTCGCTGACGGCCGGCCAAGACCGCCCGCAGGCGCTGATCTACCTGCTTTGCCATGATCGTCAGGGCCGCCTGGCGGTGCGGGTGTCCAGCGCCCGACGCAAGAAAAACGGGGTGTGGAGCAACCCTGAGGATCGCCATGACCTCGATCGCATCCTCCACTCGCAGCCGAAGTACCTTGGTCCCGACGATGCCCCGATCCTGCACGAATTGCTGCGCCTGCGCGACAATGTCTATTGGTCGGAACCGGTGGCGATCCAGGGCGCGGCGTCGGGCGGCAGCATCCTGGAGGCGATGATCGCCACCGGCCGCTGTTTCAACCAGGCGCCCGGCGCGACGGGCGGCCAGACGGCTCCTGACGGACTGCCGCTGACTTGGGGCGGCGAGCGCGAAGCCACGGTGGCGTGGGTCGAGAAAGACCGCCTCCAGCGCCTGGTTTTTTCCAACGTCGACGGCAAGCCCCTGACCGTCCTGCCGGTGCAGCCGCCGTGTTGGACTGAAGCCGGCACGGTCGGGCCGCTGCGCAGTCCGCTGCCGCACCGGCTCGCCGCACTGGCGGCGACCATGCCGCCGCTGCCCGCCGATCTGGTGCCGGCAGCGGCGCGCACCTTCGCCAACCACGTCGCGCCGCCATCGAGCGCTGCCGCCAACGAACCGCCGCAGCCATGCCTGGACGTCTGGTGGGGCGTGTATGAAGGCTGGGTGCATGCGCTCGGCCGGCGCACCCGTCGTCGCGTGCGGCTGGTCACTGCGTATTTCCGCTATCGCGGCATCCCGGTGCGACCGGGTTCCCCGCTCATGCGAGTTGGCGGTGAGGACGGCCCGCTGCGTGACCGCGAGGCCGAAACGCGCCTGCTGGATGGACTCAAGGACGCCGGCCTGATCCCGACCGGGCGCTACGATCATTACCACTTTGTCGGCGCGAAGCCGCGTTTGTTGGAGCACACCTGGATCGGCGAAGGACTCGACCGCGAGGTCGGCGGCCAGGCCCCGCTCGACATCCCGCGCCAGACCTTCGCCCGCCTCTCCGCCCAGGGTTGGCGCGTCGAAGGAGTCGAACTGCCGGCGCCGGTCGATGTCGACGGCTGGTTCGCCCGCGTGGATGAAGGCTCCGGCAAAGAGGAGGGCGACGGCCAGACCCCGGACGGCAAGACCGACTGGTTCCGCCTGCAACTCGGTCTGGAGATCGGCGGCGAAAAAGTCGATCTGTCGGCAGCGGTGGCGCAGGCGATCGCCGGCGGCCCCGAGGCCATCGCGCTGCTGCCGCGTTCGCTGGTCGATGGCGTCGAGCGCGTGCTGGTCGAAGCAGACGGCAAACTCCTGCGCCTGCGCCGTGACGACCTGGAACGCCTGAGCCGTGCGTTGCTCGAACTCATCGACCGGCCGCGCAAGGACGGCGTTTGGACGCTCGGCACCCAGGATCTCGCCCTGGTCGCGGATCTCGCCGAACTCAGTCCGCGCTGGCTCGGTGGCGACAAGCTGCGCGCCCTGGCGGAACGCCTGAAAACGCTGACAAAACCCGACGATCTCGACCCGCCACCGGCGTTCACGGCGACGCTCCGCCCGTACCAGCGCACCGGTCTGGGCTGGCTCGCGCGCCTGGCCGAACTCGGCGCGGGCGGGCTGCTCGCCGACGACATGGGCCTGGGCAAGACGGTGCAGGCGCTGGCGCACCTCGCGCGCGAACGCGACGCCGGCCGACTCGACAAGCCTGCGTTGGTCGTCGCGCCGCGCTCGGTCACCACCAACTGGCTGCGCGAAGCGCAGCGTTTCCTGCCGGATCTCAAGACCGTGCTCTGGCACGGGCCAGAGCGCCATGATGAAAAGCTCGACGATCGCGAGCTGATCGTCACCACCTACGCCACGCTGATGCGCGACCAGGAACGTTTTCAGGCGATGCGCTTCCGCGTCCTGATGTGCGACGAGGCGCAGGCGATCAAGAATGCTGGGGCCAAGGCGGCGCTGGCGATTCGCGGCTTGCGCGCCGACCATCGCGTCGCCCTCACCGGCACCCCGGTCGAGAACCACCTGGGTGAACTCTGGGCCCAGATGCATTGGCTGAATCCGGGCCTGCTCGGCGACAGCACGCGATTCGATCGCTATTTCCGCAAGCCGATTGAAAAGGACGGCGACCAGCAGCGCCTGGAACTGCTGCGCCGGCGCGTGGCGCCGTTCCTGCTGCGCCGCACAAAATCCGGGGTCGCCACCGAACTGCCGCCGAAAACCGAGCAGATCGTCGCGGTCGAGCTGTCCGCCGACGAGCGCGTGCTGTACGAAGGCATCCGCGTCAGCCTCGATCGCAAGGTACGTGAGGCGCTGAACGAGCGCGGTCTGGCCCAGAGCCAGATCATCGTCCTCGATGCGCTGCTCAAACTGCGCCAGTGCTGCTGCCACCCGCACCTGATCAAGACGCCGCTCGCCCAGCGCACGCATGAGGCGTCGAAGCTGGATGCGCTGGCTGATCTGCTGCCGACCCTGGTCGAGGATGGCCGGCGCATTCTCGTGTTCTCGCAGTTCACTTCGATGCTTGAGCTGATCCAGGCCCGGCTGGATGAACTCGGCCTGAAGTACTGCCTGCTCACGGGCGAGACTCGCGACCGCCAGACCGAGATCGATCGTTTTCAGCGCGGCGAGGTGCCGGTCTTCCTGCTCAGCCTCAAGGCCGGCGGCGTCGGCCTGAACCTCACCGCCGCCGACGCGGTGGTGCTCTACGACCCCTGGTGGAATCCAGCGGTCGAGGATCAAGCCATCGACCGCACCCACCGCATCGGCCAGGACAAGCCGGTGTTCGTCTATCGTCTGGTGGTCGAAGGGTCGGTGGAAGAACGCATGGTCGAACTGCAAAAACGCAAACGCAACCTTGCTGGCGCGATGTATGGCGACGATGGGCAGCTTGGCGGCACGCTCAGTGAAGACGACGTCGCCGCGTTGCTCGCTCCACTGGTCTGAACCGCAGGAGGATCAAACCATGACCCGGACGCCCAACTGGTGGGATGAACTTCCGACAGCTCCGCAGGGTGCATCGGAAATAGCCGGGGAAACCTGCGCCGAACTGCTCTTGCGCGCCGGTGACGCCCTGAGCATCGCGGTGACCCTGCACGAACGCGACCCCGGTGCGGACGCGGCGATTGCCACCGCAATCGCACGGGCGCTCTCCCAGACACGAACGATCCCGGCCGAGGATCCGGCCGGGATACGCCAGGTGCTGAACCTGTTGGATCGGGTTGATCACGAATCGGTCGAACCGCCAGCGCGTTCGCATCTGCGCCGGGCTGAGGAAACCCTCGCGCGGGCGCTCAAGTCTCGCTGAGCGCCAGGTTGCGGATCAGAACGGACTCGCCCCGATCGTGTACTCGTTGTAGCTCTGCAATTGCAGGTAGGCGTAGGTGGTGGCGACCGCGAGGGCCACGAAGGTGAGAACCACCATCACCAGCCAGCTTTTGTCGTTATCCATGGTGCGGTTCCTGTTGCAGTTGCGGTTGCGCTGGTGGGGTTCAGCGGATCAGTGCGCGGTCATCGCCAGATCGCCGATCTGGATCGCGGTCTGCTTGCTGTTCCAGGTATCGGGGATCACGCGGCAGGTGGCGGAATCCTTGTTGACAGCATAGACGCGGACCTTGACCAGGAACGTGCTGCCACGGTGGATGAGCAGTTCGGCGCCGGGCTGGACCTGCGACTGGCCGATCGACAGGATGACGGTGTCCTGGCGGCCCTGGGGATCGGTCTTGATGAAGGTGACCACGGCGTTGACCGGGACTGCGCCATGGCCCGTGGTGGTCGCAGCCTTGTACTGTTCGGGGAAGTTGTCGCGGATGAAGGCGATGAAGGCCTCCTGTTCGTTAACCTTCTTCTTCGACGCATCGTTCTCTTCCATCAGCTTGGTGTTCTTCGCCACTTCATTGTTGAGGTCGTCCTCGACCTCGGCGAGCTTGACGTTGACCTGGAAGGCGGCGGCGCGCGAGACCTGGGCGATGTGGTTCAGTTCGCTCATGCGCAGGCGGACTTTTTCCAGCGACTGGCCCTGGCTGATGTAGCTGTCGTTCAGCGCGTTGAAGTTCGTCTCGTTGCGGCGGACGGTTTCATTGAGGCCCTTGATGTTGCCATCGGCCGTCGCGATATCCTTGCCCAGCTTGGCGATCTCGGCGGTCTTGTCACCGACCAGGGTTTCGAGGTCGACGATGCGGTTCTTGGCCCGCTCGGCTTCTACTCCCTTATCCGTAGCGAGTTTGATCGCATCATTGCGATCATCGATGTTCTTTTTGGTGTCCTGATCCCAGCGACGTTTCCAGTTCTCGCTCGTGGCGTAGGTGTTCATCTGCACCGCCGCGAAGACGACGCACAGGACTAGGTTCAGGACGATGAAAATCTTGACCGCGAGGTTCATGCTCTGGCTCCGAAAAAGGGTGCGTGCGAAAGGTTACTTGGTGGCGGCAGGAGCAGCGGGATCAGCGGCCGGGGCCGGATTCGAGACAGGAAGCGCGGCAGCGGTTGGGGCGGCCTGGGTTTTTTCCAGCTCCGACTTACCCGCGCCCTGGGTGCGGGCGTCGAGGCGGCGCAGGATCTGGTACTTGACCAGGTTGTCGGTCGAGATTGATCCAGCGTGGGCGATCGCGGCATGGGCCGCCTTGCGCACGTCGTTGTCGGCGTGCTGAATCGCGGCCGAGAGGATCTGCACGGCGGCGGGATCCTCGGGATTGATCGCACCGATGGCAAGGATGAGCGCAGCCCGCACCGCCGGCTTGAGGGTCGCGTCCTGGCTGGCGTAGATCGTGCAGATCTGGCCGACATTGCCCACCATGGCCGGACCGGCCTTGGGCGAGCGGGCGATGATCGCCAGCGCCTTGCAGGCCTCGATGCGCAGGGCATCGGGCCGGCTTTCGAGCGTCTTGAGCAGCGCGTCGACGGCCTTGCCGAGGTCATATTGGCTACGCAGCGGATCCGGCTGCTGCAAAGCGATCGCGGCGGCGAGGGCGATGGCTTCGGCCTCATCGCGGTTGGACTGGAAGATCTGGGCATCTTTCAGCGCGGCGTCGAGCTTGCCCTGCAGGTCGTCGGCGTTGAAGGGCTTGGCGATGAAACCGGTCGCCTTGCCGTCGAATATGCCCTTCAGGCGGGCGGCGGTTTCCGGGTGCTCGGGCAGGCTGACGAACACCGGCACCTTGCTGGTGCGCCAGTCGTTCTTGAGGAACTGCACCAGATCGAGCGGGCGGTTTTCCGGGACGTTGATGACCGAACCGAAGCGGTCCTTCAGCGTCGCCGGCAGATCGGCCGGGACGATGATCGCATCGATCATCGGGGTCTGGTTCAGGCGCTGCAGGGCGGCATGGCCATCGGCGACGGTCTGGGCCTGGAAGCCCTTCTGCTGCAGGGCATCGCGCGCGGCGTTGCGCTGACGGAAATCGGGATCGATGACCAGCACCACGCGGGTGCCGGATTCGCCAACCGCCTCGCTCAGGGCGGGCACGACCTTGTCGGCGTTGAAGAACGACACCGCAGGGTCGAGTGTCGCGAGAGTGATCGCGGCGCTGTAGCGCACCAGCTTGTCCGCATGGTCGAGGCCGGCGGCCAGGGGTGAGCCCGCTTTGTCCGGGGTCAGGCTGGCGCTGGGCAGGTGCAGTTCGGCCTTGGCCAGGGTGCGATCCTGGAGAATCTTGGCGATATAGGCGGCAACCTCGTATTTTTCCACCACTACGGCTTGATGGAAGGCGCTATAGAGGCTGGCGGGGCCAAACATGGCGACGCGCTGGTTCGCCTCAGCAAGGTACTGCACGCGTTCGGCGATGGCGTCGGCGAATTCTTCCGGTGCAGTGGGCGGCGCGGTGCTCTGCTTCGCCAGGGCAGCGCGACGGTTGGCGTCGACATCCTGGGTCGCGATGACCGCCGCGAGCAGCGGCTGGAAGGCGGTGAAGTCGGGGAAGGAACGCAGGCCGTCGAAGCAGAGCTCTTCCGCGATCAGCGCATTCCAGGCGTAGCGCGGCGCGCGAACCGAGGTCAGCTTCTTGGTGCCTTCGGCGGATTCATCCCAGCGCCAGAGCAGCGCCTCGTTGTAGTTCACCTCTTCGCGCACCTGGGCGTCGCCGCGCCAGTAGCGCAGGGCCTCTTGGAAAAACAGGTTTTTCGCGGGCGGCACGTCGGCGAGACCGGTGGCCTTGGCGATCTCGGCGATCACGTTGTCGACCACCTGCTTGGTCGTCGCGTCGGCGTCTTTCGCCTCCGAGATCTGCTTCAGGCGGAAAAGCGGGCGTGGATCGCGGATGTCGGCGAGCACGGCGGCGACAGACGCGACCAGGCGCTGATCCTTGGCGTTGAGCGCCTCGGTCAGCGGCAGCACGGCGCGATAGCCCATCTTGGTCAGAACGATGCGGCAGACGACGCGCAGGTGGTCTTGCCGGTTGTCGCTGAGTTTCGCGACCAGATAGGGTACGGCGGCGGGGCCGATCGCGATCAGTTCGAACTGGGCGACGACGCGCTCGTCCTCGCTCTTGCTCAGCCGACCGATCATGTGCTCGATGTAGCGCGGGTCGTGGCGCAGTTCTTCGCGGTAGATGTTGGCGCGGCGGCGCAGATCCCTGATCACGTCCGCGAGTTCGCCCTTGTCCTGCATCGCCAGGAGCAGCGGTTCGCCGCAGGCTAGGTACCAGTCGTAGGCCTGGCGGTCGGTGGGATCGAGCTTGATCGCGGCGGCGAAGGCGTTGGCAGCGGCTAGGTAACGGCCGACCCGGTACTGCTTCACGCCCTCGGCGAGGAGATCCTTGATCTGGTCGCTCTTGCCGAAGGTCACCGGCGGCTCGGCGGCGGTCAGCGACGACGGCAGCGTCATGGGCACGGCCATCGCGGCGAGAAGGGCGGCAGCCGCCACGCGGGTCGTCGACATCGGCTTGCGCATCTCGTCCTCCTGCGGGGCTGGTCCACGAGCGCTGCGGTTGGATCCGGCAGCGTGGTCGATGTACCGTTGGTCCATCCCCTTGTGGAGGCGGCATCATTCCGATCGGTTTTTCCACCCTCAACCGCTCGCGTTGTTCTGGGGTGGGGGGTGTATGAGTGACTGCGGATCCGCAGGTGGATCCCATCATTTCCGCAATCACCAGGGATTGGCCAGGGAATTCTGGCACTCTGGTGCGTGGTGGCGCTCGGTTGCGCCACCCACGTCGGCAGCCAAGGTCGCGGTCGTGCCCACCCGCGTCCTCGCCGCCCCGGCCAAGATCAACCTCCATCTGGAAGTCCTCGGTCGCCGCTCCGACGGATTCCACGGTCTCGAAACCATCTTCCAGACCATCGGTCTCGCTGACCGAGTCGAGGTGGAACTCGAACCATCCGGCACTGCTGGCGATGGCGGTAATCCGATCGCCCTGACGTGCAGCGATCCCACCCTGCCGACCGGTCCGGACAACCTCGCCTGGCGCGCGGCGGCGGCGGTCTTGGCCCTGCACCCCGCTGCGGGCCGGGTGCAGATCCGCCTGGACAAACGCGTTCCGCATGGTGCAGGACTGGGCGGAGGCTCATCCGATGCCGCCGCCGTGCTGCGTGCCCTCGCCCATCTGCTGGGTTGGCACGACCAGCCGGCGCTGCATCGGCTCGCGCTCGCCCTGGGTTCGGACGTGCCGTTCTTCCTTCTCGGTGGCACCGCCCATGCGCTCGGTCGCGGTGAGGAACTCACCGCCCTGCCCGATCTGCCGGCACAGCCCATCACCGTTCTCATGCCCGAGGGCGCGCACCTGCCGACCCCGGCGGTGTTCCGCGAACTGACCGACGCCGAGCGTGGCCCGCGTCCGGCGTGCGGGGCGGATTGGTGGCGGGGAAAGTTGGCCTCCGGTTTCGATCCGGCGTACTGCCGCAACCGACTCGCCCAGCCCGCCGGCCGACTTTGCCCGCCGGTAGCGGCGCTACTGACCTGGCTTTCGCACCAGGGCGTGCCGCACCTGATGACCGGTTCCGGTGCGGCGTGCGTGGCTTTCGCGCACCTCGACCCGCCACCCGGGGTGCGCGCCTGGCGCACCGGACTGCGGCCTCGGACCGAGCTTGACGCCATCGACGCTCCCGGCTGAGGCCGGTTCGATGCGTACGGCGGGAAGCCGCTTGCCCGCCGCGCTGACCGGCCATGATCCCGCGCCTTCGCTCAAACCCCTGATCGCGGTCCTTCCCCTCTGCGGAGCCCTCCATGGCCATCAACCTCCTCAAGACGCGCAATTTCGGCATCGTCGCCCACATCGACTCGGGCAAGACGACCGTGTCGGAGCGCATCCTCTACTACACCGGAAAAAAGCACAAGATCGGTGAGGTCCATGACGGGGCCACCACGACCGACTGGATGAAGGAGGAGCAGGAGCGCGGCATCACCATCACCGCCGCCGCCGTCTTCGCCCGTTGGCGCGACCACGACATCAACCTCATCGACACCCCCGGCCACGTGGACTTCACGGCTGAAGTCGAACGCTCCTGCCGCGTGCTCGATGGCGCCGTGATCGTATTCTGCGCCGTCGCCGGCGTGCAGGCCCAGTCCGAGACGGTGTGGCGCCAGGCCAACAAGTACCGCGTGCCCCGCCTGGTGTTCGTCAACAAGATGGACCGTGGCGGTGCCAACTTCGACCGCGTCGTGGTGCAGGTGAAGGACCGCCTCGGCGGCAACCCGTGTCCGATCCAGATGCCGGTGGGTGGCGGCGATGAATTCAAGGGCATCATCGACCTCATCAAGATGAAGTACTACACCTACGAGGGTGACCTCGGCGAAGACCAGGTCGAGCACGACATCCCGGCCGACCTGCTGCCCGAGGCCGACAAACGTCGCGCCGCGATGATCGACAACGTCGCCAGCCACAGCGGCGACGAGAAGCTGGAAGAGGCGTTCCTTGAGCACGGCACCCTGACCAACGATCAGATCGTCCAGGGCCTGCGCTCCGGCAGCCGCACCTTCAAGCTCCAGCCCATGCTCTGCGGCGCCGCGCTGCGCAACAAGGGCGTCCAGCCGCTGCTTGATGCGGTGGTCGACATCCTGCCCAACCCGCCCGAGGCCAACCCGATCCGCGAGTTCGAGCGCGAAGACGTCCTGCATGCGAACCCGTCCGATGTGAAGTGCGATCCCAAGCTGCCGCTGCGCGCCATGGTCTTCAAGATCATGAACATGCCGAACCTGGCCGACGTCAGCTTCGTCCGCGTCTACCAGGGCACGATCAAGGAAGGCGACCAGCTCGTCTGCTTCGGCTCGGGCAAGACCGAACGCGCTGGTCGCATGGTCAAGCTCGTCGGCGCGGTGCCACACAAGATCGACGAGGCCATCTCGGGCGACATCTGCGCCATCGTCGGCCTCAAGAACACCATCACCGGCGACACCCTGGTCAGCCCGAGCGATCCGCATCCGAAGATGCTCGAAGGCATCACCTTCGCCAAGCCGGTGATCACCATGGCGATCGAGCCCAAGTCGAACGCCGACAAGGAAAAACTCGCCTACGCCCTGGCGCGCCTCGAACGCGAAGATCCCACCTTCAAGAAGCACGTCGATCCCGAGACCAGCCAGCTGATCATCTCGGGCATGGGCGAGCTGCACCTTGAAGTGCTTCAGCACCGCATCCGCGACGAATACCGAGTCGACGCCAACGTCGGCAAGCCGCGCGTGAGCTACCGCGAGACGATCACCAAGTCGATCGAGATCCGCGGCAAGCACGTGAAGCAGTCGGGTGGTCGCGGCCAGTACGGCGATTGCATCCTCGAGATCCGGCCGCTCACCGAAGAAGAAAAAGCCGCCGGCAACGAATTCATCTGGGAAGACGGCATTCGCGGCGGCACGGTGCCGAAGGAATACCGTCCGGCCATCGAAGACGGCGTCCGCTCGGCCCTGGCGCGCGGCTACCTGCTCGGCTTCCCAACCATCAACGTCCACGTCAAGCTCATCGACGGCAGCTACCATGACGTCGACTCCAGCCAGGAAGCCTTCATCTCGGCCGGCGCCCTCGCCATCCGCGAAGCCTTCCCCAAGCTCGGCTGCGTCGTGCTCGAACCATGGATGAAGGTCGAGGTCGAGACTCCCGACGAGTTCACCGGCTCGATCATGGGTTCGCTGCAATCCAAGCGCGCGATGATCAGCGAGACGGTCAAGCGCGGCACCAACAACATCGTGCGCTGCGAAGCCCCGCTCGGCGAAATGTTCGGCTACACCACCGACCTGCGCTCGATGTCGCAGGGCCGCGCCGGCTACACCATGGAGCCGAGCGAATACAAGCAGGTGCCGAACTCGATGATCGAGAAGCTCAAGAAGGCTGAGGGCCTCAAGGGCGGCGCGGCTGGTTAGTCGCGGGACTCTGTCCCGCTGCCCCTGCCAGGGCTAAGGCCCTGGACCCAGTGGTTGCCCGGTTCGGGCTTTTCACCGCGTTCTTCCGTTGTTCACCCGTTTGCCCGTTATGGCGGCGGGGGGCGCTTCGCTGCCCCGCCTGGGTTTGGCCGTTCGGCCTTAACACTCTAGAACCGTTGGAGAGGCGCTTGCGCCTGGGACCGCCGGTTTTCAACCGGCCGCGGGTCATGGGGCGATTTGGCCATGGCTGGAGCGCGCGGCAATCCCGGATTGATCGGCAATTCCCTGGCCCTCGCTCAGCTGGGCCAGGTTCCTGGACTTGACTAGTCGAAGTTGCCTGAGCGCGCGATTGCTCCGGCCTGGCGCAGCGTGGCGATTCTGCACTGGCAATGTGACTGGGCGCCATAGCCTCCGGCCATGCGCCGATACCTCCTGCTGCTGGTAGTTTTCCTCCACGCTTTCGTGACGGCGGCTGCGGCCGAGGGCTACGTTAACGAAGCGCACTTCCTGGTCAGCGAGACGGCCCGCGTCATGGCGGCGTATGCGCCGGGGACACCGGCGCTGAAGGTGGCTCCTGCCGGGCCGGCGGCGTACCGCATCGAGGGTGCCAAGGTTCCGGTGACGATCACCTTGGCGCACCACCAATGGTCAGCAGAAGACTTCCAGCCGCTGGCCGATGCGCTGCTGGGCGAGGTTCCGGCAGAGACTGATCGCAAGGATCCGCAGCCGTGGGATCTGCTCGCGGCGCTGCAGACGCCGGCGACGCGGACCATGCTGGAATGGAACCGCACCGTGTCGCTCGCGCTCGACGGCGTGCACGGCAGCCAGGAACGCCACGAGCAGGCCTCGCTGCTGCTCGCCGTGCTCGCCTACCGCGAAGCGGCGGGAACCTTCTGGGATGCCCGGCGCGAGTTCTGCGCCGTCACCGCGCATCTCGCCTTGGCGCGGGCAGCCAAACCTGGGCCGGCGGGAGCGGTCGCGAACGCGATCCTCGACATGCTGATCGGCCGTTGCGCCGCCGCCGATGCAACCGTGAAAGCGTGGAGCGAACCCCGCCTGAAACCATGGGCCCAGGCGATCAGCCGCCGCGCGCGGTTGGATTGGCGCATGCCACTGGCGAAAGACGCGACGACGATCGAGCGCCTGGCGTGGGCGATCGCCACGACCTACCGCCGCAATGCGGTACCGCTCTTGCAGCAGGCGGAACAGTTCGTCCCCGAGGATCTGCCCGACTGGGGCCGCATCGGTTGCCAGGTCGAGATGTCGGTCGAATCCGGCCACGCCTTCGCGACCGGCGGATTGAAGGACGAGTTCCGCGAGATCGGCCTCGTCTTCAGCGCGGTGAACGGCAAGGCGGTCAAGCCTGAACCCGCGACCCTGATCCCGTTCCTCAACGGCGACAACGCCCCGGCCGCCACGCGCCGGGTGATCGATGTGCCGCGCTGGGGCGCGTTCCTGCAACGGCATCTCGCGCATCGTCTGGAAAAAGCCTACTACCACTGCAACCACATGTGGGGCAGCCCGGAATCCGCTGCTGAAATACGCGGGCTGATCGCCGGCCCATTCGCGAAGCTGCGTCTGACCCCGATGATCCAGGCCAACTGCGACGGCGATCCGCAGCAGGCAGTACAGGCCACGGCCGCCGCCGCGTTCTTTGCCCGCGCACCGGACCAGATGAATCACGCGATGTTCTCCGTCTTGCAGAAGCAGTCGGATCTGCCCAAGGCCAGCGCCTGGTGGGTGTCCCCGGTCCCGGTCGGCACCACGTTCGCCATAACCTGGCGGCTGGATGCCCTGGGCCTCAAGGATGCCGTCGCCCGCCCGGCGCTCGAAGCTGCCGTGGTGCTTGAACCCTGGCGGGGCGAATTGCTCAAGCGGCTGGCCGACACCCGTGGCCTGAAGACCGTCGCGGAACGCCAGACTCTATATGGGTCCCAGGTCGATGACGACCTCGACCTTGCCATGGACATCTACCATCACACGCCTGAATCGGGTCGGGTAGCGGCCCTGACCCGGCTGGCGGGACTGCTGCCAAATTGCTGGCGAGATCTGGCCCAGTTGCACGTCAAGGCGGGCCGCGAGGCCGAGGCGGTGATCGCTTACGAGAAATTCCATAAGGAAAGCACCGACGCCGTTTCCGTGTCCAACGACATGGATTGGCTGGTCACCTGGTACGCCACCCACAACCGCGTCGACGACGCCAAGAAAATTGCCGCCGAATGCTACGAGGTCTTCAGCCACCGTGGCATCGAGACGAAAGCCAAGCTGGACGAGCGCCTGGGCGACCTCGACGCGGCCGAAGCAGCGCTCAAGGCCCTGGACGAACGCTACAACGACAAAGGACCGCTGCTGACGTTCTGGAAGCGCACTGCCGCCAAGAGGCCGGCCAGCCGCACCGCGATGGAGGCGCGTGAAAAGGAGCTGTTTCCCGAGGGCCGCAAGCCAGTGAAGCTCGCCGACTTCACCGGCGCACCGACCCGAGGCATGCGCGTCATCGAAGACAGCAAGCTCAGCAAGCAGCACGGGGTGAAAGTGGACTGCATCATCGTGGCGATCGACGGTCTGCGCTGCCTGAACGGCGCCCAGTACAATGCCATCCGCGATGAATCCACCAGCGAGGTCCCGCTGCGCCTGATCTTCTGGGACGGCAAAGCCTACCGCGAGATCAATCAGCGGCTCAAGAACAGGCGGTTGAACATCGATACCGCTGATTTCGGTACCCCGGCCGTTCCGGCGGGGGCCGAGCCGATCGTCCCCTGACGCAGGCGGCCACGGATTCCAGCCGGCCGTCAGCGCGCGAGCCGCTCCACCTCGGCCGCGAACACACCGGTCATCGACTCGCCCCAGCGCTCGCGGCCGTCGGTCGCGCCGGGTCCGGTGAGCTGATCCAGGTACCACAGGCCCGGCGTCGCCCGGATCTCCTGGATTTTTTCAGGGCTCAACGCGTCCCGGTGCGAAAAATGGTAGGCCAGGCCGGCGCGGTCGTGGTCAGTGGTGTTGGCCTTGGTGCAATGCGGCATGTCGAAGGCGAAGAACACTGCGCCGCCGGCTGGCAATTCGATTGGGAAGGCGGTCGCCTCGTCGACCTTGCACGAGATGTGGTGGTCGCTGCCGGGATCGCGGGCGTGGTCGAGCAGTCTGCCAGGGCGTGGGGCGAGGCGCAAGGTGCCGTTGGCCACCGTGGCAGCGTGGATCGCGGTCCACATGCCGACGCCGTTGGTCGGGCGCGCGGCCTTGAAATAGGCATCGTCCTGGTGCCAGTTGGTGCCGGCCCCGTGGTGCGCCGGTTTGAGAAAGATCTGGTCGAGCCAAAGCAGCGCCGGATCGCCGACCAGGGCGCTGATCGGGCCCTGCACCTTGCCATAGTAGGGCAGCGCCCGAAGGATCCGCGATTGCTTCGCCGCCGGGCAGATTTGCAGGTTCGCCACGGTCTTGGAGGTGGTCTTGCCGTCGCCATCGGTGGCGACGTTGCGCAGCAGGTTGCGCTGCTTGAGGTCGGTGACCTCGGCCTGCAGGGCGGTGATCTCTGCCGCATGCCAGAAGTCGGGCACGGCCACCCAGCCGTGGGTCCGGAAGTGCTGGGCGCGTTCGGCGGTGATGGGATGGGCAGGATGTGCCGGGGCAGTCTGGGTTCGCATGCGGGTCATCATCGCCAGCGGCGCCAGTGGACGCCACCCGCCGCAGTGGAAACCGTAGTCGCCGGAACGGAGACCTCGCAACCGGTAGCGAGATCGGGTGGTTTGCGGCGGATCAAGCCGCAGGCGGCGGATTGTTCATGCCGTGGTAAAAAACGCTTCTTTTGCCCAAGCTCGCTCGGCGTGCCTGACGGGCGGGATCAGCCGACCGCGACGAGTTCCAGCTCGGCGACTTCGCCTTCGGGCAGCGGATCGCGCAGGCCGCGCAGACGCAGGAGATCGGTGATCGGACCTGCCTGGCAGCGGTGCAGGGCGGCGGCGTTGAAGTCGTCAAAGTGCTGGTTGACGTCCTCGCTGCCGAGGTGGCTCAGGAGCAGCCCGACCACATCGTAGCGCGACATGAGCGCAGCGCCGGACAAGGCGGTGTCGCCGCTCACTTCGCGCGTGGCGATACGGGCACCGTGGTCGAGCAGGATGCGGCAGATCTCGTGCAGACCGCACTTCGCCGCGTCGATCAGGGCGGTGCTGCCGTGGTCGGTGGCGGCGTTGGCGTCGGCTCCGCGCGCGAGGACGAAGCGCACTGCCTCCGGATCGTTCCAGGCCACGGCCTCGTGCAGCACGGTCTGGCCATCGCAACCCCGGATGGTGATGAGGTTGGGATGCTCGCTCAGCAGCACGGCGGCAAGCTGCCGGTTCGTCCGCACCGTTGAGGCGAGAGTGATGAAGAAGGGATGGGGCTGGTTGGCCATGGGAGTGCCTTTCATCGGGGGCAGGACTTCGGATGGATCGGTCGAGGCGAGCCAAACGTCCGTCCGGGAGAATGAACTCCGTGGCGGGTGAACGTTCGCGGACGGGCTTTTGTTCACGGCCTGTCTGGGGTCAATGCCACAATGTGTAAGCTGGAGTGAACACCCAAAGCGCTCATAGCGATTGCAAGCGCCAGTTTTTTGCTGCATTTGCGCGCTTCGTTTCGCCCGCATCTGATCGACTGATGCGCGGCCCTTTCTTCATCCATCCTTCATGGATTCCTGGTCATTTCCTGGATCCACTTCCCGTTTCACCCCTTTGCCGTCGAAGCGTTCCCCGAAGACGAAGTAGTTGTACTGGGCGAGCATTCCGCGCAGGACCTGCACGTCGTGCGCGCTCAGGTGCATGCGCGCGAGAAAGTGCTCGAACAGTGGCGCGAAGCGCTCGCGGTTGGTGCGGCGGAAATACTGGAACCGGTCGAGCGTCTCCAGCCAGTAGCGGTACAGGCTGTCGACATGGCCGCGATCGGCGGCGATCGGTTGTTCGCTCGGTTGCCACGGCCCGGCAGCACCGATGCAATACGCCGCAATCGCTACAGACTGGGCCATATTATAGGCCTGATTGTCGCCCCAGGTCTCGAGGTGGATCCAGGCCTGGCAGGCGCCGAGTTCGGTTTCGGTCAACCCATCAGCTTCGTTGCCGAACACCAGGGCCCAGAGCGCAGCTGGGCGTTCGCTCAGCAATTTCGGCACTTCCTGCACGAGCAGGCCCTTGCCGTACTCGCCGTGCCGGGTGCGCGCACTGGAGCCGATCACCAGGCCGCAGTCGGCGACCGCGCTGCGTAGATCGGGGTAGATCGGCGCGGTAAGCAGCAGTTCGCGCGCGTGGGTCGAGAACTTCCGCGCGTCCGGGCAGTCGATCTCGCATTCCGGCGTGACCAGGCGCAGATCCTTCACCCCGAAGTTGCCGCACAGCCGCGCCACCATGCCGAGGTTGATCGGCCCCTGGGTGCGCACGAGCACGATGCAGGCGCTGGCGAGCAGGTTCGCCGGCACGGGCGTTGCCGGGGGCGCAAGCGCGGGCGTTGGCGGAAGCGGAGCGGAGGGCGTAGCCATGGATTGCGCAGCGTGCCGGGTGCATGGCCCAGTCCAGACGGCCCATGCCGGGGAGCGGACGACCGCCTGCTTGCCCCAGTAGCCGAGGCGCCAACTTGGCAGTCATGGCCGACGACAAGATCATCAAGTTCCCCGGTGCCGCCAAACCGGCCCCAGCCGCCGCAGCAGCGTCGGCCACGCCCGCCGCAACCGGGTCGCCTGCCACACCGGCCATCGGCGATCGTGTCGACGGCAAACCCGGCGACGACGGCCTGACCGAGGATCAGCGAAAAGCCATCCAGGTCGTCGTCAGCGGCCTGCCCTTCGTTTGCATCGGCATCCGCCCGACCGACCGTGGCGCCGACTTCTTCACCGCCGTCGGTGGTACCGCGACCGACCTGCGCAACGCGGCCGATCACCTGCCAGGCGTGATAGAGCGCGCGTTCGCCAAGAAGGGGCTGTAGCGCAGCCGTGTCCGGAACGCTGCTGCCTGGGGTCTGGCCATTTGCCCGGGGTGGTCCGACGATCCCGTCAAGGCTGACCATGATTTCACTGCAATTCCATGGTCATTCCAGCCTTGGCCGGACCGCCGCGTGACAACGGCCGGTTGCAAACCGGCGGTCCCAGGCGCAAGCGTTCTACCATCGTTTCCGTGCCATTGGGGCCGAATGACCAAACCCCAGGCAGCGGCGCTGCCTGGCGCGCCTTGTGCCGGGGCCTCGCCACCTAGCATCCCGCGCCTCCACGCGGAAGGAAAACCATGGGCTTCAACTGCGGTATCGTCGGCCTGCCCAACGTCGGCAAGAGCACCATCTTCAATGCGCTGACCCAGACCCAGGCGGCGCAGGCGGCGAACTACCCGTTCTGCACCATCGAACCGAACACCGGCATGGTGAACGTGCCGGATCCGCGCCTGTGGGTGCTCAAGGACATCGCCAAGACCAACGTGGTGATCCCGACCCAGATCGAGATCGTCGACATCGCCGGCCTGGTGAAGGGCGCGAGCAAAGGCGAGGGCAAGGGCAACGAGTTCCTGTCTGCCATCAAGACCGTCGACGCCGTGCTGCACGTCGTGCGCTGCTTTGAGGACCCCGACGTGATCCACGTCGACGGCAGCATCGATCCGGTGCGCGACATCGAGATCATCGATCTGGAATTGATGCTCAAGGACGAAGACACGGTCAAAGCCAAACTCGATCGCATGAAGCGGCGCGCGAGCCACGACAAGGAGTGCGCCGCAACCTTGCCGACGCTGGAAAAAGTGCTGGCCGGCTTCAAGGCGCTGCAACCGGCGCGGGCCCAGGGATTGACCGAAGATGAGCTGAAGCACATCGCCGACTGCCACCTGATCACGGCGAAAGCGATGCTGTTCGTCTGCAACATCGCCGACACCGACATCCGCACCAACGGCAACCGCCTGAGCGCGGCGGTGCAGGCACACGCGAAAAACGTTGGCGCGACCGCGATCCTGATCTCGGGCAAGATCGAGGCCGAACTGGTCAGCCTGGCCGCGGACGAGCGCGCCGCCTTCATGGCCGAGATGGGCATCAAGGAGGCCGGCGTCGACACCCTGGTGCGCGCCGGTTATGACCTGCTCAACCTCGCGACCTACTTCACCGCCGGAGAAAAAGAGGTTCGTGCCTGGCAGATCCAGCGCGGCTGGAAGGCCCCGCGCGCCGCCGGCGTCATCCACACCGACTTCGAGAAGGGCTTCATCCGGGCGGAAGTCGCGAGCTATGACGACTACGTGCGTCTCAAAGGCGAAAAAGGCTGCCGCGAGGCCGGCCGCCTGCGCGCCGAAGGCAAGGACTACGTCATGGCCGACGGCGACGTCTGCCATTTCCTGTTCAATCGCTGACCGTCCATCCGGGTGTCGCGGCCGACCGTCAGGGCTTGGCGGAAACGGGCGCAGGGGTTTTCACCCGAGGATCGCCCAAGAAGGTCAGAAGCGCATTCCAGTCGACGGGCGGGGAATGACCGCCTGGGATAAGTTTGGCATCGAGTTTGGCCTTGGCTTTGAGCAGACCTGATTCCGCCATGGGGAAGGCCTGGGCCCATCCGAGTTCGTCATTCTTTCCGATACGCAGCCACACGGGCAGGCCCTCAAGTCCCTTGCCCAGGTTCTGGCCCGGCACGCCTGGATGCAGGACCAACCGGGAGAAGCGACCCGGGTTGCTGGCGGCAATGGCCACGGCTGCATTTCCGCCATTGCTCACCCCCAAGAGGGGCACTGGACCCGTGCCCATGCCTGGCTTCGCCTGCACCGCAGCGAGGGTTGCTAGTACACGGTCTGGATGGCCACCAATATTCCCCGCCAGCTTGCCTGGCAGGTAGGGCACCACCACGGTCCAGCCAGCTTTTGCAAGGCCCGTGCCGAGATACGATACAACCGCATCAGCCATGGCACGATCACCCCCGCCTGGAGGCAACAGGATCGCCAGGCGGACCGGCGTCGGTCCTCGTTCAGCTGCGATCGTGCGGTATTCAAGCGCCTCCTTTTGCGGTACGCCCTGGGCCGCGACCAGTACGGAGGACCCCGCGCAACCGATCAGGAGGATCACGGCCCAACGGGAAACCAGGTGCAGGTTCATGCCAGATCCTTTCGCTCGGTGTGCCTTCGTCTCGGCCAGGGATTTAAAGCCGTTCTCCAACCCTTGGGCACGTATTTCTGTAAAACCTGCGTCTGGTGTTGCGACCCCTGTGTCAAGCGCCGAGACCGGCTTTGAGGAGTGGCTTTCCCTGCCACGACCTGGCATTGCGATTCCTTCCAGGGTAGTCTTCCCGTATGGCCGATTCCCTCCGCGCTGCGATGGTTGAACGCGTGAATCCCGTCGCCCGTCGGCCGATGCCGTCGAGCCCGGTCGCCCGCCTGCCGCGCCACATGCCGCTCAGCGGTACCAAGCCGATTCGCGACGTGCCGCAGTTTTCGCAATTGGCGCGTGCCCTGTCGTCGCAGGATGCGGCGATCGCCGCCTATCCGTTCTCACCCGCGAAGCACCTCGTCGATGTCCGGGCCTGAACCCGCCACTCCTGACCGCCTCGGTCCGGCATTGTCCGCTTTGCATCTGGCGCAATTGCGCTGGCTCGACGACTGCGACCGCACGTTGGCCGCCAACGATGTGGTTCTTTCAACCGCGCGACGTTGGCTGGAACTGCTCGGCCTGGTGCGCCTGCAACTCCATCGCGTCGAGCACCGCCTGGGCGACCGCATCATCCCGCCTGGTCCGACGCCACCGGGCATGCCGTTCCCGGAACTGGATCCTGCCGCCGTGCGCGCCACCGCCGTCGCCCGGCGCGAGGCCCTGCACCGCTGGCTGGCCGAGGCCGGCATCCTCACCACCTACCGCCGGGTCGAAGACGTGCTGGACCTCGACCAGGATGCGGAAAACGCCGATGCGGTGACCGACCTCGGTCTGGTGGTCGAGGCCATCGGCCTGACCCGGGGGCCGCTGACGTGGCTGCACGCCAACCGCCACGCTACTGGCGTGGATGCGGTGGCCTTCACCAACGTCATTGCGCCCTGGCGGCGCACCGGGGCGAAGGCCCTCAGCGACAGCCTGCGCTGGCTGGAGGCGCTGCGCGATGAGGGCACCGACTGGTAGCTGGGCAAAGCGACGGCACGTCTGTTCACCCGTCCAGGATCTTGACGCCGTCGCGCGACCAGCTGTGCCACCTGGTGAATCGTCCCAGACGGTGACTTGGATTATTTCGGCGGATCCGCCGGCTTGGCTGCATCAGCAGTTGGCTTCGCCGCGTCGGCGGCGGGCTGCTTGGCCTTCTTGGGTGCCAGGACGTGCTCGGCGTCGGCCGTGGCGGCGATGGCTACCACCGGGGCGGCATCGCCCGGGGCGTAGCCGAGCATGCGATAGGAGACCAGCAGGCCAGCGGTGTCGGCGGTGTAGATCGAGCGGTTGCGGTTGGTCGCGTCGTGGTACTGGGTGATGTGGACGAGCTTCGCCGGATCCTTACGCGCGGCCTTGGCGGCGGTGATGCGTTCCTCGGCGGCGTTCCAGTACCAGTCGATCTTGCCGCTCTGGCGGTTGACGGCGGCGACCTTGGTGCCGGTCGGGGCGAGGCAGAGCAGGTGCTCCGGGGTCGAGCCGACCAGCTTGGTCAGGCCGGGCTGGTACCATTCGGTGGCCATGCGCATGACCTCGCGCGGATCGCGGTTCTGCACGTTGGTGAAGGGGATCTTGCCGGGCACCGTCTTCACCGCCCACAGGCCGCCCAGGGCAGGATCGGCGTCGGTGGTCCAGAGGTAGACGCGCTGCTGTTCCGGGTTGAAGGTGAACGGGGCGCGGCGGATCGGGGCGTAGAAATTGAGATGCCCGATCTCATGTCCGTCCAGGCGGTTGAGGGCGAAGAGGATGTTGTCGTCACTGCCGACGAACAGCCAGCTGTTGCGCACCGCGACCGAACCCTTGATAGGTCCACCGGCCTTGAACGACCACAGCGGGCCGTCGCCACGGTCGAGCCGGAAGCTCTGCACCTGGCCCTGGTGGTTGGTGACGTAGGCGATGTCTTCTCGCTCGACCGGGATCGACGAGATCAGGCCATGGACATTGAACTGCCACGCCTGGCGCGGCATCGGGAACGGGGTCACGACCTGGACGCGGCCGTCCCAGTCACCGATGAAGATGCGGGTGGTGCCGGCGGGTCCGATCGCGAGCGGGCCGGTCGAGGCAGAGAACGGCAGGCGATAGCGCCAGACCACCTGACCACTGACGCATTCGATGCAGAACAGCAGGTCATCCGAAATCAGGTACAGGCGGTCGTCGTTGTAGGTCTGGGCCACGCCCTTGGCGCTGCCAGCACCGCGGATGACCAGACGCTGGCAGCTTGGCGGATGGCGCGGGTCGATCGGCTTGGGTAGGCGGGCGGAGGTCCACCGGGTGTTGCCGCTCATCGCGTCGATGGCGTAGATCTCGTTGGTCTCGCGCAACTGGACGAAGAGCAATTCCGGCACCTGCGGGCTGATCCAGGTGGTATGCACCGGCCGGGGCAGTTCGACCTCCCAGTTTCGCTGCAGATACGTGTCCTTGAGCTGGCGTTCGACCGCGTTGGCCAAGGTGCTCGGCGCGGTCGCTGCGTTCAGGGCGGCATCGCCGCTGGGGCCGGTGACCGGCTGGCGGCCGCAGGCGCCGAGCATCAGCGTCAGGGCGATGGCCGGCATAGCCGCCCGCGCGATGGCCCGGGTGGAAGAGAGAATGCGGGAGCGGGCGACCGTGTTCACCGTGCGGTCTCCTTGAGGATGGCGGCAGCGACGGGATCGGCGAAATACCCGCCGCCGGTCGCTTGGGATTGGGCGAGAAGACCGGCAACGACGTGCTCCACGACGGTCCTCACGGCGCCTTCTTCTCGCCCTGGATGCGCTGGTCGAGGTCTTTCACCTGGGATTCGAAGTCGGGGAGATCCTTGCCCTTGCCGGAACCGCTGCGGGTCGCGCGGTACTGGTCCCACAACTGTTCTTCGACCGAAGCCTGGCGGCTGCCGTCGGCGGTGGTGATGTTGTCGAAGTAATACTTGGTGGTGGCGATGCTGGCGCGAACGTCCTGGCGGATGAAGGTGTCGACCCACTGGTAGCCGGCGCTGAGGAGGCGGAAGGTGTCCTCATGGCGGAAGTATTCGTCGCCCGGCCAGTCGTAGGTGAGCACGAAGGTGCGGCGCTGGTAGCGTGTTTCGAGGTAGTTGTCGACCTTGCCCGCCTGTGAAGGCGGCGCGCGGACGCGGAATTTGTTGCTCAGGCCGCGCAGTTCGATGGTGATCTTCTGGCCGCGTTCGCTGAACTTGTCGAAGATGACCAGGCCATAGGTTTCGCCCGCGAACCAACCCTTGGTGTCGTATTTGGAGCTCTCGATGTCATCGGTCTCAATGCGCTTGACGCCGTCGAAGGGTTCCAGCTTGGTGGCGCGGATCTGATCCGGGCTGAACAGTTTGCGGTGCAGTTTTTCTTCGATCAGGTCGTGCACGTGGCGGTAGGTGCTGGCCCGGCTTTCGCTGCCCAGATCCGGGAACTGCCAGGTGTACTGCGGCGTCGCACCGGCCGGGTATTCGAGCAATTGGACGCGGCTGCCGCGTTCATCCCAGGCGACCACGCTCAGGTTCACCGTGCGCTGCTTGGGCTTGCCTTCCTGGCGCTCCAGGATGATCGCTTCCTTGGGATCGCTGACGCCGTCGACCTTGAGTTTGACCCCGCCGTCCTGGTCGATCTTGGTGTCCTTGTACTTCTCGGCCATCTCTTGCAGGACTTCGTTGTAGCCCTTGGCCTTGAGCGCGAGGGCCTTGGTCGAGTCGGTGGCGAGATTGCGCAGGCGGAAGACGAGGTAGTTGAAGGCGCGCGTCGCGCCGGTCTTGCTGGTGACCACGATGCGGTCGAGGGCGAGCGGTTCGCAGGACAGTTCGAACAGTTCCAGATCGCGGTTCTCGGTCAGGGCCTTGAGCCCCGCGAGTTCCTTCTGGTACTGCTCATCTGTGGCCGCCTCACCGGCCAACGCCGGGCAGGCGGCGGCGATGGCGAGCAGCAGGGGCAGGGTGCGCGGCCGACGCGGCGAGGACATGGGCAGTCTCCCGATGGCGGGTGGCCTGCCGCGCGCGGAATGCGCACGGTGAGAGGCGGCCGGCATCCTGGATCCGGCCATTAGGTCCGCAAGGCGGCCGGGAAAACACCACCAGGGAGTGGATCAGACGCTGGTGACCGCGAAATATCGTGGTTTTTGCCGCGTTGGCGCGGCGACGGCCGACTCTCGGTCGACGGTTTCGCGGTTGGCCGGGCAAGGCCGGCGGCCATGCTCGCGCCGTGCGGATCGTCCACCTCATCGCCCGCTTGAACGCCGGCGGACCGGCTCGGGTCATCGCGGCGGTGGTGCGCGCCACCGTTCCCCACGGCATCGAGCACCGGGTGCTCTGCGGTGCCTGCCCGGCCGGCGAACCGGATGACGCCGGATTGGTTGCCGCAGCCGGGGCGGTGGTCGAGCGCGTCCCCGGTCTGGGGCGTACACCCGGCCTGGGCGATCTGCGGGCCTTGGGCTGGATCTACGCCCGGCTGAACGTCTTGCGGCCGGACGTGGTCCACACCCATACCGCCAAGGCCGGCCTGCTCGGGCGGACGATCGCCGGCTGGCTCGGGATACCGTGCCTGCACACCTACCACGGCCATGTCCTGACCGGCTATTTCCCACCGCTGGCTTCCGCCGCCATCGCCGGGATCGAACGCCTGGCCGCCGGTCGCCACCGGCACCATGCGCTGACCCCGGGTCAGGTGCGCGAACTGCGCGACGATTTCCGCATCGGCATGCCTGACCGCTGGAGCTGTCTGCCGCCGCCGGTCGAGCCGGTGACGCCCAGTGCTGCCGCGTGGCACGCCGCGCTCGCGCCCGGTTTGCCGGTGGTCGGTTTTCTTGGCCGGCTGGTCCCGGTGAAGGATCCGTTTCTGTGGTTGGACGCCTTCGCCGCGCTCGCCGCGCAGATCCCGGTGCAGGGGCTCGTTTGCGGCGAAGGTCCGCTGCGCGCGCCGGCCGAGCGCCTGGCGCGGGAACGCGGCCTGCGCGTCCATTGGGCCGGGCAGGTCCCGGCGGGCGAGGCGCTCGCGGTCACCACGATCCTGCTCATGACCAGTCGCAACGAAGGCTTGCCGATCGCCGCCGTCGAGGCCATGGGCCTGGGCATCCCAGTGGTCGCACCGCCGGTCGGCGGCCTGGCCGACCTCGCGGCCGTCGGCGCGATCCATCCGGCGATCCGCGACGCGCCAGCCCTCGCCGCCGCCTGCCGGCGCGCCGTACAGACCGGAGTCGCCCCGGGCGCCGCCGCGCTGGCGGCCGCGCTGTCGCCGCAGGCATTGGCGGCGGCCTGGGCCGAGCTATATGCAGCCACGGCAGAACGCAGCGCCGCAGGAGACATCGTCCAATGGCCCAGGTAGCCGCTGTCTTCTTCGCCCTGGCGCTGGGCCTCGTGACCGCCATCGGCCCAGTCCTGTCCGCTGGTGACGGCCCCGCGCTGAAGGCCTGTTTCGCCCCCGGCACGGTCAAGGCCGACGACCTCCTGGAATGGGAAGTCAGCGAACCCGATCCCGCATGGTTGGTCACCGATGTCGGCGCGACGCCACGCCTGGACATCATCGAGCCGCCGGATGGCACGGTGACGCGGACCCGCCGCGCCTTCCTCGACCGCAGCCATCGGCAAGTACCCGATCCCGCCAAGCGGGCAGGCGAGCCTGAATACATCCCCGAGGGCGAACCGCGCTTGCGCTTCCGCCACACCGCGCGCAAGGTGGGCCAGTTTGGCTGGATCCTTCGTTCACCGCAGGGGCGCGAACTCGCGCGCGGTTCATTCCTAGTTGCGCCGGCGGCCGGGCCGGTCGGGCCGCTCAGGGTCAGCCGCGACAATCCGCGCATGCTGGCTTTCGCCGATGGAAGCATCTTCGTGGCGATCGGCCCGAATATCGCCTGGGCCAACGGTCCTGACCGCCTGGCCGGTTTCACCCGCTATTTCACTGCCCTCAAGGAAGCCGGCGGCACCCATGCCCGGGTTTGGATGGCGTCGTGGTGCGGCCAGATCGAAGGCACCGCGCCGGACGCCTATCGCCTCGACCACGCCTGGTTGTTCGACCGCATCCTGGCCCTCGCACGCCGCAATGGCCTGCGCCTGACCGTGGTCATCGACAACCACCACGACCTGCTGCACGGCAAGAATGTGCCGTATGGCGAACCGAAGGCAGATCCGACCGCCGCCCTTGCGAGCCGGCTGGATGCGTTCCTGGCCGTGCCAGTGCCGGATCAATATCGGCGCAAGCTGGCGTACCTCATGGCCCGTTGGGGTGCCGACGACACCATCGCGGCGTGGGAATTGTGTAATGAAATCGACATGGCCCAGCCGATCCGGGAAAAAGCCCTGCCCTGGGTCAAGGCCGCCGCCATCGCCATCAAGGAGGCGGATGGGGACGATCGCCTGCATTCGATCAGTTGGGCCGGCACCGACTGGGACCGCGTCATGGGCCTGCCCGGACTCGACCTCGTGCAGATGCACGGCTACGTCATGGAATGGGCGGATCCGCTTGGTCTTTACCGCGTCGGCACCCGCGACGGGGTGCAGATGCTGGTCGGCTATGCCGACCGCGCCAACAAGCTGAAGCGCGCGTTCTGCTTCAGCGAGGTCGGCTTCCAGGGCACCAACGAACACAACCCCGGCAACGATCACGACCGCACCGGCCTGCTCCTGCGCCAGCAGGCCTGGGCCGGCCTGATGCTGGGCGGCTATGGCCCGGCGATGAACTGGTGGTGGGACAACTACATCGACGCGCGCGGCCTGTGGCCGGTTTATCGCGGCCTGGCAGCGGTCGTAGCGCGGGTGAACTGGCGCGACCGCGACCTCGCCCCGCTCCAGCCGGGCAAGGATGGCCCCGTGCGCGTGCTCGGCTGGCAGTCGCCCAGCCAGGGACTGATCTGGCCGCAACTGCGCCTCGACACCTGGCACCGTCATCTCGAAGAAGGCAAAGACCGCCCGACCCTGGGTGTTCCGGTGACGGTGCGCCTGGGCGGAATGAAGAAGAAGACAAAATTCACCTGCCGCTGGCTCGATATGCTCAGCGGTGACGAACGCAGCCAGACGGCGGTCACCACCGACGCCTCGGGCAATCTCGATCTGGTGGTGCCACCCAAGATCATCGACCAGGTCTGCCTGATCGGCGACCATTGAAGGTTGCGACGCCATGCCAGCACACGCACCACGGTTCCATACCAGTATTCTGATCGGCCTGGGCGCGCTGGGCTGCGCCGGCGAACCCGGCCAACCTTTCATCGCGGCGTACCAGGATGGCAAGGTGGCGGCGCTGAGCTTCACCTTTGACGACGGGCATCGCACCCACCTGGCGACCGCCGCGTTGTTGGACCAGCACGGTCTGCGTGCAACCTTCTATCCGGTGACCAGCTGGACGTCGGATGCCCGCGATGCGGGTGACCGCAGCAAGATCACCTGGCCGGAATGGAAGGATCTCGCCGCGCGCGGCCATGAGATCGGCAACCACTCGGCCAGCCATCCCGATCTGAGGAAGTGCGACGACGCAGCCCTGGAGCGCGAATGCGTCGCCAGCGCCAACCTGATCACCGCCAAGGTAGGCATCGCGCCGCGGTCGTTCGCTTATCCTTTCTGCAAGTCCGACGACCGTTCGCGCCGGCTGGTCCTCGCCAACCACCTCGCCGCGCGCGGGTATTTTCCCCTCTACGAGAACGATTTTCCCGCCGCCAAGGCCAATGCCCAGGTCGACGACGCCATCGCCAAGGGCGCCTGGATGACCTGGCTCTCGCACGGCATCAACGACGTCGTCTTCAACGAACATCTGACCCACGTCGCGGAAAAGGCCAAGTCCGCCGGGCTGTGGGTCGCACCGTTCGGCCTCGTTGCCGCCTATCGGCAGGAACGGGATCAGGCCAAGCTCACCGTCATCGAGCGCACCGCCAATTCCATCCGTCTGACCCTGACGCTGTCTCCCGAAATGCCGGCGACGCGCTGGAACATCCCGCTCACGGTCACCATCCCGACCCGTAGCCCGCTCTCCGAAGCGACCGTGAACGATCCCGTCCCGCCTGCCACTGCCCGGATCGACGGCGACCGCATCCAGGTCACCCTGGTTCCCGATGGCCGCACGGTGAGCGTTTCCTGGCGCTAGGACGCGGGTAGCTGCCTCACCGCAGCGAGGGCAAAGCCCTCATTCCAGCAAACGCCCCAGGTGCGCACAGGCGTCTTCCGGCAGATTCGCACTGCGCACCAGGGTCAGCCGCTGGCGCACGCCCTCCTGCAGAATCTGGCGTTCGAGGTAGTGGCTCGATTCGCTGGCCATGGGCAGGCCGAAGATGGCGAAGCGCAGGTCGGCGCCGTCGAGGTCGACGCCGGGGGCGGCGCGCAGTTGATCCAGGCGGTGGCGCGCGGCCGAGGCCAGCGCCATCGCGAGGGCGTCGAGCTGGGCGTGCTCGCCCTCCAGGCCCTGGGCGTTCAAGGCGAGTTCGACCGCGACGCGGCGACGGTAGCCACCAGCCATCAGGTGCGGGCCGGACAACAGCGGCTGGCCGAGTTCTTGCAGGCGTTGCAAGAGCAGGAAATCATCGTGGTAGGTTGCGATCGACACCGCCGCGCCGGTGAACGGCCACTGTTGCAACAGCGGCGTGCGACCATCGCAGTACAGGTGCACCTGGGCCAGGCGGGCGAGGGCGGTGATCGGTTCGATCAGGGTCTTGGCGCCGCGTTCGAGGTGGCCGAGCACGCTCGGCGGTAGGATCAGGCGGATGCGGCGCCAGTGGCGCTGGGCCTCGGCGGCGAGGCCGAACGCGGTCGCCAGGACCTGCCACGGGTTCGTCAGCCCATCGACGGTGGCGCTGAACTGGCTGCCGCGCCGGGGATCATCGAGGCCGTCGATCCAGAGCCGGCCGTGACACCACAATCGCACGACCTGCTCAGGGAAATCCTCGGCGATGGCGAGTTCTTCGAACAGACGTCGGCCGGCGTGCTCGAGCGCCTGCCGCCCATCGGTGGCGGCGGCCAGGGTGCTGCGGGTGATGCCCCGTTCGACCCGGAGCGGACTGCGCCGGCTCGCCTGGGTGTGGCGGCCGCAACGCACCAGGGCGGCGTCGATCAGGCTGAACAGGAGCGGCGCCGAGATCTCACTCACCGCGCTGCCGGCGAGCGAGGCCTCGACCTGCATCACCGCGTCGTGGGCGCCCTTGTCGTCGAGGCCGTAGCTGCCGAGGAGCAGCTCGGTGACCCAGGCGCGGTCCCACGGCCGGCGGCGAAGCTGGCCGTCGATGACCTCGAGGTGGATCGGCTGCTGCGGCAGATCGGTGCCTAGGCGCTGGCTGCGGCGGAAGCGCTCGCGGTCGTCGCGGTAGCGGGCGTAGGTGATCGCGACTTCGTAGTGGCCGGTTTCTTGCAGGATGTGGACGACCGCGTCCTGGATCGCCTCGATGCCGACCTGCGGCGCGTCGCAGGTGCGGCCGAGGTGCTCTTCCACCAGGTGCGACAGTTCATCCGCCAGGGCAGGATCGTCGCAGGCGCAGGCGTGCATCGCCTGGGCGATGGCATGCGCGATGCGTTCGCTGGTGAACGGCACCGGGGTGCCGTCGCGTTTGATCACCGTCGCTGGCCTCATGCGCGGGCCGGCGGGGCGGACGGAGGACGAGCGGGCGCTTGCGGCTCGCTGGCGTAGACCTTGCGCACCTCGGCCATCAGTTCGGCGAGATCCTTGAAATCCCGGTAGACCGAGGCGAAGCGCACGTAGGCCACCTGGTCGAGCGATTTCAGCTCGTCCATCACCGCCTCGCCGATGCGCCGGGCCGGCAGTTCGCGCTCGCCGAGTCCGAGCAGGAACTGGTGGATGCGGTTGACGGCGGCCTCGATGGCCTCGGTCGACACCGGGCGCTTCTCGCAGGCGATGGTCATGCCGCGCACCAGCTTGCGGCGGTCGAAGGCCTCGGCGCGGCCGTCTTTTTTCAGCACGCGCAGGGATTCCTCACCCTCGATGCGCTCATAGGTGGTGAACCGGCGGGAGCATCCGTTGCACTCGCGCCGGCGCCGGATGGCGGTGCCGTCGTCGGTGATGCGGGACTCGATCACGCGGTCGTCGTCGAGGTGGCAGAAGGGGCAGCGCACGGGGTGGGATCAGCTCTTGCGGGAGGAGCCGTTGTAACCCAGGTCCGGCGGGTGCAAGCGGTCCGACCGCCTTGTTTCGGACGCTGCGTCGAGAGTGCCACCACCGGACGGACGCATCGTGCCTGGATCCAGGTAAATCCCATGAATTCTTCCGAGATTCGCCGCTTCGAGCGCTGGCACGCGACGTGCGTTGTCCTGGCAGAGGTCTGCCATGGCTGATTCCCTGCTCATCGGTCTGACGGCGCTCAACGCCCAGCAGCAGGCGATCACGGTGGCGAGCCACAACATCGCCAACGCGGCGACCCCGGGGTATTCGCGCCAGAATGCAGTCCTGATCACGCCGGCCGCCTCGACGATCAGCCCCGGCGCGATGGGGCTGGGGGTCACCGTCGACGCCATTCGGCGGATCTCGGACAACCTCATCAATGAACGCCTGCGCAGCATCCAGTCCGAGGGCGGGCGCCTCGAATCCCTGAGCCAGAACCTCCAGTCCGTCCAGGCGATCTTCAATGAGACGGGCGAAAACGGTTTTTCGACCGCGATCAACAATCTCTTCGCCGGATTCCAGGACATCGCCAGCAACCCCGAATCGAGCGCCCTGCGGTCGACCGTGGTGCAGCAGGTCGCCTCGTTCGCCTCGTCCCTGTCCGCCCTGGGCCAGGGCCTGGAACGGATCCAGTCCCAGATGCAGAGCGGCTTGACCACCGAGGTGCGCGAGATCAATACCCTCACCACCCAGATTGCGACCCTGAACGGGCAGATCCGGTCGCAGGTCAACGCTGGCGTGTCGCCCAATGACCTGTTCGACCAACGCGACGCGCTCCTCAACACCCTGTCGCAGAAGATCGCGGTGAACGTGCGCACCGATGCCAAGGATCAGACCGTCACGGTCGACATCGCCGGCCACCTGCTGATCGGATCGACCACGTCCGACGTCCTGTACGCGACTGGCGGCACCAATACTGACGACCCCCTGCGCATCCTCGGCGGCGGCAACACCGCCGTCCCGATCACCGGTGGCGCGGTGGCGGCCTATGACCAGCTTCAGCGCGAGGTTATGCCCGGCCTGCTGGCGGACATCGATAGCCTCGCCGCCACCCTGGCGAAACGCTTCAATGCTCTGCAATCCACCGGGACCAGCAACTCCTTCAATGTCGGCTCATGGCAGTCCGAGACGGTGATCGCGAGCGACCAGACCGGGGCGGATCTCGACAGCACCGCGAGCACGCAGGCTGCCTTTGGACTGCCGGGGATCCCGACCGCGTTCCTGCCGTCGTTCACCGATGCCAACGGGACCGCGATCGCGCGCAACCTGACCCTCAACGTGCTCAACACCCTGACCGGAGACGCGACCAAATACACGGTCCGCTACGATCCGGGCAGCGCGGCAGTGCCGACCAGTCGCAGCCTGGACGACCTCGTGCAGGCGATCAACACCGGCCACGGCGGCGGTTTCACGGTCTATCCGCCCAGCGCCGGCGGGGTGGGCGACATCACGGCCCGCAAGGTGTCGGTCGATGGGGGATTTCGCCTGCAGTTGACAGCGGCGCTCAACCGGAGCATCGATTTCAGCCCGGCCCTGGATCTCAAGGCTTCCACCAGCGCCTGGACCGGGCCGGCGATGACGGTGTCGGGCAGCAACGTGGCGCTCGCCGACCAGCGTCTGCTGGTGCGGGTGAACGGAACCAACCTGCAGCTCTACACCCGCTCGGCGGTCGACGGCAGCGAGTCGGCCTACACCACCCAGGTGATCAATGCCGGCGGCACCTCGTTCACGGTCGGGGGCGTGACCGTCGCGTATCCGGCCGGGACTTTTCGTTCCGGGGATTCCTTCGCAGTGGAGTTCAACGCCACGGGCCAGGTGCTGCAGAAGGGCACTGCGATCGCCGGCAACCATGTCGAGAGCCCGACCTGGACCGCCTCCGACGCGACGGTGGGGATCAAGGGCCGCTACACCGACACCGCCACCTTCGATCCAGCCCAGCGCTGGAGCATGCGGGTGGTCACCTCGGGCGTGATCGGGGCCGCATCCAGCATCCTGCCGCCCAACAACCCCCCGGTGGTGGAGTTCACCTACGTCACCGGCACCGTCGATGCCCCGGTGGTGCAGAGCGTGCAGCGCACCCTGGACAGCCGGTTCAGCGCCGGGACGCCGGTGCCGATCGCCGCCGGCGTCTACGCCGTCTTCGGGGCGGGCAACCTGACGGCGACGGCGGCGAGCCAGCTCCAGTTCACCGTCGATGGTTCCCCCGACCAGGCCCGGCTGCTGCCGGCGCTTGGAATCAACACGCTCTTCAGCGGTTCGACGGCGGCCACCCTCAGCGTCAGTTCGCGGCTGCTCAGCGATCCGACCCAGCTCGCGGTCGGGGCGACGCGCGTAGCGGGCGACAACACCAACGCCGTGAGCATGGGCAGCGTGCGGACGGAGAAGATGTTCAACAACGGCGTCTTCAGCATGGACGACCAGTACCAGACCGCGATCACGGGCCTGGGGGTGCGCATCCAGCAGGCCACGAACATGGAGCAGAATCAGCAGGTCTTGCAGCAGACCCTGCAAGGCCAGCGCGACGCCATCAGCGGCGTCAATCTCGACGAGGAGATCGGCCAGATGGTGCTCATGCAGCAGGCCTACTCGGCCTCGGCCAAGGTCGTGCAGTTCGCACGCGAGAACATCCAGACGCTGCTCGGCATTCTCTCCTGACTCTCCCGACCCAGACAAGCACCGGAGGAAACATGGTCTCCCGCATCACGACCGCGATGATGAGCAGTCAGGTCCTGGCCAACACCCAGGAAACCCTGCGCCGGATGGCGACTTACCAGGAACAGTTGTCGAGCGGCAAAAAGGTGAATCAGGTCAGCGACGACCCCAGCGCCGCCAAGTCGGCGATGGGGTACCGCTCCGAGCTGAAGGCCGACGCCAAGTACCTCGACAACATCCAGAAGGCGTTGTCGTTCATGGGCGCGTCGGATTCGACCTTCAGCGAGATGTCGAACACCATCGATCAGGTGAAGCAGCTCGCCATCCAGGGTGCCAACGGGTCGCAGGACGCGGCCAGCCGCAGGGCCCTGGCCACCAGCGTCGATTCGCTGCTGACGCGCATGGTCGATCTCGCCAACACCGAGCAGGACGGCCGCTTCGTCTTCGCCGGCACCGCGACCCAGACCAAGCCTTTCCAGGTCGCGAGCGACCGCAGCCGGGTCGACTACATCGGCAACCTCGACACCTTCGAGGTCAAAATCGGGGCCTCGGCCTCGGTGGCGGTGAACCAGAACGGCTACGACCTCTTCAAGGGCACGAACGACATCTTCAGCGCCCTAGTGACTCTGCGGGATGCCCTCACCAGCAACGATGCCCAGACTATCAGCGGCCTGGTCTCGACCATCGACGGCATCCACAACCAGGTGAACAACCTGCAAGGCGGCATGGGCGGCCGGGTCAGCCGGCTGGAACTCACCCAGTCGCAACTTGAAAACGCCAAGGTGTTCCTCGGATCGCTGATCAGCCAAGCCGAGGACGTCGATCTGCCCGACACCATCTCCAAGATGCAGTTGACCCAGGTCGCGCTTGAGGCCGGCCTTCAGGCCGGAGCGAAATCCCTGCAACCCAGCCTGCTCGATTTCCTGCGCTGACCACTTCGCTTACACCTGGGGTCACCGTCCCGCGAAGGCGCTGATTTCAGCCGGGCGAGCCGATTCCGCATTTGACATCGGCTTTCGACCGCTAGCCTGCCGGCCCTCTGCACCGCTCGCTGCTGCTTTCCGGGGTGTTCCCGGCGGGCCACGAGCACCACCCAGGCCCCCGGTTCCCGCCGGACGTGCCACAGATCCCCGGCCGGCGGGCCCAGACGCCAGGACAACGGGGGAAATCAGGGAAAACACATGTCAATCCGTACCCCCCGCATCAACGTCGTCGACGACGTGCTGATGGCGAGCGAGCTCGAGGCCGCCTACGGCCCCGACGCCGACAAGCTCATCGCCGCCAGCATCGGCACCGGCGGCAAGGACCAGTTCGAAGCCCGCTCGATCGTGACCGGCTTCGTGGTCGGCCACCACAATGACGACATCGTCGTCGACATCGGCTACAAGTCCGAAGGCTGCGTCCCCAAGGAAGAATTCAACGAAGCCGAGGTGCCGGTCGGCACCAAGGTCCAGGTCATGGTCGTCGAGGTGAAGCCGAATGGCGAATTGGCCCTGTCCAAGCGCCAGGCCGACCTCCAGATCGGCTGGAACCAGGTCCTGGGCGCCAACAAAGAAGGCGACCGCGTCAAAGGCAAGGTCCTGCGCAAGATCAAGGGCGGCCTGCTGGTCGACATCGGCGTGCCGGTCTTCCTGCCCGCCTCGCAGGTCGATCTGCGCCGTGCGCCCGACGTCGGCGAATACATCGGTCAGACCGTTGAGGCCGAGATCATCAAGATCGACGCCGAACGGAAGAACATCGTGGTCTCGCGCCGCAAGGTCCTGGAAGAAGAGCGCAAGAAGAACCGCGAGAACCTGGTCAAGGAACTGCACGTCGGCGACCTGCGCGAAGGCGTGGTCAAGAACATCACCGACTTCGGCGCCTTCATCGACCTCGGCGGCCTCGACGGCCTGCTCCACATCACCGACATGTCGTGGGGCCGGGTCAACCATCCGAGCGAAGTGGTCCACATCGGCCAGCACATCGAGATCGTGGTCCTCGACTACGACAGCGAGCGCGGCCGCATCAGCCTGGGCCTCAAGCAGAAGACCCGCAACCCGTGGGAAGGCATCGGCGAACGCTACCCGATCGGCTCCACCCACGAGGGCGCGGTCGTCAACCTGATGACCTACGGCGCCTTCGTGAAGCTCGAAGACGGCATCGAAGGCCTCGTCCACGTCAGCGAGATGAGCTGGACCCGCACCGTCACCCACCCGAACGAAGTGGTGAAGGTCGGCGACAAGGTCAAGGCGATGATCCTCGAGATCGACCACGAGAAGCAGGAGATCTCGCTCGGCATGAAGCAGGCCGAGAACAACCCGTGGGATACGATCAAGGATCGCTACCCGACGGGCAAGCAGGTCACCGGCAAGGTCAAGAACATGACCACCTACGGCGCCTTCATCGAGGTCGAACCCGGCATCGAAGGCCTGCTGCATGTCAACGACATCAGCTGGACCAAGAAGGTCACCCATCCGTCGACCGAATTCCAGAAGGACCAGGTCCTGACCTGCACCGTCCTGGAGATCGACAAGGAACGCCAGCGCATCTCGCTCGGCCTCAAGCAGATGACCGCCGACCCCTGGGTCAGCGACATCCCGCAGAAGCTGAAGAAGGGTACCCCCTGCGTCGGCAAGGTAACCAAGGTCACCAACTTCGGCGTGTTCATCGACATCATGGAAGGCCTCGAAGGCCTGCTCCACGTTTCGGAGATGGACGCCAAGGCGGCGGCCAACCCCGAGGCCGCCCTGACCATCGGCCAGGAAGTAAACGTCAAGGTCATCAACGTCGACCTCGAGACGCGCAAGATCGGCCTGTCCATGAAGGACGTCGGCTGATCGCCTGATGTCAGCCGACTGACGCGCGCCGCATGGTGCGCCGAAAGGCTAGAAGGAAAAAGACAAAACGCAGAGACCGTCCGGGAATTCCCGGACGGTCTCTGCGTTTTCCACCGCTTGCCCCGCCGTCCCTTCCTGCCTTAATTCCCATAGAAAAATCGCAAGAGTGCCCCAGATGCAAGGCGGGAGGAAGGAGTGTGGCAGCGCCAGCAGACTACGACCAACGCAGCAGGTGGGGCGCTATTGCGATTTTTAGGTTTACGGGTTCTTCGCCACCACGATCTTGGAGGTCGGCTTGTCGCCGAGGCGGGTGCCGCGCGCGCCGAGGCCGCAGGGATCGATGGTCGCGAGATCGACGGTATTCTCGTGCACGCGCTGGCCCTTGGCAGGGATGTATTGCACGGTGCAGATCCCGCCGGGCTGGGTCGACAGCCAGTCGATGCGGCCGTCGCGGTCCTTGATCAGCTCGTATTCCTTGTCCTTGATGAACCCCTGGATGGTGACTCGCTTGGCCCAGGGCATCTTTTCGCCGTCGCGGTAGACGCAGGTGAAGGTGAAGCCTTTCTCCTGGTCGAAGACGTCGAGGTGGATGATCTTGCCTTCGAGCACGGTCTTCTCGGTCGGGGCGATCACCTTGTACATGCCATCCTGGAAGATCACCAGGATGCGGTCGTATTCGCTGACTTTCAGTTCGCGGTCATAGGTCTTGACGGATGAACCGAAGAAACCGGTGCTGGAATCAAAGCCGAGGCGGATGTTGGCATTCGCCACCGCCTTCTTGTCGACTTCCTCCAGTTCGCGCACCTTGGTGCGGCGCGGGAACATCTTGGCGTACTTGTCGTGGATACCCTGGATCCACGCGATCGCGGTACCGGTGAGGTCCTTGAGCTTGGCCTTCGCCGTCGCGATTGCGCGCACGATGTCATCGATGTCGCGCCGGTTCTGATCGATGTCCCATTGGCTGATCCGCTTGATGCGGATGTCCAATAGGCGCGCGACATCCTGATCGGTGAGGTCGCGGATGAACAATGCGCGGAACGGCTCCAACCCGGTGCGCACCGCCGCATCCACCGCCTCGGCGGTTTTCGCGGTTTCGATGCGCTTGTAGACCCGGTTCTCGATGAAGATCTGTTCGAGCGTCAAGTGATGCTGCTTGTCCAGGAGTCCGGCGAGTTCGTGCTCGAGTTCCGCCTTGACGATGCGCACGAGTTCGCGCGTGCACGCGGCCAGGATCTGCGACACCGTGAGTTCCGCCGGTTTGCGCTCGCGGATCACCACGATGTTGGAGTTCACCCCGACCTCGCAGTCGGTGTAGGCGTACAGCTGCGGAATCACCTCGCTGGCATAGGCGCCGCGCGCCAGGTTCAGCAGGATCTCGACCCGCTCGCCGGTGCGGTCCTCGATCTTCGAGATCTTGACCTTGCCTTTTTCCGCTGCGGTTTCGATCGACGCCATCAGCGCATCGGTGGTGGTGCCGAACGGGATCTCGCGGATGACCACGGTCTTTTCGTCCAGTTCCTCGATCTTGGCGCGCAGCTTCACCTTGCCGCGACCATCGTCGTATTCGCTCACATCCATCAAGCCGCCCTGGACGAAGTCCGGGAAGATCCGCATCCGGGGCAGGGTGTCCTCAGAACCCTTCTCGCGCCAATGGTCGAGAATCTTGATCTGACAGAGCAGGAGTTCGCCCAGGTTGTGCGGCAGGATGGTGGTCGCCATGCCGACTCCGATCCCCTCGGTGCCCAGCATCAGGATGACCGGCAACTTTGTGGGAAGCCATTCCGGTTCATCATTCCGGCCGTCGTAGCTCTTCACGAATTTGGTCAGGGCCGGATTGAAGATGGTCTCCTTGGCCAGGGGCGACAGTCGGCATTCGATGTAGCGTGCGGCCGCAGCACCATCGCCGGTCACCTCGTTGCCGAAATTCCCCTGGCGCTCGATGAAATAGCCGAGGTTGTCATTGAGGATCGACCGACCTTTGTTGGCGAGCACCACCAGCGCATCCCCGATGGAGGCGTCCCCATGCGGATGCAACTTCATGCATTCCCCGATGACATTGGCGACCTTGTTGAACTTCCCGTCGTCCATATTGAACAGCGTGTGCAACAATCTGCGCTGGACCGGCTTGCAGCCGTCACGTATGTCCGGGAACGCACGATCGACGATCGTCGCCGAAGCATATTCGAGGAAATTACGGCGCATCAGCGGTTCAAGGTAGGTCATGGAAACGTCCGGGGGTGGCGAAGGATCGCAGCATGGCGAACCTCGCTAATCGGCAAGTGGGGGCGTACACCGGCAAAGACGCAGGAAAGAAAGCGGCTTCCGCAGAGTCGCCCCGACCGGATCGGTGGAAGTAGAAACGGTGGTCCCCGGAAACTTCCATGGACATTATCCTATATGCATTGTATGCTTCGCCCATGAGTACCCCACTATCCACCGCCATTCTCGAGAAACAGAAGGCCGACGGCCTCTCCTCGATCGGTGCGGTTGCTGACGCCATCGGCGTCGGCTATTCCTCCCTCGATGGTTTGCTGCGCAAAGGCACCAAACCCAACAAGGCCACGCGCAGCAAGTATGCGAAGTGGCTGGGCGTCTCGGAAACCGAGATCGACGCCCTCTCGTCGGGCAAGGCGAAGGCGAAAGCCGCCGCCCCGGCGAAGAAGGCCGCTGCTCCGGCGAAAAAGGCCGGCAAGCCTGCAGCGAAGCCCGCGCGCAAGGCGAAGGCCGCCGCCCCTAAGGCGTCGCGCGGTCCCGCCGGCATCCTCGCCGAGGCGATCGACGTGGTCGGCAGCCTGGTGAGCGACGATCTCGCCATCGCGGTCCATGAGGCCGACGAAGGCACACGCGAAGTCATCGCCCGCATCCTGGGCTGCTGAACGGTCGCACCGGAACCGGAGCGCGCGTGAGCCGCTCCGGTTCCGGATTGGTCGTCGTCTTTCAGTCAAGTGCTCGTATGTTCCCGGGCCGGATTGAGGGTCGCGACGGATTTCCTCCGCAAATCTAGGTTTTTCGCCAGGACCGGATTTCTGCCGGCTGTCGTGTATCCCCAGCGTCGGTCTTGCTCCATCAGTGGGCGCAATATAATTGTGCTCCCGCGCCGGTATCATGACGCGGCAAGCCCCTGGATCGACCGTCATCATGGCCAGCAGCAAGACCCCTACCCCCCCCGCCAGCGAGCCCGTGACGACGTCCGTCGAACGTGAGGACGGAGTCCCAGCGCCCGCTGCTCCGTCGAATGCAGCGCCGCTGACCATCAAGGAGGTCGTGGCGCAGCTCGCGACCAAGGCCAAGAAGGCACAGGTCACCTACGATCAGCTCAACGCCATCTTGCCGGACGCGCTCAATGATCCGGCCAAGCTCGATGAGATCCTAGAGGAGTTGGAAGGCCGGGGCATTGAACTGGTCGAATCCACCGAAAGCGCCGACGGTGATTTTTCCGCCGAAGATGGTGGCGGTGAGGGCGGTGAACCATCGGAACCAGGCACGGTCGCCTATGAAGGCTACACCGCGACCGGTGACGAGACCGAAGTCGAGATCGGTGAGAAGATCGACGATCCGGTCCGCATGTACCTGTCGCAGATGGGCGAGATCCCGCTGCTGACCCGCTTCCAGGAGATCGACCTCGCTCGCCGCATCGAGATCTACCGTGAAGGTTTCCGCCGCAAGGTGATGACCATGCCGGAAGCCATCCGCAGCGGCATCCAGTGGGTGGAGGAACAGAAGGAAATCAAGGAGCAGCAGGAGAAGAACGCCAAGAGCCACGGTTCCAGCCCGTCGCGTGACGACTACCTCGATCGCGCCGCGAACCATCTGTCGTCGCTCAACAACCTGGTCAAGCACATCGAAGGTCTGACCGCGAAGCTGGCCGAGGGCGACACCGATCTGCGCACGACCCAGCTCATCCGCAACCGCCTGACCCGCTCCTACCGGCTGTTGGAGGAAATGGAGCTCGACGCCAAGACCGTCATCCAGGTCAAGGACGAGATGCTGGACATGCGTCGCAAGGTGCTGCGCCTGCGCCGCGAAATCGAACAGAATCGCAAGAAAAAAGGCGTGGTCAAAGAGCGGGAGCAGGACATCGGCGCGATCTCGAAGCAGGTCGGTGAGCCGATCGAGCGCTTCATCGAACGCTGCGTCCTGGTCTCGAAGCGCTTCCGTGCCTATGAAGAAGCAAAGCAAAAGCTGTCCTGCGGCAACCTGCGCCTCGTTGTCTCGATCGCCAAGAAGTACCGCAACCGTGGCTTGTCGTTCCTCGATCTCATCCAGGAAGGCAACGCCGGCCTGATGAAGGCGGTCGAGAAGTACGAATACAAGCGCGGCTACAAGTTCTCGACCTATGCGACGTGGTGGATCCGCCAGGGCATCACCCGCGCCATCGCCGACCAGGCCCGCACCATCCGCATCCCGGTCCACATGATCGAGACCATGGGCAAGCTGCGGAAGATCCAGAAGGACATCCTGCAGGACACCGGCCGCGAGGCGACGATCGAAGAGGTCGCCGAGCGCGCCGGCATCAGCGTGGCGGAATGCAAGCGCGTGATCCGCGTCTCGAAGCACCCGATCAGCCTCGACCGCCCGATCGGCGACAGCGACGACTGCTACTTCGGCGACTTCCTCGAAGACAAGAGCGCCGAGAACCCGGCCAACATCTCCTCCAACGAACTGTTGAAGGAGAAGATCCAGGAAGTGCTCGACACCCTCACCGACCGCGAGCGCGAAATCATCTGCCTGCGCTACGGCATCGGCGACGGCTACACCTACACCCTCGAAGAGGTCGGCCGCCGCTTCAACGTCACACGCGAACGCGTGCGCCAGATCGAAGCCAAGGCGATCAAGAAGCTCCAGCACCCGATCCGCAGCCGGAAGCTCGAAGGCTTCATCGACACCAAGACCTACTGACGGTCAGCGGCGGTTGGCCGCCACCGTAGCAAAGGAATCACTAAGCCAGCGATCGGGATCCGATCGCTGGCTTTTTCGTCTTCAGTGCGAGCACCCCGCGCCGCAGGTGTGGCTGGGCGGCGGCAGCGGACATTCGCTCGATCCGCAGGCGCCCATGCCGCAAGGCGACGGGCTCTGGTCCTTGGCGGCGCCGATGAACCCGATGCCGCCGCTGATGATCCGGCGCACCGGCAAGCCGGATTCGGGATCGTGGGTCAGCGCGGCAGCGCTCATCCGCTGTTCCACCTCGAAGCGGCGTGGCGAGGTCTTCGTGTCGGCGGGGATGGTTTCGTAGACGTAGGTCGGCATGGCCGCAGCCTAGCGACGGGATCGGGACGGGAAACGGAACACCCCGGAGGGACTCTCCGGGGTGCTTCGCTCTAATCAGGAATCGACAGTTCAGTCGATTGGTTACTGGGTCGTAATGGCCACACTCGGCCCGCCAGAACAACTACGCCGAGAATTTACAGAAAAATCGCAAGTGTACCCCAGATGCAAGGCGGGAGAAAGGAGTGTGGCAGCGCCACATGACTGACGACCAACGCCGCAGATGGGGTGCAATGGCGATTTTTATTTGGCGAAGAACTCGATGACCTTCTGGATATTCACCGGGAAGGGAACCTGCTCGGGGCCGGGCAGGGCTTCGACGGTGACGGTCAGGGTGTCGAGGTCGACCTTGAGGCCCGACGGACGTTCCAATACCGGGCCGTTCACGGTGACGCGGATGTCCTCGCGATTGCGCGCGGACTCGCGGACTTGGAACGAGTCACCGATCGCCAGGGTCTGGCCCGGGCTCTTGGCGCGACGTCCGCCAAGATTGATGTTGCCGTGGGTGATGAGCTGGCGGGCCTGCGGGATGGTGCGGGTCAGGCCGGCGCGCCAGACTAGGCTGTCGAAGCGCGATTCCAGGAGCTGGAGCAGGTTGCGGCCGGTGTCGCCCGGCATGCGGTAGGCGCGCAGGTAGATCCGACGCAGGCCGCGCTCGTTCACGCCGTAGTGGGCGCGGAGCTTCTGCTTCTCCTTCAAGCGCAGCGAGAATTCGCTGACCTTCGGGTTACGCTTGGTGGGTCCGTGCATGCCCGGGGGGTAGGGACGGCGCGTAAGAGTCTTGGTGGTCAGACCAGGCAATTCCAGGCCGAGACGGCGCAGAATGCGAAGGCGGGGGCCGGTGATGCGAGCCATGAGTGCGTTTCCTCTACGCCAGGATTGAAGCCCGGATGGGTTCGGGATCCGGGGAATTCCAAGGGGGCCGCGCAGCATGAGTGGCAGTCGCGGATTGCAAGTCCGGTCCTGTCGCTGGATTCCCGACCCCAAATCGGGCCGGGATGGAGGCGGATCTGGGCAGATGGCCTTGGGCGGGTTGCATCGCGGCCTGGCGCCGCACGGTACCGCGCATGACCAGATCCGCTGCTCGCCCGTCCTCCTCAGGTTCGCGCTCGACCGCCAAAACGACAGCGCCACGTCGCGCCACCCCACCGGTGGTCGCGACGAAAACGCGAAAGCCGGCTACGAACCGCGTTCCGCGTCGGCGCGGCTGCCTGATCGACCTGGTCGACGACGCCCAACTCATTGCCGGTGAATGGGACGCACGCCTGGTCGCCGCCGCAGTCGATGCGGCCTTGGCGGCGGACGGCATGCACGGCGGACAGCTTGTCGTCCGCCTGGTGGATGCGGGCGAGTCACGCCGGCTGCACCGCACCCATTTCCGCCAGGCCAGCGCCACCGACGTGATGACCTTCCCCGATGGCACCGATGATCCCGAGACCGGCCGTCTGCGCCTGGGCGACCTCGCGATCTGCCTCGACATCGCCCGTCTCGAAGCCGCCCGCCGCAACCGCCCGACCGCGCACGAACTCGCGCTCTACGTCGTCCACGGCGTCCTGCACCTGCTTGGCCACGACGACGTCGATCCACGCGACCGGGCCGCAATGTGGGCCGAGCAGCACCGCGTGCTGGCCGAGGTCGGCATCGCGGTCGAGGCTGAACCAGCGCAGGAACCGCCCAAGAAGTCCAAGGCGCAGAAGAAATCCCGGTGATGGCTACTCGCTGAGCGCTTCGGCTACGCTGGCCGCATTCCCTGGTGCAAGGGCGGCTTCGTAGCGCTGCCGACCCAACCGGCCGGCCTCCAGCCAGGCGGTGACCGCCGCGTGGTCGTCGCGGACCAACGCCGCGCGCAATTGCTCCAGTCGCTCCTGAACCGCCGCCAACTGACTGCCCACCGCCGCGCGGTTGGCGAGCAGGATCCCTGTCCACAGCTCGGCGCTCGAACCCGCCACCCGGGTCGTGTCGCGGAAGCCGCCAGCGCACAGCGCCGCCGCCTCGGGCGCCAGGTTCGCCGCCGTCGCACTCGCAAGCACGTGCGGCACATGCGAAGCCGACGCCACTGCCACGTCGTGCGTGGCGGGATCGAGATCGACCACGCGCGCGCCGACCGCCTGCCACATGCGCCGGATCCGCGCGGCGGCGGCCGGCGGGGTCGCGGGCGTCGCCGTCACCACCACCGTGCGGCCCTGATACAGCAGCGGATCGGCGTGATCGAGCCCTTGCAGATGGCTGCCGCACATCGGATGGCTGCCGACGAAGCGCCCAGCGGCGCCGAGGTCCGCGAGCTCCGCGACGATGCCGGCCTTGGTCGAACCCACGTCGGTGACCACCGCCCCGGTCGCCGTGGCTATTTCACGCGCAAGTCCAGCGATGGTCTCGACCGGCGTGCAGACCACCGCGATGCCGGCGTCAACAGCCTGGGTCAGGTCGGGAATTGCCGTGCCCCAGCCGCGCGCCGCCGCTGCGCGGGCGACCTCTGGCCGGCGGTGCGCCAGCAGGACCTTCCAGCCGGCTGCGGTCAGCGCCGCCGCCAGACTGCCGCCCATCAGGCCCAATCCCTGGATCAAAACCGTGGTTTCCCGCATGGGCCGGCAGGGTGGGGGAATTGCGATCGGGGGCAATGCCGGGTCGCTCCGCGCTGTGCGGCAACGATCGACGCGGAGACGGCCAGGACCAGGATCGCCTCCATCGAGGGCGCCGCGACGGCGAACGTCCGAAGGGACGCTTGCATTTCCCGGCTTCGCTTGACACTCCGCCCCCCTCAGTCGCAGCCCCGGAGCCCACCATGCCGAAGATGAAGACGCACAAGGCCAGCCAGACCCGCCTCCGCCTCACCCGCAACGGCAAGGTCGTGCGGACGCAGTGCGGCGTGCGCCACCTCCTGGCCGACCGCTCGCCGAAGCGGATGCGCAATCTGGGCAAGAAGACCACCTCGACCTCATGGGGCGTGGTCCGCCGCGTGCGCGCCGCCTTCCAGGCCAAGGCCGCCAAGCCCAAGTGATTTCCCCGCTGCCGTCCGTCACCGTGACGGCAACAGCAGCGTCCACCAAGTAGGCCACCCCAGCCTCTCCACGTCCACACCGGACGCGGGCCAGCAACGAAAGGTATCCCATGCGTGCCTACAATGGCGCCTCGCGCCACCAGATGATCAAGCGGATGAAGAAGCGCGCCCGCGGCTTCTACAGCGGTCGTCACAAGATGTACCGCGTCATCTGCGAGGCCGTCCGTCGCGCCGAACAGATGGCCTTCCGCGGGCGTAAGGAAAAGAAGCGCCAGTTCCGCGCCCTCTGGATCAAGCGCATCGGTATCGCCAGCCGCGCCCTCGGCGTGCCCTACAGCCGCCTCATCGCCGGCCTGCAGAAGGCCGACATCCGTCTGGACCGCAAGCAGTTGAGCGAACTCGCCATCCACCAGCCCGCCGCCTTCGCCGGCGTGGTCGCCCAGGCCAAGGCCGCCCTCGGCTGAACTGCCGCGATCCCGGACTGAGCCTCGTTTATCGGTCGTCTCCGGGGTCTTTGGCCTGGCCTGGGAATTGGCGATTTGCACTGGGTGGCCGGCGATCCAGCCAAGGCTGACTTCGATTACACTGCCGTTACCTGGTCTTTCCGGCCTTGGCCGGATCGCCATGTGACCAACGGCCGGTTGCAAACCGGCGGTCCCAGACGCAAGCGTTTTACCAGAAAGGCTGGCAGACCAGGCCCGCACAAACGGGCAACCACGTGTCCTCCTCAGGAACTCGTGGTTTCGCCCTTCCGGGCAATCCGGGTCCAGGGCAGAGCCCAGGCAGGGCGTTGCGGGACAGCGTCCCGCTGAAAACGCCGGCGGGACAGCGTCCCGCTGAAACCTGAGAACGCTGCCCCGCACCAACGGGCAAACGCGTGTCCCCCACAGGGACGCGTGGTTTCGCTCTTCCGGGCAATCCTGGTCCAGGGCAGAGCCCTGGCAGGGCGTTGCGGGACAGCGTCCCGCTGAAAACGCTGGCGGGACAGCGTCCCGCTGAAAGCTGAGAACGCTGCCCCGCACCAACGGGCAAACGCGTGTCCCCCGCAGGGACGCGTGGTTTCGCTCTTCCGGGCAATCCGGGTCCAGGGCAGAGCACTGGCAGGGCGTTGCGGGACAGCGTCCCGCTGAAAACGCTGGCGGGACAGCGTCCCGCTGAAAGCTGAAAACGCTGCCCCGCACAAACGGGCAAACGCGTGTCCCCCGCAGGGACGCGTGGTTTCGCTCTTCCGGGCAATCCGGGTCCAGGGCAGAGCCCTGGCAGGGCGTGGCGGGACAGCGTCCCGCTGAAAATGCATAGCGTTGCTTCAAGCCGCGGCGTGAACGTGCCCCATCCAGCGCGGTGAGTGGCGTTACGCCGCGGGTTGAAGCAACGAGTGGTTGGACATGGCCATCAGCGCTGTGGGTGGCGCAGGGTATTTTGCTCCTGGGCGAGT